>JAPOZM010000001.1 GCA_026706075.1 Gemmatimonadaceae bacterium
CCAGCTCGTCGAGGTCGCAGACGTCGGCGATCATCGACGGCATGACGGTGAAGAGGCAGCCGAGGCCGAAGGCCATGAAGGGGGTCGGCAGCAGCAGCAGCAGCGGATGGGCCGGGTCGTAGCAGACCCACTTCAGCCCGTATCCGACGATGGAGATGCCGATGCACAGGTAGAAGGTCTGGCGCTTGCCGATGCGGGTGCCCAGCCAGGTGACGAGGGAGATGACCACGAAGGTCGAGACCGCCGCCAGGGTGCCGGACCAGCCCGCGTATTGGGCGCCCAGGGACTGGTCCCCGGAGAACACGTAGTAGATGATGACGTAGGCCTGGAAGGAGGAGACCAGGATGAAGCCGTTGAAGACCAGGAAGGTGGCGGCGCAGAGCTTGAGGAAGGGCCGGAACCGCAGGGTCGCCAGGAAGCCCTGGAAGAACTGGACCATGTTGTGGCGGAATCCCGAGCCCGCCCCGTCGGCCTCGCCGGCGGCGACCTCCTTGTAGCGCTCGCGCAGGAAGATCGCCGGCAGCACCCCGATGGCGATGGTGAACAGGCCGATCGCCACCGACAGGCCGGCGGCCCCGGCGGCGAGGTCGTCGAAGAGGGGCTCGTACTTCATGACCCACAGGAACCACGGGGTGACCACGTAGGCCAGCTGGCCGATGAAGTTCTGCACCCCCATGAGGCGGGTGCGCTCGTGGTAGTCCGGGGTCAGCTCGTACCCGAGGGCGACCCAGGGGGTGGCGAAGATGGTGTACCCGAGGTAGAACAGGAGCGAGCCCACGAGGAAGTAGACGAAGTAGAAGCCCTCGCTCTGGCCGCGGGGCAACTGCCACAAGAGGATGAAGAGCAGGCCGGCGCCGATCGCCCCGGCGAAGATCCAGGGCCGCCGCCGCCCCCACCGCGACCGGGTGTGGTCGGTGATGTAGCCCATGAGGGGGTCGGTGAGGGCGTCGGTCAGGCGGGGCAGGGCGCCGAGGAGGCCCACGAGGGCGGGGTTCATGCCCAGGCCCAGGTTGAGGACGATGGTCATGCCGCCGATCGCCCCGGCGAGGAGGTTGTTGACGAAGGCGCCGAGGCCGTAGGCGACCTTCTGGAGGAAGGGGATCCGGTCCTCCGGCGCCGTCTGGTAGTGGTGCTCGGGGCTCATTCGCCGGCTCGCTGGTAGACGCGGACGAAGTCGACGAGCATCCTCCGCGGGAAGGGGGTGGAGGCGTCGGGATCCCCGGCGAACCAGCCCCCCACGGCGACGTTGAGGATGAGGAAGAAGGGGTGGTCGAAGACCCAGTCGGCCCCCGGGGGCAGGTCGGCGGGGGTCACCTCGTGGAACGGGAAGTCGTCGACGAACCAGCGGATCCGGTCCGGCTGCCAGTCCACGGCGAAGAGGCGGAAGCGACCCGCCAGGCCGCCGACGATGGCGGCCTCCGTGCCCAGTCCCCCGCCGCCCGAATAGCCGGGCCCGTGGACGGTGCCCACCACCACCGCCGGATGCTGGCCGCGGAACTCCATGACGTCGATCTCGCCGCAGGCGGGCCACCCGGCCGAGTCGATGTCGGCTCCGAGAAGCCAGAAAGCCGGCCAGATCCCCTGCCCCTCCGGCAGCTGGATGCGCGCCTCGAAGCGGCCGTAGGCCGCCTCGAAGAGGCCCTGGGTCTTGATGCGGGCCGAGGTGTAGCGGTTGCCGCCGAAGCTCTCCCGCCGGGCGACGATGGCCAGGCGGCCCTCGCCGTCGAGGGCGGCGTTCTCCGGGCGGTCGGTGTTGTGCTCGAGCTGGCGGTTGCCCCAGCCGTGGCCGCCCACGTCGAAGCGCCAGCGCTCCGGGTCGGGGAGGGTGCCTGCCGGCCCTTCGAACTCGTCGGACCAGACCAGCTCGAGGGCGGCGTCGCCGCCGCCGGTGTCGGACGGCTTCGACCCGCCGCCGCAGGCCGCCAGGGCCGCCGCGAGGGCCAGGGTGAGGTTGCTGCGGACCATGGTCATCGTCGCGCGCGGAGGGTGCCGGTATCTGGACGTGCCGTTGCCCGCGGGTCTAGTCGGAGAAGTAGACGCCGTCGACGAGGACGAAGTCGCCGGCCGCCGCCTTCGGACCAGTCAGAGACAGGGGCGAGGTCACCGCCCCGAGGTCCAACCCCTTGGCGGCGAAGTCGGCCAGAGGAATCGCCAGGGAGTGCCATTCCCCGTCGGCCGCGTAGCCGTAGTCGGCGGCGAGCACGAAGTGGCGGTCGTCCGAGGCCCCGTTCATTCCGACCTCGATGACGCCCAGGCTCTCGGAGCGGAAGCTCACGTGCAGGGCGGCCCATCCCGACAGGTCCCGGGGCTCGCTCCAGTGCACGCCCATCCCCCACCAGTCGCCGCCGGCGTGGACCAGCCGGTGCGCCGTCTGGCCCTCCAGGGCCTCGTCCGTCTCCTGCACCGAGACCGTGTTGTCGTAGAGGTAGAGGTGCGCCGTGGCGTTGTCGATCTCCACCAGCTCCGTGGAGTCGCCCTCGTAGAACACGCCGACGCTCAGGCGCTGACCCCCGCCCGCGGTGCCCGTGGTCCCCGGCGTCAGGTCGAAGTAGAGGTTGTCGATGAGGACGAAGTCGCCGGCCGCGGCCTTCGGACCTCCCAGCGACAAGGGCGAGGTCACCGCCGTGAGGTCCAGCCCCCTGGCGGCGAAGTCGGCCAGGGGGATCTGCAGGCTGTGCCACTCCCCGTCGGCGGCGTACCCGTAGTCGCTGGCGCGCACGGCGTGACGGTCGTCGGCCGCCCCGTTGAGGCCGATCTCGACCTCGGCCAGGCTCTCGGAGCGGAAGCTGACATGCAGCGACACCCATCCGGAGAGGTCCCGGGGGCTGCTCCAGTGCACGCCCATCCCCCACCAGTCGCCGCCGGCGTGGACCAGCCGGTGCGCCAGTCGCCCCTCCAGGGGCTCACCCACCTCCTCCACCGAGACCGTTTTGTCGTAGAGGTACATGTGCGCCGTGGCGTTGTCGATCTCCACCCGCTCCGACGAGCCTCCCTCGTAGAAGACGCCCACGCTCAGGCGCTGCTCGCCGGGCTCGAAGGGATCCGGCCCCGGCAGCCCGGCCTCCTCCCCGCCGTCGGGGGTCAGGCCGAGGTCAAAGCTCTCCTGTGACTCGTAGTCGGAGTCGTCCAGGCCCGACCGGCAGGCGGCCAGCAGGACCAGGAGCGCCAGGCTCCAGCGGGTCATCGCCTCACCGCCTTCTGGTTGCCGTCGGGGTCCTGGACCAGCAGCCACCCGCCGGCCGGGGTCCCGCCGAGGTCGAGGAGGCCCAGGTAGGCGGCGGTCACCAGCTCGAAGGAGAAGGTGCCGGTGGCGTCCCAGCTGGCCGCGTCGGGGAAGTGGTCGAGGACGGACTGGAAGGCGGCCAGGGCCATCTCGCGCACCAGCGGCAGATCCTCCTGGTGGGCCAGACCCTTCGACCAGATCTGGCCGAGGTTGACGGCCACGTAGTACTGGTGCTCGCCCGTGGGCTGGTTGGCCAGCCAGGTGGCCCAGCTGTAGTAGGCGGCCACGTGGTTCCCCGTGCTCTGGATGTCCCACTTGGTCTCCGGCCCGCTGGAGGCCCGGGCGAAGGGGTTGTTCGGGTCGTCGAGGACGGCCTTGCTCGGGTGGATGCCGGCGCGCTCGTCGTGGACCGCCAGCGGCGCGTCGCTCAGGGGGCTGCCGTAGACGAAGGGACCCGGCTCGGAGCAGCCGGCGGCCCCCAGCAGGATCAGCACGAGGAGGGCGCTCGTCGGTTTCATGCTTACTCCCCTCACAGGCCGATGTGGACGTAGAGGCCGACCTCGATCTCGACGCCGGTGGCCCCGGCGTCCTCGGGATCGGCCACGTACTCGGGTGAGTTCCCGTCGAGGGTGCGCGCCTGGGCCCGCAGACCGAAGCGCGTCGAGGTCGGTTCCAGGCCGGCCGGCTCCAGCCCGTACGAGACGTCGCCGTACCACTGGACCGGGTAGGTCAGGTTGAAGTCCCGGTGGAAGTCGTACGGCCCCCAGTCGTCGAGCCGCAGCCGGGTGCGGGCGTCGAAGGTCCGCCACAGCACGCGCAGGTCGCCGCCGTAGCGGCGGACCCGCCGCGGGTCGTCGCCGCGGGGCTCGCCTTCGCCGGCGAGGAGGGTGGTCACCAGGCGCAGGTCGCGGCCGGGGTTGTGGACCGTGTGCAGCTTCGCCTCCCACTCGTCGCCGGCGGGCGGCGCCTCCCCGAAGGGCACGATGGCGCCGTTGGCCAGGGTGAAGGTGTGGGCGTCCCGGCGTTCCTCGTGGCGCCGGTACCACAGGTCCAGGGCGGCGACGAAGGGGGCGTCCTCGCGGATGTCGCGGTCCCAGGTGTGGAACCAGGTCCCCGGCGTCGGATCGTAGACCAGCAGCAGCTCGCCGGCCACGGTCTCGCGGTTGTCGAGCACGACGAAGGGGTCGTCGAGCACGTTCCGCGGCCGGACCGCCGGGTAGTAGAGGCCCGTGCGGGTGCTGTAGTGGTCGTCGATGCGCGGGTTGGCGGGCAGGATCGGCTGCTGGTAGAGGACCTGCGGGGAGATCTCCAGCAGGCCCAGGCGGTACGACGCGCCCGAGGAGAGGGCCCAGTGGTTGCCGCGGCCGCTCTCCTTCAGCGACCAGCCGGTGAGCAGGGTGGCGCCCTGGTAGCCGCCGTCGGCGACGATCCCCTGCAGGGTGCCCTGTCCGTACCACCGCAGGGCGCCCTCCCAGGTCAGGCGCACGCGCCCGCCGAAGGTGTCCCCCCACTTCACCTCGTCGTCGATCACCTCCCAGCCCGAGTCGAGGTAGCCCCGTCCCGAGGTCTCCCGGACCCAGGTGAAGGCGTCGCCGACCTTGGTCGAGCCGGAGAAGATGCCGCCCACCTCCAGGGTCAGGGGCCTGGCGTCCCGGGCGAAGTAGAGGGTGGTGCGGCGGTTGAGCTGCTCGGGCACGGCGAAGCTGGTCTGCGCCGCCGAGGCCTCGGCGAGGTCCTCGTGGTGGATGACCGACCAGCGCCAGCCGTCCCCCTTGCGCTGGTACTTGGCCAGCACCGCCGGGTTGGCCCCCCACCAAAGCTCCGGTCCGACGGCGACCTTCCAGCCCTCCCAGGCCCCCTTGCCGGCGATCTCGAAGCCGTTGGGCGCCTGGCCGTTGTAGATGTCGAGGTTGGGCCCGTAGTTGGCCTCCGGATAGAGGCCGAAGAAGTCGCCCTCGTAGCCCCAGTGGAAGTGGCCGGTGCGGAAGAAGCCCTCGACGGTGAAACGCGGCCGCTCGATGGTGAAGTCGGCCGAGTAGACGGCGAAGCGGTCGACCACCTCCCGGGGCTCGCGGGAGGGCGCCTCGCCCGCCGCCGGCACGACCCGCTTCAGGGCCCGGTTCTCGTAGAAGATGTTGTCGAGGCGGCTCTGGCCCACGGCGCCGACGCCGTGCAGGGAGAGGCTGCCGCGCAGGTCGCCGCTGGCGATCTCGAAGTCGGTCCAGAAGGACTCGGTGTGGCCGAACTTCCCCCCCGGGCCGCGTTCCGTGCGCTCGTCGCCGTCGCTGACGCTCGACTCGTAGCGCATGCGCACGTCGCCGAGGCGCACGGCGCCCAGCCGCTTCACCTCGTCGAGGGCGCGGCCGGTGGCGTAGCGGTGGGAGTAGTCGGAGAGGCGGATCTCGCCGAAGCTGCGGCGGATGACGTCCACCGTCGTCGTCCCGGCGTAGGGGTCCAGCCGGAAGGCGCGCTGCAGGACGTAGTAGGCGGTGCGCGGCGTCAGCGGGATGAAGCCCCGGCCGTCGGAGGGCCCCTTGGCCGCGATCCCCCACCACTCCTCGTTCATGTTGTTGCGCCCCTCCACGAAGTCGTGGACGTAGGCGCCCGTCGCCCAGCTGGCGTTGGTGTCGTGGACGTCGAGGTTCTCCTCCTGGCGGAACTTCCACCAGCCGTCCGACCACTGGAAGATGAAGCCGCCCAGGGCAGTACCGGCGCCGCCCTTGCCGTAGGACTGCTCGTAGATCTCCCGCCACTGGCCGAGGAGGTAGCCGGCCTGGGCCACGTCGTCCTCGCGGTCCCGCTTGGCGTCCCAGGCGTCGGCGCCGAACTCGGTGTAGACGAAGGGCACCCCCATCTCGTCGCGGACACGCTGGAAGAGGTCGCCGCTGCTGACCCCGCGGTAGACGTTGGCGCCCATGATGTCCACGTCGGCGCAGGTCCGGGCGATGACGTCGAGATAGTTGATGTCACCGTTGGCCAGGGCCACCGGGTGGCGGTCGTCGAGGCCGCTGATCAGGGTCGCCCCCTCCCCCATCAGCGTGTACAGGTACTCCGCCCGCGGGTCGTCGGCCTCCTCGGGCAGGTCCTCGATCTCGAAGCTGGTCCACGAGAGCCCGTAGTTGTTCTCGTTGCCGAGGAGGTACATCAGCACGCCGCGGGTGTCCTTGTAGGCCTCGACCGTCCTCTCCAGGTCCGCCAGGATCGCCCGCCGCGTGGTCTCGTCGCCGTAGTCGGTCTCCGGCACGAAGCGGCCGTTCACCTCGAAGCCGTAACGCCCCATCAGGTGGTTGACGGCGGTCATGATGCCGTAGTGGTCGTAGATGTGCTCCACCCAGCGGGGCGGGATCTCCGAGAACAGGCGGATGGCGTTGACGCCCATGTCGCGGAGCATGGACATCTCGGCGTCGAGGGCCTCGACGATGAACTCGTCGGACTGGTCCCACAGGGAGTAGCGGTAGTTCTCGCCCACGGGGATGTAGCCCCAGTTCATGCCGAAGACCATGAAGTCCTCGCCGTCGACCTGGAGCTTCCAGCCGCTCTCGTTCTCCACGAGGACCACCTCGTTCGCCTGCGCCTGCGCCCGGGGGGCCCCCCCGGCCAGCAGGGCCGCGAGCAGGACGGCGGAGAGGAGCCGCGGGTTCGTCATCGGATCAACCCTACCTGGCCAGGACCACGCGGTGAGTCCGGGTGAACCCGCCGGCGGCCATCCGCAGGAGGTAGACACCGCTGGCGGCCGGGGCGCCGCCGTCGTCGAGGGCGTCCCAGGTCACGGCGTACTCCCCGGCGGCGTGAGCGCCGCTCACCAGGGTGCGCACCTTCTGGCCCAGGCTGTTGTAGACGGCCAGCTCGACGTCGCCGGAGGTGGGCGTGGAGAAGTGGATGGTGGTGACGGGGTTGAAGGGATTGGGATAGGCGAGGCCGAGGCTCCAGGCGGCGGGTCTCTCCGACAGCCTCTCCACCGCCGTCGGCGCCTCCGGGGCGCCGCTGGTGAAGACGATGTCGTCGAAGTCGACTAGGACGTCGGTCGCCTCGCCCCCCTCGACGCCGGAGATGACGATGACGACCTCGTCCACGGAGCCGTCGAAGGTCCCGTCGCCGCCGGTCTGCAGGTCGGTGAAGGAGGCCAGGGGCGCGCTGACCTGCCGCCAGGTGTCGTCCGCGTCGGACTGCTCGAAGGAGAGGATGTGCTGGAAGGAGTCGTCCTCCCCCTCCTCGTAGCCCTCGCCGTCGGTGTCCTCGCGGACGGTGATCTCCACGGCGAAGCGGTCGACGGTGGTGCCGGTCTGGACCAGCACCCACAGGCTCAGCCACGGATCGTCGGGCAGGGCGAGCTGGCCGTCCTCGGGGAGGTTGCGGAAGAACCCGCCGTAGAACACGCTCTCGCTGCCGGCGCCGCCCCAGCCCGTGTCCAGGTACCAGGAGCCCTGCGCCGGCCGGTCGCTCGCCGCGCCGCCGCCGCCGCCGGCGGCGTTGCCCCCGAAGAAGATCCAGTCCGAGACATCCCCGTCCTCGAAGTCGTCGAAGGTCACCTGCCCCTGGGCGACTCCGAACCCGAGGAGCAGCAACGCGAGGGTCAGGGCCCCATGGCTGGCCAGCGCGGAACTTCTCATGATTGGTCTCCTGACTTCGGTGGATGGTTGGAACCGGTCTGGTTGAATGCAATACCCGGGCCACGAACCACGGAAACCACCGGGACGGCCCGCAACTCGTTGCTTCTCAAGGAGATAGACCCCAGGCTTCCAAGCCTGGGGCGGCTCTCGGCTCGTGAAGCCCAGGGGGCGACATGTCACCCCGGGGGCCAGGACCCGGAGCCTATCATGCTGATTGCAGTAGGCTTACGGCAGGAATGAGCGATATATCGCTCCGCGCGAAATACCGCTCCGTCAGCGGGGTCGCTCCAGGCCCAGCTTCTTCATGCGGCTGCGCAGGGTGGAGGGAGGCAGGCCGAGGGCCTCGGCGGCCCCGCCCTCGCCGCGGACGTGCCAGTTCCGGGACTCCAGGACCCGCCGGATGTAGCGCCGCTCGAACTCCTCCAGGGGCAGGATCTCCAGGTCCCCGGGAGGCTGGGGAGCCGCCTTCAGCCCCAGGTCTCCGACCGTGATCCGGGGGCCGCGGCAGGCGATGACGGCGCGCTGCAGGGTGTGCTCCAGCTCGCGCACGTTGCCCGGCCACGGCTGGGCCTGCAGCACCGCCAGGACCTCCGGCGTCAGCGGGCCGATGCGCTTGTCCAGGTGGGAGGCCATGCGCTCCATGAACAGCTCCGCCAGGGCCGGGATGTCCTCCTTGCGGTCGCGCAGCGGCGGCAGGCGGATGGGCAGCACCTGCAGGCGGTAGTAGAGGTCCTCCCGGAAGTCGCCGTCGCGGACCATCTGCTCCAGGTCGCGGTTGGTGGCCGCCACCACCCGGGCGTCCGATCCCAGGGTGCGGCTGCCCCCCAGGCGCTCGAAGGTGCCGTCCTCCAGGAACCGCAGCAGCTTGACCTGCGCCTCCAAGGGCATGTCGCCGATCTCGTCGAGGAAGAGGGTGCCCCCCGCCGCCAGCTCCACCTTGCCCAGCCTGCGCGCCAGGGCGGTGGTGAAGGAGCCCTTCTCGTGGCCGAAGAGCTCGCTGTCGACCAGGGTGGCGGGCATGGCGCCGCAGTTGACGTGGATCAGGGGGCCGTCGCGGCGGCCGCCGAGGGCGTGCAGGGCCCGGGCCGCCAGGCCCTTGCCCACCCCCGTCTCGCCGAGGATGAGCACGGTGAGGTCGGCCTCCGCCGCCTCCATGAGCCGCGTCTGCACCTGCTGCAGGGCGGCGCTGCGGCCGGTGAACTCGACGCCGGAACCGTCGCCGCCGAGGGCCGCCGTCAGGGCGGCGATGCGCGGGTCGGGCTCGACCGAGACCGAGACCTCGGCGACGGCCGAGTAGTTCAGGTCCCGGTCCACGGCGCGCACCCGGAAGGTGTACTCCCCCTTCGGCAGGTCGCGGTAGTAGGCCCGCATGCGCCGCGTCGCCGGCCGCCAGTCCGCCTCGTGGCCCTCGAGGCGGACCGCGTAGAGCATGTCCCGGGGATGGGTGGAGAAGCTCACCCCCTTGTACTCGAACATCACCGGCCGCCCCGCGGACAGGGCCACGGCCGCCGGGGACTCGAAGACCTGGTCGGCCACGACCTGCACCAGGCGCACCCGGGGCGGGTTCCGGCGCGGCCGGTAGCGGACCAGGGTGCCGAGGGCGGTGGCGAACCAGAAGGTGCCCTCGCGGTCCTCCAGGATCTGCAGGACCGGCCCCATGTGGGGCACCTTGATCGTCTGGAACAGGCGGCCGTCGTGGTGGACGACGCCGCCGTCGGTGCCCAGCCATAGGTGGCCCCGCCCGTCCTCGAAGAGGCAGCGGATGCGGTTGCTCGGCAGCCCGTCCTCGGTGGTGTAGTTGTGGAACCGGTGGCCGTCGAAGCGGCCCAGGCCGTTCTGGGTGGCGATCCACAGGTGGCCGGAGCGGTCCTCCAGCAGGTCCACGACACGGTTGTCGGGCAGCCCGTCCCCGGTGGTGTAGAGGGTGGCGCCGCGCTCCGGGTGCCAGCGGCCGATCCCCTTGCCCCGGCCGAAGGGATTGTGCGTCCCCAGGGCGTACCACAGCTCGCCGTCGCGGGTGGCCACGAGGGCGCCGATGTGGTTGAAGGGGTCCTCCTTGGCCTCCTCGCGGAAGACGGTGACGAACCGCTCCCCCTGGCGCCGCACGATCTGCAGCGGGCTGGCGAACAGCTCCTCCCTGCGCGCCGTGGTCCCGTTCTCCCACTGGCCCACCAGCAGACGCCCGTCCCGGTCCTGGGCGACGGCGCTGACGCCGGCCTCGGCGAATCCGGCCTCGGCCCCGATGCGCTCGAACCGGGCCCCGTCGTAGCGGAAGAGACCGTTGCCGCCGCCGAGCCACAGGTCGCCGCCGTCGTCCTCGTAGATGGCGAAGCAGCTGTTGAGGTCGAGCCCCTGGCCGGCCCCCACGAACTCGTAGCCGCTGCCGTCGAAGCGGGCGACGCTGCGCGCCGTCAGGCTGAGGAAGGGCGAGGAGAAGCCGATCCAGATGCGGCCCCTGCGGTCCTGCACCATCCGCGAGATCTCGGCCTCGCCCTCGGGATACTCCTCGGCGCGCTCGAAGAGCCCGACGCCTTCGGCGTCGTACAGGGCGACGCCGCCGCCCCAGGTGGCGAACCAGTGCTGCCGGTCCGGGTCCTGGTAGACGGCGTTGACCACCGGGTAGGGCAGCCCGTCCCCGGTGGTGACGCGGTCGAAGCCGTCGCCGGTCCGGTAGAGGGCGCCGCCGGAGGTGCACAGCCACAGGCGGCCGTCGCGGTCGGTCTGGATCTTGCGCAGGTTGCCCGGCAGGTCCACGGCCACCGGGTCGAAGGAGCCGCCGTCCCACCGCCAGATCCGTCCCCGGTCCCCGGCGCGGCCGATCCACAGACAGCCGGAGGGGTCCTGCCCGACGGCGTAGCAACTGGCGTCCGGCGGCAGGCCGTCCCGCTCCCCGTAGCGGTAGAAGCTCCGCCCGTCGTAGCGGACCAGGTGGTCGAAGGCGAACCAGAGGTCGCCACCGGCGTCCTGGACGATCCCCCAGCATTGGTGGGTCCAGCGCGGCGACGGAGGCTCTCCGTAGCGCTCCACGTAGCGCGGGACCAGGTCGTGGAACTCGTCGCCCTCGAAGTAGCCCAGGGTCCCGGTGCCGGCGCACCAGAGGCGCGACCGGCCGTCCTCGAAGAGGAACTGCACCTGCCGGCCGGCCATGCCCTCGCCGCCGGGATGGTGGAACCTGCGGCCGTCGTACCAGCAGACGCCGCTGAGGGTGGCGAACCACAGCCGGTCGCGGCCGTCCCGGAGGATGGAGAAGACGCGGTCGCCGCACAGGCCGTCGCCGCGGCCGTAGCTCTGGAACTGGTCGCCGTCGAAGCGGCTGACGCCGTTGTCCCAGGTGGCGAACCACAGATCGCCGCGGGCGTCCTCGGCGATGTGCTCGGTGCGCACGCCGGCGAGGCCGTCGGCGAGGCCGAAGGTGCGCCACGTGCCTCGGCGGTCCAGCGAGCCGGTGGAGATGAGGGAAGCTCCCCCCGCCGTTGGATGGGCGGTGCGGGCGGGTTATCCTTGGCGCGGTCAAGGTAGCCCGACCCGTGCCCCCCCGCTACATCGCCCGCCGAGGATGGGCCCGCCGGCTGCTCGCCGCCGGCCGGCGCCTCGGAGAGGCTCTCGACCCGCCCGGAACCGAGTACCGGCTGACGCGCTGGCTCTTCCTGCGCCTCCTCGGGCTGGTCTACGCCATCGCCTTCCTGGTATCGGCGCGGCAGGCCGGACCCCTGATCGGAGACGAGGGCCTGCTGCCGGCGCGCCTCTACCTCGACCGGGCCGCGGCCTCGACCGCGGCGCCGTGGCTGGAGGTACCGACGCTGCTGTGGATCAGCACGAGCGACGGTTTCCTCGCCGGCCTCGCCTGGCTCGGCTTCGCCGGCTCGCTGCTGCTGCTGGCGGGGTATGCCTCGGGCCTGCACCTGCTGATCCTCTGGGTCCTCTACTCCTCCTTCGTCAACGCCGGCCAGGTGTTCTACGGGTACGGCTGGGAGATCCTGACCCTCGAGACCGGCTTCCTGGCCGTCTTCCTGTGCCCCTTCGGGCGCGGCGGCTGGCGCCACGCCGCGCCCCCGGACCGCGCCTTGATGTGGCTGCTGCGCTGGCTCCTCTTCCGCGTGATCTTCGGGGCCGGGCTCATCAAGCTCCGCGGCGACCCGTGCTGGCTCGACCTGACCTGCCTCCTCCATCACTACGAGACGCAGCCGATCCCCAACCCTCTGAGTCCGTACCTCCACGCGCTGCCCGGCCTGGTGCACCGCGCCGGGGTGCTCTTCAACCACCTCGTGGAGGTCGGGGCCCCCCTGCTGCTGTTCGGCACGGTGCGCATGCGCCGACTGGCCGGGCTGCTGATCGTCGCCTTCCAGGGGCTGCTCATCGCCAGCGGCAACCTCTCGTGGCTCAACTACCTGACCATCGCCCTGTGCCTGCCCTGCTTCGACGACGCCTGGCTCCGGCGCCTCGCGCCCCGGCCCCTGAAGGCCCTGCTCTCCAGGGAAGAGGAGGCCGCCCGGGCGCCGGGCCGGGGACGCCGCCTCGCCGTGGGCGCCCTGACGGTGGCGGTGGTCCTGCTCAGCGCCGCGCCCGCAGCCAACATGCTCTCCTCGCGCCAGGTAATGAACACCTCCTACGACCGGCTGAACCTGGTCAACACCTACGGCGCCTTCGGACACGTGGGGAAGGTGCGCCGCGAGGTCGTACTGCTGGGCACCCTCGACGAGCCTGGACCGGGCGGGGCCGTGTGGCGCGAGTACCCCTTCCACTGCAAGCCCGGCGACCCCTCCCGCCGACCCTGCGTGGTCTCCCCCTACCATCACCGCCTCGACTGGCAGATCTGGTTCGCCGCCATGGCCGACTACCGGAGCCAGCCGTGGCTGGTCCACCTCGTGTACAAGCTGCTCCACGCCGACCCCGGGGCCCTCTCCCTGCTCGCCGAGGACCCCTTCGAGGGACGGCCGCCGCGCCGGATCCGCGCCGACCTCTACGAGTACGGGTTCGCCCCCCCGGGAGAGCCGGGCTGGTGGCGCAGGCGGCGTCTCGGCGAGTACCTTCCCGCCCTCTCCGCCGGCGATCCGGCCCTGCGCCGCGTCGTCGAGGGATTCGGCTGGCCCCTGCTTCCCGTGCCCCGCCAGCCGCCGACCGCCCTGACCCCCAAGGCCGCCGGCTGCCCCTGCGGCGCCGGCTGAGTCAGGCCGTACCCATCACCGCTTTCCGGAGCCCCCCGAGATGAAACTGACCGAGCAACAGACGCGGTTCTTCGACGCCTTCGGCTACCTGGTCGTCCGCCAGCTGCTCAGTCCCGATGAGGTCCGGCAGGTGATCGAGGGCTTCGAGTGGTCGATCCGCAACTGGGGCGGGGGCGGCGACCACGACGGCACGAAGCGCACCATGTTCGGCGGTCCCATCGAGCACGCGCCGGAGATGTGCGCCCTCCTCGACCACCCGGGCGTGGTCGGGCTCATCGGCGGCGTGATCGGCGACGACTTCAGCTACTGCGGCGGAGACGGCAACTACTACGTGGGCGAGACCGGCTGGCATCCCGACGGCAACTGGGGCCGCCTGTGGGCGACCAAGACCGCCTTCTACCTGGACGAGGTGGGGGCGGACAGCGGCTGCCTGCGGGTGATCCCGGGCAGCCACCGCCCCGACCACTACCTGCGGGCCGAGGGCGTCAACCCGCGCGAGTCAGAGGCCCTCTTCGGGGTGCCCCCGAGCGAGTTTCCCGGCAGCGTGGCCCTGGAGTCGAGCCCGGGCGACGTGGTGATCTTCAACCACGACCTCTACCACGCCTCCTTCGGCGGCGGACAGCGGCGGCGCATGTTCACCATGAACTGCACCCGCCATGCCTCCGGGCCGGAGGAGCACGAGCTGGCTCGCCAGTACATCTCCGTCCACTCCCCGGGCGGGTACGGCGTGGACACGGGCGCCGGCATGTTCTTCCCCACCATGCTCGACACCGCCGGCCAGGCCCGCATGGAGCACCTGCGCCAGCCCGTGGAGATCCACGATGAGTTGTTCCCGCAGTTCGCCCGCGGCGCCGGCGGGCGGGAGCCGCACCGGGGGGTGATGAAGCGGGCGAAGAAGGGGTGAGGCGGAGTGCTTTCCCGGAACGGCGCCTGGGACCTCGGTCAGCGGATGGCCAGGGTCGTTCTGCGCGAAGTCATGGGCATCGCGGTCCCTCTTTTCGTGGCTACGCTGACCGTGTCACCGTGGACGGCCCGCACACATGCGGACTCCGGGAGTGACCCGGGCTTGACCCTGGAGCCCCTTGGCGTGGACCGGTTGCTGGTGGCCCTCGAGGAGAAGGAGCGAACGGCACCGCCAGGACTTCGATCGGTTTCAGGGGGTGCCCCTGCAAGAATCGCCTCTCGAGTCCGAGACGCGGATGGCTACCGAGCGAACATCATCGGTACCGTCCAGACGGCGTCCTCGGCAGAAACCGAAGGAACGGAGGAAAGGCGGAGGCGGATTACCAGAAAGCTCGGTGCTGGTGTCTGGGGAGGCCTGTTAGGGAGCCTATTCGGGACAATCGGGGGGGCTGGACTGGTTGGATTGGGCGGCGGAACCGCAGATGGAATAGGCGCCGATGTGCCTATCAGGCTGGGCGGCCTTCTGGGATTCGCTGCTGGAGCCGCGGTCGGCGTGAGCCGCGTCGATCCTGTCGATCAACTCGCCGGCTCCCTGATGGGCAGTCTGCTGGGGTTCGGGGCGGGCATCGGCCTGACTTGGGTTGCAGACAATCCCAGCCTCCTCTACCTGGTCCCCGTCACCTCGCTCGCAGGGGCCGTGGGGCTCTCGGAGCACTCCCGCCATCGTGGGCGTGTATCGAGGCCCGATCAAGGTCGGCACTTGCCTGGATCGCTGATGGGCAGGGGCTGGGCCGTTGGCCCTCCAGCCCCTGCCCCAGATGGTGGATGGTAGACCTGGAAGTCGGCGGTTACCGCTTGCCGCGCCAGCGCCGGCCACCGCCGTAGAACGCCTCGTCCTTCATCGCCTCGAGCTTCTCGCGCTGCCCGTCGGTGAGGACGCCCTCCAGGGCCTTGCGGTGGTTCGTGCGGGTCTCGCGCATCTCCGTGCGGTGCTTGGTGCGCAGCTCCCCGAGCCGCTCCTTCTGCTCGTCGGTCAGGTCCAGCCTCGAGAACGGGTCCCTGCCGCCCCGCGAGGCGCCGTGCCAGCCCCTGCCCGGTCGCCCCATGTCGCCGCGCCGCATGTCCCACCGATCCCGGCCCATGCCGCCGCGCCGGTCGAAGAACCGGCCGCGCATCTCCTTCAGGGCTTCCTGCTGCTCCTCGGTGAGGATCCCCATCACGGCCTCGCGCTGCTCCCTGCCCATGGAGACCATGGCCTCGCGCCGCTCCCGCCGGGCCTCGCGGTGCTCCGTGCGCAACGCCTGAAGCTGATTCCGCTGGTCGTCGGTCAGGTCCAGACGCTCCAGGACTCGGGCCATGAGCGGCCCGTGTTCCCGCATCCTCTTCTCTCCGCGCTCGGCCACGGCCACGGTGGCCACGGCGCCGAGGGCCAGCGCCACGCCGGCCGTGATGATCCATCTCTTCTTCATCTCTGCTGCTCTCCGCGTTGGGTGGTGACGGGCTCTCTGCTCTCACCCATTGGACCACCCGACCGATCGATTCATTCCCTCGCCAGGTCCCCGAACCAGAAGGAGTAGATCTCCGCCTGCCACAGGTGGAGACGGACCTGCACGGTGCGGCCCCGCAGCGCGGCCAGATCGGAGCCGCCCTGCCAGGACAGGACCTCGTCGATGCGGTCCGCCATCATCGGCCGGCTGTCCTGCCGCGCGAAGCCCTCGATCGCCTCGCCGGTGCCGGGGTCGAGCAGCTCCGCCTGCACCCGCCCTCGCCAAGCGTCGGCGTTGACGCGCAGGGCCTGCCCGTCGACCTCCAGGGGCGCCGAGGTGACCGAGCCCCACTCGACCCCGCCGCGCAGCCCGACGAAGCCGTCGATCCGCATCCTGGCCAGGCAGACGGCCGAGGTGTCGAGGCTCCCGCGGTGCGCCTCGTCGTGGAAGCTGAGGCTGCGGTGGCGCAGGCCCACGTAGTAGAACCACAGCTCGTCGTTGCGCCGCACCGGACCGTTGGTCACCACCAGCTGGCCCGTGTCGTACGCCGACCCGTCCCCCACCGGCGACAGCTCCATGAAGGGGGCGCGGCCCGCCACCCGGTCCCACCGCCTCAGGTCGCGGCTGCTGGCCAGCTCCACCGTCTTGCGGCTGTCCACGTTCTCGTATCCCGGGGGGTGCTTGCCGATCCAGTGGTGCATGACGGGCAGCGCCAGGTAGAGCCCCTCGTAGGGGAAGAGGGGGAAGTTGTACACGTCGGTGCGCCACTCCTCGGGGCGGTTGAAGACCGGCGCCAGGTAGGCGGGATCGTCGAGAAAGCGGCGCACGCGGCGGAAGCCGTTCTCCTGGTCCTGCTGGTCGGCGTGGAAGATCAGCTCCGGCTCGGTCCAGGTGTCGAAGTCGCGGCTCGTGGACAGGGCGAAGGAGCGCCCGTAGGGACCGTGCCGCTTGGGGGTGGCGATGAACAGCCCCCGCGCGGCGTCGTGGGTGAGGTGGGCCTCGTCGAAGCTGGGGACGGCCGCGCCCTCGAGGTCGCGCCAGGTCAGGCAGTCGGCGGACACGGCGGCCTGCAGGGAGCGGGCGTCGTTGCGCATGCCCTTGAATCGCCGCTCGGGATCCGGGTCGGCGCCGTCGTAGATCGGGCCCTGGAGCATCCCCTTCGCCGTGGGCAGGATGTTGTTGGCGGTCCCCAGGGGCCGCCCGGCCCAGTCGCGGCCGGCGTACTCGAACAGGCCCAGGTCCGGCTTCTCCCAGTTGACGCCGTCCTCGGAGGCGGCGTAGCAGGCGAAGCTCCGTCCGTCCTCCGGCGGCTCGGCGTCGAGGGCCTCCGCGGCGGACTGGTAGATCATGTGGAACCGCCGCGCCTCCGGGTCCCAGGCCGGCGTGGTGCGGATCTGGATGGCGCAGTTGTCCCAGCGCCGGTCCGGCCGCACGATCGCGTTGCCGTGGTACTTGGCCGGTTGGTGCAGGACGCGGGCCAGGTTGTCGATGCGGTCGACGTCGCCGTCGTCGATGAAGAGCCGTCGGGTCATGGGCTTTGCGCCTCCGATACGCCGATCATGCTGTCGCGGGTGACCAAAGCGGCCAGTTCCTCCTGGGGCAGGCCCTCGGTGCCACCGGGCCGGCGCGGCAGCACGAGGTAGCGCAGGTCGGCGGTGCTGTCGATGACGCGCACCCGCACGCTCTCGTCGAGGTCGAGGCCGAACTCGCGCATGACGACACGAGGCTCGACGACGGCCCGCCGCCTGTAGGGGGCGCTCTTGTACCAGTCGGGGGGAGGACCCAGCAGGGCCGTGGGGTAGCAGGAGCACAGGGTGCAGACCACGAGGTGATGGACGCTCTCCGTGTTCTCCACCACCGCCAGCTCGGCGTCGTGGGTGAGGCTCAGGCCCAGCTCGCCCACGGCCGAACGGGCGTCGGCGAGCAGGCGCCCCTTGAAACCCGAATCCGTCCAGGCCCGGGCCACCACCCTGGCGCCATCGGTGATGGAGCGGGACTGGACCCGGCGGGCGCGCTCCTCCACCTCCCCGTCCTCGACCACGCCCTTCTCCACCAGCAGTTCGTGCATGGCCAGGGCGCGCCGGGCCCTGGGGGTCAGTTCCTCGTCGGGCTGCACGCCTCGGTGCTCGTCATGTCCGTGGCTCATCTCGGTCCTCCTGTTCGGCCTTCTCCAGCCACTGCTCGTACAGATCGATGTGCAGCAGGTCACCCCGGCCCTCCCGGCAGCGCTCCGCCCAGACCTCGGCCTGCCGGAACTCCACGTGGTAGAGCAGCCGCCGGGGCTCGCCGGTGCCGCCGTGGGCGCGGCTCTCCGGATCGAGGAAAGGACCGCTCACGGCGCGGACCATCCCGCGCTTGCCCTTGATGAAGGAGGGCGTGCGGTGGTGGTGGTCCACCGCGTCGGTGCGGACGGTGACGGGTTCGCCCACTCGGAAGCGGCCATGTGGGGCGGTGAAGACTACCCCCATCGTCTCTTGACCTCGGCGGCGCGGGCGTCGATCTCGGCGGGGGTGAGGAGCCCCTTCTCCACCAGCAGGGTCTCGAGGGAGGCCGCCCAGCGCTCGTAGTAGCCGCAGGCCTCGTACTCCCCCGGGGCCATGGTCTCGATGCCGCGGCGCAACTCGTCGACGTTGACCACGCCGCGATGGCGCAGCACCCCGACCAGGGCGTTGGTAAGGCGCTCCCAGTCGGCCATCTCGCGCTCGGACCGGTCGATGGGCTCCTCGCTCGGCTGGCCGCCCATGTCGTGAGCGCGGGTCATGGAGTGCGAATAAAGGGGGCGCCCCCGGTGGGTCAACCGGACCCATACAGGGCGGCTTGAGCAGCAACCGCGGCTCCCCTTACTTCCGGCGCCCCGCCTTGAGACGGCGACCATCCGAAACCAAGGAGCACACAATGCCCGATCCACACTCCCTCGAAGGGAAGAAGGCCCTGGTGACCGGCGGCAAGCGCCGCATCGGCCGGGGGATCTGCCTGGCCCTGGCCGAGGCCGGCTGCGACGTGGGCGTCAACGACCTGGAGCGGGACGCCGACGGCGAGGAGACCCTGCGCCTCATCCGGGAACGCGGCCGGGAGGCGGAGCTGTTCGCCGCCGACATCTCCGACAGTTCGCAGGTAGAGGAGATGTTCGCCGCCTTCCTGGAACGCTTCGGCCGCATCGACATCCTGGCGAACAACCCCTTCGGCGGCACCGGCCAGTCCTTCCTGGAACTGACCGAGGAGAACTGGGACGCCAACCTCGACATCGGCCTGAAGGGGTTCTTCCTGTGCAGCCAGCAGGCGGCGCGGGCGATGGTGGAGCAGGGGGACGGCGGGTGCATCGTGAGCACCTCCTCCGTGCACGCCAGGCGCGCCTGGAAGGACGATACCGCCTACGGCACGGCGAAGGCGGGCATCCTGCGCCTCACCCAGAGCATGGCCGTCGACCTCGGCCCGCACGGCATCCGCTGCAACGCCATCATGCCCGGGTACATGAACACGGATCACGTGCTCGGCACGCCGGCGCCGAAGACCGGCAGCATCCGCAAGGAGCTGTTCGACGGCGTGCCCCTGCGGCGGCCCGGCACGCCGGAGGACATCGGCCGGGCCGCGGCCTTCCTCTGCTCGCCTGCGGCGGGATGCATCACCGGTGTATCCCTCCAGGTCGACGGCGGGCTGCTGGCGGCCTCCCCGGGGGTGCCGTGATGGCAGCGGGGCCGGCGGGACCGAAGTACCGAGTGGGCATCATCGGCTGCGGCAGCATCGCCCACTACCACATTCGCGGCTGGAACGGCGTGGACCGGGTCGAGGTGGCGGCCCTGGCCGATCCGGTGGCCGAGGCGCGGGAGGAGTTCGGCGAGCGCTACGGGATCGCCCGGCGCTACGAGGACTTCCGCCAGATGCTCGACGACGAGGCCCTCGACATCGTCTCGATCTGCACCTGGCACAAGCTGCACGCGCCGATGACCATCGCCGCCTGCGCCCGCAAGCCCAAGGCGGTGCTGTGCGAGAAGCCCATGGCCACCAGTCTGGGCGAGTGCGACGACATGCTGACCGCCGCCCGCCGCAACCGCGTCAAGCTGGCGATCGCCCACCAGCGCCGCTTCAACGCGGCGTGGACCCTGGCCAGGGAACTGGTGGCGGAGGGGGCCATCGGCGAGGTGCGGCAGGTCAGCGCGCGCGGCGGCCAGGGCCTGCTCAACGACTGCTCGCACCTGTTGGACATGATGCGCTACGTGATGGGCGATCCGCGGGCGGTGTGGGTCATGGGCAACATCGAGCGCAAGACCGAGCGCTTCGAGCGCGACATCCCCATCGAGGACCGGAGTCTGTGCGTGGTGCAGTTCGACAACGGCGCCATCGGGCAGGTCCTGCAGGAGCTGGCCGGCCCCAACTACCAGGGCGGGGTCTTCTACGGCTCGGAGGGCATCCTCGAGCTCGACGAGAGCAAGGTGCGGCTCCTCAACAGCCGGACCGGCGCCTGGCAGGAGCGTCCGTGCGAGGGCGAGGATCCCGTCGTCGGGCAGCAGCGGGAGATCGTCGAGTGGATCGAAGGCGAGGTCGAGCACCGCGGCCAGGCGGAGCACGGCCGGGCGGCCGTGGAGATCATCATGGCCACCTACGAGTCGGCGCGGCTCCACGAGGTGACCGCCCTGCCTCTGCGGACGATGGCCTCGCCCCTGGAGGTGATGATCGAGTCGGGGGATCTGCCGGTGGAGCGTCCGGGCCGCTACGACATCCGGTCCTTCCTGCTGCGCGGCGAGGAGATGCAGCCGG
The DNA here is from genome assembly GCA_026706075.1 of Gemmatimonadaceae bacterium. Classification (GTDB taxonomy): domain Bacteria; phylum Latescibacterota; class UBA2968; order UBA8231; family UBA8231; genus UBA8231. The sequence continues at coordinate 20,144 of JAPOZM010000001.1, forward strand.
AGGGCTAGTCGATCTTGACCATCTTGCGGATGCGCATCTCACCCTGGTGCAGCCGCACGACATAGACGCCGGCGGCGACAGGGCGTCCATCTCCATTCCGGCCATCCCAACCGAGCCGGTGCTCACCAGCGGCCAGCGGACCGCTCCACAAGTGGCGCACCGGCTGCCCCGAGATATTGTAGACCGTCAGACTCACGGCGGCTCCGCCGGCCATGACCGTCACCGGGATCGTCGTGGCCGAGTTGAACGGGTTGGGATAGCTGGCACCGAGGGAACAGGTGGTGGGTGCGGTAGGCCCCTCCGCTATGGTCGTGGCCGCGCTTGAGCCACACGTGGAGTACACGTACACGCATCCCGGAATACCGGGATGGTGGTAGTAGTGATCCTGCCGGCGGTGGTGATAGTGGTCCCGCCAGTACTCGACGGGCAGGTGGTCTTCCCAGTCGCACGGAAGCGACGTCATGCGAGAGCCGCTGCTCCCCTCGGCGATCCCGTGGCAGTCATCGGCCGGCGTCCGGTCGGCGATGGAGAACACCACCACCAGCGCAGCCGCTACGCTGGCCGGCGACCGCAGAGTTAACCCCCTGGCGCGGCTCCAGGCGGCGGCTGGCGATGCCGGGGGCGTGTTCGGTCGTCGTCCCTGGAATCCCCGATTCATGGCTCCCTCCCGGTGGAGATGGCACGCCAGGCCCGATGCCTGGCGGTGCGCTCGAGGACCTTGCAGCAAGCCCCGTGCCTCGGCCTCCGGGAGGCCCTGCGCGGTAGCTGCCCGGGAGAGATTCGTTTGAAAGGGTGTTGAGGGTGGCCGGATCCGCCACTACCCCGGCGGGAGCCGCCGGGAGCCGGGACGTTTCCGCGGGCGGCCCGGGCCTGAAAGCTGGTCAGACGGTGCGTGCCTCCCGCGGCGGCTTCAGAACCGCAGCTTGGCGGTTGCTGAGAATCCCCGCCCACGGGTTGGCGACAGACGGATGGAGAGACTGCCGTCTTCAGGGGGGTCGCGGAACCACTCGGAGGCGAGCGTGGCGACTACCACGGGAGTCCCGAACACTGCCGCCGCATACAGCTCCCAAGAGTCCAATGGATCTATATCCCCGCTCAGCGTGTCATAGCCGACCAGCGCTCCACAGATCCCGACCAATCCCGCAACACTGCCACCCAGGGCAGGTACATACCGAGCCCTTGGGTCCGACAAGCTCACGCCGGCCGCGGTTCCGAGGGCAAGCCCAGCCGTCCCGACCAGGAATGCAGACCCCGGTACACAGAATGGCTCCTCTGATCCAGAGCACTGCCCGGCCCCGAGAATGCCTCCTACCCCAAGTCCTGCGTACGCCCCGAAGACACCCCCAAGGAGACCTATACCGAGCTTCCGGAAGATCCGCACGCCCTCGTCCTCCCTCCCTGCCATCTCAACGGGGAGGTGTTCCCGCCGGGGCCGGCCCTTGCTGGCAGCCCTCGGCCTGTCGATCGCCGCTTCCCCCGAAGGCGGCCCCTCCATGACCACCTCCGAATGCGGTCCAACGAGATCCGCACATGGCGCAGATCCCGTTCCCGGGCCAGGACCAACGCCGACACCTCGATGGCCTGGACCCAGCCCGCCGTCGTGTCCAGCCGGGCCCACTCCCCCGAGACCGGATGCCGCTCTCCCCGCCCGTGGACGACCGCCACCCGGGCGCCGGCCGGCACCGTGCGGGCATCGATCTCGCCGGCTTCCAGGACCACCTTCTCCGGACGCAGTCCGACCTCTGCGAACGCGGATGCCGCCCACGCCAGGCATGCCCCGGCAAGAAGGGGGATCACCCCATGAGGGATCCGGACCGAGTTCATGTCTCTCTCCCTCTCGCCGCCATATCTCCGAGACGGGGACGGCGCCTTACTTGAGTAGAAGCATCTTCCGCATCTGGACGATCGCCCCGGCCTGCAGCCGGGCGAAGTAGACCCCGCTGGCCAGAGGCTCGCCCCGCTGGCCCCGGCCGTCCCAGCGTGCAGCTCTTCCGCTGGCTCGGTACCAGCCCGCCGGCCGGCGGCCCAGATCGATCTCGCGCACCCGGGCGCCCCGGACATCGTGGATCGTCAGGCGCACCCGCGCCGGCGCCTGGAGCTGGAAGGGGATCCAGGTCTCCGGGTTGAAGGGATTGGGGTAGCTGGCCAGCAGGGCGGTCCGGTCCGGCAGAGGCTGGGAGAGCCCGACCGACGTCGGTCCGGCCAGATGCGGCGACATGTCCCACAGCAGGATGGTGCCGTCGGAGTTGCCGCTGGCCAGGGTCGCGCCGTCGGGAGAGAAGGCCACCGAAATGACCACACTCCCGTCTCCCTGGCCCTTGAGGATGGACCGGAGCTCCCAGGTGTGGGCGTCCCACAGACGGATCGGGCTGGAGCCACCGGTGTAGATCCGTCCGTCGGGAGAGAAGGCCACGGAACCAGTGGCGGCTCCTTCAAGCGTAGTCCGCAGCTCTCCGGTTTCCGCGTCCCACAGCCATCCGCCATTGGCGAGGGTCCGTCCATCCGGTGAGAAGGCCACCGAGCCTCTGGTTCCCCCCTCCAGGACGGACCGGAGCTCTCCGGTGTCGGGGTCCCACAGCCGGATGGTGTCGTCGTCATGGGCGCTGGCGAGGGTTCGTCCATCCGGCGCGAAGGCTACCGACCAGACCGTCTCCGGATAGGCGTCGAGAACGGCCTTCAGCCTGCGGTCGGCCACCGACCACAGCAGGATCTGCCCGTGCCAGTCGCCGTTGGCCAGGAGGGAGCCGTCCGGCGAGAAGGCCACCGAACCGACTCGCCCCGCGGGGCCCCGAAGGGTGGCCATGTGCCGGCCGCTGGCGGGGTCCCACAAGCGGACCGTCAGGTCCTGGCTGCCGGTGGCCAGGAGGGAGCCGTCCGGGGAGAAAACCACCGAGGTGACCCGCCGCTGATGCCCGGGGAGGAAGGCCCTGAGGCGGCGGCCGTCCACGTCCCACAGACGGACCGCATTGTCGTCGCCCGTACTGGCCAGGCTCTTCCCGTCCGGCGAGAACGCTACCGACCGCACCCTCCCCATGTGCTCCCCCGCAAAGTGCAAGACGGACTCGAGCGCTCCGCTGGCCACGTCCCACCGGCCGACCGTATGGCGCTGACCGCCGCTGACGACGACCCTGCCTTCAGGCGAGAAGGTCACGGAGAGGATCCTGTAGTTTCCCATCTGCAGCGACGCCCCGGACTGGCCGCTGGCCACGTCCCACAACCGCACCTCGCGACCGCCGCCGCCGACCAGGGTCGCCCCGTCCGGAGAGAAAGCCAGGAAGTAGACCCCGCCCCGGCGAGGCAGGGTGGTCCTGCGCGCGCCGGTAGCCGCGTCCCACAGCCGGATCTCGCCGTCCCGGGTGCCGCTGGCCAGGAGCGAGCCGTCCGGAGAGAAGGCCACGGCATGGACCCAGTGCCCATGTCCTTCCAGGGTGGCCGTGGGCAGGCCGTCCTCGACCGACCACAGCCGCGCCGTGCCGTCGCCGCTGCCGCTGGCCAGGGTCGTCCCGTCCGGCGAGAAGGCCACGGAGAGGACGTCCCACCGGTGCCCCGCGAGGGTGGCCTCGTGTCGGGCGGTCTCCACGTCCCACAGCCGGATCCGCTTGTCCTCGCCGCCGGTGGTGGCCAGGGTGGTTCCGTCCGGGGAGAAGGCCATGGCGAGAACCCCGCCTCTGTGCTTCTCGGCGGTGTCCTTGTAGCCCCCGCTCTCAACGTCCCAGAACCGGACCGAACCGTCCGCGCCTCCGCCGGCCAGGATGGACCCGTCCGGGGAGAAGGCCAGGCTTCTGCGGCTCCCGTCCGCGCTCCCTTGCAGCCGGGCGATCTCTTCGCCGGTGTGCCCGTCCCGGAGCCAGAGGCCGTACTTGCTGCTCACGGCCAGCCGCGTGCCGTCGGCCGAGAGGGCGGGCCGCACCCAGGACTCGCCCCGGCCCAGGCGGGCGATGGTGCCTTCGGGCAGCGGCACCGTTTCGCCGCCGGCGAGGCCGTCCCGCGCCAGCAGGAGACCGAGCCCGGCGAGGGCAACGGAGGTGAGCACCGGGTCCGGCGATGGACGACGCATGCGACCCGGCTTCAGAACCGCAGCGTGGCGGCCGTTGACATTCCGCCCCCGGGGTGTGGCTGCAGCGCGATGGAGATGCGCTGGGCCTCGGGAGGCTCGCGGGACCACTCGGACACCATCGTTGCCACGGCGACCGGGCCGGCGAACAAGGTCGGCCAGAGTATCTCTGCTGCACCCGTCAGGTAGAAGCCGGCGACGAGTCCCGCCGCACTGCCCCCCAGGACCGGAATGAACCGGTCATGGGGATCCACCCGGCTGACGCCGGCGGCGGCTCCGACCGTATAGCCCGTCGTCCCAAAGAGAAGAGCACCGGCGACTCTCCCCAATCCGCAGAGGTCACCCTCGTCTCCCCCCGGGCAGCTTTCCGACGAGCCCAGGGCCGCTCCGGCAACCATGCCCCCCAAGCCCCACACGACACCCCCGAGGACACCCCCACCCAGCTTTCGGAAGACCCGTGCGCCCCTGTCCTCCCTTCTCACTTCAACGGAGACGGGCGCCGGCCGTGGCCTGCCCTCCCCGGAGGCCCCCGAGGGCATCTCCATGACCAACCGGTGAATGCGATCCAGAGGGACCCTCTGCTGGCTGAGGTTCCCTTCCCGGGCCAGGATCAGCGCAGAATCATCGACAGCCTGGACGTGGCCCATCGACGAGTCCAGGCGCGCCCACTTCCCCGAGACCGGATGCCGCTCACCCCGCCCGTGGACGACCGTCACCCGGGCGCCCGCCTGCATGCGGACATCGATCTCGCCGGCTTTCATCACCACCTCCGCCGGCGGCAGTCCGCCCTCTGCGGACGCGGATGCCGCCCACACCAGGCATGCCAGGGCAAGAAGGGGGCTCACCCCATGAGGGGTCCGGATGGATTTCATGTCAACAGGGCCGGCGCCTCACTTGAGTAGAAGCATCTTCCGCATCTGGACGACCGGCCCGGCCTGCAGCCGGGCGAAGTAGACCCCGGTGGCGAGTGGCTCGCCCCGCTGGCCGCGGCCGTCCCATCGAGCGGCTCTTCCGCTGGCTTGGTACCAGCCCGCCGGCCGGTAGCCCAGATCGATCTCGCGCACCAGGGCCCCCCGCACATCGTGGATCGTCAGGCGCACCCGCGCCGGCGCCTGGAGCTGGAAGGGGATCCAGGTCTCCTGGTTGAAGGGATTGGGGTAGCTGGCCAGCAGGGCGGTCCAGTCCGGCAGTGGCTGGGAGAGCCCGACCGACGTCGGGGCGCCGAGGTACGGCGACAGGTCCCACAGCAGGATGGTGCCGTCCGAGCCGCTCGCCAACAGCTCGCCGTCGGGAGAGAAGGCCACCGACAGGACCGGAGTCTCATCTCCCTGTCTTTCAAGGACGGCCCGCAGCTCCCAGGTATCCGTGTCCCACAGCCGGACCAGGCTGCCGCCACAGCCCGCCAGGATCCGTCCGTCGGGAGAGAAGGCCAGGGAACGAGAGTCCTCCAGAGAACCCCGGAGCTCCCAGGTGTCCGTATCCCACAACCTGATCCGACTGCCGCCGCCGGCGAGGATCCGTCCGTCGGGAGAGAAGGCTACGGGCGTCCTCCAGTACTCGGGTGAGCTCTCTTCCAGAAGGGTGCGGGGGGCTGCGGTGTCAACGTCCCACAGCAGGACCAGACGACCGCCGCCGCTGGCGAGGGTCCGTCCATCCGGTGAGAAGGCCAGCGACTGCGCGCCGCCGACCGTCTCGTCCCCGCCCAGGATCTCCTTCAACCGGGCATCGGGCACCGAGTACAGGTAGATCAGCCCGCGCCCGGCGGAGTTGGCCAGGCATGCGCCGTCCGGCGAGAAGGCCAGGCCTACGACCGCCGCGCCGCCTGGAAGCCTGGCCAGGTGCCGGCCGCTGCCGACGTCCCACAACCGGACCGCATGGTCGCCGCCTCCAGTGGCCAGGAGGGAGCCGTCCGGGGAGAATGCCACCTTGAGGGCCCGCCGCCAGTGGCCGTAGAGAACGGTTCGGAGGCGGCGGCCCTCTACGTCCCACAAGCGGACGGGATTGTCGTCGCCGGTACTGGCCAGACTCTTCCCATCGGGAGAAAAAGCCAGCGACCCCACGTATCCCATGTGCTCGGCTTCGAGGCCCAGGGTGGCCTCGAGCTCTCCGCTTTCCACGTCCCACCGGCCGACCGTATGGCCCTGACCGCCGCTGACGGCGACCCTGCCTTCGGGCGAGAAAGTCACGGAGAGGATCCTGTAGTTCCCCATCGGCAGCGAGGCCCCGGACTTGCCGCTGGCCACGTCCCACACCCGCACCTCGCTGCCGCCGCCGCTGACCAGGGTCGCCCCGTCCGGAGAGAAGGCCAGGTGATAGACCATGGCCCGGTGGCGATGCGGCAGGACCTGGTGTCCGCCGGCGGCCAGGTCCCACAGCCGGACCTCGCCGTTGCGCCCGCCGCTGGCAAGCATCGAGCCGTCCGGAGAGAAGGCCAGAGCCTGGACCCAGGTCCCGAGACCCTCGAGAGTGCCGGTGTGAAGACCCTCGTCGACGGACCAGAGCCGGATCGTGCCGTCGGCGCTGCCGCTCGCCAGCGTCTCCCCGTCCGGAGAGAAGGCCACGGAGAGGACGTCCCACAGATGCCCCGCCAGGACCGCCTCGGTCCGGGCGGAGTCCACGGACCACAGCCGGACCCGCCTGTCCTTGCCGCCGGCCGCCGCCAGTAGCGAGCCGTCCGGCGAGAAGGCCAGGGCGACCACCATCCCCCTGTGCCTTTCCAGCAGGCTGTCCTCCAGCAGGCTGTCTTCGTAGCGACCGCTGGCCAGGTCCCACAGCCGCACCAGGCCGCCCTCGCCCCCGCCGGCCAGGCTCGACCCGTCCGGGGAGAGGGCCAGAATGCGGATCCCCTCCGCAGTCCCCTCCAGCCGGGCGAGGTCGGCGCCGGTCCGCCCGTCCCGGATCCAGACACCGTACTTGCCGCCCAGGGCCAGCCGGGTGCCATCGGTCGAGAAAGCCATGACCTGGATCTCCCCCCGGCCCAGGCGGGCGATTGCGCCTTCGGGCAGCGGCACCGCTTCGCCGCCGGCGAGGGTGTCCCGCGCCATCAGGAGACCGAGCCCGGCGAGGGCCACGGCGGTCAGCGGTCCCGGCGTTATCCAGGTCCTACCCATGCCTCCGCCTCTCCCTCCGCTCCTCCGCCCGCAGACGCCGGTGCATCCACGCCAGGGCGACGAAGGAGGTGATCAGCCCCGAGGCGGCGAAGGAGAGCCACACGCTCCCGATGCCGAGGTGGAAGACGCGCGTCAGGGTCCATGCCAGGGGCACCGAGATCAGCAGCACGCGCAGGGAGGTCAGCACCAGGCCGGGCAGACCGCTGCCCAGCCCCCGGAAGACGCTGCCCGAGACGATGCCCACGGCGATGAAGGGGAAGGCCCAGGTGATGACGCGGATGTAGCCGACGGCGACGTCGACGATGACGGGCTCGGTGGTGAAGAGGCCGGCCAGCCTGGGCGCGAAGATCCAGAACAGGACGCCGATGGCCACGGCGAAGGCGACGCTGCGGGTGAGGGCATAGCGCACGGTGGAGCGGATCAGGTCGACGCGGCCGGCGCCGAAGAACATGCCGACCACGGTGACCATGCTCGTGGCCAGGGCGATGACGGGGAGGAAGAACACGGCGTCGAGACGGCTGCCCACGCCGATCCCGGCCACGGCGTCGGGCCCGAAGGCGGAGACGATGCGGTTGTAGAACATGCCGCCCGCCGCCATGATCAGCATCGACCCCGACGACGGCAGGCCGACTCGAAGCAGGCCGGCGGCGGTGGCCGCCGAGGGCCGGAACTCGCGGAAGCGGAACTCGACGTAGCTGCCGCGGCGGACGAAGAGGTGGATGAGAAAGGCGCAGCAGACCAGGGCCTGGCTGACGACGGTGGCCACCGCGGCGCCCCGGATCCCCATGCCGGCGACGAAGATGAAGACGGGGTCGAGGCCGATGTTGAGCAGCGTGCCGCTGCCCTGCAGGGCCACGGGGGTGCGCGTGTCCCCCTCGCCGGCGAGGATGGCGTGGAAGGTCCCGTTGAGCAGGACGAGGACGAAGCCGGGGGCCAGGATCCCGAAGTAGCGGGTGGCCAGGTGCAGGGGCTCGTCCCGGGCGCCGAGGGCGCGGAAGAGGTCGAGCTGAAAGGTGATCGCCGCCGCCGCGGTGCCGAGGCCGACGGCCAGGGCCAGGAGGATGGCGTGCTCGGCGGCGTGGCCCGCGCCCGGCCTGTCACCGGCCCCCAGGTGGCGCGCCACGGCGCTCGTCGCCCCCGCGCCGAGACCGAAGGCGATGCCGGTGGCGAGGAAGACCAAGGGCATGCTGAAGGTCAGGGCCGCCACCGCCGAGCCGCCGAGGCGGCCGACGAAGGCCATGTCGGTGAGGTTGTAGAGGGTCTGCACGCCGATCCCCGCCAGGATCGGCAGGGCCAGCCGCCAGACCGCCCGGCGCGGGTCGGCCAGGGCCTCGGCGACCCGGTCCCCTCCGGCCGGCCGCCGGGTCACGTCCGGGGGTGGGCGCGGCCACCCTGGAGCGGATCGGCTGGAGCGCCGCGCTCTCGGCCCGTCAGGGTACTTGGGTTCTCGGTGGAGCGCCCGCCACCAGGTCCGGCGCGGCCGTCACTCGCTGCGGCCCTCACGGTAGCTGCGGCCGATCGAGCGCCCGTCACCAAACCGGCGGCGCCGTCACTCGCTGCGCCCGTCAACGGGCTGACGCCTCGCAGCCGCTCTCGAGGCGGACGTAGCGGAAGGCCTCCGGGTCCCGATCCCGGGCGGCGAGGTAGTCGCCGCGGCTGACGGCGTACTCCTCCTTGTCGTGGTGCGACTCCCACTTGGGCACGAAGTGCAGCCGCCGGCGCTGATGGCGCATGCCCAGCTTGCGCAGCACGCTCCCCGAGCGCGGGTTGTGGCTCAGGTGCGAGGCCGCGATCCGCTCCAGGCCCAGCTCCTCGAAGCCGAAGGCGACCACGGCCCGCCCCGCCTCGGTGGCGTAGCCCTGCCCCCAGTGGCGGCGGCCGAACCAGTAGCCCATCCCGGCGTCGGTGTCGCCGCCGCCCATGCCGACGAAACCGACCACGGCCCCGGTGGCCCGCTCCTCCACGGCGAAGCTCAGGGAGCCGGAGGACTCGTACCCCGGGCCGTGGCGGGAGAGCCAGCGGCGCGCCATCTCCTCGGTGTAGGGATACCGCACCGCCACCAGGGTGGAGGCCACCTCCCAGTCCCCCACCAGTCCCTTGACCTCGGCGGACTCGTCCGGGGAGAAGGGCCGCAGGCGAAGGCGCGGGGTCTGGAGGACGGGGTAGGCGGAGGAGACCTTCCTCATGCCGGCCCGAAGAAGGAGCCCTCGGCCTGGGCGCGCGCATAGAGTCGGGCGAACTCCTCGGAGCCGTCGTCCTGCCGCAGCTCGAACCGGTGGCCGCGGATCAGGCCCTCCTGGTAGCCCATCTCGCGCTCGAGGTTCGGCGGCCCCACCGAGTAGAGGGTGCTCCCCCCGCCGAAGCGGGTCACGCCGAGGACCCGCGGCATGACGTAGGGCTCGCGGGCGGCCAGCCGGGACAGTTCGTCCTCGCGGACCTCGACGCCGAGACCCGGTCCCTCGGGCACCCGCGAGCAGCCCTCGACGACGGGGATGCGCTCGGCCGCCAGGTCCTCCTCGTAGTTGTCGTCGAGGGTGATGGTGTGGGCAACCCGCGGCAGCACCGCCCCGAGGTGGAGGGCGAAGGCGGTGGCCAGGGAGCCGCCGGTGAGCTGGATCACCGAGGGGATGTTGGCCTTGGAGTAGGCGAAGCCGCGGTGCAGGGCGTCGCCGAAGCCGCCGCAGTACTCGCCGATGATGTAGCCGTCGGCGAGTCCGTGGATCATCTCCTGCAGGCCGCCGAGGGGCGGCACGTGCATGTAGAGGGGGATCTCCGTCTTCTCGCGCAGGCGCCGCCAGCCGTCGATGTCCCTCAGGTCCAGGGGGTCCTCGATCGAGCCCACGACCCAGGACTTCTCCAGGCGCTTGATGATCGGCAGCACCACCCCGACGGAGCGGTTGTGGTTGAAGTCGTACTGGATGCGGAAACGGTCCGGCGCGCTCTGCTCCACCGCCTCGTTCTGCTCGAAGACGTCGTAGTGGTGGCAGGTGTGCATCTTGAAGAGGTTGTAGCCCTGGTCGACGGCGCGGCGGATCTCGCGGCTCAGGACCTCGGGCGGCGCCGGACGCGTCCAGGCGGCCACGGCCACGCGGTCCCGCACCTTGGTCCCCATCAGCTTGTAGGCCGGGATCTCCAGGTGCTTGCCCATGGCGTCGTAGAGGGCCGCCGACAGGCCGAGGCACCACTGGCTGAGGCCGATGTTCAGGTCGTGGTTGATGAAGTCGAAGGGGTTGCGCCCGATGAGGGGCTCCACGGCGGAGCGGTCCGGCGCGTAGCACCGGTACTCGCCGTACCCGGCGACGCCGTTGTCGAGGCTGACCTTGAAGACGACGCGCTGGTGGAGCTGCGCCATGGGCGGCAGGTAGTCGGGCAGGTGGGGGCCGATCGCCGGCTCGACGCAGAAGACCTCGATGTCCTCGATTCTCATGGCTCTCGTGTTCCTCTCACGGGTTGGGCGGCGAGGTGCAGATCAGGATCACCAGGGTCTCTCGCCCCGTGTTCTCCACCCCGTGCTCGCACCAGGGCGGCAGGTAGATGAAGTCGCCCTTGCTCACCTGGCGCTGCGAGTTGGCAAAAGTCATCAGCCCCTCGCCCTCGAGGACGACGTAGGTCTCCTCCGTCGGGTGGGATCCGGGCTCCAGCACGACGTGGGGCGGCACGTAGAACAGGACCAGGCCCAGGTTGCTGGCCGGCGCCTTGTCGTTGGCTGGATGGACGACGCGCACGCCCACGCCGTGGCACCCGGGGTAGACCACCGGGACCCCGTCGGCGACGCTGACGATCCTGGGGTCCGGCGACTCTTCCGGCCGCGGCGGGCCCGTGGGCGGGCCGTCGTATCCCTTGAACTCGGTGATCTTCGCCATGCTCTCGTCCTTCTCCTCGGTGTGGTTGGGTCTGGCGGCCGGGGAAGGTACGCAAGGCGCACCTGCCTCGCCGGAGCCGGACGCGGTGACTACATTGCGCCGCTCCCGAACCCGAGACAGGAGACCCGCCGGAATGATGAAGCTTGGCTGCATGTCCCTCAGCTACAACCAGGAGTTCAAAGCCGGACACCTCGACCTGGAGGGATTCATCGATCGCGCCCACGAGCTGCGCCTCGACGGCATCGACCTGCACACCCGCGCCTTCGCCTCGGAGAGCCCCGACTACCTGCGCAACATCCGCATGCAGGCCCTCAAGCGGGGCCTCGCCCTCTCCTACATCGGCGTCAGCTCGAACTTCGGCGTGCCCGCCGGCGAGCAGCTCGACGAGCAGGTGAGCAGCGCCAGGCACTGGATCGACGTGGCCGAGTTCATGGGCATCCCCCTGGTGCGCGTCTTCGCCGCCTGGATCCCCGAGGGCGACACCGAGGAGGCCGTGTGGGCGCGCATGATCCCCTGCCTGAAGGAGGTCGCCGCCCACGGCCGGGAGAAGGGCGTGGTGGTGGGCCTGCACAACCACAACCACGGCTGCGTCACCCGCACCGGCCGCGACGTGCGCCGCATCATCGAGGAGGTCGACGACCCGTACTTCTCGCACATCCTCGACACCGGGCAGTACGTGGGCTCCCCCGGCGCCACCGGCCAGCGGGGCCATGAGGACCCGTCCCTGAACTTCTACGGCTCCATCGCCGAGACGGCGCCCCTGGCGGTGCACGTGCGCTGCAAGATCTACCGCATCCAGTCGGGGACCGAGGAGTGGCTCGACTACCCCCGCATCTTCGAGATCCTGCGAGGCGTCGACTTCAACGGCTGGTGCTCCATCGTCTACGAGGGCCAGGACGTGGAGGCCGAAGCGACCGCGGTGCCGAAGGCGGTCAACTACCTGCGCGGCCTGATGGACGCCTGAGCCTCAGGCTGTCTCCCAGCCGTCGACGAAGCTCTCCAGGGTCAGCCCTCCGGGGAAGCTCTCGAAGCGGTAGCTCATCGGCCCCGACTGGTACCCGGGCACGTACTCCCTGCCTCCCGGGGCCTTGAGCATGTCGTCGAGGGGCCCGAACCGCCGCCACAGGGTCTCCAGGTCTTCACCGCCAAAACGCGGCTTCAGCTCCCGGTCCTGGGTGAAGTCGCCGCCGTAGCCCGGGCGCTCGGGGTGGGGGCCGCGGGCCAGCTTGCGGGCCAGCTTGGACAGCAGGATGAGGCAGACCTCGCGCATCGATTCACCGGGGTGCAGGCGCGCCACGCTCTCGAGGAAGGCCGGTCCGTCCCCGGCGATCGCCGCCCGGAAGGCGGCCTCCATGAGGTCGCACTCGGTCTCGTAGAGCTCGCGGTGCCGGCGCCAGGCCTCCTGGTCGGCGGCGCCGAGGAAGGGGGACGGGTCGCCGCGCCGGTGCAGGCCGGCCACGTAGGGCAGCAGGTCCCCTCCGAAGCTGCGGTGCCCGAAGTGCACGGTGCGCCGCAGCCTGCGGCTGTAGTCGCTCCCCCAGTGCAGGATCAGGTTGGTGTAGACAACCGCGTCGCCGGCGGCCAGCTCCACCGGGACGCCGCCCGGCAGGGGCCGCCGCGGGTCCTGTGCGAGGGCCTGGCTCTCGGCCTCGGTGTTCGGCCGCCGGTGGCTGCCGGGCACGACCCACAGGACGGGGTCGTCGTAGAGGGGCAGGTTCCACTGCAGGTACCCGGGCCCGTTGGCCAGCAGGTCCCGCTGCAGGCCGGCGACCGGGGCCTGGTCGATGGGGTGGATGTCCCGGTGCCAGACCGCCGGCCCGTGGTCCCGCACGGGGCTGCACATCATCATGAAACTGGTCGGGGCCGCCTCGGCGCCCATGATCCGGCGGCTCGTCTCCAGGGGCCGGCCGAGGAGAAGCTCCACGGCGGCCGCCGACTCGCCGTCGTCCACGAGACCGTCGAAGCCGACGACCCGCGGTTGGGGTGATCTCTCCCAGACGCCCCCGGGCGGGTCCTCCCGGCCCCGCTCGCGGCGCCAGATCCGGCGCTGGCGGTCGAGAAGGCCCTCGAAGACGGTGCGCAGGCGGTCCAGCTCCGAAGGCGGGACGGCGTTGCGGACGATGCAGAAGCCGTTCTCCAACAGCTTGGCCCGGAGATCGCTCATGGCCGGCGGTCCTGTGAGAGAGGGTGAGTGGCTCGCGGGTCCCCGCATGGGCCGCCGAGTGAAGCCCCTCGACGGCCGGGGCGCAATCGGGACGATTCCGGCCCCGGGCCTCGGGGTTCGCGCGCTAGGGGATCCCCAACTCGGCCCGGAAGGCCTCGTCGTCCAGGGACTGCAGGTTCCAGTACGGGCGCCGCACCGAGGCCAGCAGCTCGCCGCTGGCGCCGGAGGAGTCCTGCCACCGCAGGATCCGGTGCGGGTACTCGGTGTCGACCCATACCGTCTTCCGCCGCTGACCGTAGCTCCAGGTCCACGGCACGGCCTCCCGGCTGCGGCCCTGCACCACCACCGGCTCCCGCCGGCCCTTGCTCAGGACCGCCTCCACCAGCTCCCGGGGGCGATGACGGAGGCGCAGCTCCCACAGGCCGGGCAGCAGCATCACGCCGCGGCTCTCCCCCTCCTCCATCAGCGGCCCCCGCAGCTCGCGGATCCGGATCAGCAGGTTGTCCTCGCTGACCAGCTCCGGCGGCCGGTCCAGGCGCCAGGACTGGCGGCCCACGCGCTCGAAGTAGCTGAACAGCTCCCCGAGGACGGCGCCGCCGCGCACCTGCACCTCCTCGAAGACGTGGCCGCACCACTCCTGGGCGGTGAAGGTGATGCGCAGGGGCTCGAAGGACCGGCCGCCGGCCCGGGGCTCCACGGCGCTGAAGACGGAGGTCATCATCGAGTAGTCGTAGATGCCGGTGGTGAATCGCAGCATCCGGTTGAGCTTGAGGGCGTAGATGCGGTCCGACTTCGGCGTGTCCGGGCTCTCCACCTTGATGAGGGTCCCGGCGTGCACGTCCTCGGTGACGAAGACGAGGACGGCGTGGCCCTCGCGGGGCTCGCCGTAGCGCGGCTGCACCACCTGGTAGCCGGACAGCTCGGCGCGGCCGTCGGCCCAGTGCCCGTAGAAGTCCTGGGCCGGGGCCGGCGCCGCCGCCGTCAGCAGGACGAGAGCCAGAGTCGTTTCTCTCACGACGGTTCCTCCCTTGTCAAGAGGGCCAGGGGTCCCGCCATCGACGGGGTCCGGGAGAGCAAGGGCGGTGTCGCCGACACCGACGCGGGTCGAGGCCGCCGGCCCTGGCGGGCGCAATGTAGGTGCATCCCCCGGAGAGCATAAAGCCCCGGTCCCCATCCAGCCTCGATATACACGGACAACCATCTGTTTCCCATGACAAACAGGCGGTGCCCTGCCTGAACTGGATCCTTGGGAGGCCCGACCCGGATACCCGGTAAGGGCGGGAATTCCTTTCAGTCAGGTGCCGCATTTCCCCGTTGCATTGTGACCCCCCGTGGCTATATTTGGGCGGACCGATCATCCGTTAGGCATGCCATACACCGCTTCGATAGCCCAAACGGCGGAGGCGCCATGAGAGCCCTTCTGGAGTGGTTCCAAGCGAGCGTGGAGGAGGACCTCCCCCAGAAGGGCCGACTCTCCGAGTGGCGCCGCGACGCCGAGGCCGTCGTCGTCGACCTGCCCGGGACCGACCGCCTGTCGGCGCGGCTGCGCGAGTTGGGGATCCTGCCCGGCGTGCGCCTCCGGGTCCTGCGCACCGGCAGCCGCCTCGTGGTGCAGATCGGCGAGGACCGTTTCGCCCTCAGACGCGCCGACGCCGACGCCATCCTCGTGAGCGCCGCCGGCCCCGCGGCGGCGTGACGGTCTCCGTCGGTCTCGTCGGCAACCCCAATACCGGCAAGTCCACCCTCTTCAACGCCCTCACCGGTCTCTCGCAGCGGGTTGGCAACTACCCGGGCGTGACCGTCGAGCGCAAGGCCGGCTCCCTGGGCCTGCCCGACGGGACCGAGGCCGAGCTGGTCGACCTTCCCGGCGTGTACAGCCTCTCCGTCGACGCGCCTGACGAGCGGATCGCCGCCGAGGTGCTCCTCGAGGGCCGCCGCGACGAGATCGACGCGGTGATCGCCATCGTCGACGCCGGCAACCTGCGGCGCAACCTCTACCTGGTCTCCCAGCTCCTCGAAGGGGAACTCCCCGTCATCGTCGCCCTCAACATGTGCGACGTCGCCGAGGCCCGGGGGGTGCGGATCGACGCCGCCGGCCTCGAGGCGCGTCTGCAGACGCCGGTTGTGCCCATGGTCGCCAATCGAGGACGGGGCATCGATGAGCTGCTCCGGCGGTTGCCGGAGACGCTCGAGGAAGAGAGGCCGACGCGGCAGCCCCCGCCCCTGCCCCCGGAGCTGGCAGGCGCGGTCGACCGCCTGCTGGCGGCCTCCGGGGAGGCGGGCGGGGGCCCTACCCGGCAGCAGGCGCTGCGCGCCCTCGTCGACGAGGGCGGCCCCTCGGAGCAGGGGCTGATCGAGGCCCGGGGCGACGGCTTCGGGCGCCTGCTATCCGACCTGCGCAACGGCGCCGGCGTCTCCGCCCCCCTGTCGGCGATCGAGTCCGAGGCCCGGTATGCCTGGATCGGGCAGGTCCTCGATGGCTGCGTCCGGGAGGGGTACCCCCTCGGCCGGAGCCACTCCGACCGCATCGACCGCGTCCTCACGCACCGCGTCTTCGGACTGGCCGCCTTCCTGGGGCTCAGCGCCATCCTCTTCCAGGGCATCTACGCCTGGGCGGCGCCGGCCATGGACCTCGTGGAGACCGCCGTCTCCACCCTGGGAGCCGCCCTCGGTTCCTCCCTGCCCGAGGGACCGCTGCGGAGCCTGCTGGTCGACGGCGTCGTCGCCGGCGTCGGCGGCGTGCTCGTCTTCCTGCCCCAGATCGCCCTCCTCTTCCTGCTGATCGCGATCCTGGAGGACTGCGGCTACATGGCCCGCGCCGCCTTGCTCATGGACCGCCTCCTCGGCCGGCTGGGGCTCTCCGGACGCTCCTTCATTCCCCTGCTCTCCAGCTTCGCCTGCGCCGTGCCGGGGGTGATGGCGGCGCGCACCATCGCCGACCGGCGCGACCGCTTCGTCACCGTCCTCGTGGCGCCGCTCATGAGCTGCTCCGCCCGGCTGCCGGTGTACGCCCTGTTCATCGCCGCCTTCATCCCCGAGCGCGCCCTCCTCGGCGGCTGGGTGGGGCTCCAGGGCCTGACCCTGCTGGCCATGTACTCCCTCGGCGCGGTGGTCGCCGTGCCCGTCGCCTGGCTGCTGCGCAGGACCCTCCTTCGGGGGGAGTCGAGCCCGTTCCTGCTGGAGCTGCCGGCCTACAACTGGCCGACGCCGCGCACCGTGCTGCTGCGCGTCTACCAGGCCAGCCGCGCCTTCGTCGTGCGCGCCGGCAGCGTCATCCTCGCCGCCACCATCGTCATGTGGGCCCTGGCCTACTATCCGCGGTCGTCGGAGATCGCCGACCGCTACGAGGCCGAACGCACCGCCGCCGCGGTCCTCGCCGAGGAGCCCCGCGAGGCCCGTCTCGCCGGCATCGACCGGGCCGAGGCCGCCGACTACCTGCGGACCAGCTACCTCGGCCGCGCCGGCCGGAGCCTCGAGCCCGTCTTCGAGCCCCTGGGCTGGGACTGGCGCATCGGCATGGCGGCCCTCGCCTCCTTCCCCGCCCGGGAGGTGATCATCTCCGCCCTGGGAACCATCTACAGCCTCGGCTCCGACGTGAACGAGACCTCACCGGAGCTGCGCGACGGGTTGCGCCAGGCCAGGCGGCCCGACGGCAGCCCCGCCCTGAACGTGCCCGTGGCCCTGTCGGTGATGGTGTTCTTCGCCCTCTGCGCCCAGTGCATGTCCACCCTCGCCGTCATCCAGCGCGAGACCTCGAGCTGGGCCTGGCCGGTGTTCTCCTTCGTCTACATGACCGCCCTGGCCTACGCCGGCGCCCTGGCGGCCTACCGCCTTGGCCTGTGGATGGGATGGTGACGGCCGTGGACTGGCAGGTCCCGGTCACCATCCTCCTCGCCGCGGCTTGTGCGGCCTACCTCCTGTACGGGTGGCTGCGCCCCCTGTTCTCCCGGTTGGCCGGCGCCTGCGGCGCCTGTCCGAGCTGCGGTTCCGGCGAAGAGGATGGAGGGCCGGGGCTCGTGCAGATCGACGCCGCCGAGGGGCCCACCGGGGACCGGGACTCCGCCCCCTAACGGCGGCGCGTCCAGGCGCCGCCGGGCAGGGACTCCACCCGCCCCGCCAGCTCCAGCTCCAGCAGCCGCGCCGCCACCTGCGCCGGCGGAAGACCGCTGTCACGCGTCAGATCGTCCACGCGGCGCACCCCCGTCTGCAGCAGCCTCAGCAGCCCGTCCGGGTCCTGCCCCGGGGCGGCCGGATCGCCTTCGGCCGCGCCCGGGCGGGCCTCGCGGACCCGGTCCGGCAGCCGCGGCCACAGCTCCTCCAGAACGTCGTCGGCGGAGCGCGCCAGGCAGGCGCCGTCGCGCAGCAGCGCCAGGCCTCCGTGGCAGCGGCGGTTGCTGACCTCCCCCGGCACGGCGAATACCTCGCGGCCCTGCTCGGCGGCGCAGCGGGCGGTGATCAGGGCTCCGGAACGCTCGGGGGCCTCGGCGACCACCACGCCGAGGCTCATGCCGCTGATGATCCGGTTGCGCCGCGGAAAGGAGCCCGCCGCCGGTCCGCTGCCCAGGGGCACCTCGGAGAGGAGGGCGCCCTCGGCGAGAATGCGGTCGTAGAGGGCGCGGTTGGAGGCCGGGTAGGGCACGTCGGCGCCGCAGCCGAGGACGGCGATCGTCGCACCGGCGGCCAGGGCGCCGTCGTGGGCCGCGGCGTCGATGCCCCGGGCCAGGCCGCTGAGGACGGCCAGTCCCCGCCCCGCCAGGTCGCGGGCGAAGGCGCGGGCCACCTCGCCCCCATATGGGGTGCAGCGGCGGGAGCCGACGATGGCCACCCCGGCCTCCCGCAGCAGCTCCACGCGGCCGCGCACGAAGAGGATGGGCGGCGGATCGTGGATCTCGCGCAGCAGCGGCGGATAGCGGGGGTCATGGAAACCCACCAGGGTGGCCTGGAGGCGGGAGGCACGGGACAGCTGGTCGTGCGCCCAGGCCAGGGGGTCGCCGGCTTCGACCGCGCGGTCGGCCAGGGTAGCGCGCAGGGCGGACCGCGCCGATCCGAAGCGCCGCAGCAGGCGGAGGCAGGTGACGTCGCCGCAGCCGGGCAGGCGCCGCAGGGCGAGGAGAGCCGCGGTCTCGCCGCCGTCGTCGGGGCCGGGGGGCGCGGCCGTGGAGGAGGTCATCCCTCCGGCGCCCGGGTCTCCGGGGTCCGGCAGGCGGTGCGCGCGCGGAGCACCTCGCCGCCCAGCCAGGTGACGAGCTCCGGCAGTCTGTGGCCGCTGACCGAGGAGATCAGGAAGGAGGGGGCGTCGACCCGGACGGGAGGCTCGAAGCTCCCGGCCGCCGGGCCCAGCAGGTCGGCCTTGGTGTAGGCGATGGCGAAGGGCTTGTCCAGCAGCGAGGCCTCGTACTGGTGCAGCTCCTCGCGCAGGGCGTCGAAGGCGGCCTCGGGATCCTCCCCGGCGGCGTCGATGGTGAACAGCAGCACCCGGGTGCGCTCCACGTGCCGCAGGAAGCGGATGCCCAGGCCGCGGCCGTCGTGGGCGCCTTCGATGAGCCCCGGCAGGTCGGCGAGGACGAAGCTGTCGTAGTCCCCGAAGCGGACGATGCCCAGGTTGGGCTGCAGGGTCGTGAAGGGGTAGTCGGCGATCTTGGGATGGGCCGCCGACAGGCGCGACAGCAGGGTCGACTTGCCGGCGTTGGGCAGGCCCACGAGGCCGGCGTCGGCCAGCAGCTTGAGCTCGAGACGGACCACCTGCTCGCGGCCGGGGCGTCCTCGGTCCGCCCGGCGGGGGGCCTGATCGGTGGGCTTCGCGAAGCGGGCGTTGCCGCGCCCTCCGCGGCCACCTTTCAGGAGCACGATCTCCTGCCCCGCCTCGACCAGGTCGGCGATCACCCGGCCCCCCTCGCCGCGGACCACGGTGCCCGGCGGCAGTCGCACCACCGCGTCCTCGCCGCCGGCGCCGGTGAGCCCCTTGCCGCGGCCGTGGCTTCCTCGTCCGGCCTCGATGCGCGACTTGTAGCGGAAGTCGACGAGGGTTGCCAGGTTGGCGTCGGCCCGCAGCGTCACGCTGCCGCCGTCGCCGCCGTCGCCGCCGTCGGGCCCGCCGAGGGGGGCGTACTTCTCGCGCCGGAAGCTGACGCAGCCGTCGCCGCCGTCCCCCGACTTCAGGGTGATCGTCGCCTCGTCGATGAACATCGCCTAGGCCTGCCCGAACCTCTCCCGGAGGCGCCTCTCCACTCCCGGCGGCACGAAGCGGCTCACGTCGCCGCCGTGCTCGGCGACCTGCTTCACCGTGGACGACCGCAGGTACATGTACTCGGCGCTGGTCATCAGGTAGACGGTGTCGAACTCCTCCCAGAGGCTGCGGTTCATGAGGGCCATGGAGAACTCGGACTCGAAGTCGGTCACCGCCCGCAGGCCGCGCACGGCCTGGCGGATCCCGTGGGCGCGCGCGTAGTCGACCAGGAGTCCGTCGGTGGCGTCGACCTCGACCTGGGGCCAGTGAGAGGTGGCCTCGCGGATCATGGCCAGGTTCTCCTCGTCGGTGAAGGTCGACCGCTTGTCGGGGTTCACGGCGAGGAGCACCACGAGGCCGTCGTACATGTCGAGGGCGCGCTCTATGATGTTCAGGTGACCCCGGGTGATGGGGTCGAAACTGCCCGGATAGACGGCTCGGCTCATCGTTCCTCCTCGGCGGATTCGGTGATGACGGCGCGGACATCCGACGGCCCGCACCCCCCGGGTGCCGTGACCCTGGCGGCGTGGAGTCGGATCCGAATCACCGGGTCCCGGCCTCCAGGGTCGAACGGTACGCGAGGCCGGCGGCGACGGCGAAGGCGCCCGGCGGACGGCCGCTGCGCTCCAGTCCGCGGGAGGCCTCCGGACGGCGGGCCAGGCCGCTGAAGGGGTCCAGGAGGGCGACGCTGTCGGCGAGACCGGCCAGCCCCTCGACGTGGGCGGGACCCTCCGGCCCGCTCAGCCACAAGGCGCGGGGCGGCTCTTCCCCGAGCTCTTCCTCCAGCATCTGCCTCAGGTGCCCCGCCAGGCCGTCGCCGCCGCTGCCGTCGGCGGACCACACCCACTCGGCCTCGTACTCCCCGGCGCGCAGCAGAACCGCGCGCGCCTGCCCGGCCTCCCCGTGGACGATGACGTCCACGCCCTCGGCCGCGGACGGTCGGCTGCCCTCCAAGGCGTGGCACAGGGCGAAGGACGCCATGTCGAAACCGGGGGCGTCGACGCCGGATTCCTCGCAGAGGGTGTTCCACCGGGCGAGGAGCTCCCGGTGCGCCGCGGCCACGAAGCCGTGCCGCCGGGTCACGAGGTAGTCGACGACGTAGTCGTCCAGGTCGTCCCCCAGGAGCTGACCCGCCTCCCAGCGAAGGTGGTCCCGGCTCGGCGCCTCCGCGCCCGGCAGCACCGGGCGGCGGCGGAGGATGGTGGCCGGACCGCCCAGGGGGAGATAGGGCCGGCCCCGCGGCAGTCCGAGGTCTCGCAGCTCGCGCAGGGCCCCGGCCAGTCCGCGGCGGGCGTCTTCATCGGCCAGATCCTGCGGGAGGCGGGGCGCCTTCTCGAGGGCTGCGGCCGAGCAGTATGCCAGGGAGAGCCGGCCCCGGCTGCGGGTCAGCCCGACGGCGTACACGGCCTCGGCCCCGAAGTGGATCCCCGTGTGGTGGGTCGTTGCGCGCCAGCCGGGCACCGGAAGGGACCTCAGTCCGCCGTCACCAGGGGGCGGAGCCGCTGCACCGTGCGGGGCCCGATCCCCCTTACGGCGGTCAGGTCGTCGACGGCGGCGAAGGGGCCGTTGGCCTCGCGGTGGGCGATGATCGCCGCTGCCGTCTTCGGCCCGATGTGGGGCAGGCTCTCCAACTCGGTTCGTGTCGCCTGGTTGATGGAGACGATGGGCGGCGGCAGGTGGACGACCGACTCGGGAGCCGGAGGCGGCACCTCCACCGCCTGCGGCACGACGTGGAAGTCCTCCAGACGGTCCGGGCGGTGGTGATCGATGACGGCCACCGCCGAACCGACCAGCAGGGCGCCGCTGAGGAACAGCACCGCCACCTGCTCCTGGCGGTTGAGGTGTATCAAGATAGTCCCGCTCCCATCCCCGGCTACCTGAAGAACAGGGTTCCCCCCACCTTCACCTCGCGCACCTTGCGGGTGCGGTGGTTGTGGGGCTTGCGGTCCTCGAGGCGGATCAGGCCGGTGCCGCGGAAGCTCTCGCTGAAGTTGTAGGTGCCGTCGAGACGCACCTCCCAGCGGTCGGTGGAGTTGAAGGGCTCCAGATCCTGCTCGCCCGTGGCGTTCTGCCGGACCTGGCTCTCCAGGGTGAGGGAGAGCTTGAGGTCGAGGTTGCTCTTGAGGGTGCCGATGAGGGGCAGCTTCCGCGGCCTCAGCTTGTAGCGGGTCTCGAGGTTGGTGGAGCGCCGCTCCTCCTGGCCGCGGCCCCGCAGCGGCGGGCGCCCGTCGGGGGAGGCCTCGGCGGTGGAGAGGTCGGCCAGCTCGTAGTTGACCGACTCGTCCCGGCTCCGGCGCATCTCCAGGCGCGTCGTCGGGCCGACCCGCCACTGCCCCGTCCACGAGACGTTCCACTCCCGCTTCGTGCTCTCCTCGATCAGGTTCGCCGGCTCGAGGCTGCCCTCGGCCTGCTCGGTCCGCGCCGACTGCATGCGCACGTTGACCTGGGCGCTGTTGAGGTAGCGCCGCAGCAGCGGCACCCGGTCCGCCCTCGACCAGGCCACGGCGAGGCCGGGCCAGGTCAGCTGCCGCTCGACGCGGAGCCGGTTCTGGGTGCTGCCCGAGCGCCACGACACCTGCTCCTTGAGGGTTGGCTTGACGCTGAAGCCGAGGGGCAGGCGCAGCCCGGAGCCCAGGTCGGTGTTGGCCGAACGGGTCCAGCTGTCGGTCCTCGTCAGCCCGACGGCGCGCTGCTCGACGAGGAGGCTGTCGCCGAAGCCGAGCTGGTAGGCCAGGTCCGGACGTTCCACCAGGTTGTAGTTGCGGGCGTCGGTGTTGCGCCGCCAGGTGTAGCTGAAGGGCTCGACGTACGACGACGAGAAGTGGAGGAACCGGCGCAGGAAGAAGGGCTGTCCGGGGCCTTCCTCCTCCTCCCCCTCCTCCGACCGGCGGCGGGGTCCCGCCTTCGACCGGCGTCCCGGCGCCCCCACGGCCTTGAGCAGGGCCGGCAGACGCAGGTTGACCCGCGTGGTGAAGGTGTTCCGCGAGGTGATGTCCAGGGTCCGCACGACCCGCAGCCGGCCGTCGACGGTGTCGGTGAAGGCGGTCTGCCGGCTGCGGCGGGGGTCGCTGTCCTCCTGGTAGTTGGCCTGGAAGGTGAGGTTCGGGTCCAGCCAGCTCACCCAGCGCAACTGCAGCCGCAGGTCGGCCTTCTGGTTGCGGCCCACCTCGCGGCCGAAGGCCAGGGACCGGGGCTCGTACTTCTTCCGCAGGTCGCGGTGGACCTGAAGGTTGTAGTCCGAGGTCAGGGAGCGCAGGGGATTGACCTTGGTGGCGTAGATCTCCTTCAGGGTGAAGATCTCGTTGAAGGTCGTGTCGATCTGGGTCCTCTTCCAGGTCGCGCTCTCCTGGCGGTTGACGTTCACCGAGTAGCTCGCCGTGGCCGGCAGGGGCGACAGCTCCGAGTTGCGCATCGACTTCGGCATGTACTCGGGCAGCCACCCCAGGTACTTCCACTTCGGCTTGGGCAGGGGCATCTTGTAGCGGAAGGAGCCGGTCTGCGCCTCGCGCGAGTCGACGGGGGTCACGGGAGAGAGGCGGTCGTCGATGGAGCTGGACCAGCGCAGGTTCATCTGGTCGATGGTCCAGCGCGCCGCCCAGTGCCTGCCGGCCCGCTTGCTCACCGAGACCTCGACATGGCGCTTCACCTGCTCCGAACGCATGGAGTCCTTCTCCGACGGCGTGAGCTCCACGTCGGAGTTGGGGGCGAAGCGCGGCAGGCTCTGGCTGCGGCTCAAGGTGACCTTCACGGGCACCGAGAAACCCCAGCTCCCCGGCAGGAACTTGCTCAGGTGGGTCGTCGTCGACAGGCCGCTTCGCATGTCCGAGCTCTTGCGCCCCGTGCTGGTGATGGTGCGGTAGTTCTCCGCCCGCCAATCGATGGAGGCGTCGACGTCCATGAAGTCGGCCAGCTGGGTGTTGATGCGGGCGTAGACGGCGGCGCCGGGATCGTTGCGCGCCTGGTCCAGGCGCAGCTCGTCGACGTACACGGCGCCGCTGAGGGAGCCGTCGGCGGCGCGGTTGCGCAGTCCCAGGCGCAGCTGCCGCACCTGCTGCATGGACGGTGTGCCGCTGACCCGGTAGACGGCCGGGGCCCCGTCGCGCACGCCGGGATCCACGACGACCGTGTCGAGCTCGACGAGCTGCAGGCCGGTGGCGGTGTCGACGCGCCCTTCCAACTCCCCCTTCAGCCGCGACATGAGCCGCAGGTCGATCTCCAGCTCGTTGCGTTCGTCCCAGCCGGGGAAGAGGGGGGTCACGTACTCGTAGTAGTTGAGGTCGTCGCGCCCGAAGCGGAGGAACAGCTCGAGGTTGCTGGAGTCGGGTGGCACCACGTAGGCGGCGTTCGAGTCGCCGTGGGCGAACATGCGCAGGCGGCGGTACTTGGTGTAGTCGGAGTTCCTCGTCAGCACCCGCGTGGCCGACGCCTCGTGGCCGGCCCCGAGGTTGTCGAAGTCGAGGACCAGGGACTGCTCGCGCTCGCGTACGCGGGAGGTGGTGGAGCGCTCGCCCTTGACCCCCGGCGGCGGCTTGTAGCTCAGGTTCTCGTCGGTGCCGATGACGGCGACCTCGAAGAGCTCCTCCTCGGTGACGTCGAAGGCGTCCGGGTCGTAGCGGGAGACGCCCTCGCCCTGCCATTCGTTGACTGCGATCTCCACGAGGGCGATGGCGACACTGTCGGCCTCGGCCGGCCCGTTCTGCGTGGCGAAGAGGAGACGGGCGTACTCGATGCGGCTCGAGTCCGGGGATCCGATCCGCCGCACCGACTCGTCGAAGAGACGCAGCCGGAAGAGGCGCCAGCCGCGGCACTCGCCGTCGACCAAGGGCTCGCTGCAGGTGCCCGGCTCGTGGCGGTCCCGGGCCAGGTCGATCTCGTAGTGGTAGTAGTCGTTGCGCTGGTTGAGGTTGCCGTCGCCGTTGAGGTCCTCCGTGTCGGGTTGCTCGCGCACGCGGCGGTTGCCCTCGGTGCCGTTGTAGCGCTCGTAGTTGTGGCGGTCCCGCGTCGGATCGTAGTCCCAGTTGTCTCCCTCGGCGTCGCCCGGGTCGCGGCCGAGGGCGCGGATCAGGTCGCCGAAGCGGCTGCTCTTGTCTCTGAAGCTGAGCCCTTCCAGCTCCTCGGCCGTCACCTCCGTGTCCCGCGTCAGGTAGTAGTCGAGCTCCTCCTCGTCGGTGCGGCCGTCGATGCCGACATCCTCCTCCTCGGAGAGAGTGCCGTCGCCGATGGTCCGGCCCCGCAGGGGCAGGTCCTCGGTGTCGATGCGGCCGTTGGGGATCCAGTCCTCGCTGATGTCGCCGAGATGGAGCTGCAGGGAGCCGCTCTGCCCGCGCAGCCAGATGCCGACGAACTTCGACTGGGAGAAGTCGCGCACGCCGCCGCTGAAGACGGTCATCACCCCGCCCCAGGTCGTCACCCCCGCGCCTTCGGGGGGCGTCACCTTCAGGGTGAGGACGTCGGTCTGCTCGTTGCGCGCCTCCACCTGGTCCCGCTGGCCCGGCCAGATCGAGGTCCGCTGCACGCGGTCGTAGGGGTTGTACCAGAGCATCGGTCCGCGGTTCTCCACGGCCAGGCCGCCGTCGACGGGGACGCTCGCCGGCGTCCACCGGGAATAGAACACGGGCAGCAGGGTGGAGTGCTCGGAGCCCTCGAAGTCGTCGATGAACGCCTTGCCACGGGTGTTCAGGTTCGGCCGGCTCTGGGCGATCTCGGCCTGGACGGTCACCTTCGACGCCTGGGTCGTCGTCAGCAGCGGCAGGGCGTCGACGACGCGGGTCAGCAGGGGCGCCCGGAAGGTGGCTCGCACGTCCATGTCCCAGAGCACGGTGCGCGCCGGCTCGTTGCCGACCCGCACGCGCCGGTCGCCGCTCTGGTTGTTGTAGATGAGGGTGCCGCCCAGGACCCCGTCGCCGCCGAGGAACTCGTACTCGGCGCGGGTGCCGAGGAGGGTCTTCTGCTGGCGCCCGAGGCCGATGATGTCCTGGCTCTCGAAGGTGATCTCCAGGTCGGCGGCCGGATCGGCTACCTGGTCGGCGGCGGCCCCAAGGAACTGCACCTCCCCCGTGTAGGTCACGGTGTAGTCCACGTTCTGGGTCAGCTGGCGCCCGTCGAGGCGAACCTCCACCGACTCGACGTCGATGCTGGTCAGCCTTCCCTGGGTCAGGTTGATGCGCTGCTCCGAGGAACTGTTGATCACCTGGATGATGTAGCGGCTCGCCTCGACGTGGTCACGGTGCTGCTCGGTGTCGTAGATCTCGGAGACCCGGTCCTCGAGGCCGTACTTCGACAGCTGAGGATCGAAGGGCCGCTGGTCGGGAAAGATCAGCACCCCCAGGTCCTCCCGGAGGCCGTCGTAGTCGGCGTCGATGATCTGGTCCGGCGGCGTGCCGGCGTCCTGGCCGTGGGTGTCGAGCCCCATGAGCCGCAGGAGAGAGCGTCCGCCCTGGGTCGTCTCCGGCTCCTTTCCCGGCACCTCGCGCAGGATCTCCACCCGGATCCGCTGGCGGTCGAACTGGCGGCCGCGGGCGAAGCCCCGCACGATGCGGTACACGTTCTTCCACTCCAGGTCCCACGTGGGGAAGCCGGGCCGCGCGTCTCGGGCCTTGATCAGCTTGAGCCTCAGGGAGTCCTGGTCGGCGGCGGCGCTGCCCACCTCCCGATCTCCGACGCGGTAGGTCACGGCGAGGGCGTGACGGTCCTGCACCGGCGTGCGCAGGGTGATGGAGCCCAGGGCGGCGTCCAGGATGTAGTCGTTGTCCGGGTCGAGGCGGTGCCAGGTGCCGACCTCGCGGTGGCCCGTCGAGTCGTTGTCGGCCTTGCCCAGGTCGGCCTGGGCCCGGCCCGGGCGCGCCAGCTGTTCGGGGTCGTTGTTGACGTTGAAGTCGTTGACGTAGACCTGAAGGGTGCGCTCGTCCACCGGCTCCTCGGGCCGGAAGTCGGAGGTGGAGACGGCCGCGTAGTCGCGCAGGCTCTCCTTGTAGTTGTGGTCGAGGAAGAAGAACTGGTTGCGCACGTACTCGTAGTCGCGGATCTCGGTGGTGTCGACCTGGGCGCCGCCGCGGAAGCTCTGGCGGTTGGACTCGCTCTTCTCGTGGCTGGCGATAGTCGTGAAGCCGAAGGGCCCCAGGCGCCCCTTGGCCCGGATCCCGAAGAGACCCTTGTGCTGCTGGTTGAAGCCGACGAACCGCGTGTTGGGCAGGGAGAGGGTGGTGTTGCCCGCCTGCACCTCCTGGAAGATGTTGTCCTCGTCACCCTTGTAGTCGAGCTTGATCTGGTCGAGCTGGTCCTGCAGGTTCTGGCCGAAGGAGCTGGACAGGCCCCTGGTGTCCTGGTTGATGCGGATGTTGATCGCCTCCCCCACCTTGCCTTCCACCGAGAAGTCCGACTCCTGGTCCATGCTCAGGGCCGGGAACTTCGACGACCGGCCCGCCAGGGTCGCGACCTCTTTGGCCGTCCAGCTGCTCTTGCCGCCGATCGAGGCGGTGTGAGAGCCGTTGATGCGCAGCGATCCCTCGTCGCCGATGAACCGCCTGACCACCGGGGGCGCCGGGATCGGCACCCTCCACTCCAGGCGCCCCCGCCGGCCCTCGCCCAGGCGCGACTCGCGGCGCATGCCCTCGCGCACCTTCTGCCGCCACTCCGTCCGGTAGAGGTGGCGGTTCCCCATCGCCAGATAGCGCGCCAGGGGCAGGGTGATCGGCGGACCCTCGTCGAACCCCGCCGACCGCGGCTGGTAGTGGGCCCCGGTGGAGTCGATGGTCACCCGCTTGCTGGTGAAGGGGGTGCGGGACTCCACCAGGGGTGTCGCCGGGGGCCGCGCGCGCAGCAGCGGCGACCCGGCGCGGAAGGCGCCGTACTCTGCCGGATCATGGAAGATCCGATGGACGGGGGCCCGGGGCGGGGGCTCGAGCCCGATCCCCGACCGGGCCGGAAGAGGGGTGAGGACAAGGGCGCCCAGGAGCGCGCACTCAAGGGCGAGGCGGGGGCCCGGGAACGCACGGGGGACCGGCCTCGGAATGGCGGGATCGGTTACAGGCACGAGCAGGCGGCGGGTCCCTTGCGTCCGGTGGCGGGAGTGGAGGGCCCCCGGAAGCTGGGTCGCCCGGCGGGCCGGGGCCGGGGAGGGCGAGGCGGCCTCCCGGGGAGCGCGGCCCCCGGTGGGGACCTCCGGCCGGGGGGTCTGGAGGCGGATCTGCAGGTGGGGGGACGGGACGGCGCCATAGCCCTCTGGGAACCTACGGGAGGGGCCGGGATCCGGCAATCGGAGAACCCGCCGCTCCGGCGGACAGCGGCGCCCGCCGGAGCAAGCGAAAGCCGTTCCTCCCGTCCGGCCGGCGGCGCGGCGGCCGGAAGACGGCGCGGAGTGACGACCGGAGCACACACCGGCGACACCCACGGCACCCGGAGCGGCCCTCCTTCTCGGCCCGGACGGGGCCTGGCGGCGGGGCCTTAGACAGACCCATCACGGGGCTCCTTGGTTTCCCTCTCCCGCTATCTGCTGCGCCGGCACCTGGAGGCCTTCGCCCTCGGCTTCGGCCTGATCGTCTTCATCCTCGAGATCGATGTCATGCTGCAGCTGCTGGACCAGCTGCTGAGCAAGGGCATCGGTCCGGGCGTCGCCGTGGAGTTGTTCCTCCGCAACCTCGCCTGGATCGTCGCCCTGGCGGTCCCGATGGCGGTGCTGATCTCGGTGCTCATGGTCTTCGGCCGGCTCGCCGCCGACAACGAGATCCTGGCCTGGAAGGCGGCGGGGGTGAGCTTCGGCCATCTCCTCGCCCCCGTCCTGCTCGCCGCCCTGGTGCTGACCCTTGCCATGGTGTGGTTCAACGACCGCGTCCTGCCCGACTCCAACCACCGGACCCGGGAGCTGACCACCAGCCTGCAACGGCGCAAGGCGGCCCTGGTCCTCAAGGAGAAGGAGGGGGTCTTCATCCGCGATCTCGGCCCCTACAGCCTGCGGATCGGCCGCGTCGACGGCGAGTCCAACCGCCTCCACGACATCACCCTCGTCGACGCCGGGAAGAGCGGCCCGCCGACGACGTTACGCGCCGAGTCGGGGAGCCTGGAGATCTTCGGAGGCGGCGGATACGTACGCCTGACCCTCGAGGACGGCGAGATTCACCGCGTCGACTCGGCCGACCCCTCCCGGGGGACCCGGGGGCGCTTCCGCCGCCAGGTGGTCCACATCCGCGACCGCGACCGGGAGCTGTCTCCCTTCCGCTCCCCCTACCGCTCCGACCGCGAGATGGACGTGGCCGCCATGCTCGCCGCCGCCGATGCGGCGCGCCTCGACAACGCCCGGGCCCGCGCCGGCATCGACTCCACGGCCCTGGCCTTTCTGGCCATGGCCCGTGAGGACACCGCCGAAGTCACCCGGCTCCGGGACCTGGCCCAGAAAACGGCCGCCTCGATCGGACGGCAGTGGCGGCTGCACGACAGCCGCCAGCGGCGGGCCGACGCCTACCTCGTTGAGGTGCACAAGAAGTTCTCCATCCCCTTCGCCTGCGTCGTCTTCGTCCTCGTGGGCGCTCCTCTGGGAGCCCTCGTGAGGGCCCGCGGGGCCACCGTCTCCGCGGCGATGAGCCTGTTGTTCTTCTACGCCTACTGGATCTTCCTCATCGGCGGTGAGCGCCTCGCCGACCGCGGCTTCGTCTCCCCCGGGGCGGCCATGTGGGCGCCGAACCTGTTCTTCGGCGTGCTGGGGCTGCTGCTGGTTCGCGCCCATGTCCTCGACCGGCCCCTGCTCGGGCTGCGCGAGCGGCTGCGACGCCCCACCGGGGTCTCGTGACCCTCCTCGACCGCTATCTCCTGCGCCGCTTCCTCGCCTGTCTGGGACTGAGCGCCGCGGGGATGTGGGGCCTCGCCGCGGTGGTCGACCTCACCGAGAACATCGACACCTTCATAGACCACCAGGCCTCCCTCTCCCAGGTCGGCCGCTACTACCTCTACCGCTCGCCCTACTGGATCCTCCTGACCCTTCCCGTCACCACCCTGCTCGCCACCCTGTTCTGCCTCTCGAGCCTGGCCCGCCGCTCCGAGATCACCGCGGCGAAGGCCGCCGGCATCGGTCTGCACCGCTTTCTCGCGCCCCTCTACGCGTTCTCCGTCGTCATCGCGGGAGCGACGCTGTTGTTCACCGATCTCGTCGTCCCCCCCGCCACCTGGCACTACAACAGCACCCGCGACGAAATCCGCTCGTACCGGCGCTCCGACGGCTCCCGGCGCCAGGTCCTGCTGCAGGACGTGGGGGGCCAACTCCTCTTCGCCCGCTCCTACGACCACCGCCGCAGGCGAGCCGAGGATGTCACCTGGGAACGCACCCGTGGGAGCCGCACCCTCGAGCGCGCCACCGGCCGCTCGGCCTCCTGGCGCCCCGGCGACAGCCGCTGGATGATGCACGAGGGCCATCGCCAGCTCTTCGAGGAGTCGGGGGCCGCCGCCGCTTTCTTCGACAGCCTGGCCCTGACCCGCCTGACCCTGCAGCCGGAGGACCTCGCCCGCCAACAAAGAGAACCGGAGGAGATGGACTTCACCGAGCTGGCCGGGTACGTACGCAGGGCCCGCGCCAACGGCGAGGACGTGACGCGGCTCCTCGTCGACCTCCACCTGAAGATCTCCTTCCCCTTCACCTGCCTGGTCATCCTGCTCCTGGCGGCGCCCCTCGGGGCCGGCGCCCGGCGCGGCGGCGGGGGCCGCCACTTCGGACTCGGCGTGCTGATCTGCTTCGCCTTCTACGGATCGGTGAAGGCCGGCCAGGCCCTGGGCTGGAACGAGATTCTGGCGCCCTGGCTCGGCGCCTGGCTGGCCAACCTGGTCTACGGCGCGCTTGCGGTCCTGCTGCTGCGCAGGACCCACACCTGAGGCACGGTGTTGGCCTTCGGCTAGGTCAGACCCTGCTGGAGATGGAAGATCTTCAGCTTGAGGGCGGGGGACATGCCCTTCCACTTCTCGATGAGATCGGAGGCCTGGGAACGGCTGTCCTCCCCGGAGATCTTGTCGCCGAGGCTCATCAGCAGCCTGGCCATGAGTTCGACCCGGTCCTCGGAGGCGCCTACGGTGAGCCTCTCGAGATCGTCCAGGACATCGGCGCCGATCTTCTCGCGGGTGTTGTCCATCGCCTTTTCCAGAAAGGCTGCGTGGCGCCGGCCGAAGGCCTCGTCGGCGACGCTGCGGTTGACGAGCAAGCGGATCAGATCCGCCCCCGGCCGCTCCCGCAGCAGCCTGGCCGTCAGGCGCGACATCCGCCTCGCCTCCTGGTTGCCCCGCGACTCCCCAGGCTTCGCGTCCATCGTCCAGGCCGTGCGACCGCGCCCGTCCACGAGGAGATCGAAGAGCGAAGGCTGCGGCAAGCGGGACAGGACCTCCCCCAGGGCCTGATCGTCTATCGAGGCCGACACGCGCAGCAGATGGTCCACCGACAGGGGCGTGAGGTTGGGATGCATCCCGGCGAGCTTGGCCGCCAGGACGCGGTCGGCCTCGGGATCGGCGCCCGCCAGGAGCGCGTCGAGCAGGGCCTCCAGGGTCTCGGGATTGACCGGTAGACCCAGGGCCGCCTCCCGGACCACGGGCGCGGCCGGGTGCCGCAGGAACTCCTGCACCACATCCCGGTGCCGCAGCACCCAGACCAGGGACGCCGCCGCCGCCGGATCGGTCTCGGCGCGGGCCCAGCCGAGGACCCGCTGAACCGAGGAGCGGTTGAACAGCCAGTGGCGGTGAAAGCCGAGGACCTGGATGGCCACCAGCCGGCGGGGGTCGGCCGGGTCCTCGACGATTCGGCACAGGCGCTCGACTCCCTCTGCCGTGGGCACCAGGACGCGCAGCCGGGCCACGGCGCCCATGCGCTCCCCGGGATCCCCGTCGCCGGCGGCGGCAGCGACCAGGGCCTCCAGATCGGGATGGGACTCCTCGGCGGCCGGTTCCTCATTCACCAGGCCCGGCCCGGGGCCTTCCTCCTCGGGACCGCCGGGGAACAGATGACGTACGTCGAAGACCATGGCTCAGCGGCCCCGGGCGGCGGGACGGTCGGGGCCGCCCCCATGGAGGAAGAACTCCTTCAGGAACCCGTTGATCTGCTCCATGGCCAGGCGGGACCGCACCAGACCCTCCTGACCGGGATCCTCGAGGAACTCCTCGATCGCGGCCAGCGGCTGGACCAACCCCTCCCGGAGTCGGCCGTACAGCTCCTCCTGGAGCTCCGCCTGGATGTGGGAGACCTCCTCCAGCAACGATACGTCGCGCAGCAGGATGAGGACGGCGGTGCCCGACGTCAGTTCGCGGCGGTGGAGGGTGATCTCCAGCGCCGAGGGTTCGATGAGGGAGAAGGAGTGGGGGTCGTCGTGGCCCAGGGCGGCCACGGGATCGACTCCGGTGATCCTCTCGAAGGCCTTGCCATCGAGGTCGGCCAGGGGTACCCCGAGCATCTCCGCGGCGCGTTGGTTGACCACCTCGGCGGCACCCGAAGCGCGCACCACGAGAAGGCCGAAGGGCAGGGCGTCGACGAGTCCCGGATCGTCGAGAGGACCGCCGGCGATCAGCTGGGTGAGGGTGTGCGGGAACTCCCGGGCCGGGGCGCCGCTTCCCTCGGAGGGCCCAGGGACTTCGTCGGCTGGGATCTTGCCTCCGGGGGGTTCGTCCGCACCCTGGCTCAGGACGTAGCCGGCGCCAGCGGCCTCGAGGAAACCGGCCTCGCGCAGACCGGCCAGGGCGGAGGCCGCGTCGGCCTCGGGAGCGCCGAGGCGAAGGCCCAGGGCCTTGACGTCGTCGTCGAGGAAGGGGTTGCGCCGCCACTCCGCCAGCATGCGGCGCTCGAGGTCCGCCATCGGTGGCCCGGGAACCACCGGAAGGTCCCAGTCGTACATGATTCGTCCGCTGCCTGACGGCCGGCGCGACAAAGAGGAACCGGCGACCGTAGTGTACCCGGGGAGGGTTGGAACGAACCGCTTCTCAGGGGGGGTCTTCAATATAACCGGTCTCGCCCCCATCCTGCAAGCGGCTGTCGGCCCGGTCAGGCGCCTCCGGCCTCCTGCACCGTGACCTGCAGGCTGAAGGGGTCCGACGGGTCCGGCAGCGCCAGGATCACCTCCATGTCCCCGTCGATGGCGACCGATGCCTTGCGGCGAACCCGGAGCCCCTGGTCCGGAGGGACCAGAAGCACCAGATCGAGCTTCAACTCGGTGCCGGCGCTCAGTCTTCCCCCGGCCACGTCCCGCCTTTCCCCCGGCCCCACGACGGCCCGGACGACGGCCGCCTCATCCTGCTCTCCCACCCGCAGATGGGCGACCTCCACCGCAAAGGGCGTCCGGTTGTCGACCAGAACCGATCCGTCCTCCGGTGGGGCGCCGTTCTCCGGATCGACGATATCCGTCCCGCCGCCGCCGCAGGCGAGCATCCCCGCGGCTGCCGGCCCCAGCCATCGCCGCAACCGCCCGAGAGGCCGGCAGCGGAGCTGATTGCGTACGGCCCAAGTTGGGGCTATACTTGGCGTTACCCCCCATTCGGCGGTGCCATCTTCAGGCGCCCGCCGACGCTCCCGTACCACTGCCTCTCTCCCCGTCCGTTTCCACGGACCCTCCATTTGCACCTGTGCCGGTTGCTGCTTGCATCGGTGTGTCTCTTCGCCGCCCCTGTCACCACGGGCGGGGACGTGCACATGGTGCGCCCGGGCGACACCTTGTCGCAAATCGCCCAGCGCTACGGCGTCAGACTGGACGACCTGCGGCGCTGGAACCGGCTCTCCTCAGATGCCATCGCCGTGGGCCAGCGGCTGGAGATCTCGGCCCCCGCCAGCACCTGCATCGTGCGGCCCGGCGACACCCTTTCCGAGATCGCCCATCGCCACGGCCTCAGCACCGCGGACCTGAGACGCCTCAACGGTCTGACAAACGACCGCATCCGCCCCGGCCAGGTGCTCCGCCTGCGGGGGCAGCCGGAGAGACCTGCCAGATACGTGGTCCGGCCCGGCGACACCCTCTCGGAGATCGCCGTCCGCTTCGATGTCGAGCTGGCGCTGCTGCGGCAGCTCAACGACCTCGAGGGTGATCGCATCCGTGCCGGCCAGAGGCTGCGACTGCAGCCCTCGCCGAAGCAGGCGAGCATCCACGTGGTGCTGCCCGGCCAGACCCTCTATCAGATCGCCGCCCTGTACGATATCGGTGTCGGACGCCTGCGTCACCTGAACGGCGTCGAGGGCGACCTCATCCGGCCCGGCCAGAAGCTCCGCCTTCGGCCGACCCCGGCCACGGTGCACGTCGTCGAGCGTGGGGACGCCCTGTGGGAGATTGCCCGGGCCTACGGCCTGTCGGTGGCGGACCTGAAGGCCCTCAACCGTCTCCGGGGGGACAGCATCTTTCCGGGACAACGGCTGCTCCTGGGACAGGACCGCCGACCGCGGCTGGCCAGCCACACCGTCGTCCGCGGCGACAACCTGTCGGAGATCGCCCAGCTTCACCAGATGAGCGTCGCCGAGCTGCGGCGTCTCAACGATCTGTCCGGCATGGTCATCCACCCCGGACAGAAGCTGAAGGTCCGGCCGCTGCTGGGGAGACCGGGAGGGCTCGACCCGTCCCAACTCGACCCGTCCCGGATCCCCTGGGAGCGACTCCTGGTCGACGTGGCCGGCCTCCGCCGCATCGCCCTGGAGAACGGACCGTACTACGGACAGCGTCCCCGGGCGCGGCGCCAGCCGAGTCGGCAGTACGCCGAGAAACACCCCCCCTCGCCCCTGCGGACCTACCGGCAGGCGAGGAAGCTCTGGGACCGGTTCGAAGGCGAGGTGGGGCGCCTGGGACGCCTCGGCAACGACCTCGCGGGTTGGCACTTCGTGCTCGATCCCGGCCACGGCGGGATCGACCCCGGGGCGATCGTGCGGACCATCTCCGGCGACGGCACCCGCCTCTATGTCGTCGAGGACGAGTACGTCTACGACATCACCCTGCGCGCCTACGTGCTGCTGCGACTGCACGGGGCCAAGGTCGACATCACGATGTTGAGCCCCAACCACCTCATCCGTCGAACGGAGCCGGCGACACAGACCTTCGTGCACCAGCAGAACGAGGTCTTCAACAGCTTGGCCCTGAACCGCTCCAACCAGTGGCCCTTCGGCAACTCCAGGGGACTCAAAGCCCGGGTGCAGATCGCGAAGGACGCCCTGCGGCATGCCCCAGGAGGCCGCACGATCTTCCTGTCCTTCCACGCCGATCACGACCCCAACTCTCCCCAGGCGCCCCTGGTCCTCTACTACGAGCGGCGCGGAAAGCGCGACGACGCCTCCCGCCGCTTCGCCCGGGCCCTGCTGCCCGCCCTCGGCGCCGGAGCCCGGACCCGCGGTCAGTCCCTGGCGGTCCTGCGCGGCAATCCCGCTTCGGTGAAGGTCCTGGTGGAGGTCGCCAACCTCGCCTACGTCGATCACGCCTGGGCCCTCCGGTTCGAGCAGCACCGGCAGCGGGAAGCGGAGAAGGTCGTCCGCGGCGTTCTGGACTACGTGCGCCGCAAGCAGTTGGCTCGGCGCTGATCCCCGGAACGCAGAAAGGCCCCGGGGAGATCAACTCCCCGGGGCCTTTGCACCTTGAGCAGTACCCCTTCAGGCGGTAACCACCCGCACACCGAGCAGACGCCTGGCGGCTCGCCGCACGACCTCGGGCTCGAGGCCGGCCAACTCGCACCAGGGATCGATCCGGGGACTCTCGACGAAGTCCACCTCCATCACCTCCTCGGTTACCTCCTCGGTCTTCGAGATTTCCCGCAACGTGCTGAGAATCATGGCGTTGGCCAACCTACGATAGGCCAGGGACACGCGTTCTACCTGGGCTGCGTCCTGATCCGTACGCATGGCGATCCCGTTCGTTAAAGTGGA
The DNA here is from genome assembly GCA_026706075.1 of Gemmatimonadaceae bacterium. Taxonomy (GTDB): domain Bacteria; phylum Latescibacterota; class UBA2968; order UBA8231; family UBA8231; genus UBA8231. The sequence goes on from JAPOZM010000001.1 coordinate 55,405, forward strand.
CATGATCTGGTGTTTTTCGCCCTATGGGGCGCTTTGGCCACAATGTACGGAATTATCGAGCCGGAATCGGGAAAAAGTTGAGCCCTGCCTGAAAAAAGCCCGCACGGGGGGCCCGGCGCATCCCCTTTGTGATTGTTTTCATTGGAGTTGCGGCTTCCTCAGGGGGCTTGTTCGCGGGCGGCGGCGTAGAGCCGCCCCAGGTGGCGCATGGTGCGCAACGCCGCCTCCCCGTCGGCACCGGCCGCGGGCCGGCCCTCGACGGCGTCCACGAAGGCCTTCCACTCCCGTGCCCAGGACCGGTCGGGGCCGGGGAACCGCCGGAGGCGCTCCTGCGGAGCCCCTCCCTCCGGGGCCCGGCGGCCGAGGACGAGCCGCTCCTCGCCGTAGGACCCGCCGAGTCCCTCGGCGACGGCGTATCCGTCCCGTCCGAAAACCTCCAGGCTGAACAGGTTCTTCCACTGGGTCCAGCTCACGTGCATGGAGGCGATCTGGCCCGCCGTCGTGCGCAACAGGGCGAAGGCGTTGTCCTCCACGGGCATGTCCCAGAAGGCCGTTACCGCCTCGGCGCTGACGGCCTCGAAGTCGCAGCCGAGGATCCACAGGAAGAGGTCAACGAGGTGAGCGCCCTGGTCGAGCAGCTCGCCGCCTCCCGAAGCGGCCGCATCGGACCGCCACTCCCGGTCGTACCCGGGGCGGCCCCCGTGCCCGTAGCGCCCGCGCACGAACATCAGGGGGCCGAGGCTCCCCTCCCCCGCCGCCCGCCGGACTCCCTCTACGGCCGGGTGGAAGCGATGGTTGTATCCGGCTCTCAGGACCCGGCCGTTCTCCCGGGCGGCGGCGGCGACCTCTTCGACCTCGGCGGCATTCCGCCCGAGGGGTTTCTCGCAGAGAACGTGCCGGCCGGCCTCCAGCGCCGCCACCGAGATCTCCGCCAGGAGATGGTGGGGAGTCGAGACCACGACCAGATCGACGCCGTCGGCGGCGGCCAGGGTCCGCCAGTCGCCGTGGGCCCGGGTACCGTGCTCGCCAGCCAGACGCCGGGCCGCCTTCTCGTCGACATCGCAGACGGCCACCAGCCGGCTCGCCCCGTCGGCGGCCACCGCCGCGGCCCTCTGGCTCCCCGCGCGGCCGGCTCCGATCACCACGACCCGGTGGATCATGGCCTCAGGCGCCGTACCGCGCCGCCCTCGCCGGCCATCACCTCCTCGACATCGAGGTGCTCCCAGTCGTCCCACACGGCCGACAGCAGACGGCCGCTCAGGCCCGCCGAGCGCGGCGAGACCAGGTAGAGAACGAGTTCCGCCGCCCCTTCGGGAGTGGCTCCCGGCTCCTCGGGGGCGGCTCCTCCCCGGGCGGCGGCCATCTCCCGGAGCGCGGCGGCGGCCTCCCGCGCCATGTCGGTGCGGACTTCCCCGGGGGCGACGGCGTTGACGCGCACCCCGTGGGGCGACACCTCGGCCGCAAGGGTCTCGGTGAAGCTCACCACGCCGGCCTTGGCGGCCCCGTAGGCGGTGAACCACGGCCGCGGACTCACGGCTCCTCCGCCGGAGAGGTTCACGATCCCGCCGCGCCGACGGGCGATCATGCCGGGCAGCACGGCGCGGCAGCACAGGAAGCAGCCGCCGAGGTTGACTCGTACCGCCCGCAGCCAGGCCTCCGGTTCGGCTTCGTGAGCCGGTCCGGCCGGGCCCAGGACTCCGGCGTTGTTCACCAGGATGTCGACCCCTCCCCAGGCCCGCTCCGCCTCGGCGACGGCGGCGGCGACCTGCCCGGGGACGGAGACGTCGGCGGTCAGGGCCAGGACCGAGGAGCCTGCGGCCGACAGCTCCTGCGCCGCCTCTTCGACCTGTTCCCGCGTCCGGGCCAGGATGGCCACACGGGCTCCGGCGGCCCCCAGGGTCAGGGCGATGGACCGCCCGATGCCCCGTCCGCCGCCGGTGACCAGGGCGTTCCTGCCCTCCAGCTCCCCCTCAGCGCTCATGGGCGGCCAAAGTATGCGGGATCTCCCTTCGGGGAAAGACAGGCCGCGTTGCCTGTGTGCTCCCATCCCTTACATTTTACAACCACTTCGGACCACCCAGCCCTGCACGGATCACCCCCATGTCCCTCTGCGCGACCCAGGCCGACCCGCGCGCGATCTGCCGCCGCATCAACGAGAGCGCTCCCACCGAGTACATCTTCGAGGGCGACCGCTCGCGGCTCCATCCAGAGAGCCGGTTGCCCTGGCGGATCTCGCCGGAGCCGTTCTGGCTGACCGGCGACCAGCACGCCTTCCTGCTACGGCTGGGGCCGGCGCTGCACGCCTTCAACCGCGCCGCCAATCTCCTTTACCACCAGAGCATCAGGGGCCTGCGGCCGGACTGGGTGCGCGCCTATCTCGACGCCGGCAAGCCGGAGCGGACCGTCGACCTGGGCCGGCTCAACCGCGTCAAGTCGCACCTGCCCGTGGTGATCCGCCCCGACCTCATCGTCACCGCCGACGGCGTGCGCGCGGCCGAGCTCGACTCGGTGCCCGGCGGCATCGGCTTCACCGCCCAGCTCACCGCCGCCTACGCCGATCTCGGCTACGAGCTGGTGGGCGGCGCCCACGGCCTGGTGGAGGGATTCTGGCGGGCCGTTGCCGGGACGGCGAGGAACTGCGACGAGCCCGTGGTCTGCATCCTCGTCTCCGACGAGGCCGAGGCCTACCGGGACGAGATGGAGTGGCTGGCCGGCGCCCTCCGGGAACGTGGCCGTCCCGTCCACTGCCGCCACCCGCGTGAGTTGCACGTCGACGACGACGGCGTGCTCATAGACGGCGGCGACGGACGGGTACGGGTGGACGTGGCCTACCGGTTCTTCGAGCTCTTCGACCTGCCCAACATTCCGAAGGTCGAACTGGTCTCCTACCACGCCAAGAAGAACGCGGTTCGCGTGACCCCGCCCATGAAGGCCTATCTCGAGGAGAAGATGTGGCTCGCCCTGTTCCACAATCCGCGCCTGGCCGCCTTCTGGGAGCGGGAGTTGCCCGGAGACGCCTGTGATCTGCTGCGGGACGTCTTCCCCCGCACCTGGGTCCTCGACCCCACGCCCGTGCCGCCCCATGTCGTGGTGCCCGGTCTGCAAGTCGGGGGGCGTCCGGTCAGCGACTGGGAGGAGCTGCGCCACCTCAGCAAGAAGGAGCGCGAGCTCGTCATCAAGCCCTCGGGGTTCTCGGAGAAGGCCCAGCAGAGCCGCGGCGTCACCGTCGGCCACGACGTGCCCGAAGAGGACTGGCGGGCCGCTCTCGACGAGGCCCTGCGGTCCTTCGAGCAGACCCCCCGGGTGCTGCAGAACTTCCACAAGGGCGCGCGCCTGCCGGCCCGCTACTACGACTTCGAGTCCGACACCATCGAGAGCATGCACGGCCGCGTCCTCCTGCGCCCCTACTACTACGTCGTCGGCGAGGAGGTGCTGCTCGCCGGCGTGCAGTGCCTGGTCTGCCCCTCGGACAAGAAGGTCCTGCACGGCATGACCGAGGCCGTTCTGACGCCCGCCGCGGTGGCGCCGGCCTCGGAGGATGGACCCGGTTGAGCGGCCCCATCCTCATCGACGGCGCCCCGGTCGAGGCGGATCCCCGCGGCCCTCAGGCCAAGCTCGCCGACCTCGAGGAGCTCCTGCGCCCCATGGGACGCGTTCTGATCGGCTACTCCGGCGGAGTCGACAGCGCTCTCCTCGTCGTCGCCACCCACCGGGTCCTGGGCGCGGACGCCATCGCCGTCACCGCCGACTCCGAGAGCTACGCCGAGGGCGAGCTGGAGCTGGCGGCGGAAGTGCTGCGCCCCTTCGGCATCCGCCACGAAGTAGTCCGCACCGGCGAGCTCGACAACCCGGACTACGCCGCCAACCCCGTCAACCGCTGCTACTACTGCAAGAGCGAACTGTTCTCCCACATGACCGCACTCGCCGCGGAGCTGCAGGTCGACAATCTGCTCTTCGGCCACAACGCCGACGACCGCGGCGACTACCGCCCGGGGGCCACCGCCGCCCGCGAGTTCGGGGTGCGGGCGCCGCTGCAGGAGGCGGGCTTGACGAAGCGCGACGTGCGCGAGCTGGCCCGGCGCATGGGCATCCCGGTGTGGGACCGTCCGGCCCTGGCCTGTCTGTCCTCCCGGTTCCCCTACGGCACCCCGGTCACCCGCGAGGGACTGCGCCGCGTCGATGCCGCCGAGAACCGGGTACGGGCGGAGGGGTTCGGCTCCGACGTCCGGGTGCGCCACCACGACGACGTGGCCCGTATCGAGTTGCCGGCCGACGACCTCGCGCGGCTGTTGTCCGACCGCTCCGTGCGAGACCGGCTGAGGGCGGCCCTGGTCGATCTCGGCTACGCCAGGGTCACGGCCGATCTCCGCGGCTTCCGCTCCGGCAGCCTGAACGAGGTGCTGAGGAGCCCGGGGGGCGACGGCGAACCGGCGGCGGCCGTGCGCCGGGAGGCCTCCGGCCTCGGCCTCGACCCCTGCGAGTGCGGGGAGCAGGGCCAGATCCTGTGGATGCGCCTCTCGGAAGAGGCCGGAGACCGCCTCGCCCAGGACTCGCTGCGTACCGCCCTGGTCTCCGCCGGGGAGCGCGCCGGGGCCCGCTATATCGCCCTCGACCTGACTCCCGCCTCTTGATCCGCGAGATCGTCCGCTACGGCTCGAAGGTACTGCGCCGCAAGGCACTCCCGGTGACCTCGGTCGACGCCGAGGTGAATGCACTCATCCAGGATCTCTTCGACACCCTGGCCGAGGCCGACGGCGTCGGCCTGGCGGCGCCCCAGATCGGGGTCTCGCGCCGCGTCATCGTCGTCGACATCTCCGCCGCCGAGGCCACCCAGCCGCCCATGGCTCTGGTAAACCCGGCCATCGACGCCGCCGAGGGCACGGCCACCGCCGAAGAGGGCTGCCTGAGCATCCCCGATCTCTACGGCGAGGTTCCGCGGTTCACGGAAGTCACCATCTCGGCCCTCGACCACGAGGGGTGCGCCTTCGAGCTCTCCGCCGAGGGATTCTTCGCCCGCGTCCTGCAGCACGAGATCGACCATCTCGACGGCCGGTTGTTCATCGACCACATGCCCCCCCTGAGACGTCAGCTGTTGCGCGGCCCACTCAAGCGCATCCGCAAGGAGGGCGAGGAGTGGGACCGACGGCACTCGTCGCACTGACGGCGCGTTGACAGGCGCCGGGAACGCCGTTAGCTTTCTGCACTTGCTCTACTGCACGGGATCGTAGTTCAGCTGGTATAGAACGCCGGCCTGTCACGCCGGAGGTCGCGGGTTCGAGTCCCGTCGGTCCCGCCAGAAATGAAGGCCCTGGATGCCGCATCCAGGGCCTTTTTTCATGGTGGGTCAGGAGGAGGCCAGGCGTCAGCTCAGGGCGCGCCAGACGATTGCGACGAGGAAGCAGAGCAGGAAGCCCATGGCCACGGGCAGCAACGCCGAGACCGTCGTCCACTTGGCGCTCCGGGTCTCCTTGTAGATCGTGTAGATCGTCGTCGAGCACGGATTGTGGACCAGGCTGAAGAGCATCAGGTTCACCGCCGTCAGCAGGGTCCATCCGCCCGAGGCCAGGATCCGTGCGGTGTCCGCCTCTGAGTCGAGCTCGAACATCACCCCCGCCCCCGCTCCGAGCTCCGGCGTGCCGACGCTCATGACCGTGAGCATGAGGATCGTTGGAATGATGATCTCGTTGGCCGGGATGGCGATCACGTAGGCCAGCAGGATCACGCCGTTGAGGCCGATGATGGCGCCGAAGGGGCCGGTGAAGTCGATGAAGTGCTCGGCCAGGCTGGCCTGTCCGACGGTGATGTTGGAGGACAGCCAGATCACGGCGCCGGCGGGAATGGCGAAAATCACCGCCCGCCACAACACGATGAGGGTGCGGTCGATCACCGAGGTGTAGACGGTGCGCAGGATCTGTGGGGGCCGGTACGGAGGCAGCTCGAGGCTGAAGGCGGAGGCCTCTCCCCTGAGCACGGTCCGGGAGAGTGCCCAGGAGACGACGAATGCCAGCAGGATCCCGGTCACGGCCACGGCCACCACGGAGGCGGCCGAGACCAGACCCGCCAAGTGCGCGGGCACGAGACCGCCGATGAAGATGGTGGCCACCAGGATCTGCGTCGGCCAGCGGCCGTTGCAGAGGGAGAAGTTGTTGGTGATGATGGCGATCAGGCGCTCCCGCGGGCTGTCGATGACGCGCGTGGAGACGATCGCCGCGGCGTTGCAGCCGAAGCCCATGGCCATGGTCAGGGCCTGCTTGCCGTGGGCCCCGGCGCGGCGGAAGAGGCCGTCGAGGTTGAAGGCCACCCTCGGCAGGTAGCCGAAGTCCTCGAGGAGGGTGAAGAGGGGGAAGAAGATCGCCATGGGAGGCAGCATGACACTGATCACCCAGGCCATGGCCAGGTAGATGCCGTCGATGAGCAGACCGTCGAGCCACGACCACATGCCGATGGCGGCGGCCCCCCCCTTGAGAGCGGGATGGATCGTATCGACGAGCAGGGTCGTCAGCATGGCCGAGGGATAGTTGGCGCCCTCGATGGTCAGCCAGAAGACCACGGTCAGCATCAGCAGCATCAGCGGGAAGCCGAGCCAGCGGCTGGTCACGAAGCGGTCGATGGTGCGGTCCAGGTCGAAGCGCCCGCGCTCTCCCTCGCGGGTCACGGCGCGGTCGGCGATGCGGGCCGCATCGGTGTAGATCGACTCGACGAGGTCGTCGTGGAAGTCACGGCCCGCGTCCCAGCGCAGGGAGCCGGCCCGGGAGAGGATCCTCTCCGTATGCAGTCGCTGCTCCATCAACTGACCTCCAATCGTGCCTGACCCGCCTCTGAGGCAGCCCGCGCCAGGTGACGCCCGAGGTCGGCGATCTCCCCGGAGCGCACGGCCTCGACGATTCGCGGGTCCCCCTCCAGCAGCCGCAGAGCCACCCAGCGCCCGTTCGGCAGTCCGGGATAAGCGGTCTCCACTTCGGCCATGAGCTCCTCGACGGCGGCCTTCAACCCCTGGGGCGGCTCGACCCGGTGCGGCCTGCACACGGACCGTCCCGTGGCCACGTCGGCCACCGCCTGCAGCAGCTCCGGGATGCCCTGGCCCCGGCGGGCCACGGTGGGCACCACCGGCACGCCGAGGTCGCGGGCCAGACGCCGGTCGTCGACCACCATGCCCCGGCGCTCTCCCTCGTCCATGAGGTTCAGGCAGAGGACGGCGCGGTCGGTGATCTCCAGCACCTGGAGGACGAGGTTCAGATTGCGCTCCAGCAGGGTCGCATCGACGACGATCACGGTCACGTCGGGGCTGCCGAAGAGGAGGAAGTCCCGCGCCACCTCCTCGTCGTCGCTGGTGGAGAGGAGGGAGTAGGTCCCGGGCAGGTCGACCAGCTTGTAACGGCTCCCTCCATAGCCGAAGCCGCCTTCGGCGCGCACCACGGTCTTGCCGGGCCAGTTGCCGGTGTGCTGCCGCAGCCCCGTGAGGGCGTTGAAGACCGTCGTCTTGCCGGTGTTCGGGTTCCCGGCCAGGGCCACCACGAAGTCCCAGTTGTCCATGTTCACGCCGAGCCGGATCAGGTTGGCGGCGTGATGGGCGGGACAGGCCTCGCAGGCGCCCGCGGCGGCGGGTCTCTCTGTCATTTCGATTTCTTCTCCACCTGGATATGCTCGGCCTGCTGCCGGCGCAGGGCGACCGTCGCCCCCCGCACCTGGTAGGCCACGGGGTCGCCGGTGGGGCTGACCATCTCGGCGCACACCTCGGTCCCCGGCAGAAGTCCCATGTCCAGCAGCCGCCGGCGCTCCAGGCCCCGGCAGGCCGGCGAGATGCGCACCACACGGGCCCGCTCCCCCCTGGCCAGCTCGTCCAGGCTGTCGTACGGCCCCGGCATCTCCCCCTCCACCGGGTGCACGAAGACGTTGCCCGCCACCACCGGCGGCAGGCTGTGCGGCCGGCCGTCGGCGATCAGGCGGATCTCTTCGTCGCCGGCGCTCACCAGCTGCACCCGGATGCCCGGATAGAGGCCGGCTTCGGTCAACTGGCGGAAGACCTCCTCGGGCTCGTCCTCGACATGCTCGATGCGGGCCAACTCGCCCTCCTGGAGGGCCGGCAGCGCGACCGTCTGCGGCGGCGGCACCTCCCCTTCGGCGGTGGGGATCGGGTCGCCGTGGGGATCGTAGGCGGGGTGACCCATCTCCTGGGAGAGCCTCTCCGTCTCCTCGGCCGAGAGGTGATGCTCCCGCCTCTCCGCCTCCTCGTGCCATCGGGAACGGCTGACGCCGGTGCGCTCGGCGAGGTAGCGCTCCCAGAGCCGGTGGATACGCACCATCCGCAGCGCCTCCTCGCGGCCGTCGCGAGTCAGCGCCATGCCGTGCTCGAGGGTCGAGACGAGGCCGAGGGACTCCAGGCGGATGAGGACGCCGGCGGCCCGGCTCCGGGGCACCTCGAGGGCTCCGGCGAGGCTCTCGACGCTGGCCGTCCGCTTCTGGTACTCGCAGTCGTAGAGATGCTTGAGCCCGTCCTCGACCAGGATCCGCTCCCCCATCCCCCGCAGCCGGCGCCACCGGCGCACCCAGCCGCGCCCGAGCCACAGGAGCAGGGCGAGAGCGGCGGCCAGGACGGCCGCCCAATAGAGAGGGGTTGATGATTCCATGACTGCGAACTTTATTTTTAGGCTAGGCTAAATCGCCTCGGCCCCATAGGATAGGTCCGGCCCCCGGTGCCCGTCAAGATCCTGGTGGGGGCCGCCGACAAGGATCGACCGATGCTCAGCGACGCGGTGCAGGACTACCTGAAGGCGATCTTCAAGCTCTCCCGGGCCCCGGAGGCGGCCGGCATGGTGACCACCTCCCACATCGCCGCGCGCCTGCGGGTATCGGCGGCTTCGGCTACGAACATGATCAAGAAGCTGGCGGAGATGCGGCTCCTCGACCACCACCCGTACCAGGGGGTGGAGCTGACGCCCGCGGGCGAGAAGATCGCCCTGGAGATCGTGCGCCATCACCGCCTCCTCGAGCTCTATCTCCGCGAGGCCCTGGGCTACGAGTGGGACCAGGTCGATGCCGAGGCCGACCGCCTCGAGCACGTCATCTCCGAGGACTTCGAGGACCGCATCGACAAGGCCCTCGGGCACCCCACCGTCGGCGCCCACGGCGAGCCGATCCCCACCAAGGACGGGGAGATCGCCGACCACCACTACCAGCGGCTCTCCGAGCTGAGCGCGGGGCAGCGCGGCCGCATCCGGCAGGTGAGCGACCGGGACCCGGAGTTGCTCCGCTACCTCGACCGCAGCGGACTCGTCCTCGGCACCGAGGTCCGAGTCCGCGACCGGGCTCCCTTCCAGGGGCCCATCCTCCTGGACGTGGGACGCTCCGGCGAGCGGCACATCGGCCTCGACGTGGCTGCGGCGATCTATGTCGACGTTCTGCGGTAGGGTGGAACCCTTCTTCACACCCGCCTCGGAGGAGCATGTGGCCCGCGAGAAGGGCAGGGCCCGGGACCTCCGCAGAAGCCAGTGGTGGAAACGCCGGCTGGGCCGCGGAAGGTGCCACTACTGCGGCCGGTCGACGCCGCCGCGGGAGCTCACCATGGACCACGTGGTGCCCATCGTGCGCGGCGGCGCCAGCGAGAAGGGCAACGTCGTCCCCTGCTGCAAGGAGTGCAACAGCCGCAAGAGGGACCTGCTGCCTCTCGAATGGGAGGAGTATCTCCAGCGGCTGGAAGGACGGGACTAGCCGGAGGTCCGCTCCCTCCGGTACTCAGTGGTAGTGGAGGATGGGGCGGATGGCGGCTTCCACCTCGGCGGCCACCTCCGGCGGCACCCGCGGGTTGAAGGGGCCCCCCTCGCCGCCCTCGATGTCTTCGAAGCCGCCCAGGTGCATCGCCTCGACGACGGCGGAGTAGTTGTAGCGGCGGTCGTCGCGGAAGCGGATCTCCTCCAGCGGCGCCAGCTCCTCCTCGACCATGCGGGCGCGCTCGTAGTCGCCGCGCCGCTGGGCGTTGTTGATCTCGTCCGAGGCCCTGGCGAAGACCACGTTGATTCCCGAGGTGTGGCCCCGGGCTCCCTCCTGAGCCGGTCCCGTGCTGCGGTCGCCGATCCCCCAGATGACGATGCCGGCGCCGTCCCGGACGCCTTCTACCATTGGTCTCACGTCGCCGGGGCGGGTACCGATCTTGACCCCGAGGAAGTGGGCCGAGTCATTCACCAGGCGCAGGGCCGTGGGCGCCTGGTTGGACTGGCGCAGGTAGTAGAGGAAGCGGGCCCCGTGCTCGCCTCCGAGCCGCTCGGCGAGGGCCATGTAGCCGTGGTAGATGCCCTCCGGATCGGCCACGCCGGTCAGCGGCATGATCAGGTAGGCGTCGGGCGGGTTCGCGAGCCGGCACTGGGCGGCGATGAGCCGCTCGGCGTCGGCCTGCGGGTTGGGCGCCACCCCGGAGATGAAGATCCCCCTGCCCGCTACCCGGGCTGCCGTGAACTCCATCAGGTTCAACTGCTCGTCCGTGTCGATGTGGTGGACGAGGCTGGTGCCGGCGATGGAGACCACGCGGGCGCGATCCCCCTCCAGCAACTTGGTGCCGAGTAGGTACTCGATGTTCCTCCCGTGGGCCTCGTAGTCGATCCGCCCGCCCCTGAAGGGGACGATGGGGATGGAGATGACGGTGTCGAGGGCGTCGATCAGATCTTCGGTGCTCAGGGGCATGCAGGGCTCCGGTCATTGGGTGAGTGGGTGGCGTGCCGCGGCAGGCGCGGTAGAGAGTACGGAGGCTCGTCGATGGCCGTCAACGATCCACCCGGAAGGGGGACATCTCCCGGCCCGGGTCGCCCCTGGTGATCCACCGGGCGAGGACCCGCCCCGTGAGAGGCCCCATGAGGATGCCGTTTCTGTAGTGGCCGGTGGCCGCCCAGAGGTTGTCCGCACCAGGCACGGGGCCGATGAGAGGGCGACCCTGGGGGGGCTTGGGGCGCAGGCCGGCGCGCTGTTCGCGCAGGACCGGGGGTCGGGCGAGAACCCGCCCGCACAGGGCCGACAGCTCCTGATGCGCCGCCGGTGTGGTGCGGGCGTCGAACCCGGTCTCCTCGACGGTGCCGCCGACGAGCAGGCCTCCCGGGGCCGGCAGCACGTTTCCCCCGGAGCAGCGGAGCACGTGGCGTACGGGACCGCCGGCGAAGAGACAGCTCTGACCTCGTACCGGCCGCACCCGCAGCCGCCCCGCCGCCGGGCCGTCGAAGTCCGCGGACCAGGATCCGGCGGCGATCACCGCGGCATCGAAGGTGGCTCGCCTGGAACCGCCGCCCTCGTGCAGGTCGCACTCCACCCCGCCGGGCGCCGGGCGCAGGCCGCCGACGGCGACGCCGAAGCGGAACCGGGCGCCCCTGCCCTCGGCGGCGCGCTGCAGGACCGATGCCAGAGTCGGCGGGTCGACCCGCTGATCGCCGGGGTAGAAGGCGGCCCCCGCCGCCGACTCCGACAGGGCGGGTTCGGCCTCCCGCAGCCGGCCCTCTTCGAGCCACTCCCCCCGGACGCCGCGGGACAGGTTCTCCTCCAGGCGTGAGCGCAGCGCCTCGGCCTCCCCCTCATCGAGAGCCAGATCCAGTCCCCCCAGGGGCCGCCAACCCGCATCCAGGCCGGTCTCCTCGCGCAGCTGCCCGCTCAGCCTCTCATGCAGGGAATGGGCGTCGCGATAGAAGGAGGAGAACGGGTCCTGCCCCCCGGTGGGCCGGGTCAGGACCCCGAGGGAGGCCCGCGTCGTGACCGAGGGGGACGAGTCCCGGTCGGCGACGACCACGGAGACCCCCGAGCGGGCGAGATAGTATGCGGCCGAGCGTCCGACGATGCCGGCGCCGGCCACCAGGACCCGGGCGCGGTTCCCGGCGCTCACGACGCCCGCCGGACCGCCTCAGCCTCCGGCCGCGGGCCTGCGAGCGGCCACGATGGGCGGCAGATGGGTCACCGGACAGCCCCGGGCTCCACGCACGGAATAGCCCATGTCGCCGAGGACGCAGCCGATCTCCGACTCGAGGCGAAGCAGGTAGTCGCGCTCCTCGGCGCTCAGCACGGTCCGCGGCGGACCGGCGTCGAAACCGCGCACGGCGACCCCGGTCCTGAATCCCTCGGGGAAGTTGACCCCCTGCAGCATGAGGTTGATCAGAGGCAGGAGGCGGTACTGAAGCTCCCTGGCCCGCTCCAGGTCTCCGGCGACGGCGCGGTCGTAGAGCTCGACGATGACCTCGGGGACGATGCCGGAGGTGGCGGTGGTGCCGCCGTTGGCGCCCATGACGATCGACGGGAGCAGGATCTCCTCACAGCCGTTGAGCACGACGTAGTCGGGCCGCTGCGGGCGCAGGCGGTGCATGGTGTTGAGGATGCGCGGCAGGTCGCGGCTGGAGTCCTTGGTGCCGAAGATGCGCTCGAAGGCGAGGAGCCGCTCCATCGTGTCGAGGGGCAGCTCCTGGGTGAACTGGGGGATGTTGTAGAGCAGGATGTCGAGGGGCGAGTGGCGGGCGATCTCGGCGAAGTACTCGTAGAGGCTGGTGTCGGAGATCCTGTAATAGTAGGGCGGCACGAGGGAGATGGCGTCGGCGCCGAGGTCGGCGTAGTACCCGGCCATCTGCAGCACGTCGCGGATGTTGGCCTCGCTGGCGCCCGCGAGGATCGGCACCCGCCCCTGGTTGACCTCGGCAATGAGCCGCACCACGTCGCGCCGCTCCTCGCTGGAGAGGCGCACGAACTCGCCCGTGCTGCCGTTCGGGTAGAGACCGTGGATGCCGGCCTCGATCAACCACGCGATGTAGCGCTCCATCTTGCCGTAGGAGATGCCCCCCTGGTCGTCGTAGATGACGATGTTGGCGGTGAAGATGCCGCTGAAGCGGCGGCTGCGCTCGGTCCCGCCGGGAGACGCGGCCACGCTGGAGGGAGGGTCTTCCGGCCGGGGGTCCGGCCCGGCCACCGGGCGCAGCACGACCTCGATCCCCCGGGCCCGCAGCAGGTCCCTGGCGGAGGGTGTGAGCTTCGAGCCCGGCGAGATCTCCACCTGTCCGTCGTCCTCCCCGAGGCGGGTCTCGAGCAGTTGGGCGGTGACTACGGGATCATCGATGCGGACCATGCCTGTGTCGCCTAACCGTGGGGCAGGCGCATCTCCATCTCTTGATAGGGCAGGTGGATGGCGTGAGCGGCGACCAGCTCCCCGTAGGGGCCGGCCGTGTGCCTCGCGACCTCGAGAGCTGTGTCGACAGCCCCCGTCTCTCCGCGGACTACGCAGGCGGTCAGGAAGTAGCCAACCTTGTAGCGGCCCTCGTAGGTCACGTCGGCGTGCTTGAGCATCTCGTCGAGGGCCTTGACGAGACCGGCGGTGGTGCGCGTCTCCACCAGACCCAGGGCGCGGCCTGCGAGGGTGCGCGCACCGGGAGACTCGCCGGCCCGGGCGAAGCAGGCCACCACTTGCGGATCCGGACCGCTGATCACCACCTGCCCCTCCAGCTCTGCGGTCTCACCGGCCCTTCGGGCGCCCTCGGCGACGGCGGCGCCGACCTCGTCCAGGGATCCGGAGGCGATGGCCGCCACGCGGCCCCCGCTGCCGATCGTCAGCCGCGCCAGGTCGACGCGCCCTCCCTTCACCATGCCGTCGACGGCGGCCACCGAGCCCGCGTACCCCGTGGCCTCGACGATCCCGAGAGCGGCCGCGGTGCGTGGGTCGCCCGGGGGAATGGAGGGCAGCAGGACGCCCACTTCGGCCTCCGGTTGGGGCAGCACGAGGGCGCCGTGGAACTCCCCCGCCCGCCGGGCCGCCCCTTCCCCGGCCCGCACGGCCGCCTCCACCGCCCCCACCGAGCCGCTGACGGTGGCATGCACCAGGGCGCCGCCGATGAAGGCCCAGCCGTGGAGCTCGACGGCGCCGGCCTTGACCATGGCGTCGGCGGCGGCGGCCAGGGGGACCAGGCCCCGCGTCTCCAGGAGGCCGATGGCCTGGAGGCCGGGCCTGGGCTCGAGAGGGGCGCCGAGGTGCGGCATCGGCTCGAGGGCGCCGGAGTCGGCCCCCGGTACGAGGGCCGCCGTGATCACCTCTCCGTGGGCGGCGGCCGCCTCCCGCCCCGCGTCGAGGGCGGTGCGCGCGTCGGCCGTGGAGCCTTCGACGATCACGGTCAACCAGCCGGAGCCGATACCGTGGCGTCCCCCCAGGCGCACCGAGGCCGCCTTGTGCATCGAGTCGAGGGCCGCCGCCAGAGCCGTCATGCCCCTGACCTCCAGGATGCCGAGGGCACGTTCCATCAGCCTGCCCCGGCGGCCGGACGGAAGAGGAGGAAGGCCCGCAGCACCGCCGGCAGGGGGCGCGGGATCACCGCCGCTGCCATGAACCACTCGCTGCCGCCCAGTCTCTCCCGGCCGCGGCCGATGGCCTGTTCGACGGCGTCCACGGTGCCGGTGATCAGGCTGCAGACGACGCGGTTGTGCACCGTGAGGACGTTGGCCACGGCCACATCGGCGGCCTTCGCCATGGCGTCGTTCACCTCCACGTGGACGCCGTACCCCCGCGTCTCGATCAGGCCAAGGGCGCCGGCCTCGATCTCACCCGCGGGAAGGGGGCAGCCGACGAAACCGGCGCACTCGGGCTGAGGCTGATCGAGGCAGGCTCCGACCACGTGGCCGGTGACGGCGCCGGCCGCCGCCTCGCCTGCGCGCAGGGCGGTGCTGACGTCTCCGAGGGGCCCGCGCAGGAAGAGGGTGGTGAACCCGCCGATCGACTCCCATCCCATCAGCTCGACCCGCGCCGCCTTGCAGGCGGCGTCAGCGCCGACGACGATACCCGCGACTCCTTCGACCTCGATCATCCCCATGGCGTCGGACACGGCTTTCAATCCTCGTTCAGCCGGCGAATGATCTCGTCGGTCAGACGCTGCACGAGCGCCTCTTCCTCGCGGTCGGCGGCGGCGCGGCGATTGCAGCCGCCGCAGCCGCCGTTGGGCCGTCCCGCCGCCTCGGCCCGGTACACGGCGCACTCGGAGCAGGAGGAGGGCTCCACGAACCCGGAGCCGAACTCCTCGGTCTTGCAGCCGTAGGGGCGGTCGGGGTGATCGCAGCGTCCACGGGCCAGGACCCCGCCCTCGGCGCCGGGAGGCAGCACCTCGGGGACCGCCTCCGCCGGCGCCGGTCCGAATCCGCCCCGTCCGGTGGACTCTCCCCGGGTCAGCCGCACCCCGTGGCCGCGCAGGTAGTCCCACCCGGTGGGCGTCACCACCGCCTCGGTAGCCACCGACACCTCCTTTTGGCCCGCGTGGCGGGCGCGCAGGATCTCCCCGGTGACGACCGTTTCGGAGATGTGCAGCCGACCAGCCACCGTTCAGATTCCCGGGGCGCCCTCGAGCCTGTCGACGGACCGCGGGATCCCCGCCGCAGCCGCCGGACCCAGCGTCTCCCCCATGACGAATGCCCTCAAGGCCGGCTTCCTCCGCCATCCTGCTTCTCCAGCACCACCTTCCCGGCGTTCACGAGATCCACGGCGTTGCCTTCGTCGGTGTCGACGTGGACCTCCAGCTTCGAGGCGGCGTCGACGCGCACGATCACGTCCTCGAGGGCTCCCGGCTGACCGCTGTCGACGACCAGGCGCATGCGATCTCCCGGGGCGACGCCGTAGAACGACGCCTCCCCGGGGTTCATGTGCACGTGGCGCGCCGCCCGGATCACCCCCTGGCGCATCTCCAGGCCGCCGGCGGGCCCCACGAGGTAGCACCCGGGCGAGCCGTCGATGTGGCCGCTGAGCCGCACCGGGGCATCGATCCCGAGAAAGCGCGCGTCGGAGAAAGCGAGCTCTACCTGGCACGCCTCGCGCAACGGCCCGAGGACCCGCAGGTTGGAGATCATCTGCTTGCGCGGCCCGAAGATGGCCACCGTCTCCTCGGCGGCGAAGGCGCCTTCCTGGTACAGGGGCTTCAGGACGGTCAGCTCGGCGCCGCGACCGAAGAGAGTCCGCAGGGCGCCCTCGTCCAGATGACAGTGGCGGGCGGAGATGTTGGCGATCAGGCGAGGGGCCCCGCTCCCGGGACCGGCATCGACAACGGGACGGCCCGGCCGGCTGCGAAGGAGGGACTGGCGAACCAGCGCTTCGACCCGGGACCTGTCGACGGCGGCGACCACCTCTCCCCTCACCCGGCCCCTTCTGCGACGCGTCCCAGATCGAGGCGCTCGCCGTCGGCGCTCAGTCCTTCGAGGATGGCGACGATGGCGGCGTCGGTGGGAACCGCACCCAGCTCGGGGGCGGTGCGCGCCGAGCTGCCCATGACGACGAGGACGATCTCCCCCGTGCCGGCGCTGACGGCGTCGACACAGACGAGCTTGCGGCCGGTCGAGTGGAGCCCGTCGGGGCGCACGGTGAGAACCTCGGCGAGGAGCAGCCGGCGGCCCGACAGGTTGTCGAGCTTGGCGCTGGCCACCACCGGACCCTTCACCTGGGCGAGGAGCATCGATCAGGTGATGCGGAAGTAATCCACCAGGGCGCAGCGGCGCCGGCGGGTGAAGGTGCGGGCCGTGGTCAGGCCCTCGCCGGTGGGACCGGCGATTGAGTAGGTGGAGAACCCTTCGCCGCCGACACCGAGACCGGCATAGGAAGGACCGTTCTTGACGAAGACGGTGGTGTCCACGGCGCGGGCCATGTTGTGCATGCTCTCCACGTTCCGGGAATGGATCATGGCGGTGTGCCGGTAGCCGTGCTCGGACTCCACGGCGGCGCGGATGCCCTCGTTCACGTCGCGCACGCGCACGATGGGCAGAAACGTCATCATCTGCTCCACCGTGACGAAGGGATGGTCGGCGCCGGTCTCACCGATGAGCAACCGCACCCGGTCGTCGAGCTCGAGGCCGATGGCCCGGCTCAGGACGTTGGCATTGCGGCCGATGAACTCGCGCCCGGGGTGAGGCTGCCCGTCCCCCCCCCGGGGGAGGGCGGCCCTGGTCAGGGCGTCGACCTGACCCGTGTCGAGCTCGACGGCGCTGTAGGCGACCATCTCCGCCTTGAGGTCATCGGCCACGTCGTCGACGACGAAGCACTGCTTCTCGCCGATGCAGAGGATGTTGTTGTCGAAGGCGGCGCCGTCGACGATGTCGCGCGCGGCCTTGCGGATGTCCGCGGTCTCGTCGACGACGACGGGGGGATTCCCGGGGCCGGCGACGATCGACTTCTTGGGGCTGGCGAGGGCGGCTCGGGCCACGGCAGCCCCGCCGGTGACGAGGATGACCCGGACCCCTCGATGGTTGAACAGCTCTCCGGCGCTATCGATCGTCGGCTCGGCGATGCAGGCGATCAGGTTCCCCGGTCCTCCGGCGGCGGCGATGGCGTCGTTCAGCAGTTGCACGGAGTGAGCCGACACCCCCTTGGCCCCGGGGTGCGGGTTGAAGACGACGGAGTTGCCCGCGGCGATGATGCCGATGGCGTTGTTCACCAAGGTCGGCACGGGATGGGTGGAAGGGGTGACGGCGCAGAAGACGCCGTACGGCGCCATCTCCTCAACCGTCAGGCCGTGGTCCCCCGTCCAGGAAACCGCCTCGAGATCCTCGACCCCGGGGGTGAGATCGGCCGCCAGATGGTGCTTCTGCACCTTGTCCTCGAAGCGGCCCATGCCGGTCTCTTCGAGGGCCATGCGCGAGAACGTCTCGGCGTGATCGCGGGTCGTCTGCCGGATCGCCTCGACGATCTTGCGCCGCAGCTCCAGGCTCTCGTCGACAAGGGCCCTCTGCGCCCGGCCAGCGGCGGCCACCGCCTCGTCGGCGGAACGGAACAGCCCGGACCCGGATCCGCCCACGGACGAGGGGGCCTGGGCGGACTCGGACCCGACGACCTGCTGCACCACCTCCTCGACGATGCGGCGGACCCGCTCTTCGCTCACCTTGGACACGTCGGTCCCGTCAGATGCCGGCGGCGCTCTTGAGCTTGTCGATGGGACGCGGGATCACATGCACGCTGCGCAGCTCCCCCACGCCCTGGGCAGCCTGGGCACCGGCGTCGACTGCTGACTTCACCGAGGCCACGTCCCCCTCCACCACAACCGACACCAGGCCTCCGCCCACACGCTTCTGGCCCGCGTAGCGGACGTCCGCCGTCTTCAGCATCGCGTCCAGCGCCTCCACCGCCGCCGCCAGACCCCGCGTCTCCACCATGCCGAGAGCACTCATGGCCGTCTCCTCCTCAGCCCAGGTACAGGGAAAGGACCGCTTCGGACGGACGGGCGATAACGTGGCGCGTCAGGAGCTCGCCCACGCGCTCCGCTGCCTCCGCGCCGGACGTGACCGCCGACTGCACGCTGCCCACGTCCCCGGTTACGAGGACCGAAATGTAGCCGCCTCCGATCTCCTGCACGCGGACGACCTCCACCTCCGCCGCCTTCTCCATGGCGTCGGCGGCCTCGATGACCCCCGTAGAGCCGCGGGTCTCCACCATGCCCAGGGCGCGGACCCCGCTCACCTCCCCGCCCCCCTTCGATGGCAGGATCACCCCCAGCTCGGAATGAGGCCGGGGGATCACGTGCACGGCGCGCACCTCCCCGACCTTCGACGCCTCCTGGGCGCCGGCGTCGACCGCCGACTTCACGGCCGCCACGTCGCCGCCGCAGAAGAGGGTGGTCATGCCCGAGCCCACCCGGTCCCAGCCCAGCAGCTCCACCTTCGCCGCTTTGGATATCGCGTCTCCCCCGGCGATGAGGCCCGTGAGCCCCACGGTCTCCAACATGCCCAGAGCCTCTGTCATTTCTCTCCTGCCTGCTCAGAAGCGGTATCGATGTGAACCCGGTCGACTCGCCCGATGATGGCAGCGTCGGCCGGAACCCCGTCCTCGAAGGCGTTGCATGCCTCCCGGGAGACCTCTACGACGACCAAGTCTCCCTCCGCCATGGGCTGCCAGCCGACGGCCACCTCCGGATCGCCCACGCCCCTCAACTCGCCGTCCACGTCCTGCACCAGGTGCAGGCTCTTGTCGCGGTACGGCTCGACTGTCCGCGACAGGACCACCTGGCCGAGAACGCGGGCGAGCTTCACGGCGCCCCTTCGGGGCCGTCGACGATACCCACGACGACGCTGCGCACGGGAGGGAACTCCAGGCCCGTCACCTCGCTGCCGGCGGCGCCCGAGTCGGCCACCAGGACGCGGCAGCCGGGACCGGCGCCCACGGCGTCGACCGCCAGCTGCAGGGCGGCGTCGCCGTCGCCGTCGTCGACGACCAGGATCCGGCGGCGGTCGAGGGCCGGATGGCGCTCATCGGCCACGACGCTGCCGATGACCCGCGCCATCCTCATGCGGCAGCCTGGGCGAAGCGACGGCCTCCGGAGCTCACCGCGTCGACGATGCCCACCAGAACGGCATCCACGGGCAGGTCTCCCATACCCGGGCACTGACGGGCCGAGCTGCCTTGCACCAGGAGCACGACCTGGCCCTGGCCGGCGCCCACGGAGTCGACGCAGACCAGGTGCCTGCGCGTGGGAAGGGCCTCCTCGCCATCGACGGTGAGCAACTCCACGAGCAGCAGTCTCCGGCCCTCGAGAGCGGCGGCCTTGGCCGAGGCCACCGCCTGCCCCTTGACCCGCGCCAGGACCATCTCGCCTCAGGACACGGCCGCGGGCTCGTGCAGAGCCAGGTTCCTGAGTCCGGCCCGGATGTCGTCGCCGTCGTATCCGTAGTACCCGGCGATGCGCTGGACCACGTCGTCCATGAGCACGTCGGGGCAACTGGCGCCGGAGGTGACCACCAGGCGGGCGGGCAACTCCTCCGGGAGCCACATCCCGGTCTCGACGACCTCCTTCCGGTGGATGTCGTAGTGACGGATGCGCTCGCGGGAAAGAAGGTCGCCGGCCGAACCGATCAGGTAGCTCGGCATCACCCGTTCGCAGATCTCCACCAGATGCGAGGTGTTGGAGCTGTTGTAGCCGCCGACGATCACCGCCAGGTCCGGTTCGCTGTCGAGGAGCGCCCGGGTGGCGTTCTGGTTCCAGTTGGTGGCGTAGCACAGGGTGTCGGCCGTATCGGCAAAGTGACGGTCGAGATCCTTGGAGCCGTAACGCTCGGCCATGGCGTCGCGGAGGATGGCGGCCACCTCCTTGGTCTCCTCGGCGAGCATCGTCGTCTGGTTGACGACGGCCACCCGCGACAGGTCCCGTTCGGGGTCGAAGCCCTCCGACCACTTGCCCTCGAAGACCTCGCGGAACTCGCCGACACCGGTCCGGCCGGTGATGAAGGCGGCCACGCTCAGCGCCTCCTCCCGGTCGAGGACGACAAGGGTCCTGCCGTACTGCTGGGTGTGGGAACGGGTGGCCTGCGTCTCCTCGTGCCGGTACTTCCCGTGGATGATGATCGTGTAGCCCTCGCGGGCGAGCTCCTCGCCGCGGGTCCAGACCTTGGAGACGAAGGGACAGGTGGTGTCGTAGTGCTCGCGAAACTCCTCCGACGCGGTGTCGATGCCGCTGCGCTGCAGGGAATCCTCGATCTCCCGCGTCGTCCCGAAGGCCGGTATCAGGACGACGTCGTCAGAGGAGATCTCCTCTTCGGAGACGAGGCGCTCCCCGTTCTGGTCGTGCATGAAGCGGACCCCGCGGCCTTCGAGGTCGTCGTTGACCAGGGGGTTGTGGATGATCTCGCTCACCAGGTTGAACCGCTTGTCGGGATGCCGATCCATGGCGGAGAAGGCCATGTGGATGGCCCGCTCCACGCCGTAGCAGAACCCGAAGTGGCGTGGGACGAGGACTTCGAGCCGTCCGACGGTCAGGCGGGTCGGCGCCAGCGAGCGCTTGCCCTCGTTCTCCCGGAAGTCCTTGATCCGCTGAATCACGGGGCCGGCGTAGTGATTGGGCACCCGATCGAACTGCTTGAAGGCCATGGCGGAGGAATCTATGGACCCCCCGGGGAGTGTCAAACTTATATTGGGTCTCATCAAACGATGACCCGTCCGGTTCCCTCCATCACCGCCATCGCCCTCGTCAGCGGGGGCCTCGACAGCTGCGTCGCCCTCGCCGAGGCCGTGCATCGAACGGCCGGCGAGGTGGCGGCCCTGCACGCCGGCTACGGCCAGCGGACCGAGAGCCGCGAGCGCCGGGCCTTCCTGGAGATCGCCGATCACTACGGTCTCGCGCACCGCCGGGAGGTCGACCTCCGCTACCTGCGGCAACTCGGCGGTTCGAGCCTGACCGACCGGACGATCCCAATGCCCGGGGAGGATCTTTGCGCCGACGAAGTACCGTCGACGTACGTCCCCTTCCGCAACGCCAGCCTGCTGTCGGCGGCCGTCGCCTGCGCCGAGGTCCTCGGCGCCCCGGAGATCTACTGCGGCGCCCACGCGCCCGGCTCGCCCTACCCGGATACGCGGCCGGCCTTCTTCGGCGCTTTCGGCCGTCTGGTGGACGCCGCGACTCCGCCCTCGGTGCGGATCGGCGTGCGCACGCCCCTGCTCCATCTCGACAAGGCGGCCATCATCCGCCGCGGGATGCAGTTGGGAGCACCGCTGGGCCTCACATGGTCCTGCTACGTCGACACCGAGTCCCCTTGCGGCGACTGCCACAGCTGCCGGCTGCGCTCCCGCGGCTTCGCCGCCGCGGGGCTTCCCGACCCCCTGGAGAGCCGATGCTGATCGGATACGTGAGCGACGAGCGCTACGTGGCCCTGCCGGACACGCTCCTGGAGTTCACCGGATCCGCGGGAGACGTGGTGCAGGCGCGGTCCGGCGCCTCCGGCGCCGTATACGCGGATCTGCCGCCGGGGCCCTGCAAGGTGGTCCTCGCCCGCCAGGGCTACGGCAGCAAGCGCGTGAGCATCAGCGTCGTCGAGGGCCGCCCCTGCCACTTCCGGCTCCTCGCCGACGGGCTGCTTGGCTATGCCTGGCCCAAGTGGGTGCGCGGCGGCGAGCGCTCCGAGTTCCGCGTTCACAGCCACGAGGCCTACAAGCTCGAGCTCTTCCGCTACGGCCGCGAGAAGGAGTTCGTGCGCACCATCGGCTGGTACGACGAGCACGGCCCCCGGGCGAACGTGCAGATTACGCCGGACGGCGACTACACCCAGACCGGGGTCGAGTGGAACCGCCACGGCTACACCAGCCCCCGCCATCCGCAGCAGGTGGCCGCCCCGGAGCGCACCGGCCTCTACTACTTCCACGCCTCCACCGAGAGCGGCCGTTTCTTCTCCTTCCCGTGGATCGTGGCGCCCGCCGCCCCCGGAGCCCCGGTGGCGGTCCTGGCCAGCAACATCACCTGGAACGCCTACAACAACTTCGGCGGTCGCAGCAACTACATCCATCCCGACCGGGTGCCGCCCACGCCGACGGTCAACGCCCGCCTCGACCTGGACCGCTACACCGACCCCGATCACGACACCTACGGCGCCGACGACTACGCCCCCCTCTCCTTCGACCGCCCCGAGCCGGTCAACCACATCCCCCTCGAGGCGCGGCTCACCGGCCCCATCGAGGGGCGCGCGGCCTGCCACCTGGCCGAGGCCGAGTGGCGGCTCCTCGGATGGATGGAAAGGCAGGGCTTCTCCTACGACCTGTGGGCGGAGACCCAACTCCACTACGGCCAGCTGCGGCTCGACGACTACCGGGTCCTGGTGATCAGCACCCATCCCGAGTACTGGTCCGAGGAGATGTACCGCGCCGTGAAGTCCTGGGTCTTCGAGCGCGGCGGCAAGCTCATGTACCTGGGCGGCAACGGCCTCAACTGCAAGATCGAGATGCTCGACGGAGCAACGATGAAGGCCTTCAATGGCAACGCCCGGGAGCTCGCCCGCCATGGGGCCGAGAGCCGCTTTCACCTCCAGGTCGAGTCGGAGGCCAACCTCCTCGGCGTCGTCTACTCCGAATCGGGCATCATGACCGCGGCGCCTTACCGGGTTGTCGACGCCGGCCACTGGACTCTCGCCGGCACCGGCCTAACCGAGGGCGACCGCTTCGGCCAGGCCAGCCTGCACATGAGGATCCCCGGCGGCGCCTCGGGACACGAGACCGACAAGACCTCGCCGAGCTCGCCCGCCAACGTGCACGTCGTCGCCAAGGGGATGAATCCCGATGAGGGCGGCGGCGAGATCGTGCACTTCGACACCGGCAGCGGCGGCGAGGTGTTCTCCGTGGGTTCCATCACCTGGCCCGCCTCGATCCTCGTGGACCACGCCGTCTCCCGCATCACGGCGAACGTGCTGACCCGCTTCCTCGCCTGAGGCACAACTTGCCGGCCCGGAGGGCGTGGCCTAGTTTCCCGGGGGATGCCCCATCCCGAGGAACTCCTTGAAATCTTCCCGAACCCCGAACCGGGTCGGGAGTACACGATCGACATCGACTGTCCCGAGTTCACCTCGGTCTGTCCCCGAACCGGCCAACCGGACTTCGGTACCATCCATATCACCTATGTCCCCGGCGACAGCTGCCTGGAGCTCAAGTCTCTCAAGCTCTATCTGCAGTCCTTTCGCCAGCAGGGCATCTTCTACGAAGCCGTGACCAACGCCATCCTCGATCATCTCGTGGCCGCATGCGCACCCAGGCGGATGACCGTGATCGGCGACTACAGCGCCCGCGGAGGCATCACCACCAAGGTGGCGGCCGCCTACCCCTGACCGTTCGGGGGGGGCGTAGCGCCGCGGCTTCGCCATCCATCTCACCGGAGCGTATTCCCATGGCAGAATCCAGGGATGAAGAGGAGGTCGTCGCCGGCGAAGGCGAGGGCCAGCAGGGCAAGGACAAGCCCTGGTATCCTTACATCACCAAGACCCAGTTCGAGAAGTTCCTCTCCCGACTGCAGAGCAAGATTCCCGAGGAGATCGACCGCGACTACGTGCGCGCCATCATCCGCACGCCTTCGATGATCTACCGCTTCCTCCGCGGCATCGAGGCGATGGGTCTGATCGACGACGAGCAGCACCCCACGGACCGGCTGAAGAGTCTGGTGGAGAAGGAGTCCCGCCGGCAGGCCATCGGCGAGGTCCTCGACGACCTCTACCCCGAGCTGCTGGGCCAGTACCGCGACAGCAACGGCGAGATGACCGACCGCGACATGGTCGCCTACTTCCGCCGCGAGACAGGGATGGGGAACGACTCGGCCAACAAGATGAAGATGTTCTTCAAGTATCTGCTCACCGAGGCCGAGGGCGGAGAGCCTGCCCCTGCCGCCGAAGAGGCGGGGGAGGCCGCCGAGGCCGAAGAGCCCGCCAAGGTCGACGCCGAGAGTGCCCCGGTCCGGGAGAGCCGCGAGCCCCCGGCGGCGAGTTCCGGCAACGGGCGTCGCGGTGAGGCCCGGGCTCAGCAATCCGACCGGCGGCCCCAGGGCCGGGGTGGAGACCGCGGCGACCGGGAGCGTGGAGAGCGCGAGCGGGAACGCGGCGACCGGGGAGAGCGCGACCGGGAGCGCGGCGACCGGGGTGAGCGGGAGCGCGACCGGGAACGACCCGTGAACAGCAACCGTCCCCTCACCGAGGCCCAGCGAGCCTACCTCGACACCCTCAAGTCCGTGTTGCGAGTCAACGTCGACGGCGACTGGGACGACGACATGATCCGCCTGGCCTTCGATCGGCTGGAGCGGTTGTTCGACCGCGTGCGGCGCAACTAGAGAGACTGGCCGGAAGCACAGCAGCCCCCGTCTCGGCCTGGGCGAGACGGGGGCTGCTGGCTTTTCCGGGCGATCCTCCTCTACTCCTCCCACACCCCCATGGCCGAGAACTTCTCGACGCGCTGATCGATCAGGTCCTGCGGTTGCAGTGGACGCAGTTCGGCCAGGGCCTCCTGGATATGGTGCTTCAGGGTCGAGGCGACCTGGTTGTAGTCGCGGTGAGCGCCGCCGAAGGGCTCGGGCACGACCCGGTCGATGACCTTGTGCTCGATCAGGTCTGCCGCCGAGAGCCTGAGGGCTTCGGCCGCCTCCTCCTTGCGGTCGCGCGTGCGGAAGAGGATGGTGGAGCAGCTCTCGGGGACGATCACCGAGTAGACGGCGTGCTCCAGCATCAGGATGCGGTCGCCCACGGTGATGCCGATGGCCCCGCCTGAAAAGGCCTGGCCGATGATGGCCACCACGATCGGAACGGGCAGGTGGGACATCTCGTAGAGATTGCGGGCGATCGCCTCCGCCTGCCCCCGCTCCTCCGCTTCGACGCCGGGAAAAGCACCCGACGTGTCCACCAGGGTCAGGATCGGGCGCTGGAACTTGGCCGCCATCTGCATCAGGCGCAGGGCTTTGCGGTAGCCCTCGGGATGGGGCATGCCGAAGTTGCGCTGCTTGCGCTCGTCCACGTTGCGCCCGCTCTGGATGCCGACGACCATCAGCGGCTCGCCGTCGAGGCGGGCGGGCCCACCGACGATCGACTTGTCGTCGCCGTGGTAGCGGTCGCCGTGGAGCTCGACGAAGTCGGTGAGGATCCGCCCCATGTAGTCGAGGGCGTAGGGGCGCAGTGGATGGCGGGAGATCTGCACGCGCTGCCAGCGCGTGAGGCGGGAGTAGATCTCTCGGCGAAGCCTCTTGACGCGCTCCTGCAGGGAGCGGATCTCGCGGCTCAGGTCGAGGCCGTCCGTCTCGGCCTGGGCCTCCATGTCGCTGATGCGTTTCTCGAGCTCCACGATGGGGCGCTCGAAGTCGAGGTGGAAGCTGTCGTCACTCATGACCGGCGCCCCGGGTTGGGGGAAGGGTGGAGATCACTGGAGGAGACACCGGTTTCCCGGCTCTTCTTCACCCCAGCTTGGTCAGGGCCCCGCCGAGACGGTCCATGGCGCGGTGGAGATTCTCCATCGAGGTGGCATAGGACAGGCGGAAGTGCGCTCTCGTGCCGAAGCCCGGCCCGGGCACGCAGGCGATCCGGGCCTCGTCGAGGAGGTAGTCGCACAGATCGGTGACATCGGCGAGCACCCGGTCCGCCGTCCCCAGGCCAAAGTAGGAGGAGACGTCGGGGTAGACGTAGAAGGCGCCCAGGGGCAGGGCGCAGGTGACGCCATCCAGCCCGTTGAGGCGGTCGACGACGAAGCGGCGGCGGCGGTCGTACTCGAGTCGCATCTCCTCCACCACCTCCTGAGGTCCCTCGAGGGCGGCCACGGAGGCCCTCTGCGAGATCGAGGAGGGATGGGAGACGGTCTGACTCTGGGCCTTGTCCATCAGGCCGATCACATCGCGGGGGCCGGCGGCGTAGCCGATCCGCCAGCCGGTCATGGCGTAGGTCTTGGAGACGCCGTTGACGATGATGGTGCGCGCCTTCAGTTCCGGGCTCAACTGCGCCATCGACACGTGCTCCGCCCCATCGTAGACCAGCTTCTCGTAGATCTCGTCGCTGAGAACGTAGAGCCCCCGCTCGAGGGCGACCTCGCCGAGGGCGGCCAGCTCCTCCCGGGAATAGACGGCGCCGCTCGGGTTGGACGGACTGTTGATCAGGACCATCCGGGTACGCGGCGTCAGCGCGGCCCTCAGCTTCTCCGGCGTAAGCTTGAGGCCCTCCTCGTCGCGCGTTTCGACGATCACGGGATCCGCGCCCACGAGCTTGGGTTGCTCGGTGAAGGTCACCCAGTAGGGCGTGGGGATGACCATCTCGTCGCCGGGGTTCAACACCGCCGCCACGGCCAGGGCCAGGGAGTGCTTGGCGCCGTTGTTGACGACCACCTCCTCGGGAGCGTAGTCCAGGCCGTGGTCCTTCCTGAACCTGCCGCATACGGCGGCCTTCAACTCAGGAATGCCCGAGGGCGGGGACGTGTACTTGGTGAACCCCTCGTCCAGAGCCTGCTTGGCCGCGTCCTTGATGTGCTCCGGCGTATCGAAGTCCGGCTCGCCGGCGGAGAGGGCGATCACGTCGACGCCCTCCCGCCGGAGAGCCGCCGCCTTGGCCGAGGTGGCCATGGTCGCCGAGGGGGCGACGCGCTGGATGTAGGCAGACAACTTCTGGTTCATGTGGTGTACTCCGCGTTGAGTCGAACGTATTCGCAGGTCAGATCGCAGGTGAATATCTCGGCCCGGGCTTCCCCCGCCTTCAGATCGATCTCGATGTCGACCTCCTCCGACTTCATGGCGGCGCTCAGGGCCGCGGCGTCGAAGTCGATGCCGGCGCCGCCGCCGTAGACCGGCCGGCCGCAGAGCGACACGGCCACCGCCGCCGGGTCGAGATCGGCGCCGGCGTAGCCCACGGCGCAGAGGATCCGGCCCCAGTTGGGATCGTTGCCGAAGACCGCAGTCTTCACGAGGCTGGAGTTGGCCACCGCCAGGCCCACCGCCCGCGCCTCGGCCTCGCTGCGTCCGCGCAGGACGCGGACCGTGATGAGCTTGCTGGCCCCCTCTCCGTCGGCGGCGATGGCCCGCGCCATCCTGCGGCAGACGTGCTCCATGGCCTCGGCCAGCCTCTCGAAGGCCTCCTCCGACAGGCCGCGGGAGCCGCCGACCCCGCCCATGGCGGCTCCGTTGGCCAAAGCGATCACGGTATCGCTGGTGCTCATGTCCCCGTCGACGGTGCAGCAGTTGAAGCTGCGCCCGACAGCGCGCACCAGGAGCTGCTGCAGCCGCACCGCGGGGACGGCGGCATCGGTGGTGATCAGGGCGAGCATGGTGGCCATATTCGGGGAGATCATGGCGGCTCCCTTGGCCACGGCTCCCACCGTCGCCGGATGACCGTCGAGGTCGACGCGGACGGCGGCGTGCTTGGCCACGGTGTCCGTCGTCATCATCGCCTCCGCCGCCTCCACCCCGCCCTCCCCCGACAGACCTGCCACCACCCGCGGGATTCCCTCCTCGATCCGCTCCATCGGCAGCGGCACTCCGATGAGACCGGTGGAGCAGACGAGGACATCGCGGGTGGACAGGCCGAGCCGTTGCGCCGTGGCCTCGCACATGCGCACCGCGTCGGCGCGGCCCCGGTCGCCGTTGCAGACGTTGGCGACACCGCTGTTGATGATCACCGCCCGGGCGCGGCCGTCGGCCAGGTGCTCGCGGCAGACCGGGATCGGCGCCCCCTGAACGCGGTTGGTGGTGTACACCGCGGCGCCGGCCGCAGGCCTGTCGGATACCGTCAGGGACAGGTCCCTGCTCCCCGAGGGCTTGATGCCGCAGGTGACGCCGGCGGCCCGATACCCCCGGGGGGAGGTGACGCTGCCGCCTTCGATCTCGATCATCGCCCCTCCTCACGCATGAGCTTGCAGTGCAGGCTGTCGGCCAGGGCGATCCAGCTCGCCTCGATGATGTTCTCCGACACGCCCACGGTTCCCCACACGTCGTGGCCGTCCGAGGACTCGATGAGCACCCGGACCCGGGCTGCGGTGCCGTCACTGGAGGACATGACCCGCACCTTGTAGTCCTCCAGATGGACGGCCTTCAGGTCCGGGAAGACCGCCTCCACGGCCTTGCGCAGGGCCCGGTCCATGGCGTTCACGGGACCGTCCCCTTCGCCCACCGTGTGGTGGACGCGCCCGTTCACCTCCACCTTGACCACCGCCTCCGCTACCTCGGGCTCGCCCTCGGCCTCCTTGCGGCTGGAGACGTGGAAGCTCAGGGGCCGGAAGCGGTCGCGGTAGAGGCCCATGCAGCGCCGCGCGAGCAGCTCGAAGGAGCCCTCGGCGGCTTCGAACTGGTACCCCTGGTGCTCCAGCCGCTTGACCTCGGTCAGCACCTCGGCGACGGCTGGGTCCTTCTTGCTCAGCTCGGGGAAGAAGCGCCCGAGCTTGGCCACCACGGTGCTGCCCCCCGACTGGTCCGAGACCAGGTAGCGGCGGCTGTTTCCGGTCGCCTCCGGATCCTCCTGCTCGTAACAGCGGGGGTCCTTGTTCATGGCGTCGATGTGCACGCCGCCCTTGTGGGCATAGGCGCTCTCGCCGACGAAGGGCTGGCGGTGGTCGTGGGCGACGTTGGCCGTCTCGGAGAGGAAGCGCGAGAAGTCCATCAGCTGCGCCAGCTTTTCGCGGCCGATGGAGGCCCGCCCCATCTTCAGCTCCAGGACGGGGATGACGGTGCACAGGTTGACGTTGCCGCAGCGTTCCCCGTAACCGTTGAAGGTGCCCTGCACCTGCGCCGCCCCCAGGTCGACGGCGGCGATGGTGTTGGCCACGGCCAGTCCGGCGTCGTTGTGGGTGTGGATCCCGAGTGGCGCCCCGACGGCCCCGGCCGCGGCCCGGAACATGCGCGCCACCTCCCCGGGCAGGGTGCCGCCGTTGGTGTCGCACAGGACCAGGACCCGCGCCCCTCCGCGCTCGGCGGCGCGCAGTGTCTCCAGAGCGTAGCCGGCGTCGGCGGCGCAGCCGTCGAAGAAGTGCTCGGCGTCGAAGGTCACCTCGCGGCCCCTGGCCACCAGGTAGGCCACCGAGTCCTCGATGAGCCTCAGGTTCTCCTCCCGTGTCGTCTTCAGCACCTCGGTGACGTGGAGGTCCCAGCTCTTGCCGAAGAGGGTGACGCTGTCGGTGCCGGCCTTGAGGAGGGTGTTGAGGGTGGCATCCTCCCCGGCGGCGTTGGCGGGCCTCCGGGTGCTGCCGAAGGCGGTTACCCGGGCCCGCAGGTTCAGCGCCCTGACCTGCTCGAAGAAAGCGAGGTCCTTCGGGTTCGTCGGATTCGGCCAGCCTCCTTCGATGAAGTGCACACCGAGGTCGTCCAGCCGCTGGGCGATCTCCAGCTTGTCCTGGAGGGAATAGGTGATCCCCTCCGCCTGGGCCCCGTCCCGCAGCGTCGAATCGTAGATCTCTACCGAGGACATGGACCCGGGTCAGGGAGACGCGGCGGTGACCGCCCCGGCCACCAGGTCCCCCACCTCGCTCGTGGAATACCCCATCTCGCCGGCGCCCATCCCCTTCAGTTGCTGCAGAGTCGACACGATGGCGGCCTCGAGGATTGCGGCCCCCTCGTGCTCGCCCAGGGTGTCGACCATGAGCTGGCAGGCGCCGATGGCGGCCATGGGGTTGATCACGTTCCGGCCCGTGTACTTCGGCGCCGATCCGCCGATGGGCTCGAACATCGACACGCCCTCAGGATTGATGTTGCCCCCCGCGGCGATGCCCATCCCTCCCTGGATCATGGCGCCCAGGTCGGTGATGATGTCGCCGAAGATGTTGTCGGTGACGATCACGTCGAACCATTCGGGGTTCTTCACCATCCACATGCAGATGGCGTCCACGTGGGCGTAGTCGCGCCGGATGTCGCCGTAGTCGGCCTCCCCCACCTCGTGGAAGGCCCGCTCCCAGAGGTCGAAGGCGTAGGTGAGGACGTTGGTCTTGCCGCACAGGGTGAGGGTCCTGTCCTTGTTGCGTCGGCGGGTGTAGTCGAAAGCGTAGCGCAAGCAGCGCTCGACCCCCTTGCGGGTGTTGATCGACTCCTGCACGGCGATCTCGTCGGGCGTTCCCTTCTTGAAGAATCCCCCCGCGCCGGTGTAGATCCCCTCCGTGTTCTCGCGCACCACCACGAAGTCGATCTCCTCCGGCCCCTTGTCCTTGATGGGGGTCGGCACGTTCGGGTAGAGTTTCACCGGCCGCAGGTTGATGTACTGGTCCAACTCGAAGCGCAGCCTCAGGAGGATCCCCTTCTCGAGTATCCCCGGCTTCACGTCGGGATGTCCGATGGCCCCGAGATAGATGGCGTCGAACTGCCGAAGCTCGTCGACGGCGGAGTCGGGCAGGGTCTCGCCGGTCCTGAGGTAGCGGTCTCCGCCGAAGTCGAAGTCGGCGCTCTCGTATGAGAATCCCACCCTGTCCGCCAGGGCGGCCAGGGCCTTCATCCCCTCGGCGACCACCTCGGGGCCGGTGCCGTCTCCCGGCAGGACGGCGATCTTGTACGATTTCACCTGCACTCCTTTCCGTTCCGGTTTGCCCGCCTGCGGGTTCCGCCGGCGCCGTTCCGTGGTGCCACTCAGGACTCTCTTCCAAAGGACGAGAGGTACGGCAGCCTCCGCGCCGTTCGTCCGATCTCGTCTCCGGCCTCCAGCAACTGCCCGAGGGCGTCCCAGGTCCCGGTGGCCAGCTGCTCGCGCGGCCCCTCGGGCATGGCGGCCGCCATCGACTGGCCGCCGAAGCGCGCGCTCTGCGCCTCCACATCGACCTCCACCACCAGTGCCGGATCGTCCTCCACGGCCCCCATGAGGCGCTCCACGTCCCTCTCCGAAGCCCTGAGGCACGGGAGGCCCAGGGCGGTGCAGTTGCCGAAGAAGATCTCGGCGAAGGAGACGGCGACGAAGGCCTCGATGCCCCAGCGCATCAGCGCCTGGGGGGCGTGCTCCCGCGAGGAGCCGCAGCCGAAGTTGGCGTTGGCCACGAGGATGGAAGCCCCGGCGAAGCGCGGGTTGTCGAAGGGATGGCCCTCGGCGGCGCGGTCGTCCTCGAAGGCGTGCTCTCCGAGGCCGTCGAAAGTGACGGTTCGCAGATATCGCGCCGGGATGATGCGGTCCGTGTCGATATCGTTGCCGCGCACCGCTACGGCGCGGCCCCTGATCAGGCGGCGGATGCTGGTGGAGGTCTCGGCACTCGATGTCATCTCACCCTCCGTTCAGCATGAGGCGCACGTCGGTCACCCGTCCGCTCACCGCGGCGGCGGCGACCATGGCCGGGCTCATCAGCAAGGTCCGCCCCGTGGGACTCCCCTGGCGGCCCTTGAAGTTGCGGTTGCTCGACGAAGCGCATAGCTGCCGCCCCTCCAGCTTGTCGGGATTCATGGCCAGGCACATGGAGCAGCCGGCCTCGCGCCACTCGAAGCCGGCGGCCCGGAAGATCTCGTCCAGACCTTCGCGGCGGGCCTGGTCCCCCACCTTCTGCGAGCCCGGGACGACGAGGGCCTTCACGTCGGCGGCGGCCTTTCTCCCCTTGACCACCTTCGCAGCCTCGCGAAGATCGGAGATGCGCGAGTTGGTGCACGAGCCGATGAAGGCGACGTCCACCGGGGTCCCCGCGATAGGCTGGCCAGCCTCGAACCCCATGTAGTCGAGGGCCTCGGCAACCGACCCGGCGTCGGCCCCGGCCTCTCCGGGGGCGGGCAGGGAGCCACCGACACTGCAGGACTGCCCCGGGTTGATGCCCCAGGTGACGGTTGGGGCAATCTCGGCGGCGTCGATCTCCACGATGTCGTCGTAATCGGCGCCGGGGCCTGAGGCGATGGAGCGCCACCAGTCGACGGCGCGGTCGAAGTCGGCCCCCCGGGGCGCCTCCGGACGGCCCTGGAGATACTCGAAGGTGGTCTCGTCGGGATTGACGTAGCCGCAGCGGGCGCCGCCCTCGATGGACATGTTGCAGACCGTCATGCGCTCTTCCATCGACATGCGGTCGAGAACCCCCCCGGCGTACTCGTAGGCGTACCCGACGCCCCCCTTCACGCCCAGTGACCCGATGACGTGGAGGGTGAGGTCCTTGGCGTACACGCCAGGGCCCAGGGTTCCGTCCACCGATACGCGGCGCACCTTGGGACGGGACATGGCCAGGCACTGGGAGGCGAGCACGTCCCGCACCTGGCTGGTGCCGATGCCGAAGGCGACGGCCCCGAAGGCGCCGTGGGTGGAGGTG
The DNA here is from genome assembly GCA_026706075.1 of Gemmatimonadaceae bacterium. Lineage (GTDB taxonomy): Bacteria > Latescibacterota > UBA2968 > UBA8231 > UBA8231 > UBA8231. The sequence goes on from JAPOZM010000001.1 coordinate 87,812, forward strand.
TGACTGTCGCCGCAGGCGATCGTCATCCCCGGCTGGGTCAGCCCGAGCTCGGGCCCGATGACGTGGACGATGCCCCGGCGGGGATCGTCCATGCCGAAGAGGGGTATCTCGAACTCCGAGGCGTTCTCCTCCATGGCCACCATCATCCGCTCGGCGAGATCGTCGAGGAAGGGGCGGTCGCTGATGTCGGTGGGGATGATGTGGTCCACCGTGGCCCAGGTGCGCTCCGGGTGCATCACCCGCAGGCCGCGCTCGCGCAGCATCTGGAAGGCCTGGGGGCTCGTGACCTCGTGAATCAGGTGCAGCCCGACGAAGAGCTGTGTCTGTCCGGATGGCAGCTCGCGAACCGTGTGGGCGTCCCAGACTTTCTCGAAGAGGTTCCTCTTCCCCATCTGCCTCGGTCTCCTTGCGGAAGGGCGGCGCTCAATGAGCGCGGTCGGGGGCCTTCTGGTCGAGCCGCACCTGGCGCCCCCGGCGCAGCTCCAGCCGGTTGATGGCGTCCACGTATGCCCGGGCGCTGGCCTCGATGATGTCCGTCGAGGTGCCCCGTCCCGTGGTCTTCAGGTCGCCGTCGCTGACGCGCACCGTCACCTCTCCCATGGCCTGGCTGCCCCCCGTGATCGCCTGGATCGAGTACTCCTCGACCTTGGCCCGGGTGTTGGTCACCTGGTTGATCGCCTCGTACGTGGCGTCCACCGGTCCGTCACCCCAGGCCGACTGCTGCACCCGCTCCTCGCCGTCGACGCGGATTCGCACCGTCGCCGAGGGCACCGTCCCCGTGCCGCTCACGGTGTGCAGGTACTCCAGGGCGAAGCGGCCGCCCTCGTCCTCGCGGAACTCGTCCTCGACGATGGCCATCAGGTCCTCGTCGAAGACCTCCTTCTTCTTGTCCGCCAGCTCCAGGAAGCGCTCGTATATCTCGTCGAGGCGCTCGGCGTCCAGCTCGTAGCCCAGTTCCTCCAGCCGATGGCGCAGGGCGTGCCGGCCGGAGCGCGCCGTGAGGACGATGGAGGTCGCCTCCCATCCCACTTCGGTGGGATCCATGATCTCGAAGGTGTCGCGGGACTTGAGCACGCCGTCCTGGTGGATGCCGGAACTGTGAGCGAAGGCGTTGGCGCCGACGATCGCCTTGTTGGGCGCCACCGCGATCCCCATGAGACGGCTCACGAGACGGCTCGTGGACAGGATCTCCCTGGCCACCACCTCCGTGCGCAGGCCGAAGTAGTCCGCCCGGGTCTTCAGTGCCATCACCACCTCCTCCAGCGAGGCGTTGCCGGCGCGCTCCCCCAGGCCGTTGAGGGTGCATTCGACCTGGCGCGCCCCGGCCTGCAGGGAAGCCAGGCTGTTGGAGACGGCCATGCCGAGGTCGTCGTGGCAGTGCACGCTGATCACCGCCCGGTCGATGTTCGGCACCTCGCCACGCAGCCGCCGGATGAGATCGGCAAACTGCTCGGGCACCGTGTAGCCCACCGTGTCGGGGATGTTGATCGTCGACGCCCCCGCCTCGATGGCGGCCTGCACGATCTCGGCCAGGTAGGAGAACTCCGCCCGCGTCGCGTCCATGGGCGAGAACTCCACGTCCTCCGCGTACCCCCTGGCCTGGGTCACGGCCTTCACCGCCATGTCGAGGACCTCCGAGCCGCTCTTGTGCATCTGCCGCGCCAGGTGCGCCTCGGAGGTGCCCACGAAGGTGTGGATGCGCGGCCTGGGGGCATCCCGCAGGGCCTCGCCGGCACGGTCGATGTCTCTCGGGACCACCCGCGCCAGGGCGCAGATCGCCGGCCCTTCCACCTCGAGCCCGACACGCTGCACCGCCTCGAAGTCCTCGTTGGAGGAGATCGGAAAGCCCGCCTCGATGACGTCGACCCGGAGGCGGGCGAGCTGGTGTCCGATCTCGAGCTTGTCGCGCAGGGTCAGGGACGCCCCGGGGGACTGCTCGGCGTCGCGCAGGGTCGTGTCGAAGATGATCACGCGATCGTCGGACTTGGATGGTGCCATGGCCCTTGCTCCGTCAGATGCCGGTGGGCGCGCCCTCAGGACCCGTTCCCGGGCTCCCCCAGCCAGCTCATCATGCCGCGCAGGCGGCTGCCGACCTCCTCGATCAGGTGCTCGGCGTCGCGGCGTTTCCTGGCGTTGTAGTTCGGACGGCCCACCTGGTTCTCCAGCAGCCACTCCTTGGCGAACTGCCCGTTCTGAACTTGCGCCAGGATGCGCTTCATCTCCTGCCGCGTCTCCTCGGTGACGACCCGGCCGCCGCGGGTCAGGTCGCCGAACTCGGCCGTGTCGCTGATGGACGAGCGCATGTTGGCGATGCCGCCTTCGTAGATCAGGTCGACGATCAGCTTGACCTCGTGGAGACACTCGAAGTAGGCGACCTCGGGCTGGTACCCCGCCTCCACGAGGGTATCGAAGCCGGCCCGGATCAGCTCGGTGAGGCCGCCGCAGAGGACGACCTGCTCGCCGAAGAGGTCGGTCTCGGTCTCCTCGCGGAAGGTCGTCTGGATGACGCCGCCGCGGGTGCAGCCGATGCCCTTGGCATAGGCGAGGCCGATCTCCTGGGCGCGCCCGGTGGCGTCCTGCTCGACGGCGAGCAGGCCCGGAACACCGCCCCCCTCGCTGTAGACCCGGCGCACGAGATGGCCGGGCCCCTTGGGGGCGACCATGAAGACATCGGCGTCGGCAGGCGGCACGACCTGCCCGAAGTGGATGTTGAAGCCGTGGGCGAAGGCGAGGGCGTTCCCGGCCTCCAGGTTGGGGCGGATGTCGGCTTCGTAGACGCTGCGCTGCACCTCGTCGTTGATCAAGATCATGATGATGTCGCCGGCGGCGGCGGCCTCGGCGACGGTGGCCACCCTCAGTCCCGCGCTCTCTGCCTCGGCCCGGCGGGCGCTGCCCTCGCGGAGACCGACGACGACGCCGACGCCGCTCTCCTTCAGGTTGAGGGAGTGGGCGTGTCCCTGGCTGCCGTAACCGATGACGGCGACCGTCCTGTCGCTCAGCAGCTCGAGGTTGGCGTCGTCGTCGTAGTACATCTGCATCGCTATGCTCCTTGCCCCGGGAAGGGGCGGCGGCCGCTGCCGCCTTGTGGGGTCACCGGAGTGGGCACAACTCCGTCACCGCCCGTGAAATCGCTTCAGAGGCTCCGTCCGGCGTCTTCGATTGAGGTGCGTGAGAAGGGAAGCGGCGGAGCCTATTCGATCGGCCCGGCAAGGAGAAGGCCGGGAATCGGGCGATCGAGCGGAATGAGCGACAGGGAGCGCAGGGAGAGACGGGCCCGGGGTGTCGGGTCTCGACGCGGGCTCGGGGCGCTCGATGCGATGCTCATGGGAAGGCCGGAACCGGTATCTGGTGGAAAGCGCGCAATATAGAGGGGACCCGCAAGAATGTCAAGAATGGTGGGTGACAGCCGCGTCCCCCTGGAGCCCGTCCCCGGGAACGGGCCTGGCGATGCCGCGGACAGGGTCACCCCCCGAACAGCTTCGGAAGCTGGTTGCTCAAGGTGACGATGGTGAAGTAGCCGAAGAACGCGCTGGCCCACACCATCGCCAGAAAACGCACGACGGGAGTGCGCAAGGTCCCGCCCAGGACGCGGCTGTTCATCCACAACAGCAGCAGCGAGTAGATCAGCATGACACCGCCGTTCAGGGCGGCGCTGAGGACGAGCAGCACCAGCGGCTGCGCCAGGCCGGGCACGACCAGCCCCGCCAGCAGGATGGCGCACCCGAGCAGGATCTGGCCCCACAGGAGCAGGAAGTAGAGGCGGCTGTCGGTCCAGACCTCGCTGTCGCGCAGCCAGTTGACCTTGATGATGTCCGTCGAGATGCGGGCGCAGGCGTCGAGGAGCCCCAGCTCCGTCGTCAACAGGATGGCGATCCCCATCCAGTGGAAGGCGTGCTGCATCCACGGTCCGTAGCGGTCGCCGATGAACCGCCCCTCGGCGCGGATGAACCCGAATCCCTTCTCCAGCCCCGGGGCCCCCTGGGTAGTGGCGTAGGCGATGAGGGAGAGCATCATCAGGGAGAGAACCGACAGCAGGTAGAAGTTGAGCAGGTGCTCGCGATTGGCGGCTCCCCACCAGTCCTTCCACCGGCGCAGGTTGTCGGCGCCGTGCTCGAAGTGTGCGCCGATGCCGGCCACCACCTCGGGGCGCCCCGTGAGGGGGCTCGTCAGGCGGCCGGCGTAGCGCCCCATGGCGAATCCCTTCTCGCGGACGTAGTTGCCCTGGGCCAGGTTCATGGTGCCGCCGGCGCCGGCGAAGGCCAGGGCTCCCAGGAGCAGGGGCAGCTCCATGCCCTCGGGGATGTGGCCCACGTTGGCGATGCCGCGCGCCATCTCCCCCACGTGCACCAGATCGACCACGAGAAAGGCGAGGATCACCATGAACAGGAAGATGAAGGCCACCAGGACCTTCTGAAGCCGCTCCACCGTGTTGTAGACCACGGGGCCCAGGGTCAGGGCGGCACCGATCGCCAGCAGGCTGAGGATGGAGATCAGGGTGCGCGCCTGCTCGCCTCCGCCGATCTCCCAGGTGAGCATGGTCGCCGCTCCCGCCGCCCAGCCCGGCCACATCCAGGGGATGACGTTGCAGAGGAGGAAGACGGCGGCCCAGCCCTTCCACAGGCGGCAGAACCCGGTGATCGCCGACTCGCCCGTGGCCAGGGTCCAGCGCTCGATCTCCATGTTGATGAAGTACTGGGTGGTGACCCCCACCATGCACGCCCAGAAGGCGACGAAGCCGAAGCGGTAGGTGATGTAGGGCCAGAGGACGAACTCGCCGCTGCCGAGGGAGAGGCCGAGGAGCAGGACGCTGGGACCGAGGAGCCTGCGCCACGACGGCGCCTCCGGGAGATCCTGGTATCGAGCCGCTGGCAGCCGATCGCTGGGAATGACTTCGTGGGGGACGGGCCGGGACCCGCTCACCGGGGGCGGGGCTCCCTGAAGGCGACCAGCGGATGCTCGCGGTTGGCCATGGGCATGGTCACCCGGGCGCCGGTGATCTGCGACTCGTAGGCCCCCAGGATCATCTCCAGGGCGGCCACGGCGCCGGCGGCGCTCGACAGGGGCTCGCGATCCTCATCGGCCGCCTCGATCAGGTCGGCGATCGCCCGCTGGTTGCCCGACGGGAGCTCGTCCTCGGGCAGTCCCTCCAGCGGCTGCCAGCCCTGGCCGGCGTCGGCGGGAAGGAAAACCGGATGGGGGTAGATCGCCAGCTCCGAGCCGGCCCCGCCCCGCAGCGAGATCACGCCTTCGCTGCCGACGATCTCCATGCCGTAGCGCTTGTTCGAGCCGACCTGGTCCTTGCGCGAGTCGAAGAACCCGGCCACCCCCGACTCGAAGGCGAAGTAGGAGTTCACGCAGTCGCCGGCGACCGGACCCACGGGCTCCCCCGCCTCGCGCACGTCCTCCGGGGTGAGCTCCCGTCCCTCCACCGTGACCTGCGCCGACATCCAGCGCACGTCGCCGACGAAGAACCGCATCATGTTGAAGAGGTGGGTTCCGAGGACGATCATGTCCTCGCCGCCGCCGCGGCGGTCCTGCTTGCCGTGGGCGTGAATCGCCTGCACCTCGCCGATGCGGCCCTCCCGCAGGATCCGCCGGAGTCCCTGGATGCGGGGCAGGTACACGGCCTGGTGGGCCACGGCGACCTTGAGCCCCGCTTCCCGCGCCCTGGAGACGATGGCGTCGCCCTCGGCCAAGTTCCACGTCATCGGCTTCTCGCAGTAGACGTGGGCCCCTGCCTCGAGGCAGGCGATGACCATCTCCAGGTGGCAGTCCGTCCAGCGCGGGCAGACGCTGACGATGTCCGGGGACTGCTCCCGCAGCATCTCCCGGTAGTCCGGGTAGGCGGCGGCGGCCCCGGTCTCCGTCTGCGCCTTCGTCCGCCCCTCGTCATCCGGATCGGCGATGGCCACGAAGTCGACGGCCGGGTGGTCGGTGTAAGCCATGTGCAGGCCGTGGCCGTAGTTTCCGCGGCCGGTTCGGCCGATCGCAGCCGCTCGATAGCGTCGAGTCACTTCACGTCTCCTGGTGGGATCAAGCGCGTCGGATACGGGCGCCCAAGGGTAGTGCCGGGCGCCTTGACCCGCCAGAAGGCTCCCGCCATCTTGCCCGGGTGGCACTGAGCGTCCTCCAGACCTACGAGCGGCTCCTCGGGCACTACGGCCCCCAGGGATGGTGGCCGACCACGGCGCGTGGAGGGGTCCGTCCTGTGTACCGCCCGGGCACGGCCGGCGCCGTGCCCTCGCCGCGGCAGCAGTGGGAGATCGTCGTCGGCTCCGTCCTCGCGCAGAACACGGCTTGGCGGAACGCCTCCGCGGCCCTGTCGGCGCTGGTCCGTAGGCGGATCCTGAGCCTCCGCCGCATGGCCGCCCTTCCCCGGGCGGACCTGGCGGCTACCATTCGCAGCGCCGGGTACTTCAATCAGAAGGCCCGCAACCTGCAGGAACTGGCGGCCCATCTGCTGTCGGTGAGCGGCGGTCGCATCGCCCCGTTCCTCTCTCGGCCGGCCCCGGAGCTGCGGGTCGAGCTGCTCGAGCGGCGCGGCGTCGGTCCCGAGACGGCGGACAGCATTCTGCTGTACGCCGCCGGGCGCCCCTTCTTCGTCATCGATGCCTACGCCCGGCGCATCGCCTCCCGCCTCGCCTGGGTGCCGGAGACGATCGCCTACCACCGACTGCAGGAACTCTTCGAGTCGCGCCTGCCACGGGACCCCGCGATCTACAACGAGTACCACGCCCTGCTCGTGCGCCACGCCGTGGAACACTGCAGGGCCCGACCCCTGTGCGAGGGGTGCTGCCTGCGGGACGGCTGCCCCGCCGGCAGATCCCTCGCCGCTGCCGGAGACCGACCGTGACCGCCCTGGACTGCCTCGGGGGACAGCGCCCCCTGGCGACGGAGGAGTTCGCCCGCCGCGCCCACGCCTATGCCCTGAACCCGAACCGCAACCCGGTGAAGGAGGTCCTCGACAGGTACGGGTCGGTGGAGGAGACGCCGCCCCTGCTGGGGATATTCAACGACGTGCCCTGGTACCAGGTCCGCGACGACGAGGTGCACGCCTGGGCGAAGGCCGGGCTCTCATGGGTCGTCAACGACGCCGAGCACCTGCAGCGGGAGGGCTGGTACGGACGGCAGCAGAACGCCATGGAGGGCCGGGTGGGGCTCCTGCAGGTGCAGCGCCTCCACCGCGAGGCGTTCAGCGCCCACGGCGACGTCTTTCAGCTGGGCGCGCGGGCGACGATGAAGCCGTACGGGACCACCCTCGAGGAGGCGGAGCGCTTCTACCGGGCCGTGAACTTCCCCACGCCGGGCGAGGCCACACGGGACGACCGCGGCGGCTATCCCGTGCGCTACGGCGACCGCAAGTTCGCCTTCACTCCCGATTCCTTGCGGGGCCAGGAGACCGAGACCCAGGGGTGGGTCCAGTTCGAGACCGCCGAGTATATCGTCGACCGCGAGGTTCGCGACCGGGTTCTCGACCTGATGCAGGCCCAGGGCCCGAACAAGGCCTGCGGTTTCGTCGGCCCCTTCGACGCCATCCTGCGCCAGGGCGAGATCCCGGAGATCGAGGCGGCGATCGACGCTCTCTTCCGGGCGGCCTCCCGGCGGGGCATTCACATGGGCCGTGTCGTGGGCTCCGGGTCCATGGAAGACCCCGGCGAGATCGAGGACAACATCGTCCGCGCCCTGGAGAACGGCGCCCGGCTGATCTGCGTTCACCCCTTCACCAGCGACCTGGTCTTCCGCGGAGCGATGAACGTGACCGAGCCGTTCTTCAAGGCCGCCGAGCGGTGCGGCTTCTGATCCTCCGATTGCGCCCCCCGGGAGTCCCGCGTATTTTGGACAACCCCCCCGAAGTGCCGCACGACGTTCCCTCGCAACCCCCCTCCCTCTGACAAACGACGAGCCGGCTGCCGCTCAGGCGCCTCCGCCCGTCGAACCCCTCCTCGGTCCCGGCTGCCGCACCGTTTCTGCGGACGATCCGACAGCAGACGAGCTCGGGACCCACCGGACATCGACCCGGCCCAGCCTGCCGACATCACCGGAACTCCGAGTCCAGGAGATCGGTCCCGGCCGGCGGGCGAGGTCGTCAAGAGCTCACCGCGGTCTCCCCGACCGGAACGGAGAGGGCTTGGCGCGACGGCGCCGGGCCCTCTTCGCGTATCGCCCGTCCTACCGGGAGACGAACTTCGGGCGGCCGAACCCGTCGTTGACCACCAGGCTGCGCGCGGGGATGTCGGCGTGGTCGGGAATGGCGAGATCGCTCTCGAGCCGGTTCTCGAGGATCGTCCCGTCGCCGATGGTCACGTCGGACCCCAGCAGGATCCTCCCCGGCATGGCCCCTCCCGCCCGCACCGTGCCGATGACGACGGAGGCGCTGACCCGGCACCGCGGGCCTGTCTCGACGAGACCGTAGATCTCCACGCTCGGCCCGATGACCGAGTGGTCTCCCACCCGCACCGGGCCGAAGAGGTCGGCGTCGGTGCCGATGAAGACGAAGTCCCCGATCTCCGGGTGGCGCCGGTAGAGGCGCCGGGTCAGGCCGCCCAGGGTGCAGGGATAGAAGTGGCATCCGGAACCGATGACGCCCGTCTGGCCCGTGGTCAGGCCCCGGTGCGGATGGTCCAGGAAGTTGGCGTCCCCGATGCGGGTCTCGGGATGGATGTCGGCCTGGTAGTACCGCCCCCCCAGCTCCGAGATGGCCCGCGGCAGCAGGGGCACGGGATCCCGGTGCAGGCGCGGGTCTCCGTCGAGGGGGCCGCTGCGGGTCAGGGCATGGGCCACGTCGTGGTAGAACAGGACCCGCCATCCCGGGTAGGTGCTGGTGACCAGTTGCATCTGGTACCCGAAGACCCCTTCACCCGGGAGGCCGTCGAGGAACTCCTGGTAGCAGGCCTGGTCGCGCAGGGCGATGGCGCTGTCGATGTGCGCCGCGAAATCCAGTTCCGCCAGGTCCGCCTCGCCCAGACCGCAGGCACGGCGCAGGTAGGCGTCCCAGACGGCCGGGTCCTTCAGGGAGGCGAAGCGGTTCCACTGGGCCCGCTGCTTGAGCTCCACGAGCTCCCACAGGACCGAGTAGGCCGCCGCCAGGGCCCGGTCCTCCAGATCCTCGTCGGCGCCCACGGCCAGGTGGGACTGGGCCACCATGGCGTACAGCTGATCGGCCACCTCGGCGATGGAAGCGCTGAAGTCGCCCACCGGATGCCCGGCTTCCAGGGCGTTGTGCGAGCCGGGAGCGACGCACTCCAGCAGGTTGCCGAGGACGGTCTCCAGGATGTCGCGGTTCACGAAGCCCCGGCCCGACCGCTGGGACAGGATGGCGGGGTTGACGCGATCGATGCGCAGGGCTGCCAGCTCCTCGGCGGAATAGCAGGAGCGCAGGCGCTCGAGGATCCTCCCCAGCAGCTCCCGCTTGCGCTTTTCGTAGCGCTGGTCGAAGAGGGTGGCCGTGCTCATGGGGCGAGGCCGCGCCGGGGCCTCAGTCCATGTGGAACGCTTCCTCGAGGGGTGTGATGACCGGCGAGCTGTCCGGGTTGCACTCCATGAGAGGCTCCATGTAGCGCCACCACTCCCGCATCAGCTCCTCCCGGGGCAATCCCTCCAGGGCCTCCGGATCGTCGATCTCGAGGCAGGCGAAGAGCGTCGTCCCGTCGCGGAAGATGGTGTAGTTGCGGATCCCCGTGTCCCGCAGCAGCCGGGCCAGATCGGGCCAGACCTCGTCGTGGCGTCGTTTGTACTCCTCCTCGTTCCCCGCCTTGAGCTGCATCCTGAACCCCACACGAGCCATGGCCGCGCCTCCCTCGATCGGTGATCGGCCCAGCGCAAGGGTACTCCGTTGCGCCCTCCCCGGCAATCGCTATCTTGTGGTTTTTTCACGGACTTGAGTGCGTTTCCCCCCATCGCCGGAAGGTCGGCATGCACCCCTTCGAGGACCTCTCCGTACCGCCGGACGGCATCGGCCTGCACTGGTTCGGCCAGAGCAGCTTCGGCCTGCGCCACGCCGATGGCAGCATCGTCCAGACCGACCCCTACTACCCCAGGGACCGGCCCGCGCACCGCTTCGTTCACTCCCGTCCGCCGCTGCTGGAGGAGTCCCTGCGCACCGACTGGGTCCTCCTGACCCACGACCACGGCGACCACACCTGCATGGAGACGATCGACCGGATCCGCGGCGCCTTTCCGGAGGTCCGCTTCGCCGGCCCCCCGGAGAGCTGCGAACGGCTGCGCCTCGGCGGTGTCTCCCCCGACCGCGTGACGGAGCTGACCGCCAGCGGCTCGGCGGGACTCGGCCCCTTCACCGTCCACGCCGTGTGGGCCAAGCCCCCCGGCGGCGATCCGGCCGCCGGCATCGAGCCCCCCGACGTGCAGCACCTCGGGTACGTCATCGACGCCGGCGCCGTGCGGACTTATGTCTCGGGAGATCCGATCAACAACTTCGCCGATCACGAGGAGCTGCTGGCGCCGGTCCGCGAGCTGAAGCCCCACATCGGCCTGCTGACCAGCCACCCGGAGGAAGGAGAGTTCCCCTTCTTCGAGGGTTGCGCCCGCATCGCCGGCTCCCTCGGCCTGCACGCCGCCGTGCCCGCCCACTACGGCTGTTTCGTGGCCCGCGACTACGATCCGCGGGAGTGGGCCGGCCACCTGCCCGGCGGCGTCGATCCGCTCATCATCCCATACAATCAGAGCTGCCTCTACACGCTCTGACCGCACCCGGGAGCCACCCCGGGGAGGTCTATCCCCCTCCCGACCACAGCGCCCGCAGGCGGGGCAGCAGGACCTCCGTCTCCCGGTCGTGCGGCTCCCCCTGCCAGCGGTCGTTGATCTCGGGGATGCTGCGCTGTCTCGAGGCCTCGAGGACCTCGGGCAGGTCCAGCTGGTGCCAGATCGCCGTGAGCAGGCCGTCCTCCCCCAGGCGGATCTCGCGGAATCCCATGGGGAAGCCGATGAGGCAGGCCGTGTCGACGATCAGGAAGTCCCGGTACATGCGGATGCGGTTGATGTGCCGGTGGCCGGTGAAGACGGCGACCACGGCCGGCTGGTTCGAGACCGTCTCGATCAGCCGTTCCGCTCCCTTGACGAGGCCTTGATTCGGGCTTTCCGGCGGAGCGAAGCCGGGGAGCACCCACGGGTGGACCACCAGGATGACGGCGCAGCCGTCTGCCAGGGCCTGGCGGCCGGCCTCGGCCAGGGCGGTGTCCAGATCCTCCGTCCACTCGCCGGAGCCGACCTCCATGGGGTTCGCCTGGTAGATGTTGGCCAGGGCCAGCCGCAGCCGGGGGGCGACATCGACGACGTCGAGCAGCTCCGGGAGATGGATCTGCTCGGCCAGGGGGGCGAAGGTGCCGGTGCCGGCGTCGCAGTCGTGGTTCCCCGGCACGCAGTAGAAGGGCGCCCGGAACCGCTCGAAGGCGGCCGCCACGTCGTCGACCGACTGCAGGTACAGCTCCCACGGCAGCTCGAAGGCCGAGCCTCCGCACAGCAGGTCGCCCCCGTGGACGATGAACTCGGGCCGCGAGGCGTTGATCTCCTCCACCATCGCCTCGAGCACCTCCCTCCCCCTGGTGAGCATCTTCGGCGGTCCAAAATCCTTCTCCGCCCGCGGGTGGTAGTGGCTGTCGGTGGCGAAAACGAAACGGATGGTCATGCCCTCTCCTCCTTGCGGCCAGATCCCGGGGGGATCGCCGACCGGGGGCGGCTTGCGCAAGCCCACTCCCCGCGGCTCACCACGGACGGAACTCGGCCATGCGCCCGAAGCCCGAGAAGCCGGGCGCGCCCACGTACTGCACCGCGGTTCGGCTCAGGCTGTCGGCGTGGGGGATGTGGATGTGGCCGCAGAAGGTGGCCACCAGGTTCTCCGCGCCGGCCAGGGTCTCGACGAAGGCGTCCGTCGCCTTGGGGTCCCACCACTCCACCTCCGGGTGCCACTCGGGGTCGGCCATCAGGTTGTGGCCCACCGAGGCGATGGAGTCGTCGCGGAGGGTGGGCAGGCTGATGGGGATGTGGTAGAGCAGCACCGTGGGCAGCTGCTTGCCGAGGCACTCCCGGACGAAAGCGAGCTGCTCCTCGTCGACCCGGAAGGTGGAGTTGTCCACGCAGACGAACTCGATCCCTCCCACCTCCCGGCTGCAGTGCGAAGGACTCCCCTTGTGCAGCGGCTCCAGTCGGTCCCACCAGGCCTCGCGCAACAGGCCGTCCTCGTTCTCCACCCCCGGCAGGAGCCAGTCGTGGTTGCCGGAGGTGAAGAGCCAGGGGGTCTCGATCCCGCGGAGCACACCGGTCACGAATTCGATGCTGGAGGGGGTGGGGAAATTGATGATGTCTCCCGTGAGGGCGATGAGATCGACGTCGCTGGCCGCGACCCGCTCGATGGTCTGGCGGAAGATCACCTCCCTGGCGTGCGCCATGGTCGAGATGCGGTCCACCCGGGCCGGGTTCGGCCCCTTCTCCTCCTCGGGGACGGCCACGTGGGCGTCCGTGCAGTGGTACATGGTCACCGTCTCCCGGATCCCTTCCAGGCGGATGCGGGCGGTGTCGTCAAGCCAGGTATGGGTCACGCGCAAGGGTTCCTCCTGCTCTGAAGGCGGATTGAGGTGACGGCTCCCCGAGCGGGTGCTCCGCGGGTGGAGCGCTCCCACCGTACGAGGTTCCCGGTCATCGGTCCTCCTGCACCACGCGGAGGACCTGGTCGGCGGCCACGCCGGCGATCCGCTGCGTCGAGCCATCGGGCCACCGGACCTCCACGTCGGCCCGGGTGGCCTGGTCCAGCCCGAAGTGGAGACGCGGATCGTGGCTGGAGAGGTAGCTGCTGCCCGACTGCCGTTCCTTGACCTGACGCCGTCCGTCCGCCGTCACCGTCACCCGGGCACCCAGGGCATCGGGATGGCGCGCTCCGACAAGCTCGACGAAGAGCCAGCGGCGCCGGTTGCCGCCGTCGTTTCTCAGCAGCCGGGCCGAGGCGGCCACCGTCGTCACGAGGAGGTCCAGGTCGCCGTCGTTGTCGTAGTCGCCCACGGCCGTGCCGCGCCCGACATCCGGCTCGATGAACTGCGGTCCCAGCTCCGCCGAGACATCGGTGAAGCGGACGCCGCCGTCGTTGCGGAACATCTGGTTCGGCTGGCGGTACCTCTGGGCCGGGTCGGCCTCCTGCACGCGGTGAACGACGTGTCCGTTGGCGACGAACAGGTCGAGGTCGGCGTCGTTGTCGCAGTCGATGAACTTCATGCCGAACCCCAGGGGCCGCCTCGACGGCCCGTCCAGTCCGACGTCATCGGAGACGATGCCGAAGAGGCCCTGGCCCTCGTTCCTATAGAGGGTGTTCGTCTCACCGGCGAAGTTGGTGACGAACAGATCCTGGTCGCCGTCGTTGTCGTAGTCCCCGAAGTCGACACCCATGCCGGCTTCGGGGTGGCCGAACTCGTTGTAACGGGTGCCGCTGGTCAGTCCGATCTCGGCGAAGGTGCCGCGGCGGTTGTCGTAAAGGAAGTTCATGGTGCCGTCGTTGGCCACGTAGATGTCGGTGTCCCCGTCCAGGTCGTAGTCGGAGAAGGCGACTCCCAGGCCGCGGCCCTCCAGGATGATTCCGGCGGCGCGGGTCACGTCGGTGAAGCGGTCACCGTCGTTGCGGTAGAGGAGATCCCCGATCGGCTCGTAGACCGAGGGCTCGCAGTAGGAGCGATGGCCCGCGCCGTCGCCGCAGGGGACGTTGATCTCCAGGGTGAAGTGGACGTAGTTGGGGACGAAGAGGTCGATGTCCCCGTCCAGGTCGTAGTCGAGGAAGCCGGGGCTGCTGGCCCAGCGCGGGTCCCCCAGGCCGGCCTCGCCGGTGACGTCGGCGAACCGGCCGGCTCCCTCGTTCCTCAGCAGGACGTTGGGCCCGAAGTTGGCCACGAACAGGTCCTGGTCCCCGTCGCCGTCGTAGTCGGCGGCCGCCACCCCCTGTCCGTAACCCGGATCGCCGGCGCCGGAGGCGGCGGTCACCTCCGAGAAGGTGCCGTCGCGCCGGTTGTGGAAGAGCCGGTTCACCGGTGGGTCCCCGGGCGGCCTGCCGGTCAGGTCGGTGCCGTTGACCAGGTAGATGTCCTGCCAGCCGTCGCCGTCGGCGTCGAAGAAGGCGGCGCCGGAGCCGTAGGTCTCCGGGTAGTAGAACTCGCCGGAGAAGCCGTTGAAGTGGACGAAGTCGAGCCCGGAGGCCTCAGCGACATCCGGGAACTTGGGGAACTCCCGGGGGCCCTGCGACGGACCTCCGCAGGCCATGGTACCCAGCACCGCGAGGAGGGCCGGGAGGGGAATCCGCGACATGGAAGCCGGAACGGTGCGCCGCCCTACCGGAGGGGCGACAGCAGCGTCACCACCAGCAGGGCCAGGCCGATCCAGCCCAGCAGGGCCTGGAGGTTGACGAGGAGGCGGAGCGCGCCGGTGGGGCGCCAGGAGGTCTGGCCGGAGCGCACGAAGGTCTGGAGGCTGAAGAAGAGGCAGTCGAGGAGGGAGGCCCTGGCGGCGCCGGTGACCGGCGCCAGTCCGCCGCGTCCGAGCCGGTAGAGCAGGCCGAAGAGGAGGACGGCGGAGGCCGCGGCGCCGGCGAAGCGGCCGAGGTCGGTGCCGTAGCGGCTGCTCCGGCCGTACAGCTCCAGGCCCCAGCGGGCCGGGTCCGACCACCCCAGGTGCCGGCGCCGCAGGTCCATCCACTCGGCGTGGCAGGCCTCGGCGTCGCGGAACCGGCCCTGGCTGCGCAACTGGGCCCCAAGGTCGGCGTAGACCGGCTCGAGGTCGTCGATCGATCCCGGATCGGCCGCCGCCAGCCGGCCGCGCAGCTCGTCCCAGCGGAAGCGCAGCTCGTCCCAGCGCGCTTCCTGCAGGTAGAGGGCGGCGCTGTCGCCGAAGGTGACCTGGGCGGGGTCCGCCGCCAGGAAGGTGACCGTCGAGCCTCGGACCCGGCGCAGGTCCAGCCCCTGCTGGACCCTCCCCGCGAGGTTCAGCTCCCCGGAGAAGGTGCCGCCGCGGAAGTCCGCGTCCTTGCGGAAGTAGGCGCCGGCGAAGCCGACCTCCTCGAGAGCCCTGACGCCTGAGAAGCCCGCGGGATCGGCGAAGATGAACTCCTGAAAGGAGGCCGGGCCCTCGAAGCGGGCGCGGTCGAAGGAGACCTGGCGCTCGGCGCGGGCCTTGTCGAAGCGGGCGGTGCCGGCGAAGACGGACTCCCAGAAGAGGACCCGGCCCCAGAAGCGGGCCCCGGCGAAGGAGGCATCCGACCACTCCGTCTCCTTGAAGGAGGCGACATCGCCGAAGGTGGCGCTGCTGAAGTCCGCGGGGACGCCGAAACGGGCGCCCTCGAAGTAGGCGCCGCTGCGGAACCGGACCCGGCGGAAGCTGCTCTCCCCGCCCTCGAAACGGGTCTCGATGAGGGAGCCGACCCCCCGGAACTCGCCATCGGTGAAGTCGGCCCCGGCGAGGAAGGCCGCCCCTCTGAGGTTGGCCTGCCGGTCGACGATGATGGCCTGGAAGCCGGCGGGTTCATGGAAGCTGGCGCCCTGCAGAGACAGCCCCCCTTCGAAGGCCGACCCATGGACCCGCACCGGGGCCAGGAAGGCGACCTGTCGAAGAGCGACCTCGCCCGTGAATCTCACATCCTCGAGATCGAGGGGGCGGCGCACCGTGTCGAGCCCGGCGGACGCCCCGTCGAGGGAGCCGGCCACGAGGGCATGCCGCAGCCGGACCGGGGTGTTGGAGTCTCGCCCCATCTCGGTCAGAAGGCTGGCCGCCGACATCCGCGGGCGAGCCCCCCCTGGCGGCGAGGAGCCCGCCGGCTCTTCGGCCACACCCGGGACCTGCCACACCTGACAGAGGAACAGGGCCGCAATGGACGGGATGTGCCGTCTCGAGGGCCACCCGGGACAAGGGCGATATCCTCTCTTGATCACAGGCAGGTGTCCGACCGGGTGGGGGGCGACATGCCGGAAAGGCGCTTCCGGTCTCCGAAGAGATTCGACACGGGGCGCCCGTCACGCAACCGTTGCCCTACCCCCCTCTCTTGCCGTAGTTTCCCCGCGCCGGGAGGCGGCGGATGCCAGGTGTCCCTTTCTGTCCAGGCCCCTGACCTGATTTCCGGTGGGTCCTGTGTCGGGGCCAATGAGAAGCCGAAGCCAATGAAACGAACCGTCCTCTTCGCCAGTGCCGTCCTCGTCCTCAGCACGGCAGCCTCCGGCGAGGTCGTCGTCCTGGGCGGCCCCGGGAGTTCCTGGGAAGAGGGCGGAGGCGGGATCCAGGCGCAGGTGATCCGCGGCGAGTCAGTGGAGCCTACGAACACCCCGGGCGGCGTCATCGACTTCTCGGTCGAGGGCTACGACAACTGGATCTTTCCCCAGCGCGCCGACCCGGAGTTGAACATCGCGGTCGGTACCCTCGGGCGCGGCGGCGAGATCACCACTCCCACCCACCGGGCCATCCGCAACGATCTCGGAAAGATCATCGACGACAGAGGCAACACGGGGCTGGATCTCCGCGAGACACCGGTCCTGGGCCTGATCGTCGACCTGGATCTCGGTGCCCGCTTCGGTGTCAACCGCTTCCGCTTCTTCCCCCGCAACGCCCTTCCGGAGATGCCGGCCGCCGACTTCCCCTTCCAGAACGACTTCCTGCGCGGCTATGAGCTCTTCCTCAACGACGGCACACCCGAGTCGATGAGCCAGGGAAGGCCGATCCGCACGAGCGTGGCCGTGGAGGGGCAGAACGAGGAACCCGTCGTCGAGATCCGCATCCCGGCCCAGTACGTCCGGCTCATCCGCCTCAAGTCGCTCACCGCGGTCGGGTTCGACCTCGCCGAGTTCCAGGTCTTCGGGACCGGCTTCGTTCCCGAGGCGGCCTACATCTCCAACATCATCGACTTCGGCGCGCCGACCCTGCTCGGCAACCTCCGCTGGGTCCAGGAGAAGGTGGGAGACGAGGTCTTCTCACGGGTCAGGGTGCGCACGCGCTCGGGGATCGACCCCCAGCCCCTGATCTTCAACAAGATCCGCCCCGCCGAGGACATCTTCCGCATCTCCGGCCAGTTCTCTCCGCGAGAGTCCCACGTGCCCTGGAAGTTCGCCGACAAGGTCGACGACCCCGAGCTCAAGGCGCTCGTCGAGAACGTCCTGGACAACATCGATGTCGACATCCGCGACGCCACCCAGACTTTCAACGAGCTGTCCCTCGAACAGCGCGAGGAGCTCAGTCTGACCGAGGCGGACCACGGATCCCTGGCCCGGAAGGACAGGGGCGTGATCCGCCACGACGTGACCGGCTGGAGCGAGTGGTCAGCGGTCTATCCCGCCGAGGCCGTGGTCGCGGCCGATGAGCTTCAGGTGGAAGGGCTCGGCGTCCCGATCGTCTCGCCCAGTCCGCGGCGGTACTTCCAGGTATTGATCGAGTTCTACAGCGATGAGTTCGAATCGGCCACCGGCGTCGGCGGACTCGCCTTCGACGTTCTCACCCGGCCCTTCTCCGGGGCCCTCGTCGGGGAGATCCGGCCGCGAAGGGCGGAACTCGGCGAGAAGACCCGCTTCACCTACGCGGTCCGCAGCCTCTTCGAGCCGGGCCGCGACCGGGGTTTTGACCGCTTGAAGATCCAGACGCCCCTGCGGGTAGAGGAAGTCGGATCGGTGGAGATCCGGCGGGCCGACGGCACCGTGGAGGCGGCGGACTTCACCGGCAGCCCCCTGTCGGACTCGGACCTGCCCGTGGCCCGGGGAGATTTCTCCATCCTGGAGGTCGAGGAGAAGACCTTCACCGTGGGGTTCCCGGTCGTGGCCGAGGACGGGGCCGAACTGCGCGTCACCTTCGACAACGCCGTGCTCCGCTTCGGCACGACCTTCTCGGGCCAGGCCCTGAACTCGGAGACCGGCGCCGTGTTGGGACAGCACCTTCTCCCTGGCAACGCCGCCGACCTGGGAGAGGGCGACGGCGACACCCTCCCGCTGGGCTCGCAGGTGGCGGGCAACCTGGCCGTGCACGTGGGGATCACCGACGACCTCCTCGTCAACGTCAACGCCTCGCCGGCGGTGATCACGCCCAACGGAGACGGGGCCAACGACCAAACCTCGATCGGCTACGACCTGACCACCATCGGCGCGCCGACGCCGGTGGAGGTCGTCCTTCGCGACCTCTCCGGCCGGCCGGTCCGCCGTCTGTACGCCGGCAACGACGTGAGCGGACGCTTCGCCCTGCCCTGGGACGGCCGCGACGACGCCGGCAGGATCGTGCCGCCGGGAAACTACGTCTTCAGCGTGACGGTTGACGCGAGGACGGGACTGGCGCGGGCCTTCGGCACCGTCGCCGTGACCTACTAGGAGGAGCGAGCTTGAGGTACATCAGGCTTCTCGCCGTCACCGCCGCGCTGCTGTCCGGCGCCCCGGTGCTCGGCCAGCAGGACTACGGAACGCGGCTCGGCCTCCAGCGCGGGGGCGAGGTGAGCTTCGCCCCCCAGGGCTCCGGGGTGCTCTTCGGGGCCCTCGATCCCTCGATCAAGAAGTGGTACATCCCGCAGGAGCTGTTCAACTATTACGGCTGGCGGCAGTGGGAGTACTCCAACTACGCCCGGGAGCCCTACCAGCGCTACGTGGGAACGAACCGGGAAGGCGATTTCTTCTACGACGTATACGGCAACTTCACCACCCACGGCTGGCTCATCTACGACTGGCGGCAGTTCCAGCCCCAGTCCGAGGGCAGCGGCATCTTCCAGTCGACTCGCTTCAACTCCTGGTTCAACGCGGTCACCGTCAGCGGCGACTCCCAGGGACAGTACGCCTACTCCATCACCGTGGGAGACCGCATCCGCACCACCCTGACGCCGATGACCTTCTCCAAGCCGGGGTTCAACGGGGTGCAGATCGACTTCTCCTCCGACAAGTACCACGCCACGGTGCTGTCGTCGCGCATCAGCGAACCGATCCACGGCTCCTCCCAGGGCCTGGCGGGTGTCACCGCGCCGACCCGGCGGACGAACCTCACCTCCCTCTTCGGAGGCCGCGCCACCTTCCAGGTGGGCGACTTCATCCTCCTGGGCGCCACCGTGGTGAACGCCACCAACGGCACCACCGTCCTCGACATGTTCGACGGCGACCCGGTGGCCGGCAACCTGACCTCGGGGCAGAGCACGGCCCCCCTCACGGCGATCGCCGTCGTCCTGAGCGACGACTCGCCCGAGGACGGCAGGGGAGGCGCCGCCCTCTTCAGCCACGACGTGCGCATCACGGCGCGGGATTTCGACACGGGGGCGGAGACGGTCTACACGCTGAGCGACGTCGTGCGCCCCGGCAGCCAGTGGCCCATCGTCTTCGGTGGCGCCCCGGGCTCAGGCTTCCTCGCCGCCGACGGCGAGGAGCGCATCATCCTCAACTACGACTTCAACGACCCGGCTTTCGCCCCGCCCGCGGGAGTCGATCCCACGACGATCGTCAGGATCGAGTTCGACTACGTCCTGGCCAACGACTACAAGGTCGAGTTGTGGTCCGACCGGCAGAGTGCCCGTCGGGGCATTCCCCAGGCTCCGCTCACCGCGGATGTCATCGACGAGGCCAGGCCCGCCCTCCTCACCCTGCGCCGGGCCGAGGGCAACGTCGCCGACCTGACGAACCTGCAGCGCATCCGCTTCGACTACGGGCTGCCCACGGCCAACCTCGTGGGCGGCTTCACCATCGAGGGGACCGGTCTCTTCGGCCTCGACTTCTACGGGGAGTGGGATCGCAACAAGCGCTACACCCAGTATCCGAACGCCGAGCTTTTCAATCTGCGGGAGCAGCACAAGATCGCGTCGGAGTCGTCGGACGCCTGGTACGTCAACCTGTCGCGGGACGAGTATCCCTGGTTCGCCTTCGGCGAGGCCTACTCCATCGACGGCGCCTACTCGACCACGGCCTACCTGGTCAACAACGAGGGCAACACCGTCTACGACGACACCCAGCTCTATTTCTACGAGTTCGTAGATGACAACGACGACCAGGACAGCTCCCCGGACTGGATCCGTTTCGACTCGCCCAGAGACCGGGCCATCTACCCGGGGTGGGACCAGAACAACGACTTCATCTCCGACTTCAACCAGAACGACAACGCCTCGGCGAACAACACCATCCCCGACTACGACGAGCCCTTCCTTCGGTATCGCGTCGATCGTCCGGAGTTCCTCTTCGGCATCGATCTGAACAACAACGACTGGATCGACCGATTCGAGGACGACGACCTGCCCGACTATCCATACAAGCCCGACCGGCGGGGCTACAACGCCTTCGCCGGCTACCACCTGACCCCCTGGGCGCGGCTCTCCCTGGGCCGAACCGACGAAGAGTCACCCTCCTCCGACGCGGCGAACCAGACGAACTACGCCCTCTTCACCGTCGACTGGCAGCAGGCGGGCCTCGGCCGTCTGCGCCTCTTCGACATGCTCAAGCTGGCCCGTGACACGATCCCCGACGACCGCCGGGAGCCCACCCCCCATGTCCTGGCCCTCACCGTCCAGCCCCTGGTGCGGGACATCCTGCCCGCCCAGGACACGTGGGTGAACTCGGCCTACGCCGAGCTCACCTACGAGGGCGTCCCCGGGCTCCAGATGGTGCACAAGCTGAAGTGGGAGACCTACCGGCAGAACATGGAGGGCCCACGCGACAGCGACGGCCGGCGCCTGCGGAGCGAGACCGACTTCTTCGGTCTCATCAACAAGGCCGACTACACCCTCGGCCTGGGACGGTTCGACCTGCAGCCGCGGATCAAGAGCGAGTACCTGAGACGCCAGGCCTTCGCCCTGGTGGACCCACGCAGGGAGGAGTGGACCCTCACTCTGCAGCTCATCGGACGCCTGCCCGTCATGCGCCACACCGTCATCGAATCCGGCCTGGAGCAGCTCTGGTTCGGCGACCTGGTGCAGGACGAGGATGCCCTTCTGGCCGAGGCGTTGCAGCGAGAGACGGGCGACTGGCGCTCGACCAACGTGGCCTTCCAACTGTCGACAACCTCCGACTACCTCGGCTACAAGCTCACGACCCAGGTCGGCTTGCGCCTGGGTCGCATTCTCACCGAGCAGGTCGTCGAGGAGGACGATCGTCCGGGCTCATTCGTCCTCGAGAACCAGGGGAAGACCGAGACGACGACTTTCATCACCGTCTACGCGGGGCTTGAGCAGTGAGGCGTCTGCTCGTACCGGCGGCCGGACTCGCCCTCGTCATCTCCGGGTGCGGTTCCGATCCGGGGGAGCCCGTCCTGGCCACCGTCGCCGGCGATCCGATCACCCTCGCCGAGTTCCGCTCCTTCGCCGAGCGCATACCGGAGGGTATGAAGGAAGGCGAGACGCCCTACGAGCGGGACCGCCAGCTCCTGGAAAGCCTGGTAGACAGGGAACTGCTGCTGAAGGCCGCGTTGGACACCGGCGTCGAGTCCGACCCCGAGGTGCAGGACGATCTGGAGCAGTTCGAGCACAGGTACCTCCGCAAGCTGCACTATCGGGAGTACATCGCCCGCCGGGTGACGATCACGCCGGAGGAAGTGGAGGCTCACCATCGCGCCACCGGGCGCCACCGGGCCCTGCGGCTGGGCGCCATCATGCTGCATGAAGCGGCCGAGGCGGACTCGATTCACGCCCTCTTGAAGGCTGGAGCCGACTTCAAGGCCCTGGCGAGAAAGCACTCGGTCCACGAGCCGACGGCCCCAAAGGGGGGAGACTTCGGCACCTATCTCGTCCGGGACCAGATGCCCCCGCAGGCGGGCAAGGTGGCCGCCGACCTCGCGGTGGGGGCCTTCACCGAGCCCTTGCGCGAGACTCTGCGCCGCGTGGGCCGGTTCCACGCGATCTACATGGTTCTCGACGAGGTGCCCTCCCCCCTGAGCGTTTCCGAGACGATCGTCGTCGAGGAGGTGGCCCTGCGCAAGCGTGACGAGCGCATGCGGGAGTACCTCGACTCCCTGCGGTCCGTCTACCCCGTCCGGGTGCGCGGTGCGACCGTGCGCCTAGCGGCGGAGCGGGTCTCCGAAGCCGAGGAAACCGGACCAGACCTGAGCGACTCGGAGTCGGGAGAGGTGATCGCCACCTACGGCGACCGGGAGGTCACGTTGGGCCGTTTCTTCGAGATGGCGCGCCAGGCGAAGGCGAAGGGAGTCGAAGAGGCGGACAGCCTCGCCATCGCGCAACTGCTGGACGACCAGATCCTCTCGGAGCTGTTCATCCAGGCCGAGATCGAGGCCGCCGGGCTGCGGGAGGACGCCGGTCTCCGCAAGGCGGTGGGCCTCAAGCGGCAGGAATTGCTCGTCACCGCCCTGCGGCGCCGCGAGGTGACCAGTCACGTCCGCGCTTCCGACGAAGAGGCCCGTCGGTTCTACGACGAGAATCCGGACCAGTTCACCCGGCCGGAGTACACCTCCGTCGTCGAGATCGTCGTCGCCTCCGACACCATGGCCATGCGCCTGCGGCAGGAGCTGGAGGAAGGCGCCGACGCCGAGATGCTGGCGGCAGAGCACACCCTGCGTCCGGGGGCCGCCCATCACAACGGCCGGCTCAACGTGAGCATCTTCACCCAGAGCTTCTTCCCCGTCCTGGCCGAAAAGGTCTCCGAGGTGGAGGTCGGCGGCGTCGGAGGCCCCTTCGAGGTAGCCATGGGGCATTCCGTCTTCAAGGTGCTGGAGCGGGAGGCCTACAAGGACCCCTACAACGAGGAGTCGAAGCGCCGCGCCAGGGCCTACGTGCGCATCGCCAAGTCCCAGCGAGGGTACTCGGAGTACGTCCGCGGTCTCCGTGAGGAGTATCCCGTGCAGATCTTCGAGGATCGGCTGCGAAGGATCGAGGGATGAGGATGAACGCCATCCATGGAGTCCGGAGAAACGGACCCGGCAGGGGTTTCCTCGTCCTCCTTCTCCTGGCCGGCGGTCCGGTCACGGCGGTCGCCCAGGTCGACTACGGCCACCGGCTGGGGAACCAGGAGCGGGGCCCTTCCCAGTACAGCGTCTCCGGTCCGAGAGTGCTCATGGAGGCCCTCGACCCGACGATCAAGCGGTGGTACCTGCCACAGGAGCTCTTCCGGGAGTACGGCCGGCGCCAGTGGTCGTACACGAATCACGCCCGCCAGCCCTACCTGCCGTACGTGAGTCACGCCCACGAGGGCAACTATTTCTACGACTACTACGGCAACCTCGTCACCCAGGGGTGGCTGGTCTACGACTGGCGCCAGACCCAGGCCCGGACCGTTGACAGCAGCCGCATCACCAAGCTCGCGCGGTATGACAGCTGGTTTCACCGCCTCATCATCTCCTCCGATGCGACCGGCGACAACAGCTATTCCCTGACCGTGGGCGACGAGATCTTCGCGAGCCTGACGCCGATGACCTTCCGCAAGGCCGGCTTCAGTGGCGTCATGACGGACTTCGCCTCCAACCGCCTGCGCGCCACGGGGCTCTTCGCCCGCCCCTCCGACCCGGTGGTGCTGATCTTCGGAGGCATCGCCGGGGTCCCCCAGAGCAACTACACCAACCTGATGGCCGGGCGCCTCGAGGCGGACGTGACCGACTTCATGACCCTCGGGGCCACCTTCGTCAACGCCCACAACGCGGCGGGCATCCGCGACTCCTTCCAGAGCAACCCCCTGAGAGGGGCCCTGACCACGGGCCAGCTGAGCAGCCGCGTGAACCTGCTCCTCGTGCGGCTGCGGGACGACTCGCCCGAGGACGGCGAGGGCGGGCCCATCCTCTTCGACTCCGACATCGAGATCACCACCTCCCTGTGGCACGAGGTTGTCGTCGAGGGCGGGACCCAGCGCGTGCTCCGGGACACCACGATCAGCGGCCGGAGCCTCGGCTTCTACCCCACCATCGAGGGCGGAGAGGTGCGTGACGGTTTCCGCCGGGCCGACGGTCAGCACAGCATTACCATGTACTACACCCTGGCCCCGGAAGAGGGGGATTCCGAGGCCGGGACTTTCAGGCTGCTGCTGCAGAGGGCCCTCGATCTCAACCTGGACGAAGCGGACGAGGCTGTCACCCGGATCAGGAACGTGCGCTTCCGCCTGCGCCTGGCCAACGACTACGCCATCGAGGTCGCCTCCGACCGCCAGATCGACCGCCACGACGTCCCCCAGTTCCTCGAGGTGGCGCGGGCGGCGGGCAACGTCAAGAACCAGTTGAACCCGGAGGAGGTCGTCTTCGACTACGGCCTGCCCACGGCGACACAAGTCGCCGGCCTGACCGCGGAGATCCGCGACCTGGCGGGCTTCGACTTCTACGGCGAGTTCAACCTGAGCACGAGTGTCCGCCAGTATCCCGGCACCCTCCTCGAGAAGCACGACAGCTTCTCGGGCATCGTCGGCGACGAGCACGCCCTCGGCTTCCAGGTCAACCTGTCGAAGAAGACCGGACCGCTGCGGCTCTTCCTCGAGGGCTTCGGCATGGACGACGCTTACTCCACGAGCATCAAGCCGGTCACCACCCGCGGAATCGTGGACTACTCGCCGGAGGCGACCGAGGGGATCTACGACTTCGTCGACGACAACGACGACCAGGACCGCCACCCCGACCAGGCTCGGAGGTTCCACGGCGGACTGATCCGGCCCCATGGGACATCGGTCCGGGGCTTTTTGGAGACCTCGCTGGGCGTCGCCGACCCGGCCGTGTTCCCGGGCTACGACGAGAACGGGGACCTCATCTCCGATTTCAACCAGAACAGCAACGGCGACCAGGACAACTACTTCCCCGACTACGAGGAGCCCTTCCTGCGCCACAGGAGCGACCGTCCGGAGTTCCTCTTCGGCATCGACCTCGACAACAACGGCGTGGCCGAGCGCTTCGAGAACGACGATCTCCCCGACTACCCCTACAAGAAGGGCCACTGGGGCTACAACGCCCACGGCACTCTTCGCGTCAACCCCGACCTCGAGCTCACGGCAGGCTACCTGCGCCAGGACCTGCGCAGCGCCGACCGCTCCAACCGCACTCCGTACGGCCTCGTCGAGCTGGTGCGGGACCATCCGGGATGGGGACGGCTGCAGCTCTTCGACATGGTCAAGCTCGCCCGGGACACGATCGCCGACCCCGTCAACTTGTGGATGATGCCCAGTCTCGACTACGGAGCCGCCGGCCAGTCGGTGGGTGTCAGCATTCCCCGACCCGACCCTCTGGCGGCCGAGGACACCTGGATCAACAGCTTTGCCGCCGACTGGAGCTACGTGAGCCCACGGGGCTGGTCGATGCGGCACCGGGTCAAGTGGGACTGGTGGCGGCAGCGGAACGCGGAGCCCACCTTCGCCGTCGACGAGGAGGGCGCCGCCCTGCTGAACGAGGAAGGAGAGCCCGTGGTGCTCTTCGACCCGCTCGGACCCGAGGCCCGCAACGGCCGGGAGACCTCCGGCTTCGCCGGCGTCATCAACAAGGCGGACCTGCTCTTCCACGTGGGGCGGCTGTCCTTTTCGCCGCGGATCAAGAGCGAGTGGCGCAACGAGGCGCCTTTCTCCCGGGACGAGGAGCGGCGCCGGTCCTGGGACGGCATCGCCTCCCTGCTCGTGCGCATGCCATTCATGGCACACACCCATCTCGAGTTCGGGATCGAGGGACGCAATTTCGCCGAGTTGAGGGCCGACGAGGAGGAGCTTTCGCCCAGTACCCTGACCGGGGACTACCGCGGCGTGGTCTACGCAGTTCAGTTGACCAATCGCCGGCCTTTCAAGAGCTACCTCGCCACCACCCAAGTCGGACTCCGATTCGACCGGCGTTCCCTGGAGGTCGTCGAAGGGAACCGCGCGCAGCGCACGGCCGGGCTGGCCTTTGTCACTGTATTCATGGGTCTCTAAGGACGGGGATCATGACCAGGACGGGACGTACCATCGCGCAGGCCCTGACCCTGCTGCTGGGCCTCGGCACCACCGCCCAGGGACTGACCATCTACCGCATCGGGGGCTCGATTCTACCACCGCCCGAGCTGCCCGAGGGGGCCGACTTCGTGCAACTGGAGTGGCAGGCCGCCAAGGACAGCGATCACGGCGCCATCGATCTGCTGCACGGGCTCGAGCCCGACGCCCTGGAGCCGGACAGGCTGGACCCGACGGTGAACCTGGCCCCCGTTTTCGACGAGATCGGCGGGAGCATCTACAGCTACGCCACGCACGGCTTCGTGGCCGGGTTCAAGGCAGAGGCCGCCCTCTTTGACGGCGACCCCGAGACCGTGCTCCTCGGGGACGGCCACTGGGGCGGAGCCAGCCACTACCGCTTCCTGGAAATCGTCTTCGACTTCCCGGGCACCTTCACCATCTCGCGGATCAGGATGTATCCGCGCGAGCGATACATCTCGAACCGCTTCGTCCAGTGGTTTCGCATCGGGTTCAACGACGCCGAACGCACCAGAAGGGGCGGCCCGGTCATCCGCGCCCGCAACTGGGAGTTCGAGGTCGTCTACGAGGACCTCGAGAACTCCCGGGGGCTCATCGAGTTGACCGCCCTGCCCGAGTACCCGGTGAAGGAGCTGCTCGTCTCGTTGGCCGAGAACACGCAGGGCATCTGGGAAATGGCCGAAATCGAGGTCTACGGCCGGGGCTACACGCCGGAGGCCGCCTACGTGAGCCAGGTCATCGACCTCGGGGGCCCCTCCGCGTTGGGGGACCTCAGTTGGTCCGCCGAGGTCGACCCCGGAGCCGACCTGACGTTGCGCATGCGGGCCGGGGACGATCCGGTTCCGAACACTTACTGGCGTTACACCTTCCGCGGCAGCGGGGCCACCAGCCGCTTGGACGAGCAAGGCCAGCCCCTGACAAAGGGCGGATACTTGAGCCTGGACAGGCGGGAACGGGCCGGGACCACGCCGGACACCGAGAACTGGGACGGTTGGAGCACATCCTTCGATCACTCCGAAGGGACCGTGCCTTTCCAGGCCTCACGGCCCCGTCAGTACCTCCAGGTGCGCGCCGATTTCAACTCCACCGTCGACGCCGGCTCCCGCCTCCAGTACCTCCAGTTTGCGGTCTCCCAGCCGCCGGCCGCCACCGTGGTCCTCGGGGAGATCACCCCGACCGTGGCCTCCGTCGACGAGGTGACGCCCTTCACCTACCTGATGACGCCTGTCATGCGCTCCGGGAACTTCGGGTTCGACCGCATCCGCATCGACACGCCCACCACCGCGGCCGGCGTCGACGGTGTGCGCTTCAACGGCCAGCCCGTCGCCTACGAGGTCCTTCACCTCGACGAGTCGGGCTTCGAGATCGCCATCCCCCGGGTCGACGAGAGCCGCGACGGCGAGCTCATCGAGATCGACTTCCGCTCCCGGATCTTCCGCTTCGGCACCGTCTTTTCCGGCCGGGTCATGGACAGCCAGCGGCCCGAGGAGGTGGCGCAGGTGGTCTCCCCCGGCGAGGCGGACCCGATCGTCGACAGCAACACCCTGAGCGTCGGCCTGGAGGAGGTGGGCCGGCGGACGGTCAATGCCCTCACCCTCGAGCCGCCGGTCTTCAGCCCCAACGGAGACGGCATCAACGACCGGGTGAGTCTCGACTACGAGCTGGTGAACGTGGAGGGCGACGCCGAGGTGGCCATCGTCCTCTACGACCTGCGGGGCTCGCCCGTGGAGGAGGTCTTCCGCGGCGCGGCCGGCAGCGGCCGGTTCCGCGCGGAGTGGGACGGCCGCGATGCCGGGGGACGCCTCCTCGGGCCTGGGATCTACATCCTGCGGATCGAGGTCGAGTCGGACCTCGGAATCAGGTCCAGGGAGAGGGTCGTTTCCCTCGTCTACTAGATGCTGATAGATGCTGACAGGAGGGTCCGCACATGACACGGATCATCAGCTTCCCCGCCCTTCTGGTCCTGGTTGCCGCCACTGGCCTGACGGCCCAGGGCCGGGCGTACCGGATCGCCGGCGACGAGCTTGTCGTCGACCGCCGCAGCCTCTGGCAGAACTGGATCTATTCCGAGGAAACCCTCGAGGTCTCCCCCTCGGGGGAGGTGAGCCCCCTCGCCCTGCGCAAGGACATCAACGCCGTCCCCGAGATCGTCCGCTACCTGCGCCTCCATCCACCGCCGCACCTCAAGAACAAGGAGCCCGAGGAGATCACCCTCGCCGACGCCTTGCAGGCCGGCTCCAACCCCCGTGACGTGGTCAATGTCCTCGACGGGGACCCGACCACATACTGGCAGCCCGACCTGACCGACGCCCCCCCCGTCGAGCTCGGCGCGCGCTGGTGGCTCATGGTCGACCTGGGAAGGAACGTCATCGCCAAGAGGCTGGTACTCCGGTTCGCGGAGGAGGAACTGGGCGATCCGTTCCTTCAGTTCGACGTCCTCGTCTCAAACGGCGAGCGTTCGCCGTCGGCCGCCGCTTCGAAACACCCGTTCTTCGCAACGGTGTACCGAACGTTGAGGCCCAACAAGGACGTCCGGGTGCTGGACCTCACCTTCGAGGACGTAAACGCCGATTCCGTCGTCGGCGAGGCGCCGCTGGCCGCCATCCTGCCGCCATCCACCGTCGACCGCGACCACAGCGTGCAGGCCCCCAGGGAACTCGCGGGCGCCTCGCTGCGATACGTCATGGTGGTCGTCCGTGACAGCGACTTCGACCGCGGCCGGCTGGTCAGCCCCGAGGCCTACGCCGCCCTGCCCGAGGACGACAAGGGCGCCGTCGTCCACCACAAGCTGCAGCGGGACGGCCGGCTCACCGAGTTGAGCGAAGCCGACTACCTGCGTCTGCCCGCCGGACAGCAGGGAGAGATCCTCCACTACCGCAAGGAGCGGCCCCGCCTGGCCGACATCGAGGTGTGGACCGAGGGGGACAACGTCATGCCCGCCATCTACAAGCGCGGCGGGGAAATCAGCGGCAACGCGAACCTGAACTACGGCAGGCTGGTGGACGGCCTCGTGGGCTCCTTCACCGAGGTCAACATGGGCCGAGAAGGGTACGTCCTCTTCGACCTGGGGGCCACCTTCTGGCTCGACGCCTACCGGCTGATGTACGGCGGCGTCACGAACCGCGAGAGGAAGAGCTTCAACTCCTACGATCTCGAGGCCTCCGACGGATCCCTGAACCCCGACGGCACCCTGAAGTTCAAGACCGTGGCCCGCCGCATACAGAAGCAGATGCGCAAGGACTTCGAGGTTCACGACTTCGACCTCGTGAAGACCCGGTTCTTCCGTCTCGTCTTCGAGTTGGGCTTCACCCACGAGCAACCTCACACCTCCGCGCCAGGGGAGATCTACCTCTACGGCCGGGGATACATCGCCGAAGTCCGCATGGAGTCGGGCCTGGTCGAGCTAGGAGCCCGCCGCAACCTTCTGAGCATGTCCTGGGAAGCAGACACCCCGCCTGGGACCGCAATCTCGATCCAGACCCGCGCCGGCAACGAGCTGCGGGAGGTCCTCCACTACTACAAGGCCGACGGCACGGAGATCAGCGAGAAGGCCTACAACAATCCGTCCCTGCTGGCTTCCTTGAAGGGCCCCATCGTCGCCGAGATGGTGGAAGGAGACGACTGGAGCGGCTGGAGCCAGCCCTACGAGGACGCCTCGGGGAGTCCCTTCCTCTCTCCCTCCCCGAGGGAGTTCCTCAACATCTCCGCCACCCTGGTCTCGGACGATCCCGATCTGCACCCTACGCTTCGCTCCCTCCGGCTGCGCTTCAGCAACCCCGTCGCACAGGGGCTCCTTGCGGAGGTGACCCCCACCCGGGTCGACTCGCTGGGGGTCCCGCGGGACTTCTCCCTCTTCCTGCGGCCCGAGTTCGACAGGCGGGACCCGGGATTCGACGAGCTGCTGCTCAGGACGCCCCCCGACATGTCCCTGGAATTCGCCGGGCTCTACGCCGGGACGGCCGAGGAGTTCGACGGCGGGGGCGGTACCCTGGTAGAGGATGTGGAGATCCTTCCCACCGGTCCCGACAGCCTGCGCCTCTCCTTCCCCATGGTGGAGCCCCGCGGGATCGAGGTGTTGCGCCTCGACTTCCGAACCGCCCTGTTCACCATCGGCGCCCAGTTGCAGGCCGCGGTCAAGCGGGCCCGGGACGGTGAGGACGCCTGGCAGCGGGTCGATCCCGGCGACG
The DNA here is from genome assembly GCA_026706075.1 of Gemmatimonadaceae bacterium. Lineage (GTDB taxonomy): Bacteria > Latescibacterota > UBA2968 > UBA8231 > UBA8231 > UBA8231. The sequence goes on from JAPOZM010000001.1 coordinate 117,819, forward strand.
CCCTCGCCAGCGTCGACAGCGAAGCGATCACCCTCATCGGCGAAACCACCGGCGGCAGCCTGCTTGCCGGTGTGAACCTGAGTTCCCCGGTCATCACGCCCAACGGCGACGGGATCAACGACGAAGCCCTGTTCTCGCTCAAGGTCGTCCGCGTCGCCGACGGGAGTCCCGTGGACCTGCGAATCCACGACCTCGGGGGCCGGCTCGTTCGCCGGATCGTCGAGCACGGGTCCGCGGGTACCGGTCTCTACGAGATCGCCTGGGACGGCCTCGACGCCAACGGGCTCGTCGTGCCCCCGGGGATCTACCTCGTGCGCCTGCGAGTCGACACCGACGACGGCGGGCGCCGCCTGGAGGGCCGCGAGGCGGTGCGGACCCTGGCCGTCTCCTACTGACCTCAAAGTGGTTGATTTTCCGGTATCTTTTCCGTAGTATTCGGCTGCTAACCGTCAACCACGCTCCTGACCGAGGGTATCCCGCCCTCGATCTTCACCCTTCCATCATGCGATTGGAGACATGACCATGAGAAAGACCCTCACCATGGCGGTCCTGCTGTTGGGCTTCGGCTCGGCGCAGGCCCACATTCCCCCTGGCAGTGTGCTCGGGGTCTGGCAGTGGCCCTCGAATGCCCTGCCCGAGCTGGACGGCGACATCAGCGAGTGGGAGGTCATCCCGGATTACCTGTGGCTCAATCCGGCCACCAGCCTGGACAACGACGGCAACCCCGTGTTCACCGGCGTCCATGGCAATGACAAGGGCATGACCGGCCCCGAGGGTGACGCCTCCGATCTCACCATACGCGTCGCCGTCGCCTGGAACGACGAATACGACCGCATGTACTTCGCCCAGGAGCGCTTCGACGACGTGTACGACCGCGACGTGGCCGAGCCGCCCGGCGAGTGCGGGGGCGACGACAGCATCGAGATCCACGTCGATGCCGACCACACGGGCGGCGTCATGGTCACCGGCGACGACGAGACGCAAGCCAGGTCGGCCCAGATTGCCCACTGGCGCTGGCCGCCCATCGGAGAAGGGAACAACGCCTGGAGCTGGATGTGGGTGAGCTCCGCCACCTGGCACGACAAGGAGCCCTATGCCTGCTGCCCCGACGCCTTCGACATCGACGGTGGGCACGGCGACACCGATGTGACGCTGGTATCCGAGTGGTGGACCGTCTACTTCAACGGCCTGGTTCACGAGTCGCCCGAGGAGAGCGTGGTCGCCCCCCTTTCGGAGGGCCAGATCATCGGCATGACCCTCGCCCTTTGCGACATCGACGCAGCCGACCAAGAGGGCCCCAATACGGTCTGGGTGTCGGGAGGTGAAGGCGCGGCGAGGTACTACGCTGACAGCGATGTCCTCGGCGACTGGGTCCTGCTGCCCGTGGATGAAGCCTTGATGACTGCTGTCGAGTCCAACAGCTGGGGCCAGGTCAAGGCCAGCCTCCAACAGTAAGAAGCGGCTGCTGGTACACGCCGCTGTTTCCAGTGAGGCAGGCCCTCGGGGGCCTGCCTCACTCTTTTTTGCCTGAGCAGGAATGCGTTGATTTTGCGGTGGTTTGGTGGTAGCTTACGCCAAGCCGCTCAGGATCGAGGTACCGCGCCCCGATCGTTCACCCCTCCCACCTGGCGATTGGAGATATGACCATGAGAAAGACCCTAACCATCGCGGTTCTGCTGCTGGCCTTCGGCTCGGCGCAGGCCCACATTCCCCCGGGCGTCGTCCTCGGCGTCTGGCAGTGGCCTTCGAATGCCCTGCCCACCATGGACGGCGACATCGGCGAGTGGGAGGTCATACCCGACTACCTCTGGCTCACCCCGTCCACCCTGGACACCGACGGCAACGCCCTGTTCCACGCCGTTGCGGGCGATCACAAGGGCATGGACGGCACCGAGAATGACGCCTCCGACCTCACCATCCGCGTCGCCGTCGCCTGGAACGACGAGTTCGACCGCATGTACTTCGCCCAGGAGCGCTTCGACGACTTGTACGACCGCGACGTGGCGGAGCCGCCCGGCGCCTGCGGCGGCGACGACAGCATCGAGGTCCACGTCGACGCCGACCACAGCGGCGGCCTCCTCTACTACTCCGGCGACGACTTTCCCGACACCGACGAGGGGCGGGCGGCACGGACGGCTGCCAACGGCCGGAATGCCCAGATCGCCCACTTCCGCTTCCCGCCGATCGGAGAAGGGAACAACGCCTGGCACTGGCTGTGGGTGAGCGCCGCCACCTGGCACGACAGGGAGCCCTACTCCTGCTGCCCCGACTCCTACGACTTGGACGGTGAGCACGGCGGCACCGATGTGACCCTGACCGCCGAGTGGTGGTCCGTCTACTTCAACGCCCTGGACCACCAGTCGCCCGAGGAGAGCGTGATCGCCCCCTTGTCGGAGGGTCAGATCATCGGAATGGGGGTCGCCTTCTGCGACATCGACGGGGCCTCCAACGAGGATGGCCACAACTCGGTCTGGCGGTCGGGCGGTCCCGGCGGCGCGAGGTGGTACGCTGACAGCGAGTTCGTCAGCGACTGGATCCTGCTGGAGGACATGATGACGGCGGTCGAGTCCAACAGTTGGGGGCACGTCAAGGCCAGCTTCCAGCAGTAAGAGCGGCTGCCCCAGCGCCGCTGGTATAGCGGTTTCCAGGGGAGGCAGGCCCCCGCGGCCTGCCTCCCCTTTTCTTGCGCCAGGACCTGACCCCGGAGGGAATCGACCCGATGGACAGCAAGGGCGTTGCCCCCGCCAAGACCGCCGACGAGAGCTCGGCTCCCGCCGCGCTCTGGCGCCGGGGGGCGGACCTGTGGGACGTCAAGGGCCACGTGGAGCGCCCCGCGAAACGGATCCCCGTGGTCGAGGAGGTCGACGTTCTGGTCGCCGGCGGCGGCATCACCGGGATCATCGCCGCCCTGGCCGCGGGACGGCTGGGCGCCCGGACCCTGGTGGTGGAACCCTTCGGCAGCCTGGGCGGCAACATGGGCCCCGGCATGTTCGCCGGCGGGTCACTGCACCTGGCCCTGAAGAACCCGGAGGCCTTCCCCGACGGCCTCGGGGGCATACCCCAGGAGTTCAACGAGCGGGTCGTCGACCACGAGGAGCGCCGCGTCGGCTCCGACTACCTGCGCGACAGCAAGACGGTGCCCTACGTGGCCACCCGGATGCTCGAGGAGGCAGGGGTAGGGATCCTCCTCTTCAGCGCCGTCGTCGACGTGGTGAAGGAGGGCGACCGGCTCACCGGCATCCTCGTGGAGAACAAGTCGGGCACCCTGGCGATCCGCTCCCGGGTCGCCGTCGACTGCACGGGCACGGCCGATGTGGCCGACCGCGCCGGGGCCCCCGTGGTCGAGCTGGAGGAGAACCCCTCCATGGGCGTCTTCTTCGGCATCATGGGGGTCGACGCCGAGCGCTGGGCACGGGCCCGGGACGGGCGCCCCGACCTCACGGCGGACGACGAAGCCTGGCTGGAGGAGCACCAGGTTCCGCCGCAGCTCATGCCCTGGGCGCGCCAGGCCTGGGAGGCGGGGGAGTTCCGGATCGTCCAGATCGTCGACGGCTTCGCCACCCTCGAGATCACCCTCATGGAGCCCAAGGGGGATCCGCCGTCGGTCAACTGCCGGACCCGAGTCAACGGGCGGTTCCACCCCGGCGACGGGCTCGCCCTCTCCCGCATCCAGCAGCAGCAGTGGTGCTTCATCTACGAGTTCGTCGAGTTCATGAACCGCTACGTCCCCGGGTACGAGGAGGCCTACCTCTACGTCGTCTCCCCGTACTTCCAGGCCCGCGGCGGCAAGAGCATCGAGAGCGAGCGCGCCCTGACCCTGGAGGACGTGGCCGCCGGGGCCCGCTTCGACGACGTGATCTACACCTACTACGACGACAAGCGCTACGTCGAGGGCGGCGTCGACGTCCCCTACCGCATGCTCATCCCCAAGGGGGTGGACGGCCTGATCGCCTCCGGGCGCAGCGCCATGAAGCGCGGCCCCCAGTTCCGCCAGCGCTACAGCGCCCAGCAGATGGGGCAGGTGGCGGGCACTGCGGCGGCCCTGTCCGCCCTCGAGGGCGTCTCCCCCCGCGACCTGGACGTCCATCTCCTGCAGGAGACGCTGCTGGCGGCCCGGCACCACATCGGGCCCCGGGAGCGGCTGCGGCAACTCGGCCTCACCCCGCCGACCCCCGCCCGGGAGGGTTGACTTGACCGGCGAGCCGGGGGAACGCTTCTCCTTCATCCAGATCACCGACTGCCACCTTCTGGACACGCCGGGGAGCCTGCTGCGGGGGCTCTGCCTGCACTTCACCCTGCAGCGGGTGCTGCAGCACATCGCCCGCCACGAAGCCGCCGAGGCGGACTTCATCCTCGGCACCGGGGACTATGTCAGCTTCCCCCTGGACCGCCCCTACCGCTGCTTTGCCGGCGCCGTCCACCTGCGGCCCTCGGCCCCCTTCCCGGGCCCCCAGCGCCTTGACTTCCCCGGCATGGAGGGGATGCCCATCTACCTCGTCCCGGGCAACCACGACCAGGACGGGCCCTTCCTGCGCCACCTCTTCCCCGGCTCGGCGGCCCCGGCCTCCCTCGACTTCGCCTTCACCCACAAGGGCGTCCGCTTCCTCTGCCTCGACACGCCGCGGTTCGTCAACCGCCCGATCCCCCCGCCCCGGAGGGACCGCATGCCCGCCTCCTCCTTGCGGCTGCTGGAGCGGGAGTGCGCCCGCCTGCCGCCGGAGACGCCGATCATCGTCGCCATGCACCTGCCCGCCGCCCCGGTGGCCGAGATGCCCTGGGTCGAGGGGGAGATGCCCGAGGACATGGACCGGGTGTGGGAGATCCTGAAAGGCCGGAGAGTGCTGGCCCTCCTCCACGGCCACATCCACGCCACCAAGGAGCGCGAGGTGGAGGGCGTGCCCGTCCTCGGACTGCGCTCGACGGGCAACCAGTGGGCCGACGGGGACGTGCAGATCCTGGTCCCCACCACCCTGCTTCCCCACTTCCGCGTGGTCACCGTGGAGGAGGGACGCCTGACCCACCGCAACGTCGAGGTCGACACGACATGGGGGAACGTCGACCTGCAGCCCGGCCTGCCCATGACGGAGCGCGGATTCCTCGAAGAGGGAGGCCCCGCCGTGCGCCACCTGATCCACGGCGAGCCGCCCGCCAGGGAGTGGTGATGAGCACTGGAGCCCGGGGAGGAGATCCCCTGCAGGTCGGCTGCGTCGAGCAGATGCTGGTGGACGACCACGTCGTCGAGGACGCCTGGGAGCTCCGGCGTCACCTCCACCCGCCGCTGCGCCACCCGGCGGGCCCCCTGCTCCTGGCCGACCGGCCCTGGGAGGACGGCGTCCGGACCTGCAACGTCCTGCGGGACGAGCGGGACGGCGTCTACCACATGCTCTACCAGTCGGTCAACGTGGAAGCCTACCAGCGCTACATGAACTACGGCGGCCTCGAGCCCCATCCCTGGGACCGCGCCGCCCACGGCACGCCGAAGTACGTCTGCTACGCCCGCAGCACGGACGGGCTCAACTGGGAGAAGCCGATCCTCGAAGGGTTCCCCTGGCGGGACCATCCGCGGACCAACGTCGTCTTCCCCGGCGCCAGCCGGGCTCAGTCGCCGGAGGTCTTGTGGAACCCGGACCGCAGCGACGAGGAGCGCCGCCTGGTGATGCTCTACCGGGACACGATCGGCTATCCCGGCCCCGATCAGCGGGACGGGCGCTGTCTCGCCTGGTCCCCCGACGGCATCCACTGGACGGCGGACGAGGACAACCCCGTGACCCGGGGCGGCAGCGACGGCCAGAACCCGGTCTGCTGGGACCCGCAGACAGAGCGCTGGTTCTGCTTCTGCCGTCCCAAGGTGATGGCCTTCGACGCGGCCTCCACCCCCCGTCCCTCGCGGGGCAACACCCGCCGGCGCATGGCGGTCATGACCAGCCCCGACCTGCGGTCGTGGTCCTTTCCGCGCACCGCCATCGTTCCCGACGAGCTCGACATCAGCACCTTCTGCGTCGAGGGGTCGGCGGCGGCCTTCAAGTGGGGCAGCCACTTCTTCTCCTTCGTGCCGATCTCCGACCACTACGGCTCGGGCCGCTGGCGGACCCAGCTGGCCTTCAGCGCCGACGGCTACCGCTGGAGCCGCCTGCCGGACCGCCCCTGCTGGCTCGACCCGGGACCCGAGGGCAGCTGGGACGAGCACGCCGCCGTGCCCGCCTGTCCGCCCGTGGAAGTGGGGGACAACTGGCTCATCTACTACATCGGGCAGCGCCAGCCGCCGCTGCGCCACGCCCACTCCTTCACGCTCACCGCCGTGGGCGCCGCCGTCGTGCCCAAGGGGCGCCTCATCGGCCGCTTCGCCGGCGAGGACGACGGCTTCCTGCTGACGCGGGAGCTGCTGGTGGGCGGCCGCCACCTGGAGATCCACTGCGAGCGCGTCATCGACCGTGACGGCCGGCCGCCCTGCGAGATCCGCGTCGGGCTGGCGCGCCGGTCGGGGGAAGCCGGCGACCACCGGGACGCCGGCTACCACGAAGGCTTCGCCCTCGACGACTGCCTGCCCATGGGGATGACGAGCTCCGCCCTTAGGGTGCGCTGGCGCGGGGGAGACGACCTCGGCGCCCTCGTAGGCAAGCCGGCCTTCCTGCGCTTCCACCTGCGCAACGCCGGCCTCTACAGCTTCCGCTTCACCGACGGCTAGCAGGCCCTCCGGCGCGAGCCCTCGGTGCCCGGGCCCCCTAGCCGTAGAAGATGATGTTCCCCACCATGCCGGTGAAGTGGTCGATGATCAGGTAGATCCCGCCGGGCACGACGAAGCCGAGGATGATGCCGAGGAAGAAAGGACGGGTGCGCAGGTAGAGGCGCACGCCGCCGTAGCGCAGGACGATGACCTTCACCAGCCAGGCGAGGAACATGTTGAACCACAGGTGGTCCAGGATCCACACGGGGCCGACGACGTAGCCGATGGGGTGCAGGGGCCACCACAGGAAGACGGCCCGGGCCAGCATGAGGCCGCCCATGATGAGGCCTCCCCCGCCGATGTGGAGCCAGGTGTGCAGCTGGGGCCCCGTGGGCGTGCGGATCATGCGCTCGGCGAAGTCGTAGCCGCCGCCGTAGGGCCGGTAGAGGTTGATCGCCCCCGAGGCGTGGCCCAGCTCCATGATCGTCCACACGGCCCCGAAGAAGGCGATGGCCACGGCGGCCACCATGACCCATAACAGGGGCCGCTTCGACGGCGGCTCCATGTCGTCGCTGAGGCGCAGGGACTGGGCCGCCGAGGTCATGACGAAGTTGCGGCCCTCCGACCACCAGATGCAGAGGCCGAGGATCACCATGCTCGGTTCCCCCAGCCTCGCCGAGCCGAGGAGGGAGGCCATGATCCCGGCGGGGACCACGGGGGGCGCTCCGTCGGAGAGCCCGCCCTCGGCGACGATGCGCGAGTAGCCCACGAGGAGGACCCCCACGAGGAAGACGAGCATGACCCCGTAGACGACAGGCAGGCCGGCGAGGGCCAGCCAGCCGACCATGACCAGGCAGCCGACCACGAGGATGATGACGGCCGCCCGGTAGGAGAGGATCTCGTCGCTGTCGTCGACGCCGGGATCGCCGTAGAGGGCCTTGCGGAAGACCGCCTTCAGGTGGGTCCGCCCCATCCACAGTCCTCCGAAGAACAGGGCCAGCATGCCGCCCATGGCCTGGTAGGCGAGGATCAGGTTGGGGACCGCGTGGCCCACGTCCTCGGTGGCCACCATGCCCGTCTCGGTGATGCCGATGCCGAGGCGGGCGAAGACGCCCCGGGCCACAAAGGAGAGGAGGTTGAAGAACCAGATGCTGAAGGCGATGTCCGTCTTGAGGAAGTAGAAGAACCCGAGGATATTGAAGCGCAGGAGGAAGTAGAGGTCGTGGACGCCGTCGAAGATGGGCAGGGTGAAGTGGATGGGGTCGACCCGCGTGGCCACGGCGACGATGCCGGGGAAGTAGTTGTAGAGCCCATGGAGGGTGCCGTAGAGAGCCGGCACGGCGAAGCCGGCCCACATGACCGGGTCCTTGTAGAACCGCCCGAGCCTCCCCTTGTCGCCGTCCTCGCCGACCATGGCCAGGGGCACCTGCAGGAGGGGAAAGATGAGGCGCTCGTTCTCCACCCACTGGCGCCGCATGATCACCATGGAGGCGATCATGACCAGGAACAAGGCCCAGAGGAAGGGCTGCCAGGCGGCGAAGACGCGCAGCCAGGGACCCCACGGGATCTCCTGGCCCTGGGCTACGCCTTCGAAGAAGAGCTGCACCAGCTCGGGCGAGTGGGGCACGATCCAGTCGGGCAGGTGCGGCAGGACGATGTTGCGCCAGTCGTTCTCCGGCGTGGCGTAGTAGAAGGGGTAGGTCAGGGAGCAGATATACTTGTAGACGAACAGGCGCGGCAGAGGCGAGGCCATGACGAGCATGACGTAGACGAGCAGCAGCTCTCCCCGCCGCAGACCCGCGCCGGGAGAGATCAGCTTGAGGGCGGGATTGACCAGCAGCGTGATGAGGAAGAGCACGAAGACGGCGCCGGGCATGCTCGTGCCCGTGGACATGAGGGAGCCCTTCAGGTACAGGGCCCCGTACGCCGTGCCCGCCGAGACGACGAAGGCGCCGATGGAGCCGACGAGGAGGGCGCGCAGGGTGAAGATGCGTTCAGGCTGCTTCGGCATGGGTCGTGGGGGCGGCTCCCTCGGGGGTTTGTCGAAGCCGGTGAATATAGACGGAATCGGCGACTGGAGCCCGGGGGGGTGAGGGCTGGATGAGGGTCTTCCTCGGCATCCTGGTCCTGGCCCTGGTGCTGCGCCTCCTGCACGCCTGGCAGATGGCCTCGAGCCCGCTCTACGACGAGCCGGCCGTGGATGGAATGACCTACGTGGCTCACGCCCGAGAGCTGGCCGCCGGCGACTGGCTGGGCCGCGACAGGCCCGTCTTCTGGCAGCCGCCTCTCTACCCCTACGTGCTGGGCCTGGTGAAGCTCGCCTTCCCCGACTCCTTCTTCCACGCCGTCCGCTGGATGCAGGCCCTGTGGGGGGCCCTCGCCTGCGCCCTCACCTGCCTGCTGGGAACCCGCCTGTTCTCACCGAGGGTGGGTCTCGCCGCCGGCCTGGCCGCCGCCCTCTGCGGCCCCCTGATCTACTTCGACGGCGAGATCCTGCCGGCCAGCCTGGCCACGCTCCTCGGCCTGTCCGGCCTGCTGCTTCTGCTCGGCGCCCTGCGGCGGGGGACGCCGGCGTCCTTCATTCCGGCGGGCCTCCTCTACGGGCTCGCGGCTCTGGCGGTGCCCACGGTCCTCGGCTTCTGCCTCCTGGCCGGCGCCTGGATCGCCTGGAAGGGCCCTTCGCGCCTCGGGGCGGCGCTCTTCCTCCTCGGCATCGCCGCGGCGGTCCTGCCCGTGACCCTGCGCAACTACGCCATCGGGGGCGAGCCGGTGCTCATCTCCTCCAACTCGGGCGTCAACTTCCACATCGGCAACAGCGCCGACCACGAGCGCCTGGTGAGGATCCGTCCCGGGTGGGAGTGGGACGACCTCGTGGCCGGGCCGGTGGAGGCCGGCATCGAGCGCAGATCGGAGCGCTCCGGCTGGTTCTGGGGGCAGGCCCGGGAGTACATGCGGGAGCAACCGCTGGACTACCTGGCGCTGCAGGCCCGCAAGGGCCTGGGCCTCCTCAACGGACACGAGGAGGGCCGCAACCAGGGCATCTACTACTGGCGGCATTACTCCGGGGTCCTGGCGGCCACCCTGTGGAAGCGGGTCGTGGCCTTCCCCTTCGGCGTCCTCGCCCCTCTCGCGGTCCTCGGCCTGGTCCTGGCCATCCACCGGCGGGGCCTGGACCCGGCGACGCTTTTCGTCCTGGCCTACGCGGCTGCCGTGGTCGCCTTCTTCCCCACCTCCCGCTACCGGGCCCCCATGCTCCCCGTCCTGCTGGTGCTGGCCGCCCACGCCGGGTGCTGGCTGTGGGACCGCCTGCGCGAAGGCCGGTACTGGCCGGCGGTTCCGGCCGCCGGGGCCGTGGCCCTCGTCGGGCTGGTCAGCAACCTCGGCGCCGGTCCCATGGAGATGGCCGGCGACGCCGCCATCCACTACAACATCGGCCAGGCCCACTCCCGCCAGGGCCGAGCCGCCGAGGCCGGGAAGGCCCTCACCCGGGCCGTGGAGCTGGACCCCGCCTACTGGCAGGCCTGGAACGACCTCGGCACGATCCGGGCCCAGCAGGGGGATGCGGCCGGAGCCGCCGCCATCTTCGAGCGCGTCAGCCGGGCCCGCCCCGACCGTCCCGAGCCCTGGGTCAACCTCGCCCACTCCTACAGGGCCCTCGGGCGGCTCGACGAAGCCGTCCCCGCGTACGGGCGAGCCTTGTCCGCCAGCGGCCACCTGCCGAACCTCTACGCCGGACTCATGCACCTGCACCTCGAGCGCGGCGACCCCGACGCGGCCCGGCGGGTCCTGGAGGAGGCCATCGAGCGCCGACCCCGTGAGCGCGAGAGACTGCTCCATATCTTCGCCCGCCTGCAGAGCCAGCGCGGACACCGCTGAGGCCAGCCCTTGAACCACGGCCCCGCAACCCTTCACCCCTTCCCGGAGCTCCCATGATCACCCACCGGGTGCGGACGCACCCCGAAGCCCGGAGCCTGCCCCCGCAGGAGCAGCTGGCCTGGAAGATCGCCGCCGTCGCCGCTGCCGCCCCGGCCGGCGCCGACGACGCGGCCGAGATGGTCGGCAACCGCATCATCGACAACGCAGCCGTGGCCGCCGCCGCCTTCGACCGCGACCCCGTGCGGCACGCCCGCCTCCTCGCCCTTGGATACCCCCACCCGGAAGGCAGGGGTGCCTGCCTCTACGGCCTGCCGCCGGAGCGCACCTTCCACTGCGAGTGGGCGGCCCTGGCCAACGGCGTGGCCGTGCGCGAGCTCGACTTCCACGACTGCTTCCTCGCCGCCGACTACTCCCATCCTGCCGACACGATCCCCGGCGTCCTGGCGGCGGCTCAGCAGACGGAGCGGGGCGGCGCCGACCTGGTTCGCGGTCTCCTGGTCGCCTACGAGACCCAGATCTCCCTGGTCAGGAGCATCTGCCTCCACGAGCACAAGATCGACCACGTGGCCCACCTCGCCCCGGCCGTCGCCGCCGGCGTGGGCGCCCTGCTGCGGCTGCCCGTGGAGACGATCTTCCAGGCCGTGAACCAGTCCGTCCACCTGGGGTGCTCGACGCGGCAGTCGCGCAAGGGCGACATCACCAGCTGGAAGGCCTACGCCCCGGGCCAGTCTGGCAAGACCGCGCTGGAGGCGGTGGGCCGATGCCTGCTCGGGGAGCGCGCCCCTTCACCGATCTACGAGGGGCGCGACGGCGTCATCGCCTGGCTCCTGTCGGGACCGGAAGCCGAGTACGAGGTCAGCCTGCCGCCGCCGGGCGAGCCCCCGCGGGCGATCCTCGACTCCTACACCAAGGAGCACTCCGCCGAGTACCAGGCCCAGGCACTGATCGACATCGGCTTCGCCCTCCACGGGCGGCGCCTCGACCTGGAGGCGGTGCGGGAGGTCGTGGTCCGCACCAGCCACCACACCCACTTCGTCATCGGCACGGGGTCCGGGGACCCGGAGAAGATGGACCCCGGCGCCTCCCGGGAGACCCTCGACCACAGCGCCATGTACATCCTCGCCGTGGCCTGGGAGGACGGCCGCTGGCACCATGTCGACTCGTACTCGCCGAAACGGGCGAACCGCCCATCGACGGTGGCCCTGTGGCAGAAGGTGCGCACCGAGGAGAGCGGGGAGTGGACCCGGGCCTACCACGAGTCGGACTTCCGGCGGCGGAGGTTCGGGGCCGAGGTGGTGGTGCGCATGCGGGACGGTTCCGAGGTGGTGGAGCGGCTCGACAACCCCAACGCCCACTCCCTCGGGGCCCGGCCTTTCGGGCGGCGGGACTACGTCGGCAAGCTTCGGTCGCTGACGGAGGGCCTCGCCGACCCGGAGGAGGTGGAACGCTTCCTGGGGCTGGTGGAACGTCTTCCCGAGCTTGAGCCGGAGGAGGTGGGCCGACTCAGCCTCACGCTGCCAGCGGGAAAAGCGGAGTTGGGGGTGGAGCGCGTCGGGATCCTGGCCTGAGCCGGGGGATCAGCTCCGGCGCAGCAGTTCCTCCCAGGTGTCGGCGGCCTCCCAGCCCAGCAGGCGGCGGGCCTTGTCGACGCGGTACTTCCGGTACGGCTGCCCGGCGCAGATGAGGAACACCTCGTAGGGAGAGGGCATGGTCGGCGCCCGGAGGCCGTGGAGCATGGCCCGGCCCGTGTCCTCCCAGGATACGACGAAGGGGCCGACGCCCCTCCCGCGCTCCTCGGGCCGGACCTCTCGCGGCCGGAAGAGGCAGTACAGGAAGGCCAAGGTCTCGACCCCTCGCCGCTCGGCGAAGACCCTGGTGATCTCCCCTCCCAGGTACTTGGTCAGGGCGTACAGGTCGTCCCCCGGGTGCAGGGGGATCTCGTCCGGCACGTCGTGGTCGTGCCAGGAGTCGGCGGCGTGGTGGAGGGCGATGTGGAAGGGCCCGGTGTGGATCAGCCGCCTGAGCCCGCACTCGGCGGCGGCCCGGGCCACGTGGAAGGCTCCCACGGTGTTGACGGTGAAGGCTCTCTCGGGATGGTCCCGCAGGACGGTGACGTTGATCGCCGCGTCCATTCCCCGGCAGGCCTCCAGGACCTGATCGTACCGGGTGACGTCCACGACCATACGCTCGTGGGGCGCCGGCAGAAGCGGCGGCAGGGGCGCCCTTGCGCTCTGGCGCCGCTCCTCGGCAACGATCCGGTCGAGGGGCGCCAGATCGGTGCAGCGCAGGGTGTAGTGGTCCTTCAGTGCCTCCATGGTCGTGGCCCCCACCGGGCCCCCGGCCCCGAAGATCACTACCCTGCCGCTGTCGACTGCGGCCACGGCGCTAGCTCCCGCCGGTGAGGGCGTGGTCCACGCGCCAGGAGTAGCCTCCGGCACCGGCTTCGCTCTGCAGGGCCGCCGAAACGGCCGCCACCGCGTCCCCGGAAGACGTGCCTGCAGAAGAGTCGTCGAGGTCCCCCATCCGCAGGCAGCACACCTCGATGGCCCCCGTGCGCGCGATCTCGCGGCAGACGAGCTCCGCCAGGTACGGCGCCAGGGACTCGCCGTCGGGACGCGGCCGGGGACGCCACCACGGTTCGACGACGAAATCCGCGGGGTAGTCCTGCATGAGCGAAATCGGACTCACGAGGACGATGCGGCCGATCTCGGCCTCTCGCGCGGCCTGCGCGAGGACGTAGGTGCCCCGGCTGAGAACGTCCAGCCATTCTGCCTCCGGCGCGAAACCCTCCCCCGCGGACGGGCCATGTGGCTGAGCGTGGACGACGGCCGCGGCGCCCTGCAGGGCCTCGCGGGCGCCCTCGGGGAGGCGCAGGTCAGAGGATCGGTAGTCCATGACTCCAACGAGATCGCTCCCGGGACCTGGGCTCTCGCCGATGGCGATGACCTCTCCGTCAGCAGACAGGCCCCGACAGAGCGCCGCCCCCATGGGCCGGTCGGCTCCGGTGACGGCGACGGGGCCGGTCACCACGACAGCTTGGAGATCAGGTTATGGAAAAAGTAACTCGGCTCGAAGTAGATCAGCCGCGCCGTGCGCTCCGAGGAGCCGATCTCCACGTCGTCGCCCGGGGTGAGCTCTCCCATGCGCCGGCCGTCGGCGGTTAACAGAACCTCGCGCTCCCGGGTCTCGGGGCTCACGTGCAGACGCACTCGGGCTTCGGGCCGAAGAATCAGCGACCGAGAGGTGAAGTTGTACTCGTTGATCCCGTCGAGCACCAGACAGCGGACCTCGGGGGTGACAATGGGGGCGCCCGTGGCCAGGAGGAAGCCGGTGCTGCCCGTGGGAGTGCCGACGACGACGCCGTCTCCGCAGATCGTCCGGATCTTCGATCCGTCGACGAAGACGTCGATGAAGACGAGGCGGTTGCTGCTGCGCACCAGCACCTCGTTGACGGCGCGCACATCGCCGCCGGGGTAGCGGCAGGTGAGGGCGAGGCGCTCGCTGAGGATGTAGTCGCCGGCCACGAGGCGGCCGAGGATTCGGTCCAGGTCGGAGCGGTCGCCAGCGGTGAGGAAGCCCACGGTGCCGTAGTTGATGGCCAGCACCGGAGCCTCCGGACAGAGGTCCAGGGCGCGCAGGACGGTGCCGTCCCCGCCCATGGCCATCACCAGGTCGAGATCTTCCGGCGGCGGCGCTCCGTCCTCCAGCACGCACAACTCGATGCCGTGCCCGTCGAGGAGACGGCGCATCTCGTCGAGTGGAAAGGGCTGTCCCTCGTCGCGCAGGAGGGCGCCGATCCTGCGGAGGGCGGGCACCTCGGCCGGTCCCATCCTATCCGGCACGCGCCTCCGTGCCGGCCTGGGCCTCGTACGCCTTGATCAGCGCCTGGGTGCCTTCGTCGGCGCCGCCAAGGCGTTCGACGATGTTGAAGTACTGGTGGGCGATGCTCGTGCCCGGCAGGGCCAGCTTGACGTCGTTGGCCGCCTCGAGGACGAGCTTGAGGTCCTTCTGCTGCAACCGCACCATGAACCCGGGATCGAAGTCCCCCTTGAGAATCCGCGGGCCCAGGTTGGTCATCTGCCAGGAACCGGCGGCGCCGCCGGAGATGGCGTCGAGGACCTTCTGCACGTCCATGTCGGAGGCCGCCGCCAGCATCAGGGCCTCGGCCATGGCCAGGTTGGTGCAGGCCACGGCGATCTGGTTGCAGGCCTTGGTCGTCTGTCCGGCGCCGCTGCCGCCGATGAGGTTGATGTTCTTTCCCATGGCCTCGAAGACGGGCAGACAGTCGTCGAAGACGGCCTGCTCGCCCCCCACCATGATCGACAGCGTCCCATTCTGTGCTCCCACGTCGCCGCCGCTCACCGGCGCGTCGAGCATGTGCACCCCCGACTCCTTCAGGCGGGCGCCTATCTCACGGGTGACACGGGGCGAGATGGTGCTCATGTCGATGACGGTGGCGCCGGGGCGGGCGCCGTGGACGACGCCGTCCTCGCCGAGGATCACCGCCTCCACGTCGGGCGTGTCGGTGACGATGGTGATGATCACGTCGCTGCCTTCGGCCGCCTCTCTCGGGGAGGCCGCACGGCTGCCGCCGGCCTCGACCACCTCCTGCACGCCGGGGCGGTCCGAGCGGTTGTAGACCTTCAGCGAATACCCGGCCTTCATGAGATTCAGAGCCATGGGGGCGCCCATGATTCCGAGGCCGACGAAGCCGATGCGCGTCTCTGCGGGTGTGGCTGGCATGTCCAAGTGCTCTCCTGGGGTCAGAAGTTCGAGTAGAACTGGTGTCGGTTGTCCTCGATGTCGGCGTTCTCGTAGATCTGCGCGTACCACACCTGCAGCGACTCGGCCCGGCGCGTCTGCAGCAACTCCGCCTCGACCACGGCCCGCTCCTCCTCGAAGGCGGCCTCGTCGATAGTGGTCTTCTCCGTCAGATGCAGCAGGTAAGCGCCGTTGCCCTGGACCACGATGTCGCTCACCTGGCCGGCCTCCAGCGCGAAGGCGGCGCCGGCGAACTCGCCGCCCCGGCCGACACCGGGGACGAAGTCCATCCTCGCGAAGGGCCCGCCGGTGCGGACCTCGAGTCCCGCGGCAGCCACGGCCTCGGCGAACCCCTCCCCTGCCTGCACCGCCTCCCTGACCAGGAGCAGCTTCTCGCCGGCTATCTCGGAGCGCTTGAGGCGCCGCACCGAGGACTCCAGCTGCGGCCGGACTTCCTCGAGAGGGAGGACGCCCTCAGGCCGGCGACCGGTGAGCTCGGCCACGAAGTACCCCGCCTCGGTGCTGCCCACGGGGCTCTGCTCGCCGAGCTCGCTGTCGAAGAGCCGGCCCACGACCCAGCCCGTGCCGCCGCCGGTCACGCCCGGAAGCGACCCCCCACGGCCGATCCAGCCGGCCTCGCGGACCTCCAGCCCCTCGCTGAGCGCCGCCTGGCGCAACCCGCCCTCGGCCGCAGCGGCCGCCAGGGCCTCGGCCCGCTCGAGGATCTCGTCTTCCGTCTGCGGCGAGGCCCGGTGCTTGAGCAGGAGGTGGCGGGCCCGGATCCGCTCCTCCTCCCCGGGTGGGGCGGCAGGCCGCTCCTCTACCTTGATGAGGTGCCACCCGTACGTGGTCTGCACCGGCTGAGAGACCTCACCCGGGGCCAGGGCAAAGGCCGCCTCCTCGAACTCGGGTACCATGGAGCCGCGGCCGAAGAGACCGAGGTCGCCGCCGTTCTCCGCGGTGCCCTCGTCGTCCGACATGGCCGACGCCATGTCGCCGAAGTCGGCTCCCGCCTCGACGATCTCGCGCCGCAGGCGAAGGATCTCCTCGGCCACCTCGGCCGAGTCCGCGTCGCTCGGTTGGCGCGGCATGAGCACGTAGATCACCTGGATCTGCTCGGGGTGCAGGAAGTCGGACTCGCGCTCCTCGTACCGGGCCCGCAGATCCTCGTCGGTCACCGTCACGCCTCCGGCCGGGACCGTCGACACCGGCACGAAGGCGTACTCGACGGTGGCCCTCTCGTTGCGATCCTCGTAGTGCTGGCGAACCTCCTGGGGGGTCACGCGGGCCGTCTCGGCCAGCAACGCCTGCAGGCGTCGGGCGATCAGCTGCTGGTGGATCATCCGCTCCACCTGGGCGATGAAGGGGCGCTGCTCCCGCACCGTGGCCTCGTCGCTGAAGATCTGCTGGTAGAGCTCGAGGTCGAACTCGCCGTCGCGCTGGAAGGCGGACAGCTCCCGAACCACGTCCGGCGGCGAGTTCCTCGCGTAGAAGGCGAGCTCCTCGTCGGTGATCTCGATGCCCAGGCGATGGACCTCCTGGCGCAGCAGGACCTCCGAAACCAGGGCCTGCCAGACCTCGCCCACGAGCTGATCGGTCTCCCCCCCCTCCTGCCGGCGCAGGCGCGCCGCGTTCTGCAGCGCCTGCTGGAAGAGGCGGTAGGAGACCTGCTCCCCGTTGATGGAGCCCACCACGTCCGTGCCCCGCCCAGTGGACGTGCCGGAGTAGTCGGCTCCCCATTCCACGACGATCAGTCCTACAAAGGCGAGGATCACGAACCACATGATGATGGCCGTGCGCTCGCGCAGTTTCGTCATCATTTTGCGTCAGCTCTCCTGGTGGGCGCCGGCCCTGGCCGGGCCTGACGCCGGGTCTCTCAACAGGCAGGCCACGCGCCGCCCGTCTCCCGGGTCGACGAGGCCTGGCAATTCCCGGCGGCAGCGGTCCCGCGCCTCGGGACAACGCGGGTGGAAGGCGCAGCCCACGGGCACGCGGGCGGGGCTGGGGACATCGCCGCCCAGCACCACTCGCTGCCGGCGGGCGGCCGGGTCCGGCACCGGCACGGAGGCCATCAGTGCCCGGGTATAGGGATGACTCGGCGAGCCGAACAACTGGTCCCTGGTGGCGATCTCCACGATTCGTCCCAAGTACATCACGGCCACGCGGTCGGCGACGTGCCGGATGACGCCGAGGTCGTGAGCGATGAAGAGGTACGTGAGCCCGAGATCGCGCTGGATGTCCTGAAGCAGATTCACGATCTGCCCCTGCACGGAGACATCGAGAGCGGAGACCGGTTCATCGGCGACCACGAAGGCCGGGTTCACGGCCAGGGCCCGAGCGATGCCGATCCGTTGCCGCTGCCCGCCGCTGAACTCGTGCGGGTACCGGGAGGCGGCGCCGGCCGGCAGGCCGACCCTCTCCAGAAGCTCGGCCACCCGTGCGGACATCCGGCCCTCCACGATCCCGTGGATCCGCAGCCCCTCTCCGAGAAGAGTGCGTACCCGCATCCTCGGATTCAGGGAGCCGTACGGATCCTGGAACACCATCTGCATGTGCCGCCGCAGCGAGCGCAGCTCGCGGCCGTCGAGGTCCGCGAGGTTCCGGCCCTGAAAGTACGCCGCCCCCGAGGTGGCGTCGAGGAGCCGCAGGATCAGCCGGCCGAGGGTTGTCTTGCCGCAGCCGCTCTCGCCGACGACTCCGAGAGTTTCGCCGGGCCACACCTGCAGGTTGACGTCCTCCACGGCGCGCACCCAGCCGCGGATGCGCCCCCAGGCCCCGCGGCGGACAGGGAAGTACTTGCCCAGGCCGCGGGTCTCGACGATGGGCGTCACGGCCTCAGACGGAGGCATCCCATCTCCAGCAGGCGGCGCCGTGGCCCGGGCCGACTTCCTCCAGGGACGGGGACTCGCCGCGACAGCGGTCCTCCGCCAGTGGGCACCGGGGGTGGAAGCGGCAGCCCGAGGGCAAACCCGTGGCCTCGGGGACGCGGCCGGGGATGACCTCCAGGCGGTTCAAGGGACCCTCGAGCCGCGGGACCGAGCGCAGCAGCCCCCTCGTGTAGGGATGGCGGGGGTCGGCGAAGAGCCGCGCCGTCTCCGCCGTCTCCACGATGCGCCCCGCGTACATCACCGCCACCCTGTCGGCGGCCTCGGCCACGACGCCGAGATCGTGGGTGATGAGCAGGACGGCCATGTGGAACTCGGCCTGCAGCCGTTGCAGCAGGTCCAGAATCTGGGCCTGGGTGGTCACGTCGAGGGCCGTGGTCGGCTCGTCGGCGATGAGCACGTCGGGGGCGCAGGACAGGGCCATGGCGATCATGACCCGCTGCCGCATTCCGCCGCTGAGCTGGTGCGGGTACTCGTCGACGCGCTGCTCCGGAGCCGGGATGCCGACCCTCTGCATCATGTCGACGGCCCGCTCCCGCGCCTCCTGCCGGCCCGCGTCCCGGTGCCGGCGGATGGCCTCGGCAATCTGGTCGCCGCAGGTCAGGACCGGATTGAGGCTGGTCATGGGCTCCTGGAAGATCATGGCGATTTCGTTACCCCGGACGCCGCGCATCTCCTCCTCCTCCAGGTCGAGGAGATCGCGCCCCCGGAGCCGGATCCGGCCCCCCTCGATCCGGACCGGAGAGGAGACCAGCCGCAGTACGGACAGGGCGGCGAGGCTCTTGCCGCAGCCGCTCTCTCCCACCAGCCCCAGGGTCTCGCCCCGGCGGAGGTGAAAGGAGAGTCCGTCGACGGCGCGTCCGACCCCGCTCCGGGTGTGGAACCAGGTGCGCAGATCGCGCACCTCGAGGACCGGCTCTTCGCCTGCCGCCGGGCCCGGGGGCGAAGGGGGCACGGCCGTCACCGGGAGAGTGGGGCGGCGTCTGTAGCCCGCAGTGCGTGGCCCTCCGTGGCGTACGTCTCCCGGGCCAGGACCTCGGCCCGCCGCCGCTCCGCGGGGGTCAGCGGGGCCTCGCGAACCGGCAGCCCGAGGACGTGACCGAAGCCTGTCGCCAGGCAGCCCACGAGACGGTCTCTGTCCAGAGGCTCCCCGGCGCACTCGGCCAGGTGAGTGCTCGCAGCCTCCAGAGACGGATCCCCCTGCCGAGGAGCCGGGATCAGCTCCGCCAGGCGCAGGTGCTCGGGCCCGGCCAGCAGGGAACCGTGCTGCAGCAGCGCCCCCCGCGTCCGGCGCTGGGCGCTGCCCACCAGCTTTCGGCCGCCGCTGGTCAACTCCCAGCGCGAGGCGCTGGCGAAGCAGGCCCCGTGCCGGGCGCCGGGACGCCCCCCGGGAGCCAACTCGACGTCGACCCCGCCGCGCCGCAGGCCCTCGGCCAGACACTCCCCGAGGATGCGGCACGCCTCCGGCAGGGGATGGGCCGCGGGGCCCTCGCCCTCGGCGCAGTGAAAGCTGTAGGTGATCTCGTTCCAGTGCAGGACCGCCCGCCCCCCCGTGGGGCGGCGAACGATGTCGATGCCGAGGTCCCGGCAACGGTCGACATCGACGGCCTCCCGGGCGCGCTGGCCCAAGCCGAGACTGACCGCCGGGGGGCTCCACCCGTAGGTGCGCAGGATCGGGCCGCCGCCGCCGCGGGCGGCGTCGAGGAGGACGTCGTCGACGGCCATGTTGAGCGCCCCCGGCAGCGCCCCCGTGTCCAGGAAGCGCATGGACATCAGATCTCCCCGAGGCTCTGCAGCGCGTCCCTGGCGGCCATCTGCTGGGCCTCCTTCTTGGAGCGCCCCTGCCCCCGGCCGATGGTCTGGCCGGTGACGCTCACATCGACGCTGAAGACCTTGTCGTGGTCCGGACCGCGCTCGCCCTGCACCTGGTACCGGGGGTGGCCTTCTCCCTGGCCCTGCACATGCTCGAGGAGCTTGCTCTTGAAGTTGACGAAGTCCTCCCCGTCCACCAGCCCTTCCATGTCGTGGAGGACGACGGCCTCGACGAAGCGGCGCGCCGGCCGCAGCCCCCCGTCGAGGTAGAGGGCGCCGATGACGGCCTCGAAGGCGTCGCTGAGGATCGAGTCCTGGTCGGCGCCGCCGGCGGCTCTCTCCTCGGGACTGAGCAGAATGTGGCCGCCCAGGTCCATCGCTCGCGCCCGGCGAGCCAGGAGAGCGCGGCTCACGGCCAGGGATTTCATCTGTGTCAGGTCTCCCTCACGCCGGTCGCGGTAACGGCGGAACAGGTGGTCCGCCACCACGAGGTCGAGGACGGCGTCGCCGAGGTACTCCAGGCGCTCGTTGGAATCGACCCTGTCGCACTGGTTGGCGTACACGTAGGAGCGGTGCTTGAGGGCGTGGGCAAGGAGGCGGGGATCGCGGAACCGGTACCCGAGCCGTCTCTCGAGGGCCCGGAGCCGTGGCCGCGGCACCTCGGCCGCCGACGGCCTCAGGCCGAGCCGGGCGAGAGCGGTGCGAATCCAACCCATCCGCGGGCGGGGAGGATCCGTCGGCAAGGCGGATCCTCAGGCAGCGCGGGTGAAGACGAGGGCGGCGTTGTGGCCGCCGAAACCGAAGGAGTTGTTCATCACGCCGTCGACCTGCACCTCTCGGGCCTCGTTGGCCACGTAGTCGAGATCGCAGGCCGGGTCGGGAGTCTCGTAGTTGATCGTCGGTGGCAGCACTCCGTGCTTGAGGGCGAGCAGGCAGGCGATGCTCTCGACGGCGCCCGCGGCGCCGAGGAGATGCCCGGTCATCGACTTGGTGGAGCTTACGGCCAGCCCCTGCGCCCGGTCGCCGAAAACGCCTTTCAGCGCCGCCGTCTCCTGCGGGTCACCGACCACGGTCGAGGTGCCGTGGGCGTTGACGTATCCGATCGCCCCCGGGTCGAGACGCGCGTCCTCCAAGGCCAGGCGCATCGCCCGGGCGCCGCCCTCTCCCTGGGGAGCCATGTCGGTGATGTGGTAGGCGTCGGCGGTGAATCCGAGTCCGCGGAACTCGCCATAGATGTCGGCGCCCCGGCGGCGGGCATGCTCGTACTCCTCCAGAACCAGGGCCCCCGCCCCCTCGCCGAGGACGAAGCCGGCACGGTCGGCGTCGAAGGGCCGGCTCGCCCGCCGCGGCTCGTCGTTGCGCACGGACAGGGCCCGGGCGGCGGCGAAGCCGGCCACGGACAGAGGCGTGACGGCGGCCTCGGTGCCGCCGGTGACCATGACATCGGCGTCGCCGTACTGGATCTTGCGCCCCGCCTCGCCGATGGCGTGGGCCGCCGAGGCACAGGCCGACACGGTGGTGTAGTTGGGGCCTCGGGCGCCGAGCTTGATGGAGATCATCCCCGCCGACATGTCGCTGATGATCATGGGGACGAAGAACGGGCTCAGGCGCCCCGGCCCGCGCTCGCTGAGCACGGAGTGCTGGTCCTCGAGGGTAGCGATGCCGCCGATGCCGGAGCCGAAGATGACGCCTACGCGCTCGGACCGGAGGCGGTCCATGTCGAGGCCGGCGTCGGCGAAGGCCTGGGTGGCCGCATGCACGCCGTACTGGACGAAGGCGTCGTTGCGGCGAACCTCCTTGCGGTCGAGGCAGGACTCGGGGTCGAAGCCCTTGACCTCCCCCGCGATGGTGACCTTCTGGCCGGTGGTGTCGAAGCGGGTAATGGGCCCGATGCCGGAGCGGCCGTTGGTGAGGGCGTCCCAGTAGGCGACGGGATCGTTGCCGTTCGGGGCCAGCACCCCGAGACCGGTGACCACCACTCTCCGCCGCGCCACGACCACCGCCTCAGGCCTTGGCGTTCTCTTCGAGGTACTGAATGGCGTCGGTTACGGAAACGATCTTCTCGGCGTCCTCGTCGGGGATATCGAGGCCGAACTCCTCCTCGAAGGCCATGACCAGCTCGACGGTGTCCAGCGAGTCGGCGCCGAGGTCGTCGATGAAGGACGCCTCCCTGGTCACCTGTTCGGCATTGACGCCGAGCTGTTCGACGATCAGGTCGCGTACCCGCTCTTCGATGGTTGGCATGCAGGTCTCCTCCTTGTGCGCTTGCCGAATCGGGGGTGGGCAACGTTACCCGGGGGGTTCACCTATATATGCAGGGTCCTGAGGCGGCGCAACCGGGATCCTGGATCCCGCGCCGCCCGGCTACATCGTCATGCCGCCGTCGACGGCCAGCACCTGCCCGGTGATGTAGGCGGCCCGTTGGGAAGCGAGGAAAGCCACGGCGTCGGCCACCTCCTCCGGTGTGCCCGTCCGGGCCAGGGGCACGTGGGCCATCAGGTGCTCCACGGCCTCCTCCGGGAGCTCGGCCGTCATTCCCGTATCCGGCACGTACCCAGGGGCGACGACGTTGACGGTGACGCCGCGCGAGGCCATCTCGCGGGCCAGGCTCTTGGTGAAGCCGATCAGTCCGGCCTTCGAGGCCGAGTAGTTGGCCTGGCCGGCGTTGCCCACGATGCCCGCCACGGAGGAGATGGAGATGATCCGCCCCTCCCGGGCGCGCATCATCGGCCGGGCCGCCGCCTTGGTGCAGTGAAAGGCGCCCTTGAGATTGGTGGCCAGCACCGCGTCCCAGTCCTCCTCCTTCATGCGCAGCAGGAGGTTGTCGCGCCGGATGCCGGCGTTGTTGACGAGGATGTGGATGCCCCCCAGCTCGGAGATCGTCCGTTTCACGGTCTCCGCTGCCTGGCCGGCGTCGGAGACGTCCGCCGTGCATGCAAGGGACGGCACCCCCAGGGAGGCGATCTCGGCGGCCGTGGACTCCGCCGCCGACTCCGTGCGAGCGCAGACGGCCACGGCCGCGCCCTCCGCCGCCAGGCGCAGGGCGATCGCCCGCCCGATGCCGCGGGATCCGCCGGTGACCAGGGCTGCCTTGCCGTCGAGATCTGCCATCGCTCTCCCTCGTGAGAATTCAGACACCGGTTTCGAGACCGCTCATCTCCTCGGCGGTGCCCGCGGTCTCCACCCTCAGGTCGCGGAGGATGCGTCGGCTCAGACCCTTCAGCACGCTGCCGGGACCGACCTCGTAGGCCCGCTCCACCCCCATGGCGGAGAGGGCCCGCACCGACTCCGTCCAGCGCACGGGAGCCGTCATCTGCTCGAAGAGGAGGCGCCGCAGGGCGCTGGGATCGGTCTCGGGCGCAGCGGTCACGTTGGTCACCACGGGCACGGAGGGGGGGCTGAACCGGGTCGCCGCCAGCCGCGGCGCCAGGCCTTCGGCCGCCGACGCCATGAGAGGGGAGTGAAAGGCTCCGCTCACGGGCAGCTCGACAACCCTCCTGGCGCCGGCCGCCTCGGCGGCGGCCATGGCCCTCTCCACCGCGCCCGATTCACCGGACAGGACCACCTGGCCCGGGGAGTTGTAGTTCGCGGGCACCACCTCGGGACCGATCTCCTCGCAGAGCCCCGCCACGATGTCGTCTTCGAGGCCGATGACGGCCGCCATCTTCCCCGGCCGCTCTCCGCCGGCGGCCTGCATCAGGCGCCCCCGCTCCCGCACCAGGGACAGGCCCTCGGGGAAGTCGAGCACCCCGGCGGCGGTGAGGGCCGAGTACTCCCCGAGGCTGTGGCCCGCCACCGCGTCCGGGCGAAGGCCGCGTTCCGCCAGCAGGCGGGCCACGGCGACGCTGTGCACGTACACCGCCGGCTGGGTGATCTCGGTCTGGCTGAGACGCTCCATGGGTCCCTCGAAGCAGACCCGCGACAGGTCGAATCCGATTATCCCGTCGGCCTCCTCGAAGGTCTCCCGGACCATGGGATGGCGCTCCCGGAGATCGGCCCCCATGCCGACGAACTGGGAGGCCTGGCCGGGAAAGAGAAAGGCGGTCCCGGCGCTCACGGGACCCGGCCCCAGCGCATGAGGACGCTGCCCCAGGTGAGGCCGGCGCCGACGGCCGTCATCTGCACCAGGTCTCCGGGTTCCAGGCGGCCCTCCTCCGCCGCCTCGGAGAGGGCGATGGGCACGGTACCGGCCGTGGTGTTGGCATAACGTTCGATGTTGCTCAGCACTCGCTCCTCCTCCAGGCCCATGCGCTCGGCGGTGGCGGTGATGATCCGCTGGTTCGCTTGGTGCGGGACGAACAGCTTCAGGTCTTTCGGGGTCAGTCCGTTTCGCTCCAGCAGGGAGAGCGAGACCTCCGCCATCCGCTGGATGGCGAAGCGGAAGACCGCCCGTCCCTCCTGGTGAAGGTAGTGGTCCCGGGCTTCCACCGTCTCCCGGGTCGCCGGGTGCAGGCTGCCGCCGGCGCGGATGAAGAGGTCCTTGCCTCCCCGGCCGTCGGCGTGCAGCTCGAAGTCCACGATCCCTTCGCCCTCAGCCTGCGCCGGCTCGAGCAGAACCCCTCCGGCGCCGTCGCCGAAGAGGACGCAGGTGGCGCGGTCCGTGGGATCGACGACGGCGCTCATCTTGTCGGCGCCGATGACCATCACCTTGCGGTGGGCCCCGGTGGCGATGAACTGGGCCCCCGAGACCAGGGCGTAGACGAACCCCGAGCAGGCGGCCTGGAGGTCGAAGGCCCAGGCGCGGGTGGCGCCGACGGCCGCCTGCACAAGGCAGGCCGTGGAGGGAAGGAGCATGTCGGGCGTCATCGTCGCCACGATGATCAGGTCGACCTCCTCGGCGGCGGTACCGGTGCGCCGGAGCAAGCCCTCGGCGACCTGGGTCGCCAGGGTGGAGATGCCGGCCTCTTCGAGGATCCGGCGCTCGCGGATTCCGGTGCGCTCGCGGATCCAGGCGTCGGAGCTGTCGACGACGCGCTCGAGGTCGAGGTTGGTGACCACCTTGTCGGGCAGGGCGCGCTCCACCGCCGTGATCGCCGCGACGGCGGCATGCGCAGGGGACACGGGGAGATCTCCGGCGCCCTCGGGTTCAGACCGGCGGTGTGACGGAACCGGTCGAAGGGCCGCCAGGACGCACAGGTGGGCCTGCCTCGATCAGCTCGCTCCCGGCGCGAGCCCGGACGGACCTGGTCAAGGGACCGGTCCCTAGTCCGAGGGCTCGAGGTAGGCGCGGCCCCGGTAGTGGCCGCAACTCTTGCAGACGCGATGGGGGCGGGCGGGCTGGCCGCAGTTGGAACAGGAGGTGATTGTGGCGGCCCTGAGCTTCCAGTGGGTACGGCGCTTGTCGCGGCGTGTGCGTGAGATCCTTCGCTTCGGTACGGCGGCCATTCCCTAGCTCCTTTGACTCGTCTGTTGCTTCAGTCGGGCGAGAACCTCCCACCGGGGGTCGTCGACCTGGTCCGCGCAGGAGCAGGCGACACGGTTGCGATCCTCCCCGCACCTTGGGCACAGGCCCAGGCAGTCGGGCTTGCAGTAGATCCGCAGGGGCATCTCCAGCACGAGAGCGTCGTGCAGGCGCTCGACGAGGTCGACCTCCTTGACCCCGGGATCGACGATCTCCACCTCGTCCTCCTCCGCAACCGCCGCCACTTCGTCCTCGGTGGCCTCCTTGCGCTGAAGGAGAAACTGCATCTGCCCCCGGACCGGGGCGCGCGCCTCTGCCAGGCAGCGGCAGCACTCGCCCCGCACCGTGGCGCCGAGGGACCCGCTCACCGTGAACATCTGCAGGCTGCGGACGACCCGCAGGGTGACACCGACGGGACCTTCGAACTCGAAGTCGACATCCCCCAGATCGAGATGGTCCGGATCGATGTCGAAGCGATCCTCGCTCCGGCCTTCCTCCACCTCATCGAGCAGGATCGTCGTCGGCCGCCCCGGGCGGCTCGGCAAGGGCGCCTCCCCCCCTCAGAAGAAGAACCCGATCTCCCGGACCGCGTTCTCCGGAGAGTCGGAGGCGTGCACGGCGTTGCACTGCACGTCGGTGCCGAAGTCGGCGCGGATCGTGCCCGCCGCCGCGCGGGTGCTGTCGGTCTCGCCGATGAACCGCCGCAGATGGGCGACGGCGTCGGGGCCCTCCAGCACCATCGGAACCACCGGGCCCGAGGTCATGAAGGCCACCAGTTCGTCGTAGAAGGGCCGCTCCCGGTGAACCTCGTAGAACGCCCTCGCCCGCTCCTTCGGGAGCCGCTCCATGCGCAGCTCCCGCAACAGGAATCCCTCGTCCTCGAGCCGCGCCAGGATCTGTCCCACGGCGTTCCTGGCTACGGCGTCGGGCTTGACGATGAGGAGCGTGCGCTCCGTCTCCACCTGCGATCCCCCCGCGAACCGGCGAAAAAGCGGCCGGAGCGGACACCGCTCCGGCCTGACATAAGCGCGTGAATTTAGGGGCAATTAGGACAACTGTCAACGTGAACGAAAGGCGCTGCTTGACAGGGTTTTTCGTGCCGGATAGATTGCCGCGGGATGCCCCTCCACCCCCTTCTCGAGGAGGATGGCAAGGCCATCCGGGATCCGGTGTGGGGCTATGTCCACGTCCCGGGACCGCTGCTGGCCCTCGTCGACACCGAGGACTTCCAGCGGCTGCGCACCATCAGCCAACTCGGCTTCGTCCACCTCGTCTACCCGGGCGCCCGCCACTCCCGCTTCGAGCACTCCCTCGGCGTCTATCACCTGGCCAAGCAGTTCCTCGTCCGGTTGCTGCGGTCCGACCCTCCCCTGGTCCTCGACGATCAGGACGTGCGCGTCTTTCTCGCCGCCACCCTGCTCCACGACATCGGCCACTATCCCTTCTCCCACACCCTCGAGGAACTGACCTCCTTCTTCGTCAGCCACGAGCAGCGGGCCCGCCTCCTGATCGAAGACCCTTCCGGCGAGATCTCCCGCGTCCTGCGCGAGGAGCTCGACATCGACCCCGTGCGGGTGGCCAACGTCATCGACTACGCGGCCAAGGACCTCGAGATCCCGCAGCGCGATCTGATGCTCGCCCGCATCCTGAGCGGGACCCTCGACCCGGACAAGATCGACTACCTGCTGCGCGACTCCCTGTTCTGCGGGGTCCCCTTCGGCGAGAGCGTCAACCGGGACCGTCTGATCGCCGCCATCACCTACGATGTCCGGCGGCGTCAACTGGCCATCCGCAGCAAGGGCGTCTCGGCCGTGGAGTCCCTGGCCTTCACCAACTACCTCATGTATCGCAACGTCTACTGGCATCACGCCGTGCGCTCGGCCACGGCCATGTTCAAGCGCTCGGTGCAGGAGGTTCTGCAGCACCCTGGCAGCGGCATCCGGGTCAGCGACTTCCACCGGGTCACCGAGGGCGAGCTGCTCATGGCCCTTCGCGCCGAGCAGGACCGCCTCGGACTCGAGGGCGCCCGGGCGCTCCTCGACGGGGTCGTCCACCGGCGGCTGCACAAGCTGGCAGCCTACGTGTTCCCCGGAGAGCGCAAGGAGGGGTTGCTCCACTATCTCTACGAGCTCTACCAGCATCCCGACCGGCGCCGTCTCAAGGAGATCGATCTGAGCCGGCGCTTCGGCGAGCGGCTCGGCCGCCCTGTCACGGGCCACGAGATCCTCATCGACATCCCCAGCTTCCACAAGTCGCCCCAAGTCGACCTCAAGGTCTTCTACGGCGCCTCTGTGCCCTCCGACAAGCCACAGCCCCTGAGCTTCGACGACCCCGAGGTCTCCCGCCTGCGTGAGTCGCTGGTGGAAAACTTCGAGGACCAGGCCCGGGTCTTCCGCGTGTTCTGCGTCGCCGACGCCGAGTTCCTGTCCCTGGCCTCGGAAGAGGCGAAGGGCCACCTCGGCGCCAACGGCTGAGCCGGCCGGCCGCGGGATCGAGGTCTCATTGAACAGCTACCCTGAACTGCGCCTGCGCCCCAATGCCGAGCGCTTGCTGATCAAGGGGCATCCCTGGGTGTTCAGCGGCGCCGTCGCGGCCCGTCACGCCGACGCCCGCCGCGGGTCGATCGTCGACGTGGTCAACGACCGCGGACGCTTCATCGGCCGCGGCACCGCCAACCCCGGTGCCGAGATCGCCGTCCGCATCCTCACCCGGCAGCCGGACCAGGTGATCGATGCCGGCTTCATCCGCACCCGGGTCGAGCGCGCCGTGGAGCTGCGCCGCCGGAGCCCGCTGCTGCACGGCGTCGAGGCTCTGCGCCTCGTGCACGGCGAGAGCGACGGCCTGCCGGGACTGGTGGTGGACGACTACGCGGGCTGGGTGGTCTTCCAGATCCACACCGCCGGCATGGAGGCCATGCGCGACTGGGTGCTGGCCGCTCTTCTGGAGGTGGTCTCCCCGCGCGGTCTGTACGAGCGCAGCGACGTGGGCACGCGCCGCGCCGAGGGGTTGCGCAACCGGCCCACGGGGCCGGCGGCCGGCGACGAGCCGCCCGGGCTGATCGAGTTCCACGAGGGGGAGGTGCCGCTCGCCGTCGACATCCGCCGGGGCCAGAAGACCGGTTTCTTCCTCGATCAGCGGGACAACCGGCGTCTGCTGGCCAGCGTCGCCCGCGGGCGCTCCCTGCTCAACGTCTTCGCCTACACGGGCGGGTTCACCGCCCACGCGCGCCACGCCGGCGCCGTGAGCAGCCTCGACGTCGATCTCTCTCCGCAGGCTCTGCGCCTGGGCCGGCGCATCTCCGGCGGTCTGGGCGGCGGACCCCACCGGTCGCTGGCGGCCGAGGCCTTTTCCTGCCTCGACCACCTCGCCGAGGCCGGACGCCGCTACGGGCTCGTCGTCCTCGATCCGCCTTCCCTGGTGCGCAAGGGGCGCGATCTCAAGCACGCCATGGGCGTGTACACCAAGCTCAACCGCAACGGCTTCCGCCTCGTGGAGGACGGCGGCTACCTGCTCACCTCCTCGTGCAGCACCCGGGTCACGGAGGAGGACTTCTTCCAGATCGTGAGGCGCGCCGCCTCCGGCGCCCGCGTCGACGCCCGCATCGTGGCCCGCACCCATCACCCGGCCGATCACGTCGTCGACCCGGCCTTCCCGGAAGGGCGTTACCTCAGCTCGGCCCTGGTCCGCGTCGACCGCGGGTGAGGTTCGCCGTGAAGAAGCCGCTCAGCGACGACCTGCGGCTGAAGCTCGAGGCCCTGCCCAGGGGGCCCGGCGTCTACCGCATGAAGGACGAGGCGGCGAAGATCCTGTACGTGGGCAAGGCCAAGAGCCTGCGCAGCCGCGTGCGCTCCTACTTCCAGGAGTCCGGAGGGGCCGAGCGGGGTCCGCAGATCCAGGCCCTGATGGGGCGGGTGGCCGACTTCGACTGCATCGTCACCGAGACCGAGGGGGAGGCGCTGATCCTCGAGGCCGAGCAGATCAAGGCCTGCCACCCGCGCTACAACATCAACCTCAAGGACGACAAGAAGTACCCCTTCATCCGCATCACCGACGAGGCCTACCCCCGCATCTACTGGACCCGGGACCTGGTCCGCGACGGATCCCGCTACCTCGGGCCGTACAGCAACGCCCGGCAGATGCGCACCATGCTCGACGTGATGCACAAGGTCTTCCCCGTCCGCAGTTGCCGCTACGACCTCCCGGACCCCAAGGTCAAGCTGTGCATGGAGTACCAGATCCGGCGCTGCGAGGGGCCCTGCGAGGACCTGGTGAGCCGCGAGCAGTACCGCGGCACGGTGAGCCAGGCGACGCGCTTCCTCAGGGGCGACAAGACCAGCGTCATCCGCGAGCTGAAGACGCGGATGGCGGAGGCGGCGGGTCGGCAGCGCTTCGAGCAGGCCGCCCGCCACCGCGACCAGATCCGCGCCCTGGAACTCTACCAGTCGCGGCAGAAGGTCGTGCTGGAGGAGAGGGTCGACCGCGACGTGGTCGGCCTTGCCCGGCACGACGACGAGGCCTGCTGCGCGGTGCTGGAGATCCGGGAAGGCCGCCTGGTGGGCGAGAAGCACCACTTCCTCAGCGGCGTCATGGAGGCCGCCGACGGCGAGGTGCTCTCCGCCTTCCTGCGGCAGTTCTACCTGCAGACCGACTTCATCCCCCGCGAGGTCCACGTCAGCCACGATCTGGAGGACGCCGACCACATCTCCACCTGGCTCACCGGCAAGGGGGACGGCGCCCGGGTCGAGGTCGCCGCCTACCAGCGCGGCCTCAAGGCGCGCACCCAGGACATGGCCGACACCAACGCCGCCCACCGGATGGAGGAGCGGCGCCTCAAGAGGGAGTCCCGGCGGGACCGCATCCCTCAGTCGGTGCAGGCCCTGCACAGGGACCTCGGCCTCCAACGACTGCCGCGGCGCATCGAGGGCGTCGACATCTCCACCTTCCAGGGCAGCGACACCGTCGGCTCCGTGGTCGTCATGGTCGACGGCAAGCCGCGGCGCAGCGAGTACCGGCATTTCCGCATCCGCGGCGGCGAGGGCCGGGCCGACGACTTCGCCGCCATCCGCGAGGTCGTGGAGCGGCGCTTCCGGGGGCTCTCCGAGCGGGGCGAGCCCGGCCCCGACCTGCTGATGATCGACGGCGGCAAGGGACAGCTGTCGAGCGCCATCGAGGCCCTGGGGACCCTGGGCGTGGACAGTCTCGCCGTGGTAGGGCTGGCCAAGAAGCTGGAGGAACTCTTCCTGCCGGGGCAGGGCGATCCCGTGATCCTGCCGCGGAGTTCGGCGAGCCTGCGCATGCTGCAGGTTCTGCGAGACGAGGCCCACCGCTTCGCCGTGAGCTACCACCGCAAGTTGCGCACCCGGCGCACCCTCGGGTCGGACCTGGACGACGTGCCCGGCATCGGTCCCAGGCGCCGGCAGGCGCTGTTGCAGGCTTTCGGGTCCCTGCGCCGTCTGCGCGAGGCCGAGGTCGATGAGATCGCCGGCGTCAAGGGCTTCAGCCTGAGGCTCGCCCGCGAACTGAAGAGCCATCTCGCCCGCGACCGGGGCGACCCGGGAGAAAGCCGGTCCTGAGCCGATGGCAGGCGGGGAGCCGAAGCCGCGCCCCGGGGTGCCGGCGCCGGCGGCCGGGGTGAACGCCGGCCGGGGGCCCATGGAGCTGCCTGGCGCCCTGGCCGAGGCCCTGGGCGAGTTCCTCGACAGCCTCGACCGGGAGGGAGGGCTGTCGGTGAGCACGAGATCCTCCTACGGACGCGACCTGCAGAGCTACCTGGCCCGCGCCGCCACCCTCGGGGCCCGGCGGCTCCCGGAGCTCACCGCGGAGGCGGCGGGCGAACACCTGGCCGGTCTCGTCCAGGCAGGCCGCTCCCCCGCCACGGTGGCGCGGGCCGTCTCCTCCATGCGGCGCTTCCACGAGTTCCTGCAGACCACCGGCCGCTGTCCCGAGGACCCCACCTCGGGGCTGCGGGCTCCGAGGGTGGCCCGCCGGGAGCCGGACCCCCTCACCGTGGAAGAGGCGGAACGCCTCGTGAACGCAGTCCGCGGCGACGACCCCCTGGAGCTGAGGGACCGGGCCGTGCTGGAGATGCTCTACGCCACGGGGGTGCGGGTCTCGGAGCTGACGGCGCTGCGGACGCCGGACCTGCTGCTGGACAACGGCCTGGTGCGGGTCCACGGCCGCGGCGCCCGGGAGCGCATGGTGCCTGTCGGGAGACCCGCGGCCGAGGCGGCCGGCCGCTATGAGCGGCGGGGGAGGCCCAGGCTGGCCGGGGCTGACTCGGCGGACACCTTCTTCCTCGGCGTCCGGGGCCGCGCCATGACGCGCATGAGCGTCTGGAAGGTCATCAGCACCGCCGCTCGCGTGGCCGGGATCGAGCGTCCCGTGAACCCCCAGACCCTGCGCCACACCTTCGCCTCCCATCTGCTGGACGGCGGATTCGACCTGAGCGACGTGCAGCACCTGCTGGGGCACTCCGACATCTCCACGACCCTGATCTACGCACGCGCCGACGAGCAGCGACTGCGGGAGTTGCACCGGACGTTCCACCCGCGGGGGTGATCGGGGCCGGCCCCGGGTCTGCTCGCTCCGAGTCCGCGGCGGCAGCGCCTGCCGGAGACTGCGTCAGTGGACCTTCCGCGCCCGGTAGTCGGCCATGACCTGCTCGGTGCGGCGCAGGAGATGCTCGTCCTTCTCGCTGCGCACAGCGGTGGGGTCCATGCCGGACCAGTCGTAGTAGCCCCTCCCCGACTTCAGCCCCGTCTCGCCGCGCTCGACCATGGCCCGCAGGTAGGCCAGCGGTCCCTCCCAGCCCCCGAGGTGCCGCCACAGATGGTCGGCGACGCGCACGTGCATCTCCAGGCCGTTGATGTCCCGCTGCTTGAGGGGGCCGGCGGTCGTGAAGCGCGGCGCCAGGCCCAGCTCGACGGCCAGGTCGATCGACTCGGCGTCGGCCACACCCGTGACCAGCAGGTTCACGGCCTCGCAGATCACGGCGTGCTGCAGGCGGTTGCACAGGAAGCCGGGCACGTCCTTCTCCACCCGCAGGGGGACCTTGTCCAGCCGCCGCCAGATCTCGCAGGAGCGGTCCATGGCCGCGTCCGAGGTATGCTGCCCGCGGATGACCTCGAGGACGGGGACGATGTGGGCGGGCTGGAAGAAATGGGAGCCGCCGATGCGGTCCGGATGAGCCATGCGCTCACCCACCTGGGTGATGGGCAGGCCCGAGGTGTTGCTCGCCAGCACCGTCTCCCTGGGGGCGGCGGCGTCCATGCGCCGGAAGAGCTCCTGCTTGGCCTCGAGGTTCTCGGTGATCGACTCCACGACGAACTCCGCGGACCCGACGGCCTCCTCCAGCTCGGTGGTCGTGCGAATGCGGCCGGCCACGGCTTCGGCCGTCTCGCCCTTGAGCAGATCGTGCCGCTGCAGGTCCTCGGCGCCCCGCCGGATGTTCTCCAGGGCCTGGTTCAGGGTCTCCTTGCGCCGGCTCATGAGCACGGTCTGGCTGCTGCCGAGGGCCAGGACCAGTGCGATCTGGCTGCCCATGAGGCCGCCTCCGACGACGGCCGACTTCTCGAGAAAGAGATCGGGTGACATGCGTTGAATTCTCTCCTGGTGGGTTCCTGCGATTCTCAGCTTCCGGCCTTGCCTGGCCGGAGAGTGCCCTTCACGACCTGCAGCGAATCCTCCGCCGCCTCGAGCGTGCGGTCCACGTCGCCGGCGGTGTGGACCAGCGACAGGTAGAGCTTGCCCCCGGGGGTGACCAGGACGCCGCGGCGGATCATCTCCACGCCGAAGCGGCGGGCGGCGTCGGCGTCGGCCTGGAGCCCGTCGGCGTGGTTGCGGATCGGCGCCTCGGTGAAGACCGGCTGCAGCACCGGACCGTCGCCGATGACCTGGAAGGGCAGGCCGAGGCGCCGGCCGTTCTCCTCCAGGCCCTGGCGCAGCCGGTCCGAGGTCTCGTGGAGCCGGGGGTAGACCCCCTCCTTCTCCAGCTCGTCGAGCGTCGCGAGCCCCGCCGCGCAGCCCACGGGATTGCCGTTCATGGTGCCGCTGGCGAAGACGTAGTCGCCCTCCGCCCGGCGCCGGGGGTCGGCCAGGGCCATGACCTCCTCTCGGCCGCAGACCGCGGCGAGGGGGTAGCCGCCGCTGATCGTCTTGCCGTAGACGGCCAGGTCCGGCACCACGCCGTAGCGCTCCTGGGCGCCCCCCCAGGCGAGGCGGAAGCCGGTGACGATCTCGTCGAAGACCAGGAGCACCCCGTGGGTTCGCGTCACCTCCCGCAGCCTGTCGAGGAAGCCCGGCTCCGGGCGCAGGGCTCGTTGCAGGGGCTCGACGATGACGGCCGCCAGATCCCGTGCGTGCTCCGCCACGATGCGCTCCGCCGCGGCCGGATCGTTGAAGGGGGAGACGAGGACTGTGCGCGAGGCGGCTCCCGGAATGCCCGAGGAGTCGGGGACCGGAGTCGGGTACTCCGCCGGGCCGGAGGGGGCCGCGCTCTGCATGGCGTAGTCGTGGGCCCCGTGCCATCCCCCCTCGAACTTGAGGACCTTCTCCCGGCCCGTGAAGGCCCGGGACAGGCGCAGGGCGGTGAAGGTGCCCTCGGTGCCGGAGCTGCCGTAGCGCAGCAGACCGCCGCAGGGAACGGCCTCGGTGACGCGCCGGGCCAGGTGGAGGGCGGGCTCGTTGAGGCCGTAGAAGGTCGAGCCCAGGCCTGCCTGCTCGCGCACGGCGGCGACCACGGCGGGGTGGGCGTGCCCCAGGATCAGGGGCCCCGAGCCGAGGACGTAGTCGACGTACTCCTTGCCGGCCACGTCCCAGATGCGGCTGCCCTCCCCCCGGTGGAAGACGGCGGCGACCTCGTCGGGGAGCCGGAACATCCCGAAGCAGCCGCCCACGAGGACGCGCTCGGAGAGCTCGATCAGGCTTTGCTGCAGTGCGGTTCGCTCCATCTGCTCCCTCTCCGCGCTTGACAGGTGGATTCTCCGTGAGCTCGAGGACAACCCGAATGCGGGCAGCAGGGCGGCACGAGCGAAGCCGCGCAGGCCGCAGTCGCCCAGGTCGCGTTCGCGGTCAGCTGGGGCTGCTCGAGACCCCCGCGAGCAGATTCAGTCGCGGCCCTCGGCCAGCAGGTCGCGGATCTGGACGAGAACGCCGACCGCGCCGAAGAACACCACGAGGACCAGGGCTCCCACCAGGGCGAGCAGACCTTCCGTCAGCCGTCCTTCGATGAGGGAATGGACCGCCCAGACCAGGGCGACTCCGAGGACGAGCCCCGCGATGCCCTGGTTGATCTTTCCCAGGTGCTTCACCACGGCTTCCCACAGCATCGGTAATCTCCCTCGTCACCTGTGCGGTGAGAATGAGGCCCCCTCCCGGACTCCCGGTCAAGGCGCTGAACGCCTCGCGGCTTCACAGCTCAGGAGTCGGTCAGGCCGAGCTGCGCGAGGCGATCCGGCTCGCCGAGGTGGAAACCTTGTTGCAGGAGGTGGCGCTGGAGCCTCCTGACATCGAGGTGGCGGGGGGCGACCCCGTCCCGCACGGCCAGGGCGGCAGCGGCGCCGGCGGCCTCGCCCAGTTGCATGAGCGCCGGGCGGGCGCGAGTGGCGCCGGGGTCGTGGCCGCGGCGGATGTAGGCGGAGGCGCGGCCGGTGGCGAGAAGGCCGTCCAGGCCCCTGGGCAGCAGCGACCGGTAAGGGGTGTCGAAGCCGGATGCCTCGCCCCCGTAGTGGGGCTGCGCGGCGTGGGTGTTGCGGTAGAGCACGTCGTCGAACTTGGCGCCGTTGAAGGCGTCCTCCGGGGTGATGGTGTACTCGCCGTCGATGTGCGGACCGCCCCGGGAGCCGAAGTACGGGGCGACGATGAGCAGGTAGGCGCGGTCGAAGCCGGGGACGTGCCTGCGGAAGAACTGGGCGGTCTCGAAGACATGTATGCGGATGGCGGTCTCGAGGCGCGCGTGCTGCTTCATGTCGTCGCGGCGAATGGCGCCGCCCATGTTGATGCGGCTGCCGACCAGGCCGCTCTCGTACGGGCCTTTCCAGAGGTTCGGCGTGTTGATGTGGACGTGGGGCTCGACGGTCTTGAGGTAGTAGTACTCGCCGGTCTCCCAGGCGCGCCTCAGCAGCGGGATCATGGGGTCCTCGAAGGCCTGCGGGCAAAGGGAAACCGCTGGCGCTCGGCCAGCCACGCCTCGTCCTCGGCGGTGAGGGTGACGTCGCTGGCGAGGAACTGCTCGAAGCGCGGGAAGTCTACGTCGGCCATCACGAAGTAGATGGCCGTGTCGTTCCAGGGGACGAACTCGGGGCGCATGAACTCCTGGCGCATGACGGGCGGCCAGGACGGGTCGGGAGGCATGTCGGTGATGACGGGGACTCCGGCGCGCCGGCACACGTCGGCGTCGGCCGAGGCGTCGATGACGACCCTGGCCTTGACGGCGACACGGCCGGACTTGCCCTCCACGAAGAGGCCGGTGACGCGGTCGTCCTCGATGACGGGATCGCCGACCCACACGGGCACCAGGATCTCGACGCCGGC
The DNA here is from genome assembly GCA_026706075.1 of Gemmatimonadaceae bacterium. Classification (GTDB taxonomy): domain Bacteria; phylum Latescibacterota; class UBA2968; order UBA8231; family UBA8231; genus UBA8231. The sequence goes on from JAPOZM010000001.1 coordinate 153,748, forward strand.
GTCGAGGGCCATCTCGGCCGCGAGGTGCGAGATGATGTTGGTCGTATCGGCGTAGCGGTGACCGGTCTCGACGCGGAGCGCCTCCATCCGGTCGTTCAGCTCCCTGGGGATGCCGGCCAGCCCGCCGGGCAGGGTGACGGGGGCCTCGCCGGCGACGCTGCCGCCGACGATCATCGCCGGGCCGAGGTTGCCGCCCAGGGAGGCGAAACGGTCGAGTACCAGGGTCTTCGCTCCGAGGCGTCCCGCCGCGATGGCCGAGAACATGCCGGATAGACCGCCTCCCACGACGGCCACATCGACGTCGTAGGCGATAGGCACCTGCTTCGGTGGCTCGGTCATGTGACCCAGCGGCTCTTCGCTGGCCATCGATGTCATCTCCTTGACGGGCTCCCGATCGCCTCGTGCCTTTGAGTCGCCATGACGGGCGACACGGCTGGCGAAGGCCTTCCCGCGGGTTCCATGCCGGCTTGCCGTCAACCCGGTGGCCGGCGGCATCGGGTAGAATGAGGCCCCTCCCTGGATCCCCGGTCCGGGAGCTGGGGGCCCGTCCCCGATGGACAGGCGTGTCCTCGACGGGCTCCCCGGATCGATGAGGCCCCGGGGCGCACCACACTACCTGCGCACAGCCGGCGGGCGCGCGCCGGCCAGGAAGGAACCAGCTTGACAGTACCTCCACAAGCCACCTGGGAGATACCCCGGCCGCTGTCAGCTGACAGCGTGAGGGTGGACGACGACGCCGTCATCGTCCTGAGGCGCCACGGGAATCCGGCGGGACCTCGTCTCGTCCTGAGTCACGGGAACGGCCTCGCCATCGACCTCTACTACCCGTTCTGGTCGCTGCTGGCGGCCGAATTCGACCTCGTGGTCCATGACCTCCGGAACCACGGGTGGAACCGGGTAGGAGCCCTGGAGGACCATCGTTTCGATGCCTTCTCCCGCGACCACGACCGCATCTTCGAAGCGATGGAGAGTCTCTACGGCGAGAAACCGACGGTGGGGGTCTTCCACTCCATTTCCGCGCTGGCCGGTCTGCACCTGCCTTCGAGGGGCCGCCGTTACTCCGCGATGGTGCTGTTCGCTCCGCCTCTCTGCAACAGGGGCTCGAGATACAGGGAGTTCGAGATCCGGGCCGTGCGAACGGGCGACATGCTCGGGCGCAGGGCGCCGTGGTTCCGGACCCGGGGAGAGCTCGCCGAGCTTCATGCCAACCTCCCCTACTTCCAGCGGGCCGTGCCGGGCGTCTTCGATCTCGTGGCCAGGACAACCCTCAGGGAGTCCGGAACCGGACAGGGGTACGAGCTCCGATGCCCTCGCGAGTACGAAGCGCAGATCTGGTATGAGGCCTCGGAACCCGCGGTGTCGGTGGACTTCGGCTCCCTGCGATGCCCCACCACGATCATCGCCTCGGACCCCGCCATGGAACCGGACCGTCCAGGGTTCGACTTCAGCGACGCCGCAGGTGTGGACCACGAGTTCGTGCCCGGAACGACACACTTCCTGCAGCTCGAGAAACCGGAGAAGTGCGTGGCGGTGATGCTGGACTTCCTGAGTCGGCAGGGCTGGCAGAGGCGCCCGGCATCGGGCTGACCGCTCGTCAACGGGCCGCCAACCTCTGGATGAGCCGCCTGAGGAACACGGACTGCAGCATCGGATCGATCCATCGGTAGATTCGGCCCGACACATACACGCATTTCCCCTTCTCCACTGCGGCCAATCCCTCCCGCACGACGACATCGGCGTCGTACCAGATGAACCCGGGAGACGCGGCCTTCAGGTCCAGCATGTCGGCGACTTCGTGGAACTCCGTGTGCGTGAAACCCGGACACAGGGCGCAGACGTTGACGCCCTGGTGCTTGCACGTCAGATGCAGCGCTTCCGATAGCGCGACGACGTACGCCTTCGTTGGCCCGTAGCTGGTGTCCCGCGCCTGCGCGATGCGCCCCGCAACGGAGGCGACGTTGATGATGCGGCCGTGGCCGCGTTCGCACATGCCGGGGACGAACAGGTGGCAGAGGTGGGCCATCGACGTCATCATCAACTGCAAGAACGACGCATGAGCGCCCCAGTCGCGATCCTCGATCAGTTCCGACCCGGCGGAGCCGGCGTTGTTCACCAGGTAGTCGACTTCGAGCCCCCGTGCGGCGACTTGGTCGGCGATCATTCGCGGCGCGTGGATGTCGGCAAGGTCGGCGGCAATGACCTCGACCCGGACACCGTGGCTGTCGCCTAGTTCGCTGGCCAGTTGTTCCAGGCGATTCCGGCGCCGGGCGACGGCAACGATGTCGTATCTCAGGGCCGCCAGTTGACGTGCGAATTCCGCACCGAGCCCGGCGGAGGCCCCCGTGACGAGGGCGACGGGGCGTCCGGGTCCGGTCATGCGCCGGGCTGGGCGGCGGGGCGACGCGTGACACCGGAAATCATGCTGCGCGCCTCCTTGATGGGCGGCTGAGCCGGACGGGACGACGGCCGTCCTCAGTTGTCTCCGTCCAGGAACCCGCCCACGCGGCCCAGGACCGAGCCTTCGCCCGTCCGCTGGCCGCCCGCGGACGGCGCGTTCTCGAGGATGCGGTCGGCCAGCCGCGAGAAGGGCAGGCTCTGCAGGTAGACGGTGCCGGTGCCGCGCAACGTCGCCAGGAACAGCCCCTCGCCGCCGAAGAACATCGACTTGAGGCCCTTGGTCATCTCGATGTCGTAGTCGATGCCGGGGGTGAAGGCCACGAGGCACCCCGTGTCGACGCGGATCGTCTCGTTCTCCAGGCGCCGCTCCACCACCGAGCCGCCTGCGTGGACGAAGGCCATGCCGTCTCCGCGCAGGCGCTGCAGGATGAATCCCTCGCCGCCGAAGAAGCCGGTGCCCAGCCTGCGGTTGAAGGCGATGCTAAGCTCCGTCCCGAGGGCGGCGCACAGGAAGGCGTCCTTCTGGCAGATCAGCTCGCCCCCGGCGGCGGCCATGTCGACGGGGATGATGTGGCCCGGGTACGGGGCGGCGAAGGCGACGCGGGCGCGGTTCCGGCCGGAGTTGCGGAAGTGGGTCATGAACAGGGACTCGCCGGTCAGCGCCCTCTGGCCGGCGCTCCACAGCTTGCCCATGAACCCCTCGTCGGCCCTCGACCCGTCCCCCATCCGGGTCTCGAACTCGATGCGGTCCTCCATCCAGTTCATGGCCCCGGCCTCGGCGATCACCGTCTCGCCCGGGTCCAGCTCCACCTCGACGACCTGCAGGTCGTTGCCGTGGATCTCGTAGTCGATCTCTTCGCAGCGCATCCGTTCCCTTCTCGAGACGTGTCAGAGGACCACGCGCACGACCCATCCGGAGGTGGCGTCGCAGTAGGCGAGGTCCTCCCCCTCCCAGGCGGTCAGACCGTGGGGCTGGGGCTCCTCGTCGGGCACGGCCACCCGGCCGAGCTCCCCGCCGCTCTCCACGTCCAGGTGCACGATCAGCCGGTCGCTGGTGTGAACCACCCAGACCCCCCGCCGGGTGCGCACCACGCCGTGGGCCCGCCCGTAGGGCAGGGGGACGGCGTGGACCACCTGCCAGCCGGCGATGCGCACCTTGCTCAGGGTCTGCTCGCCGAGGGTGGTGATCCACAGGTGGCCGGGGTCGACGTGGTCGTACTCGATGCCGTGGACGCCGCCGCCGCCGGGCACCGGGCGGCGCAACACGGTGCGGCCGCTGGCCGGGTCGACCTTGAGGATCTCGCCGGCGCCGGGGACGGCGTCGGTGGGGCGCACCCGGCGCCACAGGGAGCCGTCGCCGTTGGAGGCGATCCACAGGCCCCCCTCCCCCACCGCCATGCCGCTGATGTTGGAGCCTTCGGTGGGGATCTCCCGGGGACGGAAGGTGACGCCGTAGTCGCCGGGCGGGGCGATCTCCACGAGGGCCAGGCGGTCGGAGATCTGGTCGGCGATCCACAGCCCGTCGCCGGTGCGCTGCAGGGCGTTGGGCACCCCGTACGGGGCCCGGAAGAGCCGCTCGAAGCTCGCCAAGACTCAGCCCGGGGCCGCTCGCGGCCGGCAGGCCCGGACGCCCCGCCGGCCCCCTGGTGCAAGCACCGTCACCCCGTCCTCACCCGCAGTTCGCGGAACCAGCAGACGCCGCCGTGGTCCTGCAGGCCGATGTGGCCCAGCCGGGGCATCTCCTTCCAGGCGTAGCGGTACTTGCTCGACGTGCCGTCGGGGCATCGCCCGGGGGTATCGTAGTCGTCGACGTCGACGTCCCACGCATGCAGGCCGTTCTGCTCCAGCCGCATGCGCGGACCCCGGCAGGTGAGCAGCATCCGGTTCCACTCGCCGGCCGGCCGGGCCACGTCCTGCGGCGGGGCGACCAGGTCGTAGAGGGCCCCGGAGGAGTGGCGGTCCTGCTCCTGGCCCCAGGTGTCGAGGATCTGGATCTCCAGCCCCGTGTTGACCGGGTCCTGCAGGTCCGACCAGCGGAAGAACACGCCGCTGTTGCACCGCGGCTCGGTGCGGTACTCGAGGGACAGCTCGAAGTCCTCGAACCGGTCCAGGGTGTAGAGGTAGCCGCCTCTCTCTGCCCGGCAGCGGATGCAGCCGCCGTCCACGTCCCAGCCGGCCGCGTCGCCAGTGGCCGCCCAGCCGCTCAGGTCGCGGCCGTTGAAGAGCTCTCTCCAGCTCACGCCGTCCTCCCCGTCAGTCGGCCGCCGCGACCTTGACCGGTGCGCCGGTGCGCGCCGACTCCCAGGCCGCCTCGGTCAGCTCGATCACGCGAAGGCCGCACTCGGGCGGAACCTGCACCTCGTCGCGGCCGAGGATGGCGTCGAAGAAGTTTCGGTCCGGGGAGCCCGCCCCCGGCAGGCCGCCGGGCTCCCAGGCGTCCCCGTGGCCGGCCCTCTTCCAGGTGAGCCGGCCGTTGCGGATGTACACGGCGGCCTTCGAGCCCCAGATGGTGATGTCCTCCCAGATGCCGCCGGCGGGGGCGTTGCCGACCACCGACAGGTTGCCCAGGGCCCCGCCCCGGAACCGGAGGCTCATGGCCGAGTTGACGTCGACCTCGGTGTCGAAGTTCTCCATCCACGCCTGCACCTCCTCGACGGCGAGGCCGGTCATCCAGAGGACGACGTCGAGGAGGTGACTGCCCGAGTCGTTGAGCTGGCCGCCGCCCGAGAGGGACGGGTCCTGGCGCCACTGGCCCTGCTGGGCGCGGTACCAGCCCTGGTCCTGCAGTGCGGAGATGAACTGGACCTCGCCGAGGTCGCCGGCGCGGATCTGGTTGCGCACGAAGCGGTACACGGGCTCCAGGTGACGCTGGTAGGAGACCATCAGGACGCGCTCCGCCTCCCGGGCCCGGCGGATCACCCGGTGGGCGTGGTCGACAGTGCAGACCATCGGTTTCTCGGTGAGCACGTGGCAGCCTTCGTCGAGGCTGTCCATGATCTGCTGGAAGTGAAGGGTGTGGGGCGTGGAGATCTCGACGGCGTCGAGGTCGACGGCGCCGAGCATCTCGCGGTGGTCGGCGAAGGTCGGCGCCTGCCGCGCCCCCTCGTTGCGCTCCCGGGCCCTGTCGAGGCTCTCCGGGCTGGGGTCGCACAGGGCCGCCACCTCGGCCTCGGGGATCTGCAGGACCTGCCCTATGTGGCCCGATGCATTGCCGCCGCAGCCGATGAATCCGACCCGGATCGGTCCCGCCATCGTCCGCTCCTTTCGTCCCGGCCGCCGGCGCGGCGGCCACGGGGGGCGCCAATATACCCGGGGCCCCGCGCCTTCTCAACCGCCGCGGCGCCTCAGCTCACCTTGGAGCCGGGGGACAGCTTCTGGTCGGGCTCTACCAGGGCCAGCCGCCCGCCGGCGTCCTCGGCAGCCAGGATCATCCCCTCCGAGAGGATGCCGCGCAGCTTCGCCGGCTTGAGGTTGGCCACCAGGACCAGCCGCCGGCCGGGCAGGTCGGCCGGGGCGTAGGACCCGGCGATGCCGCTGACCACGGTGCGGTGCCGCCCCTCGCCGGCGTCGAGGGTGAGCTTGAGGAGCCGGTCCGTCTTCGGCACCGCCTCGGCGGCCACGACCTCGGCGACGCGCAGCTCGACGCGGGCGAACTCCTCGATCGCGATGCCCTGATCCTGCTCTTCGCTCATTTCTTCCGTCTCCTTTTCCAGCTCGGCCCGCGGGAACAGCAACGGCGCCTCGGGCGGCACCGGGGAACCGACCTCCGCCCCTCCCCAGCGGCGGGTGGACTCCACGTCTCCCGCGGGCAGTCCGAGGCTGTCCCGCAGCTCGCCCGCCTTGGCCGGAAGGGCCGGCTGCAGCAGGATGGAGGCGATGCGCAGACCCTCGGCGCAGTTGTAGAGGACGGTGGACAGCCTCGGCTTCCCCTCGTCGGACCGGGCCAGCTCCCAGGGGCGCTCGTCGTTGAAGTAGCGGTTCATGAGGCGCACGAACCGCATCACCTCCTCGAGGGCGGTGTAGAACTTCAGATCTCCCACCTGGGCGCGCACCCGGTCGGCCAGGCCGGTGCCGGTCTCGATAAGCTGCCGGTCGGCGTCGGTCTGCCTCGGCTCGGGCAGGGCCCCGTCCAGGTGCCGCAGCAGCAGGGCCCGCACGCGGGAGGCGAGGTTGCCCAGGTCGTTGGCCAGGTCGGCGTTGTAGCGCTCCACGAGGGCGGCCTCTCCCACGGCGCTGTCCTGGCCGTAGGGCACGTCCTTGATCAGGTAGTAGCGCACGGCGTCGGCGCTGTAGCGCTCGGCCAGCCCGAAGGGGTCGAGGACGTTGCCCAGGCTCTTGCTCATCTTCTGGCCGTCGGAGCCCGAGAGGTGCCCGCCGACGACGAGACCCTGGTAGAGAGGCGCGCCCATGGAGCGCAGCATGATGGGCCAGAAGATGGCGTGGGTCTTGAGGATGTCCTTGCCGATGAAGTGCCGGGCCGAGGGCCAGTAGGTGCGGCAGCGCTCGCCGTCGGGATAGTCGAGGGCGGAGAGGTAGTTGAGGAGGGCGTCGAACCAGACGTAGGTGACGTGGTCGCCGTCCCAGGGCAGTCCGATGCCCCAGGGCACGCGGGACCGGGGCCGCGAGATCGACAGGTCGCCGATCGGCTCCGAGAGGATCGAGAGGACCTCGTTGCGGTAGCCCGAGGGGCGGATGAAGTCGTCGTGGCCGCGGATGTGGGCGGCCAGCCACTCCCGGTGCTGCTCCATGCGGAAGAAGTAGTTGCCCTCCCGGCGGGGCTCCGGCTCGCGGTTGTGGTCGGGGCAGCGGCCGTCGACCAGCTCGCGCTCGGTGAGGAAGCGCTCGCAGCCGACGCAGTAGAGCCCCTCGTACTCGCCGTAGTAGATGTCGCCGTTGTCGTGGACCGATTGCAGGACATCGCTCACCACCCGGGTGTGGCGCTCCTCGGTGGTGCGGATGAAGTCGTCGTGGCCGACGAGCAGCACCTTCCAGGCGTCGCGGAACCGCTGGGACACCCTGTCGACGAAGGCCGCGGGATCGGCGCCGGCGCGCCCGGCGGCGAGGTAGATGTTCTCGCCGTGCTCGTCGGTGCCGGTCAGGTAGAAGGTGTCGTCGCCGTCGAGGCGGTGGAAGCGGGCCAGGAAGTCGGCCACCACCGTCGTGTAGGCGTGCCCGAGGTGGGGCTCGGCGTTGACGTAGTAGATGGGCGTGGTGAAGTAGACGGTGCGGTTCATCGGGAAGGCGGCCCTCCGGGTGCGGGCCCGGGGCTGAAGCAGCGGGCTCGTACACAGAGATCGCCAGCCCGCGCCACGGTGTCAAACCCCCGGGAACTCGGGAAAGGCCCTCTGCAGGAACTGTCCGGTGTGCGAGTGCGGACAGGCGGCGACCTCCCGCGGGGTGCCCGTCACCACCACCCGGCCGCCGTCGCCCCCGGCCCCGGGACCGAGATCGACGACGTGGTCCGAGGCGGCGATGACGTAGGGGTCGTGCTCGACGACGAGGACCGTGTCGCCGCGGTCGACCAGGCGCTGGAGCAGCTCCACGAGAAGGGCCGTGTCGTACCGGTGCAGCCCGGAGGTGGGCTCGTCCAGCAGGTAGAGGGTGCGCTCCACCGCAGGCCGGCCGAGCTCGGCTGACAGCTTCACCCGCTGCGCCTCGCCGCCGCTGAGCCGGCCCGCGGGCTGGCCAAGACGGAGGTACCCCAGGCCGAGGTCGGCCAGCAGGTCCAGGCGGCGGGCGGCCTCGGGCACGTTGGCGAACCGGAGCCGCGCCTCGGCGACGCTCGAATCCAGCACTTCGGCGATGGACAGCCCGCCGAAGCGCACTTCCAGCACCTCCCGCCGGTAGCGCGTGCCCGAGCAGAGGCCGCAGGGGAGGGGCAGGTCCTCAAGATCCACCGCCGCGTCCGGCTCGCGGCCGGTGCCGCCGCAGCGGCCGCAGGCGCCAGCGCTGTTGAAGCTGAAGTCACCCGGACGGTAGCCGCGCAGCCGCGCCTCCGGCGACTGGGCGAACAGCTCCCGCAGGACGGCCATGAGACCGGTGCAGGTGGCCGCGTTGGAGCGCCCCGTGCGGCCGATGGGAGACTGGTCGACGGCGACCACCCGTTGCAGGGCCTCGGACCCACGCAGCCCGTCGAAGGGCAGAGGGCGGCGTCCAGCCCCCTGCACGCGGGCGGCCAGGGCCGGGTGCAGGGTGTGATGGACGAGACTGCTCTTGCCCGAGCCCGAGACGCCGGTGACGCCCACGAGGCAGCCGAGGGGAAGGCGGAGATCAGCACCCTGCAGGTTGTGGCCCCGGGCGCCGAGGAGCTCGAGCCAGCCGCCGTCGCCGGCGGAGCGTCCGCGGCGGGCGGGCGGGTCTCCGGCAAGGGCTCGTCCGGTGGGGGTGTCGGCCGCCCGGGCCTCCCGGGGGGGACCCTGGTAGAGGAGGCGCCCGCCCTCGTCGCCGGCTCCTGGTCCGAGCTCCACGAGCAGGTCCGCGTCTCCGATCAGGTCGAGGTCGTGCTCGACGACGAGGACGGAGTTGCCCCCGTCCCGCAGTCGTTCGAGGGCGGCCGACAGGCGCCGGGTGTCGCGTCCGTGGAGGCCGGCGCCGGGCTCGTCGAGAACGTAGAGGACCTGGGAGAGGCCCGACCCGAGAGCGGCCACGAGCTGCAGGCGCCGCAGCTCCCCCGCCGACAGGGTCGGCGCCCTCCGGTCCAGGGTGAGGTACCCGAGTCCCAGGTCGATCATCACCTCCACGCCGCGGCGGACGACGTCCAGGATGTGGTCGGCCAGGGCCTGCTGCCCGGCAGGGACGGCGACCCCGTCGAGCCACTCGGCGGCCTCGAAGAGGGTGCGCCCCTGCAGATCGCCGAGGCTCTCGCCGTCGATGCGGACGGCGCGGGACGGAGCCGACAGACGGGTGCCCCCGCACCCGGGGCATGGAGAGCCGGCCCCCTCCCCCTGAAGCTCCTCCAGCCAGGCCCGCTCGGCGTCGTCGTCGACGACCGCGGCTCTCGCGTCGAGCCAGCGGCGCAGACCGGCGAAAGGGTTTCCGCGGGCCCTGGGGCCCTCGCCCTCCCACAGGGCTTGCACAGCCCCTTCCGGCCACTCCGACAGAGGCTCCCATGGGTCGACTCCGGCGCGCCGGCAGAACGTCTCCACCTCGCGTTGCAGCCGGCGATGCCCGAAACGCTCCCACAGTACCGCCAGCGACGCCGCCGGGGGCTCGCCGGCCGACAGCAGACGCTCGAAGGAGCTGCCCGCCGACAGCCCGGAGCCGAGGCAGTCCGGGCAGGCGCCGTCCGGGCTGTTGAAACTGAACAGGGCGGCGGAGATCTCCGGAAAGGCGGCGCCGCAGGCGGCGCAGGCCGGCCGCACGCTGTAGCGCTCCTCGGCGCCGGTGGCGGGATCGAGGAGACCGAGGCGCCCCTGGCCGATCTGCACCGCCGCCTGCAGGGAGCCGCGCAGCCGGCGCCGCATCCCGTCCCTGACGGCGATGCGGTCGACGACCACCTCCGGGGACCGGCCGACGAGGCGGGAGGCCTCCACCTCCTCCAGGACCAGGGTCTCGGTTCCGCAGCGGATCCGCCGGTAGCCGCCGCGCTCGACCTCCGCCATCAGCTCCCGGGCGCGGGCCTCCGTGGCCGGCGGCTCCAGGGGAGCGGTCACCACCAGTCGGCTGCCCCCGGGCCGCCCCGAGGCGCGCTCGAGGATCTCGTCGAAGGGGTGGGCGGCCACCGGCTCCCCGCAGTCCAGGCAGTGGGCCCGGCCCACCCGGGCCCACAGCAGACGCAGGTAGTCGGACAGTCCCGTGATCGTCGCCGTCGTCGAGCGCGACGACGGGCGGCTGCGCGCCTGGGCGATGGCCAGGGCCGGCCGCAGCCCGTCGATGCGCTGCACCCGCGGCGGCTGCAGGCGCCGGGCGAAGGCGGCGGCGGGCCCCTCCGCGGTCAGCAGGAACCGCCGCCTGGCCTCGGCGTAGAGGGTGTCGAAGGCGAGGCTGGACTTGCCCGATCCGGAGACACCGGTGAGGGCGATGAGCCGGCCGTGGGGAAGGTCCAGGTCCAGGGACCGCAGGTTGTGCTCGCGGGCGCCGCGGATCTCCAGATGGTCCTTCACCGAGAGGCGTCCCACGGCCGCTCCCGGCCCAGCTCCCGGGAAGCGCGCTCGTGGTCCTCCAGCGAGTCGATCTCGAACCACGGGAGATCGCCGGCCTCCACGGCGCGCAGGCTTCCCGTCCGGATCAGGGGTCCGTACGCGGCGGTGGGGTAGACCGCTCCCTCGCCTCCCTCCACCAGCCGTCGGACCTCGCTCCGGATCATCGCCGACCCGGCCTCGTCGAACCGGACCAGCTGCACGCTCACGGCATGGGCGGCGGCCGGGTCCAGGTGCTTGCCGATCTCCGTCACCCGGCCCGAGCCGTCGATCCGCACGTTCATCTCCCCTTCCTCCCTGGCCGCACGGGAGTCGACGGCGATGGCGCTGTCCGGTCCTTCCTCCAGGCGCTCGAGGACGGCCCGGTCGAAGAGGATATCGCAGTTGAACAGGAAGGCGTCTCCCTCCAGGCACCCGAGGGCGTGATGGAGGGACTCGATGCTGTTCGTCGTCCGCCAGGCGTCGTTGACCACGCAACGGGCCCGGCTCCCGAGATGGCGGCGGACCTGCCCGGCCTCGTAGCCGGTGACGACGACGACTTCGCGCACTCCCACGCCCGCCAGCGCCTCGAGCTGGCGATCGATGAGGGCCCGGCCGGCCACCGGCACCAGGCACTTCGGCCGGCCCTCGGTGAGCGGGCGGAGCCGGGTCCCGGCCCCGGCGGCGAGGATGATGGCGCGCAGGGGGAATCTCCGTGCCGGAGGATGGGGCCGGTATACGGCCCGCGGGCTGAAACGTCAATATACGGTGGTCTCGACGGGCGCCGGGCAGGCGCCCGCCCGAGACTCCATGTCGTTGGCCCGGAGGCAGGTCTATGGCTACATTCGATCGCGGTCCATGCCTGCGGTCCCGCAGCCTCCGGAGGCGCCTCCGTTTGTCCATGCCCGGACGCCCCGTCGTCTCCGTTCGCCCAGCACGCCGAAACCCTTGAACGCACTGATTCTGGCCGCCGGCCGTGGCCGCCGCCTTCTGCCGTACACTTCGGAGCGGCCCAAGTGCCTCCTGCAGGTGGGGCCGTGCACGATCCTCGAGCACCAGCTCCAGCGCCTCTCGGCGGCGGGGGTGGAACGGGTGACCATCGTCGCCGGCTTCGGGGCCGAGGCGGTGCGCCGCCGGGCACAGGCCTGCGGCCCCCCCCACGTGCGGGTCGTCTACAACCCCTTCTTCGCCATCTCCGACAACCTGGTCAGCCTGTGGTCGGCGCGCTCCGAGATCGGCGAGGACACGCTGCTGCTCAACGGCGACAACGTCTTCCATCCCGCCGTCCTGGAGCCCCTGCTCGACGCCGACCCCGGGCCCTGCACCCTCCTCGTGCACCGGAAGTCCGCCTACGACGAGGACGACATGAAGGTGGCCCTGCGCGGCAGCCGCCTGACCGGGATCGGAAAGGGCCTCCTTGCCGCGCAGGCGCAGGCGGAGTCGATCGGCATCATGCGCATCGCCGGCGACGGCGGCCGGCTGCTGCGCCGGGTCCTCGAGGAGGCGGTGGAGGACGCTGACGCCATGCACGGATTCTACCTCGACGGCGTGCGGCGCATGGCAGAGGCCGGATGCCGGGTCCGCTGTGTCGACATCGGCAGCCTGCCATGGTCGGACGTCGACACCGCCGATGACCTGCTCGAGGTGCGCCTTCACGTCGAGGCCTACGAGGCCGGCGCCCCGGAGGCCGCGGCGCTGCGGGAGCCGGCATGACCGGAGGACTGCTGCTGTTCGAGGACAGCCCCCGCGGCTCCTGGACCGCGGGGTGCCGCTTCGGCGGACTGACCACCCTCGAGCGCGGTATCCTGACCATGGCCCGTGCCGGTGTGGACCGCCTTCTCGTGGCCGTGCCCGCGGGGCTCTCCGCTCCCGGCCGGCGGGTCCGCCGGCTCGATATCGACCTGGAGATCGCCGACTGGGGGGATTCCCCGCGCACCACCTTCGGCCCCTCGGAAGAGGTGCTGATCCTGCTGGGGGACCACGTCCACCACCACTCCTCCCTCACGGCCCTGGTCGAGTCGGGCGCCTCGGGCGACGGGCTGGTGGTGCAGGTCTCGCCCGCGCCCGGCCAGGAGGGGCTCTCCTTCCTCCCCCCTGGCGTCGCGGCCGGCGGCGGCGACCCCGGGTTGGTCAGCACGGGAGCGCTGCTCTGCGACGGCTCCCTGCAGCCGCATCAGCTCGTCGGCCGCGGCGGGCCCGCCCTCGAGTTCCTCCGGGGCCGGGCTGCCGGCCGCGGGGTGCGCACCACCGAGGGCGATCCGTCCCTTTGGCGCCGCGTCGAGGACCGCCGCGGCGCCCGGCAGGCCAAGGCCATGCTCTTCGGGCAGGTGACCAAGAAGACCAGCGGCCCGGTCTCTCGCCACATCAACGCCCGGCTGTCGATCCCCATCAGCAAGGTGCTGGTCGAGACCGGCCTGTCGCCGCACCTGGTTACGGTCCTCCTGGTGCTGACCACCGGTCTCGCCGCCGCCTGGCTGATCTCGGATCCGGAACCCTACTGGCGGCTGGCCCTGGCGGGGTTCCTGTGGCAGATGGCGGCCGTCCTCGACCGCTGCGACGGGGAGATCGCCCGGGTCAAGCTGTGCGAGTCCAGATTCGGCGCCTGGTTCGATACAGTGACCGACAACCTGGCCTACGTAGCCGCCTACGCCGCCTTCCTCAAGGCCGCCCACGGGCTGCACCCCGGGCAGCCCCTCTACCTCTACGCCGGCCTGTCGGCGGTGGCCGCCATGTTCCTCAGCCTCGGGATCATGTACCACTACGCCCTGCGCACCGGGTCGGGGTCGCTGCAGAACTACATCGTCGGCTTCGCGCGCCACGTGCCGCGGGAGGAGAAGGGCGCCCTCTACCGCGCCCTCGAGCGCTACGCCTTCCTGTCGAAGCGCGACTCCTTCGCCTTCGTGCACTTCGTCTTCGCCCTCCTCGGCGCCTTCGATCTGATCTACCTGTTCACGGTGGGAGGTCTGCACCTGTTCGCCATCGGCGTGCTGCTGTCGCGGGGCAAGATGCTCGCCGCCCACCGGCGCCGCTCCGACGCGGCGGCCGAAGGCCCGCCCCCCGAGGTCGGCGGCCGGTGAAAGTCATCCGCTTCCTCCTGCCGGGCCTGGGGGTGGTTCTACTCGGCGGACTGGTCGGCGCCCTCGGCGTGGACGAGATCCTCCACAACCTGGCCGTCATGCGCTGGGCCTTCCTCTACGTGGTCCTCCTGGCCCTCGCGTGGCACGTGACCAACTCGCTGGCCTGGAGCTGCGCCTTTCCCGCCGACGGCTTTCGCCCGCGCCTGTCCCTCCTGTTCATGTGCAAGCTCGCCGGCGAGGCCGTCAACCAGCTGACACCCCTGGCCAACCTCGGAGGCGAGCCCCTCAAGGCCTTCCTGCTCCGCCGCCAGTCGCCGGTCTCGCGCGGACTGGCCTCGGTGGTCGTCAACAAGGCGGCCCAGGTCTTCACCGGACTGCTGTTCACGGCCGCCGGACTGGGGCTGGTGACCTATTCCTGGGAGGTGCCGCTGGCGGTGCCCATGCCGGTGCGCGGCGGTCTGGCCCTGCTGCTCCTGGCTGCCGTTCTCCTGACCTGGGTGGCCTACCGCAGCCACAGGCGCATGTTCACGGCGCTCCTCGGCTGCACCCGCCGCTGCGGCCTCGGCCTGGAGAGGATCGAACGTCTGCGGGCCCGTGCCGCGGACATCGACTACCACATCTCCCGCTTCTTCCGGCAGCACAAGGGCCGCTTCGGCCTGGTGCTGCTGTTCCACGCCTGCGGCTGGCTCCTGGGCGCCTGCGAGACCTTCGTGATCCTGCGGGCCCTCGGGGCCGGCATCGACTTCGAGATCGCCTTCCTCATCGCCTCGCTGACGGTGGTGATCAACGGCCTGTTCTTCTTCATGCCTTCCAACATCGGCGTTCTCGAAGGGGGTCAGGTCTTCCTTTTCCTCACCCTCGGACTGGACCCGGCGGCGGGCCTGTCCCTGGGCATCGTCAAGCGCATGCGCAAGCTCATGTGGATCTCCGTGGGCTGGTTGTTCCTCACCCACCTGAGCCGGTCCATGGGGCGCGCCTCGGTCCCCGGGGCCGCGGTGGCCGCCGCCGCGGCCTCTCCGGGCGCCGGGCGGGCCCTGCGCCAAGGCGCGATCTCTTGAACCTGTCCGCGCTCCTCTGCCTCGCCGCCCTGGGCGCCCTCCTCCACGCACGGCCGGACGCCGCCGGGGCCGCCGCCCCGGAAGGGCCCCCCGTGTACGGCCTCGACCGGCTCGTGGCCATGGCCCGCGAGGGCAGCCCGGAGGTGGCGGCGGCGCGCTGGAACCTGCAGGACGCCCGCGCCCAGCTGCGCCAGGCCCGCGCTGCCCGCTTTCTGCCGCGGCTCCGCCTCGAGGGCTTCGGCGGCCTCGTCCCGGACGCGCGGGGCGATGTCTTCCATCCGCCGCGGGACACCTCCGGCGTGCGCCCCCTGGGTCCCTTTGTGCGCACCGAGCTCGAGTTCACCCAGCCCCTCTACACTTTCGGCCACCTCTCCGGCCTGCGGACCGCCGCCGAGCACGGCCTGGCGGTCGAGAGGGCCGCCCTCGAGGAGACCCGCCAGGAGGTCGCCCTGGAGGTCAAGGAGCTCTACTACGGGATGCTCCTGGCCGGCGACCTGTCGGCCCTCGCCCGGCGCCTGCGCCGGGAGCTGGAGGACCGGGAGTCGGAGGTGAACGCCGACGACCCCGACATTCCTCTGGGCGTGCCCTACCGCCTGCAGCTGGCCCTGCTGGAGCTCCGAGACCGCGAGGCCGAGCTCGAAGACCAGTTGCGCCTGGCGCGCTCGGCCCTGTCGTGGAGGGCGGGCCTGCCGGAGGACGAGCCCTTCGAACTGGCCGAGACCCGGCTCGAGCCCGTGGAGGCCGAGATTCCTCCCCTCGACGAGCTGCTGGAGCGGGCCCTGAGACACCGGCCGGACTGGCGCCGTCTGCGCGCCGGAGTGGCCGCCCGCCGGGCCCAGGAGCAGGCCGCGCGCAGCGCCTGGTATCCCCAGCTCTTCCTCGCCGGGGGCCTGCGCTACGCCGCGGCCCCGGGGCGGACGGATCAGCGGAACCCTTTCGTCAAGGACGAGTTCAACCTCTTCAGCGGGGCCGTCGTCCTGGGCCTGCGCCAGTCCTTCGAGATCGGCCTCATCGGCGCCGAGGTGGACCGGGCGAGGGCCCGGCGCATGCAGCTGGAGGCCCGGGAGCGCAGCGGCGCGCAGGGCATCCGCCTCGAGATCGACCAGGCCCTCAAGGAGTACGAGGGGGCCCGGAGAGAGCTGGACTCGGCCCGGCGGGGACGTGACCTGACGCGGGAGTGGCTTCGGATCGCGCGCGACGAATACGACCTGGACCCGGCCCGGATCAAGGATCTGGTGAGCGCCTTCGAGAGCTTCGCCGACTCCGAGCAGGCCTACCATGAAGCCGTGTACGAGCACAACGTGAGGCTCGCCGGCCTCGAGCGCGTCGTCGGCTGCGCCCTCGGCCCGGGGAGCCCGGAATGAGACTTCGGGGCCTCGCTTCGGGACTGGTCTGGCTGGCCGGCACCGGCCCCGCCGGCGCCGGGGGAGAAGCCTGGCTGGCCTCCGAGTTGGACCGGCTGAACCTGGAAGGCCGAAGGGCTCCCGAGGCGGCGGCGGCGGCCTTCGTCGACCGCGCCGTGGACCTTCCCGGGTTCGCCGAGCTCTGCTTCGGCGACTACCTGGAGGACAGCCTCGCCGAGCTCGAGGGCTACATGACCCGGTCCGACTTCCGGGCCTACGTCGAAGCTCACCGAGGGCGGCTGCTGGAGTCGCTGCGGCAGCGGCTCGTCGACGACCTGGGAGCCCGCCTCGCCGCCGGGTTGCCGACCCTGGAGGCGGCGTCCTCCGACTTCGACGGCGCAGCCGGCCGCGCCGAGATCACCGTCCCCGGAGGGGGGCCGATCCGCTGCCACCTGCGGCGCACGGAGGAGGGCTGGCGCCTGCGAGACCTGCGCCTCCAGGACCGCCGCCTCAGCCGCATGTACCGCCGGCGGTTCGAGGACGTCCTCGACCGCCGCGACTCCCCCGCCGTCCTCGAGGCCCGGCTCGCCGGCCGCGAGTACATCGTCCTCGAGGACTTCTCCTTCTCCGAGCCGGGCGACCTGCCCATGGGTTGGGGTTGGCGGGACCGGGACGACGACGCGGAAAAGCCCTACCGGGTGCGCCGGCATGGCCGGGACGCCTTCGTCGAGGCCCGGGTGTCGGACTCGTCGATCCTCATCCTGAGCCTGGCCCAGTGGAACCCGCGCCGGTTTCCGATCCTGACCTGGTGCTGGCGGGCGGACCGGTTGCCGGAAGGTGGGGACGAGCGCTTCGGGGCCACCAACGACAGCGCCGCGGGTGTGTACGTGTTCTACTCGCTGACCTGGCTGGGCGCGCCCCGGCACGTCAAGTACGTGTGGAGCACCACCCTGCCCCTCGACACCGTGGGGCGCCGGAACCGCATCTTCCGTCCCTGGTACATCGTCGCCGAGAGCGGCGCCGAGAACCTGGGGCGATGGACCTTCGAGGCCGTCGACCTCGAGCGCGACCACGGCCGCACCTACGGGGGCGACCCGAAGGACCGGACCGTGGGTCTCGGCCTCCTGACCGACGCCAACAACACCGGGACCCGGGCCGAGGCCTGCTACGGGGAGCTGCGCGCCTGGACCCGCGAAGCCTGGGAGCAGGGCCGCGTCGTCGATCACTGCGGCGGCCTCCGGGGTCCCCCCGCCCTCACCGGCTCCACCTCACGGGAGGTCACGCCATGAAGACCGTCATCTGCCTGCTCATGGCGCAGGCGCCCATCGCCCTGCTCGCCGAGACGCCCCCCGACGGCACGGCCACCGCCTTCCTCCGGAGCCACGACGCGCGGGTGCGGGAGATCGTCCTCGCCGGCCCGGACACCTTGTCCGGCGAGGACCGGACCCGCGTGCAGGACCTGATCGGGGACGCCTTCGACTTCCGCGAGCTGGCGCGGCTCTCCCTCGGCGACCACTGGCAGGAGCGCACCCAGGAGGAGCGCGGCGAGTTCGTGGACCTCTTCCGCCGCATCATCGAGAGGCAGAACTTCGACCTCTTCGTCCGCTACCACCGGGAGGGACGGATCACCTACACCTCCGAGGAGCTCGACGAGGAGGGGCGGGCGGTGGTGCGGGGCGAGGTGCCGCTGAAGCAGGAGACCCGGCAGATCGCATACTATCTGCACCGGACACCGACGGAGACCGGGGACGCCTGGCGCATATACGACCTGGCCGTGGACGGGGCCGGTACGGCGGAGGCCAACCGCCGCACCTACATCCGCTACATCGGCCGCCACTCGTACCCGGCCCTCCTCGACGCCCTGCGCCGCAAGCTGGACCGGCTCGAGGGGCGGGGCTGAAGCCGGGGGAACCAACGGCCGCCGCATGCGGATCAGCTACGAGCGCATCGTCCACTACGTCTTCCACCATCACCTGGGGATCATCCTCTTCTCCCTGGTGGTCTCCCTCCTCGCCGGATCGCTGGCGGCGCGCCTGAAGATCAAGGCCGACTCGGCCGACCTGCTGCCGGACGACTACGTGAGCGTCCGCGAGTTGAACCGCATCAAGGCACGCGTAGGCGGCGCCGCGCCGCTGATGGTGATCGTCACCGGCGACGATCTGGCGGCCTGCGTGGAGTTCATGCACGTCCTGGCCGACTCCCTCGAGGGCAGTCCGATGCTGAGCTCCATCGTGCGCGGACGCATGGCCCAGACCGAGTTCCTGAGCCGCAACCGGCTCCTCTACATGGACCTGGCCGACCTGCGCGAGCTGCAGACCCGGGTGCAGGAGAAGGTCGAGCTGGAGAAGCTGCGGCGATCGCCCCTGTACATCGGCCTGGACGAGGAGGAGGATCCCCTCGAGTTCGAGGACCTGGAGGCCCGCTACCCCGGCGGGAGCGGGGGCTTTCACCGCGACTACTACCTGACCAAGGAGGGCAACGGCGTCATCCTGCGGGTCTATCCCGCGGGCGTGATCACCGACATGACCTTCAGCCGGCGCCTGCTGTCTGGCATCCGCTCGACGATCGACGCAATCGATCCCCAACGCTTCCACGCCAGCACCGAGGTCTCCTTCTCTGGCAGCTTCAACAACGCCTTCACCCAGTACGACGTGATCGTGCGGGACCTGCGGTCGACGGCGCTGTACGCCTTCCTCGGCGTCCTCCTGCTCATCTCCCTCTACTTCCGCCAGGTCCTGTCGCCGCTCTTCGTCGTCGTCCCCCTGCTCATGAGCCTGTCGTGGACCTTCGCCCTCACCTGGCTCGTGATCGGCAACCTCAACCAGATCACCGTCTGTCTCTTCGCCATCCTCTTCGGTCTCGGCATCGACTTCGGCATCCACATCTTCGCCCGCTACCGCGAGGCCCGCCGGAGAGGGCTGGAGACGGAGGCCGCCCTCGTGGAGACGGTCTGCCAGACGGGCAGCGCCCTGACCACGACGGCGGTGACCACGGCGGTGGCCTTCCTGTCGCTGCTGTTCTCCGACTTCAAGGGGTTCAGCGAGTTCGGCTTCATCGTCGGCGTGGGGATCCTGTTCTCGCTGGTGGCCATGGTCGTCATCTGCCCTGCCTTCATCGTCCTGGCCGAGAGACTGCGGCTGATCCGCCTGGGCCAACAGGAGATACCCGGCCACCTGCTGCGACGGGGCCGTTACCCCGTGCCCCACCTCACCCTGATCCTGGCCGTGGCGGCCACGGGCTACTCGGTGCTGCACCTGGCCGACCTGCGCTTCGAGTACGACTTCAAGAAGCTCCGGCCGGACACCTCCACCGGGGGCCCTAAGGCGAGCCTGCCCGACGAACTGAAGGAGACCCGCGCGCCGGCCATCGTCCTCACCGAGAACGAGGAACAGGCGATGGCCGTGGTGGCGGAGGTCGAGCGCCGGCGCGCCGCCCACGGCGACAGCTCCACCATCCGCTCGGTGCGCAGCGTCTACTCCCTGCTGCCGGCCGACCAGGAGGAGAAGCTGGCCATCCTCGGCGGCCTGCGGCAGACCCTGGAGGAAAACGAGGACCTCCTCGACGGCGGCACCCGGGCCCGCGTCGACTCCCTGCGCCGCTACCTGGAGGTCTCCCGGCTGCGGCTGGAGGACCTGCCCGGGGAGATGACCAAGAGCTTCTCCGGCAAGGACGGCGAGATCCTCAGCTTCGTGCAGATCAACGCCGCCGTGCCCCTGCGAGACGGGCGCAACGCCATAGCCTTCGCCCGGCAGATCAAGGAGATCGAGACCCCCGGCGGCGGCACCTTCTTCGCCTCGAGCGCCCACATCATCTTCGCCGAGATGCTGGAGCTGATGCTCGACGACGCTGTCAAGGCGGTGGCCGTCTCCCTCATCGCCGTCACCCTCGTGCTGCTGATCGACCTGGGCAGTCTCGGGCGGACCCTGCTCGTCCTCACCCCCCTGCTCACCGCCCTGGCCTGGGTCACGGGGCTGATGTACATCTTCGATTTCAAGGTCAACATCTACAACATGGTCGCCTTCCCCACGATCATCGGCATGGGGATCGACAACGCCGTGCACATGTTCCACCGGTACCGAGAGGCCGGCCCGGGATCGATGCGCCTCGTGCTGCGCACCACGGGCACCGTGCTGATGGCCACGACGCTGACGACCATGGTCGGCTTCGCCGGCCTCGTGCCCGCTCACCACCCGGCCCTCTACTGGGTCGGCGCGGTCACGCTTCTGGGGCTGGGCTCCTGCTTCGTCTCGGCTGTCACCCTGTTGCCGGCGCTGCTGCAGATGCTCGAGGGACAACGAGAAACGGCCCGCCCCGGGAAGGCGGGGCTGCCTTCGGGGACGGGCCGCTGAATCGAGTGGAGCGGGAGACGAGACTCGAACTCGCGACAACCACGTTGGCAACGTGGGGCTCTACCAACTGAGCTACTCCCGCGATCAGGAGGAGGAATATAGAGAGTGGCAAAAAAGAGCGTCAAGGCCCTGGGCGCCGCCTGCATCGCCCTGGCGGCAGGGTCCGGTTGCGGCGGCGAAGGCGGCAGCGCCCTGCCGCCGCAGGCGCGCTGGCACAACAACCAGGGCGTCGTCTACATGGACCAGCACAACTACGTCCGGGGCCGCGAGCACTTCGAGGAAGCCGCCAGGCTCGCCCCGGGCTACGCCACGGCCCGCGCCAACCTCGGCATCGCCCTCTACAGTCTGGGGAAATACGACAGCGCCCGCGTGGCCCTGGGCCAGGCCCTGGAGCGCGACGGCGGTCACCTGCACGCCCTCTACACCCTGGGCCTGATCGACCACGCCCAGGGGCGCGACTACGCCGCCGCCCTCGACCGCTTCCGCCGGGTCGCCGCCCGCGACCGCGAGGACCCTCTCGTGTGGTACTTCCTCGGCCGGACCCACGCCAAGGTCGGCCAGGCGGACTCCGCGGTGGCCGCCTACGGGCGCGCCATCGCCCTGGACCCCACCCACCTGTCGGCCCACTACGCCCTCGCCCAGGAGCTGCGCCTGCAGGGCGACCTGGAGGCCTGGCGGCGCACCCTGGACCGGTTCGACCAGCTGAGCCGGGCCGGCGTCGAGGGCGTCTCCTCCGCCTACCAGGGGCAGGGCAAGTATTCCGAAGCCCTCGCCGAGGGCCGCTTCGGCGGCGGCGGCGCCGGAAGCGCCGGCGGCCTGCGCTTCCGGGCGGCGTCGGACCTGGCCGCCGGTGAAGGTCCCCTGCTCTTCCTCACCCCCGTCGATGCCGACGGCGACGGCGACGCCGACGTGGTGGCCGGCACCGGCCGTGGACCGCTGCTGCTGGCCAACGGCGACGACGGACTCATGGCGGGCGCGGCCTGGGACTTCGAAGGGGTTCCGGCGGCCCGGGGCCTGACCTTCGCCGACGTGGATGACGACGGCGACGCCGACGCCGCCTGGTCCGGCGATGGTCTGCGCCTCCTCCTGCAGGACGAGGGCGGGCGCTTCCGGCTCTCGGACGATCCCCTGGCGCCGGCGCCGGCGACGGCCCTCTTCGGGGACGTCGATCACGACGGCGACGCCGACCTCATCGCCGCCGGTCCCGACCTCGTCCTGTGGACCAACGACGGCACGGGATCCTTCGCCGACGCTACCGCCGCCGCCGACCTGGCCGTCCCCGGCGTCGAGACGGCGGTGCTGTCCGACTTCGACGACGACCGCGACATCGACATCCTGGCGGGGGGGCGGTCCCTCGGTCTCTACGGCAACAACCGCGACGGCACCTTCACCGACGTGGCCGGCCGCCGCGGCCTGCAGGCGGGCGGGGTCACCGGCCTCACCGTGGCCGACCTCGTCCCGGACGGGCGCATGGACGTGCTGGTGGTCACCGCCGGCGGCGCCCGCCTGCACGCCAATCGCGGCACCACCTTCGAGACGCTCCCGTTGCCGGCTCCGGACCGCGCCCGGCAGGCCCTTCCCGCCGACTTCGACAACGACGGCGACCTCGACCTGCTGTGGGTCGGTCCGCAGGGCGCCCGGCCCGCCGTCGGCAACGACCCCGACTTCCAGCCCACGGGCGCGGATCTCGGCCCCGGGCCGTGGGCCATCCTCGACGCCGACAGCGACGGCCGTCTCGACGTTCTCGCCGGCCGGAAGAGGTGGATCAACCGCAGCGACGCAGGAAACTGGCTCGCCGTCGACCTGTCGGGCCGCAACAGCAACCCCGACGGCTTCGGCGCCAAGGTGGTGGTCTCCACCGCGCTGGGGCAGCAGAAGCGGGAGCTGCGCGGCGGCGCCTCCGACCCGCCGGTTCTGCACTTCGGCCTGGCCGCGTCCGACTCGGTGGAGTTCGTCAGCGTCCTCTGGCCCAGCGGCGTGCGTCAGACCGAGCTGGCCACCTCCGCCGGACGGCGCCTGGAACTGATGGAGCTCGACCGCAAGGGCACCTCCTGCCCCGTCCTCTACGCCTGGGACGGCAGCGGCTTCGGCTTCGTCTCCGACTTCCTCGGAGGCGCCATCATCGGCTACCTGACCGCCCCCGGGCAGTACTACACGCCGGACACGGACGAGTACCTCCCCCTGCGCCGCCTGGAGGCCAGGGATGGGAGCTACGTGCTGCAGGTGGCCAATCAGCTCGAGGAGATCGTCTACCTCGACGCCGCGGAGCTGGTCGCCGTCGATCATCCAGCCGGCCTGCGCCTCGAGCCGAACGAGCGCCTTTTGTCCGCACCCCCCTATCCCCCCTTCCGGACCTATGCCCTGTCGCGGACCCGCCCGCTGGCTGGCGCGCGCGACGGCAAGGGCCGCGACGCGAGGGCGGAGCTGGCCCGCATCGACGACATCTGGTACGAGGGTTTCACACGCAGCGACATCCACGGCTACGCCGACGAGTCCGCCCTGGTCCTGGAGCTGGGCGACCTGAGCGACTGGCCGCACCCGGTCCTGCTGGCCCACGGCTGGGTCGACTATGCCCATTCCAGCAGCAACTGGGCCGCCGCCCAACGCGGCCTCGGCCTGTCGCCGCCGCGGTTGGAGGTCGACCACGGCGACGGCTGGCGCCAGGTGAGCGCCGACATGGGTACGCCCGCCGGCCTGCCGAAGAGGATGCTCGTCGATCTGGACGGTTTCTTCCCGGCCGGCACGAAGAGTGCGCGTCTGCGCATCACCACCCGGGCCTGCGTCTACTGGGACCAGTTCCTCCTCGGGCTGGCGGAGCCGGAGGCGCCGCGCCGCGTCCACCGGCGGCGCTTCGAGGCGGATCTGCACTGGCGCGGATACCCCGCCCACGAGTCGGTCCGCGGCACTTTCGCCTTCCGCTACCACTACGACCGGCTGCGCACCGAGGCCCCCTGGGGCACCCATGCCGGCGCCTTCACCCGCCACGGCGACGTGACCGAGTTGGTGGCCGCGGTGGACGACCGCTTCGCCATCCTGCGCCACGGCGACGAGCTGACCCTCGAGGTCGAGGCGGGCGCCTTCCCGCCGGTGCCCGCGGGCTGGGAGCGGACCTTCCTGCTCTACGCCGACGGATTCGGCAAGGACATGGACTTCCACTCCGCCCACTCCCTCACCGTCGAGCCTCTGCCCTTCCACGGCATGTCCCGCTATCCCTACGGCCCGGACGAGACCTACCCCGCCACGCCGGAGCATGTACGCTACGTGCTCGACTACAACACGAGATGGGTGAAGGGCTACTACCGCTAGGGGAGTTCCGCGGATGAGCCCCCTGCCGCCGGTCCTGGCGCGGATCCCGAGGCCGTCCGCGCAGGGCCTCCGCTGGATCGCCGCCGCGTGCCTCGCCTGCCTGTTCCTCTACGCGGCTGGCTTCGGCGCGGTCTACGTCCTGTTCAGCGACAACCTCCCGGACATCGACGAGCTGGAGACCTTCCAGCCAAAGCGGGTCACCCGCGTCTACTCGGCCGACGGCCGCCACCTCTACGACTTCAAGCTGGAGAACCGCGAGCTGATCCGCAGCTTCGACGAGATCCCCGCGGCGATGAAGGACGCCCTGATCTCGGTGGAGGACCGCCGCTTCTTCAGCCACTGGGGCATCGACCTGCACCGTATCGTCGGGGCCGTCCTCGAAAACGTGAAGCGCAGGGACCCCACCGCCCAGGGGGCCAGCACCCTCACCCAGCAGCTGGCCCGCAACCTCTACCGGAAGGTCGGCACGCAGCGCTCGTCGGACTCTTTCGGGGATCTCCTCGCCACCTACGCCCGCAAGATCCGCGAGCAGATCACGGCCGTCCACGTGGAGCGGCTCTACACCAAGCGCGAGATCCTGGTGATGTACCTCAACACCGTGTTCTTCGGGTACGACGCCTACGGTCTGAAGTCGGCGGCGCGCCTGTACTTCGACAAGGAGGCCGGCGAGCTGGAGGTGGAGGAGTGCGCCATGCTCGCGGGCCTGCTGAAGGCACCGAACAGCTACAGCCCCTTCAACCATCCGGAGAAGGCCCTCAAGCGCCGCAATCTCGTGCTGGAGGAAATGGTCAAGGCGGGGAAGCTGGGGGCCGAGGAAGCCGCGCGCCTGTCGCGGGAGCCGGCCCGCATCCGCCGCGGGCGCCGCTCCGAGACCTATGGGCTGGCCCCCTACTTCGTGGAGTTCGTGCGCCAGCAGCTGGACGCCGAGCACGGCGGCAAGCTCTACCGGGAGGGCTACTCGGTGCACACCACCCTCGACGCCACCCTCCAGCGCATCGCCGAGCAGCACTTCAACACCCAGATCGCCGCGGTCCAGGCCAAGGTCGACGCCTGGGTGTCGCGGCAGGACCCGGCACACCGTCCCGAGAGCGACAGGGCCGTCGTGCAGGGCGCCTTCGTCGCCATCGATCCGGCCACCGGCGACATCCTGGCGATGATCGGCGGCCGGGACTTCTCGGAGAGCAAGTTCAACCGGGCCCACCAGGCGCTGCGGCAGGCGGGCTCCGCCTTCAAGCCCTTCGTCTACACGGCGGCGATCGACAACAACCGCTTCCCCATCGATGTCTACGACGACAACTCCATCGTCGTCGAGGAATGGGACGGCACCATCTGGACCCCCGAGAACTATGATCACAAGTTCAAGGGCCCCGTCACCCTCCGGCAGGGTCTCAAGGAATCGCGCAACATCATCGCCCTGAAGCTGGCCCAGGACCTCGGCCCCGACCGGGTGGCCCAGTACGCCGAGACCATGGGCATCAGCACGCCGATCAACCCGTACTACGCCATCGGCATCGGCTCGAGCGACGTCAGGCTTCTGGAGATGGTGGCGGCCTACTCGGTCTTTCCGAACCGCGGGATCTACGTCAAGCCGGTCCCCGTCTCCCGGATCGAGGACTCCGAGGGCAGCCTCATCTACCAGTCGAGCCCGGAGCGGCACGCGGTGCTGCGTCCGGCCGTGGCCGTGGTCATGACCGACCTGATGCGCTCGGTCATGGACGAGTTCGGCGGCACCGGCCGCTCGACGCGCTTCCGGCACGGCTACCGCTGGGCCGCGGCCGGCAAGACGGGCACCACCAACGACTACCGGGACGCCTGGTTCATCGGCTTCACGCCCCACCTGGTGGCCGGCGTCTGGGTCGGTGTCGACGATCCAAGCATCGGACTGGCCTCACAGGCCGGCGCCGCCGCCGCCCTGCCCGTCTGGGCCCGTTTCGTGAAGCAGGTCTACGAAGAGGTCGAGCCCTACCACGGGCGCCGCCGCGACCGGTTCGAGTTCCCGGAGGAGCTGGTGGAATACCGCTCCGTGTGCATGGACACCTACAAACTGGCGACGCGCTACTGTCCGAACCAATCGAAGGAGCGGGACCCCAACGCGATCAGACGCCAGGAGGAGGACCCGGAGATCTTCATCCGCGGCGGCGCCATGCCGGAACCCTGCCCCCGACACGGCGTCGACGACTCGGGCGGACGGCGGCGGCGGCGGTTTTGAGCCGAGGGGTCAGGGAGCGAAGAAGATGAACAGCAGGCCGCCCACGATCGCCCCCGACAGGCCGAGCTCCAGGTAACGGTGGTCCGGCTCGATCCGTGACTGGGGGAATCCATCGCCGGAGCTCAGCCAGCCGGCCGGATGCGAGACGGCCGGGTCCCTGATGCGGCCCTCCAGCCGATGGACCCACAGCACCCGCTCGCCAGCGCCCTCAAGGCGCAGGTATACGACGGCTCGGGCCTCGCGCTCCAGGGAGCCTCCGAAGGGTCCGAGGGACAGTCCCCCCGAGCTGTAGACGACGCGGGCGTCGGCGACGCGGTAACGCAGCACGTGGCGGGCTCCGTCGGTCAGCACGCGCACCCCCCGACTCAGCAGGCCCCTTGTCAAAAGGCCTTCCACGACCCAGTCGGCATCGTCCTCCTCGGCGCTGATCAGACTCACCGTGGCGCCCCGGGCCAAGGGGATGTCGTCGAGGACGCTCTCCAGCTCGGCGGCCAGTCCCTGGTCGACGAGTTCCAGGTCGGTGACCTCCCCCGGCGGCCCTCCCCACGGCCCGTCCGGGGCCGCAACCCGCACCACCGAGAAGCCGAGGTCGACGGAGCCCTCGCGGGCCGGAGGCCGGAACGCCCCGGTCCAGGCGAAGGGTCCGGTGCCGGTGGGCGTCAGATCCAGCTCCACCGACCGGTCCTGCCCCGCACCCAACTCTCCAGGCCCGGGAACCCGCACCTCCACGGCGTCCTCCTCGAAGTCGACCTGCACCCCGGGAACCGCGGGAGCGGCCTCCAGGGCCTCGAAGCCGGCCGAGACCCGGCCGCCGAGCTCCTCGTAGGGGATCGCCGCGGGTCCCGGATTCGACCAGACCAGCCTCAGCCGGAGGGGTTCTCCCCGCACCGCGCCACCCTCGGCCACCCTCGCCGCGAATACGGGCACCGGCCGCACCCCCAGGGGCGCCACCGCCACCGGGGAGGCCCGGAGTCCGCCGCCCTCGGCGCGGACCACCAGGGGCAGCCCCCCGGCCGCGTCCGGCTCGAGGCGAACCTGCCAGCGGTGCTCCGAGGTCTCTCCCGCCCCGATCGGCGGCCCCGGATCCGTCTCGCCGGCGGTGAGGCCCACCGGCCAGTCCACGGCCACCGCTTCGACGTCGCGGTCGTCCTGGTTGGTCACGGACAGCACCAGTTCCACGTCCTCGCCCGGGAAGGCCTCCTGCGGGCTCAGGGCGGCGTGCAGCCGCAGGGGCGGCACGACGGTCAGCACCGCCCGCGCGCGATGGGCCTCTTCCCCGGGTGTGTCTACGTTGGAGGACAGGGTCGCCTCCACCGGGATCTGCCCCGTCGAGGCGGCGCGCAGGACCACCGTGAGGGTGTCGGTGGACCTCTCGCCGACAGGATGCCGGGTGTAGTCGAGGTCGACGCGGCCGTGCGAGACCTCGGCGCGCCCCAGGGCGCAGACGGCCGATTCGACCTGCACGCTCTCGTGAGGGAAGGAGACCGCCGCTCCGATGATCGCCTCCCCGTCCCCGGGGAACAGGTCGAGGACCAGCTCCGCCTGCTGCTCGAGTCCGGGGCCGGCCACCGGAGCCCGGAACCTGGCCGTCAGGCTCGACCGGGCCTCGGCGGAGGAGGCCGCCGAGGCGAGGACCAGGAGAATGGAAAGGCCGGTCCCGCGGGCCCTGGGAAGGGCCGCGAGGGGGCCTGGAAGGTATGTGTGCAATTCGCCCAACCTGCTTTTCCTGCTTGTACTTGCGAAGATCGGTAGAGTTACGGGCGTGGTTCCCGGCTGTCAAGACACGGGGGCCGCAGGGATCACCTTGACGCCTCCCCGGATGGTGGTAGCTTCTCGCATGAGGACTGAGGAACTCTCGCCGAGGTTCCGCGTTGCCGCTCCCGGGGGTGAGCCGTCATCTGGCCGGATCTCCTGATGCTGCTGGCGGCCGGGCTCGCACTGGCCGTCTTCGCCTTTCTGCTGCTCCCGGTCGTGGTCGCCGTCACCGGCGCGCGCCGGGGCGAGGACGGCGCTTTCGACATGAGCGCCCAGGCGGCGGTCTGGGCCGGGTTGCTCGGTGTCCGGCTGCGTCGGCGCGATCCCTCGTGGGAGCTGGTGCCCACTCTCGCCGGACGTGCCGTCGGCCCGGGGATGCGGCTGGGGCAACCGGAGGTCCAGGCCGGGGCGGCGGGCATCCCTGCCGCCGAGGCCCCGGCGGCTCCGGACGACGGAGGGCGAGGGCCGCGGATCGCCGCAGCCGGCCTCCGCGAGCGCCTCCGGTCCCAGTCCCCCCTCGCCAGACCCGCGCTGCGCCTGGTGCGCTCCCTGCCCGGCGCCTTCCGCCTTCGCCGGATGCGCCTGGACGGCGTCGTCGGCCTTGCCGACCCCGAGGCCACGGGCCGGCTCTTCGGCCTCGTCCACGCCCTCGCGCCGGCGGCGCCGGAGAGAGTGGCCCTGAGCCTCACCCCCGACTTCACCCACCCCTGTCTCCACGGCCGCGCCGAAGTCCGACTGCACCTTCGGCTGGCGCGGCTGCTCTACATGGCCGCACGCTTCGGCCTCGCCACCGGACGGATCCGGGCAGCGGCCCGGCTGCGGTCCTGGCTGGCGGCCCGGCGCGCCGGACGGAAAGGCAACCGATGACATCCTCCGTGGAGGCCCTGATCGAGCGGGTCCTGGGAGAGCTGCACACCATCGTCCAGACCCGCACCGTCGTCGGTGAGCCGGTCACGGCCGGCGAAGTAACCCTGATCCCGGTCTCCAGGATCTCCCTGGGATTCGGCGCCGGAGGCGGCCAGGAGGGCAGCGGCAGGAGCGGCACCGGCGGCGGCGCCTCGGTGGAGCCGATCGGTTTCGTCGTCATCGACGCCAGGGGGAAGGTGCAGGTCCTGACGCTGAAGGAGAAGGAAGTCAGCTGGGGCCAGCTCGTGGAGCTGGTTCCCGAAGCTGTCTCCAAGGTCCGGGACTTCGTCGAGCGTCACCGCGGCGAGGACGAGGTAGAAGAGGAGGACGACGTGGACGAGGCGAAGGCCCGCTGATACGACCCTGAGGGCGGGCCGCGACAGCTATCGGGCGTCCCCGGGAAAGAGGCGGAAACGGCCGTCGAGCAGCAGATGGGTGTACCAGCCGGCCAGGCTCGCCCCCAGCAGCACGAGGTGGGCGGCCGGGATCGAGGCGCCGCCGGTCGCCCACGCCGACGCCAGGTCCCCTCGCCACCACAGGCATCCCGCCCCCAGCGCGCCGGTGGCGAGGACGGGCGTCAGGCGCCCGTGAGTCCAGCCGCGGTGGTGATCGACGAGGGGCAGCGTCGAGAGCACGGCCAGAAGCGTCGCCATCTGCCAGAGGCCGTTCCACGCCAGCCACAGCAACGCCGCCAGCACCCCCCGGTAGAACCACCGCCTCGGCAGCGAATCGGTGTCGACATCCGGAAAGAGGGCGAAGAACAGGGTGGTTGCGAAGACCGCCCACCACAGCGGGTCCGCCGCGCCGGGGATGGCGCCGGCGGCCCCCGCCGCCCCGGCCACGGCGGCGCCGGCGAGGCTGCCCCCGGCCAGGTGCCCGGCGGCCTTCATGTGGGGCGGCGGTAGAGCTGCCCGCAGGCCGCGTCGATGTCGCGGCCCCGGCTCTCCCGCAGCCGAACGGTCCGCTTCGTCCGCGACTCCAGGCGGCGCCGGAAGGCCTCGATCCGCTTCCTCCCGGGCCTGCGAAAGACCGGCGCCTCCGGGTCCCCGGGGGGCAGCTCGTTGTAGGGGATCAGGTTGATCTTGCAGGGAACCTCGGCCGTCAGCTCCGCCAGGCGCACGGCGTCTTCCTCGGTGTCGGTGACGCCGCGCAACAGCACGTACTCGAAGGTGACCCTGCGGCCCTGCCGGTCGAAGTAGTAGCGCGCCGCCTCCAGCAGGTCGGCGATGGTCCACTTGCGGTTGATCGGCATCAGCCCCTCGCGGACCTCGTCGGTTGTGGCGTTGAGGGAGATCGCCAGGCCGACGTTGAGATTGTCCTCGGCCAGCCGGCGGATCCCCGGCAGGTACCCCGCCGTGGAGACGGTGATGCGCCGGCCGCCGACGGAGGCGCCCCCGGGGCGCTGGATCAGCCTCAGGGCGGTGGTCACGGCGTCGTAGTTGAGCAGGGGTTCCCCCATGCCCATCATGACGACGTTGGTGATCCGGCCGAGGCCTTCGGCGGCTGCTGAGGCGTGGACCTGCAGGAGCTGGTCCACGATCTGCGCCGCCGTCAGGTTGCGGACGAAACCCATGCGCCCCGTGGCGCAGAAACTGCAGTCGAGGGGGCAGCCCACCTGGGAGGACAGGCAGAGAGTGCGGCGCCGGCCGTCGAGGATGAGGACCGACTCGAACTGGCCCCCCCCACCATCGCCGAAGATGAACTTCACCGCCATCCCCGTGCCCGAATCACGGCGCTCGAGCAGGTGCAGGCGAGTCACGCGGGCCCCGGCCTCGGCCAGGGACCGGCGCAGGCGGAGGGGCAGGTTGGACATCGACTCCAGGCAGGTCTCCCCCCGTCCGTGGACCCAGGCGAAAAGCTGGTCGCCCCGGTAGGCGGCCTCCCCCATCTCCACGGCCAGTTGCCGCAGCTGCTCCGGGAGCAGGCCCTTGAGATCGAGGGCCTCCGAGGACCGGGGAAGAGTCATGCCGAGACCACGGGAGGGAGGGCGGAAAAGCGGTGGCTGAGGTGGCTTGACGGACCCATGGCGCCTGGTTAGCATAGGGGACACCCCCATATGGTCAAGCGCGGCCCCCTTCCGCGTCTTCTCCCGGCTACTGGAGTCGCATGAGCCTGCCGCCGCGTTCTTCCGTGGGGTTCTGGGGTTTCCTCACCGCTCTCACAGCCCTGACCTTCGTGCGCATCGACCTTCATGCGCGCCCCTCCGCCGTCTCCGAGCCCGGCGAGGGCCTGGCCGTGGTGCAGGCAGATGTCGCCCCCGTCGCGGCCAGTCTCCCGGCGCCCAAGCCGCACCGCCACGTCATCGCCGACACCCTGGGGCCGGACGAATCGATCTACCTGGCCCTCAAGCGGCACCGCGTCTCCGACCTGCAGATCACCCTCCTGAGCACCGCCTTGTCCCCGGTCCTCCAGGTGCGCAAAGACCCGAAGCCGGGCGACTTCTTCCGGCTGGAACTGGACAGCCTGCACGCCGTGGCCCGCTTCGAGTACACCCCCCTGAAGGCGCCGGACAGGCCCGTGCTGGTGGAGCGCCAGGCGGAGGAGCTGGTCGCCCGGCGGTGGCAGCGCCCGGTGACGGAGACCACCGAGACCCTCCGGGTCTTCATCGAGGACAACCTGTTCAACGCCATCGCTTCCACCGGGGAGAATGACGCCCTCACCGACTTGGTGGTGGACGACGTCTTCGGCTCGGTCCTCGACTTCCACACGGTTCCGCGCCACGGCGACCGCCTCGGCCTGGTCTTCACGCGCCAGTCGGTGGACGGCCGGTTTCTGCGCTACGGGAAGATCCTCATGGCCCTCTACGAGGGCGAGTCCCTCTCCCGCGTCGGCGTCTACTACGAGGACCCCGCCGGCGCCGGCGACTACTACGACGAGACCGGCGAGTCCCTTGAGCGCATGTTCCTCCTCAAGCCCATGTCCTTCCGGCGCATCAGCTCGCCCTTCTCGCGCCGCCGCTTCCATCCCATCCTCAAGCGCCACCAGCCCCACCTCGGCACCGACTACGCCGCCGCCCCCGGGACGCCCGTCTGGTCGACGGCCCACGGCGTGGTGACCCATGCAGGCTGGAACGGCGGCTACGGCAAGATGGTCGAGATCAAGCACGCCAACGGCTACAGGACGCGCTACGCTCACCTGAGCCGCATCCTCGTGCGCAAGGGGCAGCGGGTGAGCAAGTCGGACCACGTGGGCCACGTGGGCGCCACTGGCCGAGCCACCGGACCCCACCTCCACTACGAGCTCATCCAGAACGGGCGGCACATCAACCCTGCGAGCGTCAACGGCGGCGCCGGGCGTCCCCTGGCCGCCGAGTACCGGCCCGCCTTCCAGGAGCACTACCGATCCCTTCGGGAGCGTCTCGACAAGAGCACCGGCGCCATGGGGCCCCTCCTGGCCGCCAAGGGTCCTTGACAGCCGGGGGAGGGGCCCTTGACTTTCGCCCTCCGACCTCCCCGCCGCACTGCAACCCCGGGACCCGACTCCAAGTGGACCAGGACTTCGACAAGCTGGAAGAGCTGGTCGACCGGGACCGCCGCTACAAGCAGGCCGCCTACCTC
Organism: Gemmatimonadaceae bacterium; assembly: GCA_026706075.1. Taxonomy (GTDB): domain Bacteria; phylum Latescibacterota; class UBA2968; order UBA8231; family UBA8231; genus UBA8231. Next base: position 185,822 of record JAPOZM010000001.1, read on the forward strand.
TTCGTCCACGACGCCCTGCAGCACACCGTGGAGAAGCTCGGCAAGGCCGATCTGCCCCGCGACCAGCGGAACGTATCCGGACGCGACCTGGCCTTCGGCATCAGCGAGCACGCTCTGGACCGTTTCGGTCCCCTCGCCCTCTCGGTCTTCGAGCACTGGGGCATCCGCAAGACCCGCGACTTCGGAGAGATCGTCTTCAACCTGGTGGAGATCCAGAGCCTGAGGACCACCGAGGACGACCGCATCGAGGACTTCGACGACGTCTTCGACCTCGACGAGGAACTGGACTGGAAGCGCCGGCGGGCGGAGTTCCGCCGCCCCCGGACCTCCGGCACGTGACCACCGCCTACTTCGACTGTCTCTCCGGCGTCAGCGGCGACATGGTCCTCGGAGCCGTGGTCGACGCGGGCCTGGAGCCGGACCGCTTGCAGCGGGAGGTCGACCGCCTCGCCGTGGGCGCGCGACTGCGCTGCGAGAGCGTCAGCCGCTGCGGTCTGAGGGCCACCCGGGTGCGCGTCGAGATCGACGGCCAGGCCCCGGATTCGGAGCACCATGTCGACCCCGGCCATCCACCGCACACCCACCTGAAGGATCTGCTCGCCCGGATCGACGGCAGCGCTCTCGCCGAGGCCGACAAGGCCGCGGCGCGCCGGGTCTTCCGCCGCCTGGCCGAGGCCGAGGCCGAGGTCCACGGCGTCGACGTGGAGACCGTCGGCCTCCACGAGGCGGGCAGCCTCGACGCCGTCGTCGACATCACCGGAGCCGTCGCCGGCCTGCGGCTCCTCGGGGTGACACGGGTGTACTCCTCCGCCCTGCACTGCGGGACCGGCACGGTGGAGTGCGCCCACGGACGCTACCCCCTTCCGGCGCCGGGCGTCCTCGCCCTGTGCCGGGGAGTTCCCCTGGTGCAGACCGATCTGCAGGCCGAGCTCGTAACCCCCACGGGAGCCGCCCTGATCACGACCTTGGCCGAAGGCTTCGGTCCGGCGCCGGCCATGCGTCTCGACACCGTCGGCTACGGCGCCGGGGCCCGCGACCTGGCGCAGGCCCCCAACGTCCTGCGCCTGAGGCTGTCGGACCCGGCGGCGGCGGCCGGCGGGCAACGCTGCGTCGTGCTCGAGGCCAACGTTGACGACATGAACCCCGAGGTCTACGGCTACCTCTTCGAGCGCCTCCTCGAGGCCGGCGCCCGAGACCTCTACGTCACCCCGGTGCTGATGAAAAAGAACCGCCCCGGCCACCTGCTCAGCGTCCTCGCCGACCCGGTCCACCTCGAAGCTGTCTCCGACGTCGTCCTCGGTGAGACCACCAGCCTCGGCGTGCGCCACTACGAGGTGGAACGCCGCGTGCTGGAGCGTTCCACCCTCTCGGTGGAGACCGAGTTCGGCCCGGTGCGCGTCAAGGTGGCCCGCCTGAACGGCCGGCGGCGGGTGGCCCCCGAGTACGAGGACTGCGCCGGACTGGCGCGGAGCCGCCGCGTCCCCATCCTCAGCGTGTACGGGGCCGCGGTCTCCGCCGCCGCGGAGGAACCCGAATGAGAACCCTCGCCCTCGCCATCGCCATCGGAGTGGCCTGCTCCCGGGCGGCGTCCGCACCGGCTCTCGAGCTCTCGGAGATCCCGGGCCGGGGCGCCTTCGACGAGTTCGACAGCGTCCTGCCCCTGCCCCCCGGCAAGGAGGGAGTGGAGCGCTTCGCCCTCGGCGACATCCACGGCTTCGTGCACGTCTACGAAGGCCGGGACGGCGCCTACGCCGAGGTCTGGATCAGCGAGTACCTGGAGAGTTCCGTCTCCGGACTGGTGCTGGCCGACGCCGATCTCGACGGCCTTCGGGAGATCCTCGTGTACACCGAAGGCGGGCGCATTCACCTCCTCGACCTCGGCGACTACCACTCCCTGTGGAGCAATCCCGCCACCGACTACGAGCAGATCTCGGCGCTGGCCGTCCACGACGTCGACGACGACGAGCAGCCGGAGCTGCTCTTCGTGGCCGACGGACGGCTGGTCATCTACGACGGCCGCGACCGCTTCGAGGAGTGGCGCAGCGATCAGGACAACCTGACCTCCACCGACCTCCTCGTCGGGGACGTCGACGGCGACGGCGCCGACGAGATCGTCCTCAACGACGGCTTCGTCTTCGACGCCCGCTACCGCGACCTGGAGTGGCAGTCGCCGGAGAGCTTCGGCGAGCGCATCGGCCTCCTCGACGTCGACGACGACGAGATCCCGGAGGTGGTGGGCGAGTTCGGCGGCCGGTTCCTGCGCATCTTCGACATCGACCTGCGAAGGATGAAGTCCGCGCACCAATGACCCGGAGCGCACCCCCGACCACCTGGAAGAAGAGAGGTAGAAATGGCAAGACCCGTTACCTTGTTCACCGGCCAGTGGGCCGACCTCGACACCCCGACCATGTGCGAGAAGGCGCGGAGCTTCGGTTACGACGGCCTCGAGCTGGCCTGCTGGGGAGACCACTTCGAGGTGCCGAAGGCCGACGACGCCTACTGCGCCGCCCGCCGGGCCCTCCTCGAGGAGCACGACCTGCAGCTGTACTCGATCTCCGCCCACCTCGTGGGCCAGGCCGTGTGCGACAACATCGACGGCCGCCACCAGGCGATCCTCCCGGAGTACGTGTGGGGCGACGGCGCCCCCGAGGGCGTGCGCCAGCGCGCCGCCGCCGAACTGGTGGCCACGGCGCAGGCCGCCGCCCGCCTCGGCGTGGAGGTGGTGAACGGCTTCACGGGCAGCTCCATCTGGCACCTGCTCTACTCCTTCCCCCCTACCTCCGACGAGATGATCGACGCCGGCTTCGCCGACTTCGCCGACCGCTTCCGGCCGATCCTCGACGAGTTCCAGAAGGCGGGGGTCAAGTTCGCCCTTGAGGTCCACCCTACCGAGATCGCTTTCGACATCGCCTCGGCGGAGCGCGCCGTCGACGCCCTCGACGGCCATCCCGCCTTCGGGTTCAACTACGATCCCAGCCACCTCGGCTACCAGGGGGTCGACTACGTCGAGTTCATCCACCGCTTCGCCGACCGCATCTTCCACGTTCACATGAAGGACGTGGGCTGGTCGGCGATCCCCACAGAGGCCGGCGTCTTCGGCGGCCACACCTCCTTCGGAGACCGGCGGCGCTACTGGGACTTCCGCTCCCTCGGCCGCGGCAACATCGACTTCGAGGAGATCATCCGCGCCCTCAACCGGATCCGCTACGACGGCCCCCTGTCGGTGGAGTGGGAGGACGGCGGCATGGACCGCGAGCACGGCGCCGCCGAGGCCTGCGCCTTCGTCAAGGAGGTCGACTTCGAGCCCTCGGAGGCCGCCTTCGACGCGGCCTTCTCGGAGTAGCCCCGTGTCCCCTGCGCGCCTGGCCGGCGCCCTCTGCGCCTTCCTGATCGTGGCCGCCTGCGGCGGCGGCCCGGCCCCCGAGGCGCAGCAGGTGCTGGTCTTCGGGCGCGGCGCCGACTCCGTCGGCCTCGACCCGGCCCTGGAGAACGACGGCGAGTCGTTCAAGGTCTGCGACAACCTCTACGAGACCCTGGTCACCTACGAGACGGAGTCGACCCAGGTACTCCCTCAGCTGGCCCGCCGCTGGGAGGTCAGCGGCGACGGCTTGCGCTGGACCTTCCACCTGCGCACGGACGTGCGCTTCCACGACGGCACGCCCTTCACCGCCCAGGCGGTTCTGTTCTCCCTGGGCCGCCAGTTCTTCCCCGACCATCCCTGGTACCGGCCGGCGGCGGGCAACTACAAGTACTGGAAGGACATGGGGATGGACGACATCGTCGCCCACATGTCCGCCCCCGACGACTCGACCTTCGTCATGGAGCTGGCCGCCGCCAACGCCCCCTTCCTGTCGACCCTGGGCATGAACTTCTGCGGCATCGTCTCGCCGGCGGCGGTGGAGCGACACGGCGCCGACTACTTCAAGAACCCGGTGGGCACCGGTCCCTTCCGTTTCGTCGAGTGGCGCAAGGACGAGCGCATCGTCCTCGAGCGCTTCGACGGCTACTGGGGCGAGGCTCCGCGGATCGACCGCCTCGTCTTCAAGTACATCCAGGACGCCTCGGTGCGCTTCCTCGAGCTGCGCGCCGGCGACGTCCACGGCGTCGACAACCTCAATCCGGAGTTCATCGAGAGCATCCGCTCCGACCCGGAGATCCAGCTCCTCACCCAGCCGGGGATGAACGTGGGCTACCTGGCGATGAACCTCGACAAGGAGCCCTTCGCCGACCTCCGGGTCCGCCGCGCCGTCAACCACGCGGTGAACAAGCAGTCCCTCGTGGACAACTTCTACGCCGGACTGGCGGTACCCGCCAAGAACCCGATTCCGCCCGTCATGTGGAGCTACAACGACGACGTGGCCGCCTACGAGTACGATCCCGGGCGCGCCAGGGAGCTGCTGGCCGAAGCGGGACTGGCCGACGGCTTCTCCACCGAGCTGTGGGTGCCCCTGGCGACGCGGCCGTACATGCCGCAGCCGGAGAAGATCGCCCAGGCCCTGCAGGCCGACCTGGGCCGCGTCGGCATCGAGGTGGAGCTGGTCACCACCGAGTGGGCCACCTACCTGGACAAGGTCTTCGACGGGCAGCACGACATGTGTCTGCTGGGATGGACGGGCGACAACGGCGATCCCGACAACTTCCTCTACGTCCTGCTGGACAAGACGGCGGCGGTGAAGCCGGCCCAGAACGTGGCCTTCTACCGCTCCGACGAGCTCCACGAGGTGCTCGTCGAGGCCCGCCACAGCGTCGACCCCGCCGAGCGCACCCGGCTCTACCGCCAGGCCCAGGAGATCGTCCACCGGGACGCGCCGTGGGTGCCGCTGGTGCACGCCACGCAGACAGCGGCCTTCCGCCGCGACGTGCGCGGCTTCGCCCTGCACCCCACCGGCAGCAAGTGGTTCCAACCCGTCTACTTCGCGCCGCGGTGAGCCGCCCGCCGGCCGCCGCCGGCCCCCTCCGCTGAAATCCCCGCCGGGCCGTGACCGCCTTCATCCTCCGGCGCCTGACGCTCCTGGTCCCGACGGTGCTCGGGATCTCGGTCCTCGTCTTCCTGATGATCTACCTGGTGCCGGGGGACCCGGCCCAGGTGATGCTCGGCGAGCGCGCCAACGCCGAGACCCTGGCCGCCCTGCGCCAGGAGCTGGGCCTCGACCAGCCCTTCCACGTGCAGCTCGGCCGGTTCTTCGCCGATCTCCTGCGCGGCGACCTGGGCCGCTCCTTCCGCACCCACGAGCTGATCACGGTGGAGATCTTCGACCGCTTCCCGGCGACCTGCGAGCTGACCCTGGCGGCGATGTGCTTCGCCATCACCGGCGGTCTCGCCCTCGGCATGGTGGCCGCCGTGCGCCGCGGCGGCTTCCTCGACCACCTGAGCATGACCGCGGCCACCGCCGGGATCTCCATGCCCGTGTTCTGGCTGGCCCTCGTCCTCATCC
>JAPOZM010000061.1 GCA_026706075.1 Gemmatimonadaceae bacterium
CCACCGATCGGCGCAGGCCGAGCCGCTCGAGACGGCCGCGCTCCGAGCGCAGGAAATCAGCCCAGGGCCGGGGCGGACCGGACGACGCTGTCGAGCCCATGCCTCACCGCCTCGCAGATCTGCGCGAGCTCGGTCTCTTCGATGGAGAGGGGGGGCATGACCACCACCGTGTCCCCGATGGGCCGCACGAAGACGCCGCGGTCCCGCGCCTTCAGGCAGGCCCGCCACGCCGCCTGCTCCGGGGCGGCCTCGATGTCGACGGCGGCCATCAACCCCTGCTGGCGGATCGCCCCCACGAGGGGATGCCCGCCGAGCGCCTCGCTCAGCTTCCCGCCGAGGAAGGAGGCCCGGCCGGCGACCCTCTCCAGGACCGGCTCGCCCTCGAAGATGTCGAGACTGGCCAGGGCGGCGGCGCAGGCGATCGGGTTGCCCCCGTAGGTGTGTCCGTGATAGAGGGTCTTGCCGTAGTCGTGAGGGTCGTGGAAGGCACCGTAGACCTCTTCGCTCGCCACCGTCGCCGAGAGGGGCAGGCAGCCGCCGCTGATCCCCTTGCCCAGCACCATGATGTCGGGGCTGACCCCCTCCAGGTCGCAGGCGAACATGGCGCCGGTCTTGCCGAAGCCGGTGGCGACCTCGTCGGCGATGAGCAGCACGCCGTGGGAGCGGCAGAGGCCGGCGACCCGGCGCAGATGCCCCTCCGGGGCGACGACGATTCCCGCCGCCCCCTGGACCCGGGGCTCGACGACCACGGCGGCGATCTCCCCGGCGTGCTGGTCGAGGAGGCGCTCGAGGGAGCCGACGCAGGCGAGGCTGCATCCGCTCTCCGGAGAGCAGAGCCCGCAACCCCGGGAGTGGGGGTTGGCGAACCGCAACGGCTCGAACATGGCCGATTCGTACGGCTTTCGGAAGGGCCCCTCCCCTCCCAGCGAGGCGGCGCCGAGGGTGTCGCCGTGGTAGGCCATCTCCATCACCGCGAAGCGGCGGCGCTCCGGGCGGCCGGTGTTCACCCAGTACTGGAGCGCCATCTTGAGGGCCGCCTCGACGGCGCTGGCGCCGTCGGAACTGTAGAAAAAGCGGGTCAGCCCCCCGGGGACGTGGGCGGCGAGCCGTTCCGTCAGCTCGAGGGCGGGGGAGTGGGCGGCGCCGAGGAGGGTGCTGTGCTGCAGCCGCTCCGCCTGGCGCCGGATCGCCTCGACGATGTGCGGGTGCCCGTGGCCGTGGACGATCGCCCAGATCGAGGCCACGGCGTCGATGTACTCGCGGCCGTCCCTGTCGATGAGGCGGTTGCCCTCGGCGCGGTCGATGATCAGCCTCGGCTCGCTGTCGTAGCGGGCCATCGGCGTGAAGGCGTTCCAGATGCCGGCCGGCGGCGCTCCGGTCACGCCTCTTCGACCTCGAGGCCCATGTCCTCGATCATCTGCAGCGCTTCCCTCGTGCCCTGTCCCGGGGTGGTGAGATAGCCCTCGACGAAGATCGAGTTCGCCGCGTAGAGGGCCAGCGGCTGCAGCGACCGCAGGTGCAGCTCGCGCCCGCCGGCGACGCGGATCTCCCGGTGAGGGTGCAGCAGCCGCGCCAGGCACAGGATCCGCAGGCAGTGGAGGGGGGTCAGCTTCCACGTCCCCTCGAGGGGGGTGCCCTCGATCGGATGCAGGAAGTTGACCGGTATCGACCGCGGGTCGAGGTCGCGGAGCGCCATCAGGACATCGATAACGTCCTCGTCGGTCTCCCCCATTCCGAAGATGGCGCCGCTGCACAGGTCGAGGCCCGCCCTGCGCGCCGCCTCCAGCGTCTTCACGCGGTCGTCGTATCCGTGGGTGGTGACGATGCCGGGGGTGAACCGCTCGCTGGTATTGAGATTGTGGTTCAACCGGTCGACGCCGGCCTCCTTCAGGACCTTCGCCTTCTCTTCGTCGAGGAGACCGACACAGGCGCAGATCCCGATGCCGACCTCCTCGCGGATCGCGCGCACGGCGTCGGCCAGGTATTCCACCTCGCCCCAGGTGGCGCCCCGGCCGCTGGTGACGATGCAGAAACGCCTGGCCCGGGAGCGGCGGGCGGCGTGTGCTTCTTCGAGGAGTCGGTCCCGGCTGACCATGGGGTACTTCTCGATCGCCGCTTCCGAGAGGCGCGACTGCGAGCAGTAGCCGCAGTCCTCGGGACAGAGTCCGCTCTTGGCGTTCATCAGGACGTGCAGGTGCACCTTGTCGCCGCAGAAGCGGCGGCGCACCCGCCAGGTCTCGGCGAGCAGACCGGGGACCTCGCAGTCCGGAGTGCCGAGGACCGCCGCGCACTCCTCGCGCGTGAGGGCGGCGCCGGCGAGCGCCTTGTCGGCGAGGGCGGCGTGGCAGGGAAGGGTGTCAGATTCGACCATGGGATGCATGACGCGTGCCAGCCGCCATCAGGAGGCCGCCGCCGAAAAGAGGAGGGCGGCGTTGTGGCCGCCGAAACCGAAGGAGTTCGAGAGCGCCCGCGACAGCGGCTTCCGCAACACCTCGCCCGGCACGCAGGCGATCTCCGTCACATCGATGCGGCCGCAGTTGATCGTCGGGGGGACGGCCCCCGCCTCGATCGCCTTGACCGCGGCCACCGCCTGGGCCGCCCCGGAGGCGGCGAACATGTGGCCCGTCATCGACTTGACCGCGGTCACCGGGATGCCGCCGAGAGCCGCCCCGAGAGAGGTGCCGAGGGCGCGGGCCTCGGCGGCGTCGCCCGCCCGCGTGCCGGCGGCGTGGGCGAAGACCGCGTCGACCTCGCGGGGGCCGGTCCCGGACTTCTCCAGGGCCCGGGAGATCGCCCACGCGGCGGCCGCACCCGTGGGATCCGGGCGCGTCTCGTGGACGGCGTCCGTAGTCGCTCCGTACCCGGAGAGCTCGGCGTAGACGCGGGCGCCGCGTCGGCGGGCGTGCTCCCGCTCCTCCAGAACCAGGGCGGCCGCACCTTCGGCGAGGACGAAGCCGTCGCGGTCGCGGTCGAAGGGGCGGCAGGCCCGGTGCGGTTCGGCGTTGCGCCGCGACAGGGCGCCGAGGGCGTGGTCGCCGGCCAGGGTAAGGGGGGTGATGCAGGCCTCGGCGGCGCCGGCGACCATCACCTCGGCATCCCCCCTGCGGATGATCTCGGATGCCTCGCCGAGGGCGTGTCCGCCGGTGGCGCACGCCGAGGCGAGGGCGAAGCCCGGGCCCCGCAGGTCGAGGAGCATCGCCGCCTGGGCGGCGGCCATGTTGTTCAGCATGCGCGGGATCACCAGGGGGCTGGCCGCTTTCGGCGAGGGCCGGGGACCGAGGGCCGCCGCGGCCTGGATGGCCGTGCTCTCGCCGCCGTGGCTGGAGCCGAGGACGATCCCCGCCTGCCAGGGATCGTGGGCCTCGACGCCGGCGTCACGCCAGGCCTGCAGGGCCGCCGCGACGCCGAACAGGGCGTAGCGGTCCAGGCGCCGGACCCGCTTGCGGTCGATCTCGGGCGGCGGGGTGAGCCCGGTGACCTCGCCGGCGATACGCACCGGGAAGGCCCCGGCATCGAAGAGGGTGATCGGCCCGACCCCGGACCGGCCGGCGCACAACCGGGCCCAGAAACGCGCCGCACCGGAGCCCAGAGGCGTCACCGCCCCGAGGCCGGTGACGACGACCCCCCGGCTCACCGATTCACCACCTTCGGCTGCCAATCGGCCGGCGCCGACGGGCTCGTTTTCATGGCACCTCGACGGGTGTGCGGGAATCCTTGACAGTCCTCGGCGGCGGCCCTAACCTAACTCAACTTCAGGACGATGTCACAGCGCCGGTTCCCGGTGCGTATCCAGTCCACACCTCCCCCACGGATCGCCGACAGCAAGCCTTGTCCTGCCACCCGACGCGTCCGGTCTGCGCCCTCCCTCCACATCGGGCCCTCCGGCCAGCGTCTCCCAGACACCGGTTCCGACCCCGTACCGCCGCCGAGGGCGCGCCGCCCCCCGGGGCGGTTGTCCGCCTCGCGGGCATGGGCCGCTCCCATGGCTGAGAAGCGCTCCTTCACCCTCCGCAAGGGTCTCGACCTGCCGATCACGGGCGAGTGCCGGCAGGTCGTGGAGGACGCTCCCGCCCCGGCGCGGGTGGCCCTCGTCGGCCTCGACTACCACGATCTGCGGCCGACCATGGCCGTCCAGGAAGGCGACGAGGTCCGCGCCGGCCAGCTCCTGTTCGAGGACAAGCGGCGCCCCGGCCTGCGCTTCACCTCCCCCGGGGCCGGCAAGGTGGCCGGCGTGCACCGCGGCGAGAAGCGCAGGCTGCTCTCGGTCATCGTAGAGCTGGACGACCGCGGCGACGAGGAGACCTTCGACGTCGGCGGACGGCGCCCCGAGGATCTGAGCCCCGGGCAGGTCCGCGACGCCCTCGTGCAGTCCGGCCTCTGGACCGGGCTGCGGCAGCGCCCCTACAGCAAGGTGCCCCTGCCCGATACCCGCCCGCACTCGATTTTCGTCACCGCCATCGACACCAACCCGCTGTGCGCCGACCCCGCTGTCGCCCTCGCCGGCCGCGAGGACGCCTTCCGCACCGGCCTGGCCGCCCTCGGCCGTCTGGGCGCCGGCGAGATCTACCTCTGCAAGGCCCCGGGCGCCGCCATCCCCGAGGACGGGGCCGACGTGACCGTCGCCGAGTTCAGCGGGCCCCATCCGGCCGGCCTCGCAGGGACCCACATCCACTTCCTCGACGGCGCCGGCCTGCAGAAGCAGGTGTTCTGCATCAATTACCAGGACGTGGCCGCCGTGGGCGACCTCTTCCTGACGGGGCGCGTCAACCACGAGCGCGTGATCGCCCTCGGGGGGCCGGTGGTCGAGCGGCCCCGGCTCCTGCGCACCCGCATGGGCGCCTGCCTCAGCGAGCTCGTCGAAGGGGAGCTGACCTCCGGGGCGGAGACCCGCGTCGTCTCCGGATCGGTGCTCTCCGGGCGCCAGGCCTCCGGGCACCTCGACTTCCTCGGCCGCTGGCACCTGCAGGTCTCGGCCCTGCGCGAGAACCGTGAGCGCGAGCTCCTCGGCTGGCAGTCCCCGGGAACCGACAGGTTCTCGGTGAAGCGCGTCTTCGCCTCGGCCATGCTCCCCGGGCGCCGCTTCGCCTTCGACACGAGCACCAACGGCTCGCCGCGGGCCATGGTGCCGGTCGGCTCCTACGAGGCGGTCATGCCCCTCGACATCCTGCCCACCTTCCTGCTGCGGGCCCTGATCACCGGCGACGCCGAGCGCGCCGTCGAGCTCGGCGCCCTCGAGCTCGACGAGGAAGATCTCGGGCTGTGCACCTTCGTCTGCCCGGGCAAGACCGAGTACGGGCCGCTGCTGCGGCAGAACCTCGAGCTGATCGAGAGGGAGTTCTGATCGTGCTGCGCCAGCTCCTCGACTCCGTGGAGCCCCACTTCGAGCGGGGCGGCCGGCTCGAGCGCCTCTACCCGCTCTACGAGCTGGTCGACACCTTCCTCTACACCCCCTCCGACGTCACCGGCAACGCCGCCCACGTGCGCGACGGACTCGACCTGAAGCGCATGATGATCACCGTCGTCCTGGCCATGGTGCCGTGCATCTTCATGGCCATGTGGAACACGGGGTACCAGGCGAACCTCGCCCTGGCCGAGCTCGGCCGCACCTCCGCCGACGGCTGGCGCGGGGTCGTCCTCACCGTCCTCGGGGTCGGGGTCGACCCGGGCAGCCTGGTGGCCAACGTCGTCCACGGCGCCCTCTGGTTCCTGCCGGTCTTCCTGGTCTGCAACGCCGTGGGCGGCTTCTGGGAGGCCCTGTTCTCGACGATCCGCCGCCACGAGGTGAACGAGGGCTTCCTGGTGACGGGCATGCTCTTCCCCCTCACCCTGCCGCCGACGATCCCCCTGTGGCAGGTCGCCGTGGGCATCTCCTTCGGCGTCGTCATCGGCAAGGAGATCTTCGGCGGCACGGGCAAGAACTTCCTCAACCCCGCCCTCACGGCCCGCGCCTTCCTCTACTTCGCCTACCCGGTGGAGATCACGGGCGACCGCATCTGGGTCGCCGTCGACGGCTACTCCCGGGCCACCCCCCTCGGCCAGGTGCCGGCCGACGGCATCGCCCCCATGGAGGCGGGCTTCACCAAGATGCAGGCCTTCCTCGGCGTGCTCCCCGGCTCGATGGGCGAGACCTCGGTCCTCGCCTGCCTGATCGGCGCCGCCATCCTCATCGCCACCGGCATCGGCTCGTGGCGCATCATGGCCAGCATGACGGCGACCACCTTCCTGCTGGCCTGGCTGCTGCACCAGGTCGACAGCCAGACCAACCACATGTTCGCCCTCGACCCGGTCTGGCACCTGCTGCTCGGAGGCTTCGCCTTCGGCTGCGTGTACATGGCCACCGACCCGGTGTCGGCCTCCTTCACCAACCTCGGCAAGTGGCTCTACGGCGCTCTCATCGGGGTCATGACCGTGCTCATCCGGGTCGTCAACCCGGCCTTCCCGGAGGGGGTGATGCTCGCCATCCTCTTCGGCAACATCTTCGCCCCGGTCTTCGACTACCTCGTGGTGCAGGCCAACATCCGCCGGCGCGCCCTGCGCACCGCCGTTTCGTAGGAGACGGCCCCATGGCCCGAGAGACCATCGGCCAGACCTTCACCGTCGCCTTCCTGCTGTGCGTCGTCTGCTCGGTTCTTGTCTCCGGGGCGGCCGTGGTGCTGCGGCCCACCCAGGAGATCAACAAGCTGCTGGACAAGAAGCGCAACATCCTGATGGCGGCCGGCCTTGCCGAGGAGGGCCGCACCATCGACGAGCTCTTCGAACGAATCGACGTCCGCGTCGTCGATCTGGCCACCGGCGGATACGTCGACGGCATCGATCCCGGCACATACGACTACATCGCCGCCGCCGGCGACCCCGACCAGGGGGTGGACACCTCGGATCTGGGCAGCCGCGCCGGCATCAGGCGCCGCGCCAAGTTGATGCCCGTGTACCTGGTCAGCCGCCGGGGCGAGGTCGACAAGGTGATCCTGCCGATCTTCGGCCGGGGATTGTGGTCGACCCTCTACGGCTTCGTCGCCCTCGACCGGGACGACCTCAACACGATCCGCAGCCTCGTCTACTACCAGCACGGCGAGACCCCCGGCCTCGGCGGCGAGGTCGACAACCCGGCCTGGAAGGCGCAGTGGAACGGCAAGCGCGCCTTCGGCGACGACGGCCGGGTGGCGATCCGCATCCCCCGAGGCGCCGTCGCCGCCGGCGTCCCGGACGCCGTGCACAGCGTCGACGGGCTGTCGGGGGCCACCATCACCTCGCGCGGCGTGCAGGACATGCTCCACTACTGGCTCGGGGAGGAAGGCTACGGACCCTTCCTGGGACGATTGCGGGACGAAGGAGAGGCTTGACCCATGGGCAAGGCCCGAGACACACTGCTGGCCCCCATCTTCGAGGACAACCCCATCGCCCTTCAGATCGTCGGGATCTGCTCGGCCCTGGCGGTGACCAGCAAGCTCGAGACATCGGCCACCATGTGCCTGGCGGTGATCTTCGTCCTCGTGTTCTCCAATGGCGCCATCAGCCTGATCCGCCGCCACATCCCCACGAACATCCGCATAATCGTGCACATGACGGTCATCGCCTCCCTGGTGATCATCGTCGACCAGTTCCTGCGCGCCTACGCCTTCGACATCAGCAAGCAGCTGTCGGTCTTCGTGGGGCTCATCATCACCAACTGCATCATCCTGGCTCGGGCCGAGGCCTTCGCCATGAAGGAGGGCGTCGGGATGAGCATGCTCGACGGCCTCGGCAACGCCCTCGGCTACAGCCTGATCCTCATGGTGGTGGGCGTCTTCCGCGAGCTCTTCGGCTCGGGCAAGCTCTTCGGCGCCGAGGTCCTCGCCCTGGCCTCGGAGGGCGGCTGGTACGTGCCCAACGGCCTGATGCTGCTGCCGCCGAGCGCGTTCTTCATCATCGGCGCTTTCATCTGGGTGCTGCGCTGGTTCAAGACCGATCAGATCGAGGAGGACGCGTGATGCTCGAGGCAGGCCTCAACCTCTTCGTCAAGGCGGTCTTCGTCGAGAACATCGCCCTCGCCTTCTTCCTCGGCATGTGCACCTTCCTGGCCATCTCCAAGCGCGTCTCCACGGCCTTCGGTCTCGGCATCGCCGTCGTCGTCGTGCAGACGATCACCGTGCCCCTGAACAACCTGGTCTACCGCCACCTGCTGCGTGAAGAGGCCCTCTCCGCCCTCGGCCTCGGCGGCGTCGACCTCACCTTCGTGGGCCTCATCAGCTACATCGGCGTCATCGCCGCCAGCGTGCAGATCCTCGAGATGTTCCTCGACAAGTACGTGCCGGCCCTCTACAACGCCCTGGGCAGCTTCCTGGCCCTGATCACGGTGAACTGCGCCATCCTCGGCGGTTCCCTGTTCATGGTCGAGCGCGACTACGGCTTCGGCGAGAGCGTCGTCTACGGCTTCGGCTCCGGCGTCGGCTGGGCCCTGGCCATCGTCGGACTCGCCGGCATCCGCGAGAAGCTGCGCTACGCCGACATACCCCCGGGCCTGCGCGGTCTGGGCATCACCTTCATGACCGTGGGCCTCATGGCGATGGCCTTCATGGCCTTCTCCGGCATCCAGCTGTAGGAAGCGGACGACCAATGATCGACAGCGTCCTCGGCGGCGTGAGCATGTTCACCGGCGTGGTCCTGGCCCTGGTGGCCGTCATCCTGGCGGCGCGCTCGAAGCTGGTGGCCAGCGGCGACGTCAACATCGAGGTCAACGGCGAGCGCGACGTGGTCGCCCCGGCCGGAGGCAAGCTGCTGAACGTGCTCGCCGACAACGGCCTCTTCGTCTCCTCGGCCTGCGGCGGCGGCGGCAGCTGCGCCCAGTGCCGGGTCAAGATCCAAGAGGGCGGCGGCGCGATCCTGCCCGCCGAGAAGGAGCACATCACCCGGCGCGAGGAGAAGGAGGGAGAGCGCCTCTCCTGCCAGGTCACGGTCAAGCAGGACATGAAGATCGAGGTCCCGCCCGAGGTCTTCGGGGTGAAGCGCATGGAATGCGAGGTCGTCTCCAACGGCAACGTGGCCACCTTCATCAAGGAGCTGGTCCTCAAGCTGCCCGAGGGCGAGACGCTGGACTTCCAGTCCGGGGGGTTCATCCAGATCGAGGTGCCGCCCTTCCGGTGCAGCTTCCGCGACTTCGACATCGACGAGCGCTTCCACGAGGACTGGGACCGGTTCAAGGTCTGGGACCTGCAGACGGTGGGTACCGAGACGGCGGTGAGGGCCTACTCCATGGCCAACCACCCGGCCGAGGGCGACATCGTCATGCTCAACATCCGCATCGCCACGCCCCCCATCGACCGCAAGGCCGGCGGCTGGGAGAAGGTCAACCCCGGTCTGGCTTCGTCGTACACCTTCGCCCTCGATCCGGGCGACAAGGTGACGATCTCCGGACCCTACGGGGAGTTCTACATCCAGGAGACCGACCGTGAGATGTGCTACATCGGCGGCGGCGCCGGCATGGCCCCCCTGCGCTCGCACCTGTTCCACCTGTTCCACACCGAGAACACGCAGCGCAAGGTCTCCTACTGGTACGGAGCGCGGTCGAGCAAGGAGCTGTTCTACGAGGACCACTTCCGCGATCTCGAGGAGAAGTTTCCGAATTTCTCCTTCCACGTGGCCATGTCCGAGCCGCTGCCCGAGGATGACTGGACCGGTCCCACCGGGTTCATCCACCAGGTCGTGCTCGAGGAGTACCTCAGCAAGCACCCGGCGCCGGAGGACATCGAGTACTACCTCTGCGGCCCTCCCATGATGCTCACGGCGGTCCTCGCCATGCTCGACGATCTGGGCGTCGAAGAGGAGATGATCCGCTTCGACGACTTCGGCAGCTGAGGCCCTGCGCCCCGCTTGCACCCCGCCCATGACGCTCTTTCTATCAGCCCTCGTCATCTTCGCGCTGGTGATCGCCGGCATGGCCGTGGGGGTGATCCTCGGCAACCGGAGGATCACCGGCTCCTGCGGCGGTCTGGCCAACTTCCAGGCCGGGGACGGTGAGCCCATGTGCGAGTGCGGGGCCCGGCCCGGAGACTCCTGCGGCGCCGGAGGCGAGGGCCTCTTCGACCCGGCCGCGGCACCCGCCGCGGGGCCACTCCGGGAGATCCGCGAGAAGGCCACCGTCTGAAGCCGAAGGGCGGTCTCCCGCGGCGCCGGGACCACCTCCAACCCCGGGAGGCCGGTCGTTGACCGCTTACCTGCCCCTCGTCACCTATCTCGGCCTCTGGCTGCTGCTGGGGGCCTTGGCCGCGTTGCTGCGGCGCGCCCTCGCAGGCCCCGCCAGGAAGCCCCCGTCGTCCGCCATGGCCGGCGCCGGCGAGGTGGAGACCGGGGATTCGTGGCGCCCGCTCGCCTGGCTCGCCCCGGCCCTTTCGGGCGCCGTCCTGCTGCTCGTGCTTCTCGCCGCGGAGCCCGCAGGCGCCGGAGCCGTTCTTCCGATGCTGCTCCTCGTCCTGGTCGTCGTCATCGCCCTGATCCACGCCGGGCGCCGGGAAGGCCAGCCCTCCCCGACGGAGTCAAGGTGACGGCCACCGCCCCGCAGGAGGCGCCGGCGGCGGTCCTGGAGGTCTCCGCCGGCAGGATGGAGGCGCAGGCGGCGGCCCTGCTCGCCGCGGACCCGACCCTGCATCTCGTCGACCTCACCGCCGTGGGCGGCGCCAGCCCCGATCCTCGGTTCCGGGCGGTCTACCAGCTCCGCTCGGCGGCGGGCAACCGCACCCGGCTGACCGCCGCCGGCACTGGCGAGCTGCCGGGGCTGGCCCACGTCTGGCCAGCCGCCGACTGGCCGGAGCGGGAGATGGCCGGCCGCTTCGGGATGCACATCGGGGGGCGGGAAGACCTGCGGCCCCTCTTCTCCGCCTCGCAGGCCATGGTCCCCGGAGAGATGCCTCCTGCGCGGCCGGAGGGGGAGGTGCCGATCCACGATCCCGCCCAGGCCACCCCCTTCCGGCTCGACCTGGGGGCGCGCCTGCGCGGCAGCCGGATCGAGACCGCCGAGGCCCGCCCGGGGCGGCTCCACAGCGGCTTCGAGAGACTCGCCGAGGGCCGCACCTGGGCCCAACTGCCGGTGCTGGCCGAGAGCCTCAACGAGCAGTCGCCGTTCACGCCCGGGCTGGCGGCGGTTCTCGCCGTCGAGGCCCTGCTTGGGATCACGCCGCCGGCCCGGTGCACCTGGGTGCGCATGCTGCTGGCCGAGATCAGCCGCGTCGGCGCCCACTGCGCCTGGCTGGCCAACCTCGTCGGGCCCGATTCCGCCCTGTGGGGCCAGGCCCTGACCGCCCGCGAGTCGGCGGCCCGGTTCCTCGCAGCCTCCAGCGGCAGCCGCTGGGCGACCGGCACCCAGCGCATCGGCGGGATCGCCGCCGACGTGCCGGCCGGTGCCAGGCGCCTGCTGGCCGACCTGGGGGGCGCCGTCGACCGGCTGCGCTCCGATGCCCTGCGCAGCACCGTGGACCACCGGCACTGGCGCCGCCGCTTCTCCGGCGCCGGCGTTCTCGACGCCGCCGAGGCCTTGGGCGCCGGGGCCACGGGGCCGGTGGCCCGCGCCGCGGGTATCGACCTGGACGTGCGGCGCACCGATCCCTACCTCGCGTACGGGGAGGTCCGGTTCGGCGTGCCCACGGCG
The DNA here is from genome assembly GCA_026706075.1 of Gemmatimonadaceae bacterium. Taxonomy (GTDB): domain Bacteria; phylum Latescibacterota; class UBA2968; order UBA8231; family UBA8231; genus UBA8231. Next base: position 11,618 of record JAPOZM010000061.1, read on the forward strand.
GACTCGGGCGATGTCGTCGACCGCACGCGGGTCCGTCTCGAGGAGATGGGGGAGTCCCTCTCCATCGCCCGGCAGTGCGTGACCGGAGCCCCCGGCGGACCGACCCTGGCGCACGAGACCCCCCGGCCGACGGAGCGTTACACGGAGCCCGCCGAGCTGATCGACCACTTCGGCCGGTGGATGGACGGGCACGGGTATCGTCCCGGCCGGCCCGACATCTACCTCCCCATCGAGTCTGCCGACGGCGAGCTGGCCTTCTACCTGGTCTCCGACGGCACCGGCGGGCCGGCCCGGGTCCACCTGCGCTCTCCGTCCCTGTACCACTTCCGCCTCCTCCCGGCGCTGCTGGCCGGGCTCGGGTACGACCAGGCACCGCAGGTGGTGGCCAGCCTCAACGTCATCGCCTCCGAGATGGACCGGTGAACGAGGCCCTGGAGCAGCGCGCCCGGCAGCTGTTGAGCCGCTATCCCCGGCCCTCCGGGGCCCTGATGCCCCTCATCGACCTGGTGCTGACCGACCTCGGCGCCTGCGAGCCCGAGGCGGCGCGCTGGATCGCCGGGCTCACGGGACTGTCGGCCGCCGCCGTCGCCGGGATCGCCTCCAGCCGCGGCGGCGGCCGGTCCGCGGACGGGGTGCGCGTCTGCGCGGGGTTGAGCTGCAGGCTCATGGGGGGCGACGAGGTCGACCGCCGGCTTCGGGAACGTCTCGGGGACCTCGTCATCCCCGTCCCCTGCCTCGGCGTCTGCTCCGCGGCGCCCGCCTTCGAGCGGGGGGGGCGCCTCTTCGAGGGGCTGACCCCCGAGCGTCTCGACGACCTTGTCTCCGGAGAGGCGGCGTGAACGAGCACCGCCTGCTCTTCGAGGGCATCGACGTACCCGACGTCGACCGCTACCACGTCTACCGCCGTCGCGGCGGCGGCGGCCTCGCCCGGGCCCTGGCCCTGGGACCGGAGGGAGTGGTGGAGGAGGTGACGGCCTCCGGTCTGCTCGGCCGCGGTGGCTCCTGGCGGCCGGTGGGGGAGCGCTGGAAGGCCCTGCGGGAGCGCGGCGGCGCCCGCTACCTGGTGACCGACCTGCTCGAGCCGGAGCCGGCCCGTTTCCGAGACCGCAAGCTGGCGGAGCGGCACCCCCACCGGCTCCTGGAGGGGGTGCGCATCGCCGCCCTGGCCACCGGCGCCTCGGCGGCCTTCCTCTGCATCCGCGCCGACGCGGTGCGGGCGCGGAAGGCCCTGGCCGTGGCCCTTGCGGAACTGCGCGAGTCGGGAGAGGTCGGCGGCCACGGTCTGCCCATCCACCTGCACCCCGTGCCCGGATCCCTCCCGGTCGCCGCGGGCGACAGCCTGGCCCTGAACCTGATCGAAGGCGGCCGCCCCGAGCCAAGGGCAGCGGACGGCACCCGGGGGCCGGCCACCAGCCTCTTCGGTGAGCCCGCAGCCGTGCATACCGCCTCCACCCTCGGCTACCTGCCGCAGGTGATGGCGGGGGGGAGCGCCGCCTTCCGCGCCGTGGGCAGCGCCTCGGCGCCGGGGACCCAGGTCTTCTGCATCAGCGGCCTCGTGCGCCGTCCGGGCCTGTACGAGGTGGCCCTCGGTTCGGGCACCTTCCGCGGTCTCGTGGAGGGGCTCGCGGGAGGGACGCTCGACGGCCGGCCCCTGAAGTTCGTCCTCCACTCCGGGTACGGCTCCCGGCCCGTGCTGCGCGAGGCCGATCTCGACCGGCCCGTCGATCCAGGGGCCTGGAGCAGCCCCGGCGGCGGCGGCCTCGAAGGCGATTTCGGCTCGGGCGCCGTCATCGTCGCCGACGAGACCGTCTGCGCCGTGGACACGGCCCGGCTGGTGGCGTCCTACCTGGCCGGCGCGTCCTGCGCCCTGTGCACGCCATGCCGCGAGGGCCTTGCCTGGGCCGCCGGCGTCCTCCAGCGGCTCGAGGCCGGAGCCCCGAAGGCCGGGGAGCTGGAGCAGCTGCGCTCCAGGGCCGCGTCTCTCACCTCGCCCCTGGCCATGTGCGGACACGGACCCCTCGGAGGTTCGGCGGTCAGCGCCCTGGCCACCGCCTTCGCCGAGGAGTTCGAGGCCCATCTGCACGGCGGCTGCCCGGTAGCCAAGGATCTGTCCATGAAGTCCCCCGAGAGCATCCACGTGCGGTTCTGATGGCCATCGTCACCATCCATGTGGACGGGGAGGCCGTGGAGGCTCGGGAGGGGGCCAACCTCCTGACGACCCTGCTGTCGGCGGGTCACGCGTTGCCGCACCCCTGCTTCCATCCGGCCCTCTCGGCGCCTGCCTCCTGCCGTCTGTGCGTGGCCTCCCTGGAGGGGCCGGGGGGTCCGGAGCTGATCACCGCCTGCAACCAGAGGGTCCGCGGGGGGATGTCGGTCTCCCTCGATGCGCCCGAAGCGGCGGAGGCCCGCGAGCGCGTGCTCGACGACCTGCTGCTGCGCCACCCGCCGGACTGCGCCGTCTGCGAGCGGGCCGGCGAGTGCGAGCTGCAGGAAGCGGTGCGCGTTGCCCGGGGCGGCCGAACGCCGTCCGTGGCGCCGGGAGAGCCGGGGCGCCTCGTCCTCGGGCCGAGGCTGATCCTCGACCGCCGCCGGTGCATCCTGTGCACACGCTGTGTCCGCTTCGGCGAAGAGGTCTCCGGGGAGCCGGGCCTGGCCGTCGAAGGCGGCGGGGCCGGCGCCCGCATCGGGGCCAGCGCCGGTGATCGGATCGCGGGGGACATGACCGGCAACCTCCTGGACCTGTGCCCGGCGGGCGCCCTGACCGATCCCGATGAACGCGAGGCACCGCCGCCGTGGCGGCTGACGGGGGTCTCCAGCGTTTGCGCCGGGTGCGCCAGTGGCTGCGCCACCCGCGTGGATGTGCACGACGGCCGTGTGTGGAGGGTCAAACCCCGGCCGGAGAGTCCGGCCGGCGGATTCTGGCTGTGCGACCACGGCCGTTACGGCTGGCAGCAGCGGGGCGAACGCCTGCTGGCTCCGCGCCGGGAGGGCCGGGAGACGGGTTGGGACACGGCCCTGGCCGGCGTTGCCGAAGAGATGGAGCAGGGGCGCCGCTCCGCGGTGGTCCTCAGCCCCTACCTGACCAACGAGGAGGCCTTCCTGCTGGTCCAGCTCGCCCGCCGCTGGAAGGCGGAGCTCTACTTGTGGGAGGAGGCGGATCCCGGGGGAGACCGCGTCTTTCCCGGAGGGTTCACGATCAGCGCCTCCAGGGGGCCGAACGCCGCCGGGGTCGGGGCCGTCGCCCGGGCCTCGGGATCGTCCCCGCTTCCGGCGTCCGACCTCCCCGTCGGCCTCGACGTGGTGTACGCCGTGGGAGGCTCGCTGTGCGGAGAGGGCCCGGGTATTCTCCCGGGGCGGGAGACGCGGCTTATCTCCCACGACCTCACCCCGTCGCCGCTGGTGGATGGTGCCGTCATCGCCCTGGCGGGCGGGAGCGCCTGGACCGAGAAGGAGGGCACCTTTGTCGATCGCCTCGGACGGGTGCGGCGGGTCCGCTCCGCCGTCGAGCCTCCCGGCGACGCCAGACCGGACCTGTGGATCCTCAGCGCCCTCTGGCACGGCGGTCCGAACCGCGATTCGGCCGACCAGGTCTTCGGGCGGCTGGCCCGCACCCGTCACGAACCCTTCGCCGGACTCGACTACGGAACCCTCGACGGGGATGACCATCCGATGTCGGGGACCGCCTTCGGCGGCGGCTGGACGAGCTGGGTGCAGCGCCCCGGGCAGGTCGCCGCCGCCGACCTCGGCAGCCGGCCGTGACCTCACCCGCCGACATCTCTTTCGGCGGCGCCTTCCTCGCTCTCCTGGGCACCCTCGGTCTCGCCCTCGGCAGCGCCATCGTCGAGCGTGCGGCGGGGGCCCGCGTCTCGGGCCTTCGGCGTCCGCTGCTGCTCGGTCCCGTGGCCGACGCCGCGAAGGTGATGGCACGCTCGGGGAGGGCGGCCCCTGGAGCGGGTGCCGCGGCCTTCGCCGCCCTGCTGCCCGCCCTGGCCCTGGTCGCTTTCCTGCCCCCCGGCGCGGGCGTGGGAGGGTTGTTTCCCCCGGTGGGGGCCACCACGGGGGGAGCGGTGCAGGCGATGGTGCTGGTGGCCCTGCTGGGGGTTTCGGCCCAGGCCTGGATGCTGCCGGCGGCCTACGCCGGGGCCGAGGGGCGCCGGTCCCTGAGCGCGGGCGCCGTGGCCATCATGGGCTGCCACCTGGCTTTTCTGCTGGTGTCGGCGGCGCTGGTCACCGACGGCGTTCCGGTGCTGGCGGCGTACTCCCGCACCCCGGGGGACTGGCCTCTGTGGTCCCATCCCGCGGGGGTGGCGGCCTGGGTCGGGGCCCTCGCCGTCCTCTGCCGCTGCACCGGATCGGTGCTCGGCGGGCGCCGGGCCGGACTGCGTCCGGCCTCCGGGACGGGCCCGGTGTGGCTGTCCCTGTCGCGGCATTTGCAGCTGGGGGCGGCCGCCCTCCTCGCCTGCCACCTGTTCGGCGGCCTGCCGGGGGCGGCCGGATGGGTGGAGATCCTGCCCGGTGTGACCGCCGCCGCGGTGCTGGCCTCGGCGGTAGCCATCGGTCCCAGCCTGTCGCACGGCACGCCCGCGGGGCTCGCGCGCACGGCCTGGACGCGCATCGTCCCCCTCGCCCTGATCGACCTCGCCCTCTCGGTCCTCCGCTCCGCGGGGTGGCTGCCGTGGAACTGATCCTGCTTGCCGCCGCGACCGCCGCCGCCGGTGGAGGCGCCCTCGCCGCCGCCTGCCGGCGCTCCGCCCTCGGCGCCTGCGTCGGCCTCGGTCTCGCCGCCGCCGGGGTGGCCGCCATCGCCGCCGTGCACGACGCCTTCACCGCCGCCGCCGTGCTCCTGGTGCAGGCGGCGGTGGGACTGGCGGCCTCGTACCCGGCGGCGCAGGCAGCCAGCGCCGCGAGCCGTCCGACGCGGCTGCTGTCGGCGGTCGTGGCCGCGGGGCTGGGGGTGGTCCTGGCCATGGCCCTGGCCGGCGCCCTGACTACCGGACCATCCCCTGCCGCGGAGCCGCCGCGCAGCGGCGTTCTGGTCCTCGTCCTCGGCGCCCTGTTGCTGCTCTCGGCGGTGGTCGGGATCGGCGCCCTCTCGCGGCGGCCGGGTCCCGGCATGGAGTCCTCGTGACCGCAACCGAGTGGGTCCTGGCGCTGGCCGCGCTGCTCCTGGCGGCTGGCGTCGTGGCAGCGCTGCTCCGGCCTCATGCCCTGGCGCCGCTGGTGGCCGGACAGGTGGGAATCCTCGGAGGGGTGCTGGCCGTGGTGACGCTCCTCGGCGGGGAGGGGCGCCTGCTGGCCGTCGCCGCGGTTGCCGCGGCGGGGGCCCAGGCCGGCCTCGTGCTGGCGCTGGTCCGCCGGGAGGCTGCCGACAAGACAGGAGAGGCACCCCACCCATGACCGAGGCGCAGACTCTCGGTGCGGCCCTCGCCGCCGTCTTCCTGGCCTTCGCCGGAGCCGCCGCCGCCGACCTTGCAGGACGCCCGAGGCCCGCCCACGCTCTCCGGCTCCTCGCATGCATCGGGGCTGCCGGCTTCGCGGGGGGAGCGGTCGGCGCCGGTCCCGTCCCTCTCGTCTTCGGGACATGGATGGAAGTGGGCGGCGTCAGCCTCGGGTTCGGCCTGCGCGCCGACGGGACCGCGACGGCCGCCCTGGGGGCCGCCGCCGCCGTCGGCCTGCTCTATCCGCTGGCTCAGCCGGCCATCGACGGAGTCCACCGGGCCCTGATCACGGTGGCCGCCATGGGAGTGGCCCTGCTGTCGTGCGCCGCCGACTGGCTGCCGCTGCTGCTGGGATGGGAGATCGCCGTCGCCGCCCTGCTGGTGACGGCCGCCAGGTCCGGGGAGGTCTCCGAAGCCGGAGCCCGCCGCCTGCTGCTGCTGACTCGAGTCGGTTCGGCGGCCCTGCTGGCCGCAACCGCTGCCTCCATGGCGGGAGGCGGCCCTCACCAAGGCATCGCCTGGAACGCGGAACCGGCCGCAGGTCTGCTCATCCTCGCCGCCGTCATCGGCCTCGGCGTCTGGCCGCTCCATCAGTGGATCCTGGAGGTGTCGTCCTGCCCGGCCTCCGGCGCCGCGGCGAGCGTTCTGGCGGTGGCCGGCGCATCCCTGTTGTCCCGGTCCGGCCCGCTGGCGGGACCTCTGCAGGAGGTGGTCTTCGGGGTCGGCCTGGCCGCGGCCGCAGCCGCCTCGGCGGCGGCCCTGGCAAGCGGCGGACTGCGGCGGATCCCGGGTTGGATCGCGGCGGCCCAGGCCGGGTTGGCGGCGGCGGCGGCCGCAGCCGATCCAATCACGGGATGGCTGGTGCTGGGCGCGGCCCTGGGCGCACGGCTCTGCCTGGCCGCGGGCATCGGTCTCGTCAGGGCCGCCCTCCCGGCGGTGGTGCGGCTGGACCAGCTCGGCGGCCTGGGCGGCTCCTTCCCGGTGGCCCGCTGGATGTGCCTGGCCGCCGTCCTCGTCCCGGTCCTCTCCCTCACCGGGCTGTGGGGTCAGGCACTCCTGCTGAAGCATGCCTACGGCGGCTACGGATCCGCGGGGATGGCCGCCGCCCTGGCCCCATTCGCCCTGTCGGTCCTCGCCATGGGCCGGCTCGCCCTCGCCCCCTTTGCAGGGGCGGTTCCACGGGCCGCCGCGAAGGAGGTGGTCCGGCCGGCTCTTCCGATCGCGGCCGGCTCGGTCTCGGCCGGGCTGGTCTTCGCGGCTGTGCCCGCCCTCGCCTGGATCAGCCTGCCCGCGCCCCCGCTGGACGGCTTGGGACTGGCCGCTGCGGCCAACGCCGCTGCCGTGGGGATCTCCGTCCTGGTCTGGCGCCGGGGTCCGAACCCGGCCCCGCGGCCGGCTTCGGCGGTGCGCCGGTTTGCCGCCGGCGGGTTTGGCGCCGGCGCCGCTCAGCAGGGGGTCGCCGACGCGGCGATCTCCCTGGGCCGGGGTCTGTGGACCTTCGTCGACGGCGCCGTCCTCGGCGCGGCCTGGGGCGCCCTTGGCCTGGTTCTCCGCGGCGCGGGCTGGGCGCTGGCGTGGGCGGAGCACGCCAGTCGGCGGTTCTGGCCGGCGGCCCTGGCCGCGGGCGTAGTGCTCGTGGTCCTGTGGTCCATGGGAGGCCGCTGAGGTGGACATCTCCTTCGTGACCCTGGGCATCGTCCTGCTGCCTCTGTGCGCGGCCCTGGGCCTCGCCCTGGCGCCGCTGCGGGGGCTGGCCGCGAAGAGGGCCTCCACCGCCGCCGCGGCGGCTCTGCTGCTCCTCGCCGGCCTCTCATGTCTGGCGGCCCCCCACGGAGGGGAGCTCTCCTGGGGGTCTACCGCCCCGTGGCTGGCGACGACGGGATCCGGGCTGGCGCTGGCCGTCGACGGCCTCAATCGCTACGCCCTGCTGGCCCTGGCGGCGGTTCTGCTGCTGGCGGTGAGCGTGGAGGGCCGCTTCGGGGGGGCGCCCAGCCGGGCCCGGCTGGCCCTGGCCCTGACCGGCGCCGGCGGGATGGCCCTCGTGCTGACCTCCCGCGATCTGATGGTGGCCGCCGCCGGCCACGGTCTCGCCGGTCTGGCCCTGGCGGCGGTCCTCGGCCTGGGCCGGGAAGCGGGCAGCGGGCGCGCCGGCCGACGCTTCGCTCACTGGGCGGCGAGCGGTTCCCTGATGCTGGCTGCCGCCGCGGCCCTGTACGGCGCGGGGAACGGCAGCACCCTCGTCCACACGCTCGCCGCCACGGACGTCTCCTACGGGGGGCTGGCGGCGGCGCTGGCGGCGGCGGCCCTGGCCATGCAGATCCCCCTGGTGCCGTTCCATACCTGGCTGGTCCCGGTGTGCACGTCCGGCGCCCTCTCCGGGCGGATCCTGGTCTCCGGCGGCTGGTGCGCGGTGGGAGCCTTCGGTCTGCTGCGATTCTGGCTGGCCCTGGTTCCGGCCGAAGCCCTGGCGGCCTCGTCGTGGCTGGTCCTGTGGGCCGGCTCGAGCTCCCTCTGGACGGCGATGCTGGCGATTGTCCAGCCGCGTCCCGGCCTGTCCCCGCGGGCGGCCCTGGCCGTGGCCTCCACCGGCGGCCTGATGGCTGCCGGCCTCTTCGCGCCGGGCAGCCTCCAGGCTCTGGGGGCCGCGGCCCTGGCCGCGGGCATTGCCCTGCCGCGCGCCTCCCTGCTCCTCCTCGCCCTGTGGATCGAGGACCGCGGAGCGGGTGGTCTGCGCACCGCGTGGGCCTGGCTGGCCCTGGGTCTGACCGTGGCCGCCGCCCCGGGGGGCGGGGCCTTGCCCGGTTGGCTGACCTTGGTGGCGGGGGTCCTGCCAGCCCACCCTGCCCTGGGCTGGCTCCTCATCCTCTCATCGGGAGTCCTCGCGGTGGCGCTCCTCGATCCGGTGGTGGATCTGGCGAGGAGACCGGCTTCGTCCGGCCGCGGGGCCCTGCGCCGGGTTCTGGCGCTGGTCATCGTCACCGCCGGGGTCGTCGGTCTGCGCCCGGAGCCGCTGCTGTCCGGAGCCCGGCCGATCATCGAGCGCATGCGGCCGGGTCCCCCGGCCGAGCCCGGGGTGAGAGCGGCCCCGGCCGCGCATGGGGAGGGCATCGGCCCGTGAGATGGGCGGACATGGCAGGCCCGGACCTGGCGCCGGAGACGAGCCTGGGACTGCTGGCCATCAGCCTGGCCCTGCTCGACGCCGTGCTCTGGCCCCGTCGTCCCGGCCGCGCGCCGGCCTTTCTCACCCTGGGGGGCCTCCTGGTGGCCCTGTCCCTGTCGCTGCAGGCCTGGGACCCCGTCTCCCTGGGGCGGCACGGACTGCTGTACGCCGATCCGGTGGCCGCCTTCGCCGACCTGTTGATCCTGGGGGGAGCCGTGCTCGCGGCGCTGCTGGCGGCGGGCTCTCCCGCTCCGGCCGGTGTCCGGGCGGCGGCCGGCGTGCTGACCGCCCTGGGCGTCCTGGGCGCCATGGTAGCCGTCTCGGCCCGGGATCTCGTGGTCCTCTTCGTCGGTCTGGAGCTGTCCTCCGCGAGCCTGATCGCCGGCAACGCTCTCGGGCCCGCCCCCGCCAGCCGCGCCGCCCTGCGCCAGGCCGGTCCCATGGCCGCCGCCACGGGTCTGACCCTCCTGGGCATCGCCTGCCTGTGGGCGGGAGCCGGCACCTCCCAGTGGGAACAACTGACGAGGGGCATCGACGCCGGGTCCGCGGCGATGACCGTCACCGGGGGAGCCCTGTTGCTGACGGGCCTCGCGGTGCGCGCCGGAGTCGTACCTTTCCACTACTGGGTGGGCGAGATCAACGCCGCATGCGCACCCTCGGCGGTGATGCTGACGGTGACAGTCTCCGTGGTGCCGGCCCTGGTGGTCGGGGGCCGGCTGGTGGAGATCCTGGCGGAGGTCCGTCCGGACCTGCCGTCGCTGCTGCTGGCGGCTTCGGTGGTAACGGTGACGGCCGGCAACCTCCTGGCCCTGTGGCGGCAGAGGCTCACCGCGCTGCTCGGGTACGGCGTGGTAATCCAGGCGGGATACGGCCTGGCGGCCCTTGCGGCGGGCCCCGGCCCGTCTCCCGGCCTGTGGCTGCAGCTCACGGCGGCGGTTCTCGCCCTCGGGGGAGGGCTGGCGGTGAGCGGCTCCATCGGCCGGGGAGGGACGGCGGTCGGACTGGCCCGCCGCGAGCCGTTGGCCGGCGGCGCACTGTGCGTCTGCCTCATCGCCCTCGCAGGCCTGCCGCCCACGGCTGCCTTCTCCGCCCGCGCGGCGCTGTTCGCAGGTCTGGCCGAGACTCCGTCGGCCGGCTTCGCCCTGCTGCTGGCCAACGCTCTGCTCAGCGCCTGGGTCTTCCTCCGCTTCGCGGCCCACGTCGCCTGGGGGCGGGAGCAGACCGAGGAGACATCGGCGCCGGATGCGGGGAGCCTCTCGGCGGCGGTCCTGAGCGCCGGGCTGCTGCTGCTGCTGGGCCTGTGGCCGGCGCCCGTGGCCCGGACGGCGGAGGTCGCCGGGGCGGCGGCGGGGTTCAGATGAGTCCCGGCGCCGACGGGCAGCGGGGAGCGCTTGGCGAGGTCGGCCGCCTGGCCGGCCTCGGCCTGCAGTTCGCGGTGACCGTGGCTCTGTGCGCGGCTGCCGGGTGGTGGGCCGACGGCGGGCTCGGAACATCGCCGTGGCTGCTGATCGCGGGAGCCCTCATCGGCGCCGCGGCAGCGTTCTTCCAGGTCTGCCGGGCCCTGGTCTCCGGCGGCCGGCCGAAGGATCTCAAGAGAGGGGAATGATCATGCAGGATCCATGGATCGCCGCCGCGGCAGGAGTCCTGGTGGCCGCCGCCAGTGCCGTCATCGCCTGGATCGGTCTGCGCCTCGGCGCGAGGCACCCCCGCGCCCTCGTAGTCGCCATCCTCGGAGGCACCGCGGCCAGGCTGCTGCTCGTGGCCGCCGTCTCCCTCGCCCTGCTGTGGTTCACGGATGCCCACAGGACCGGGTACGCCGCCGGCCTGATCGTGGCCTACCTCGTCTTTCTCGCCCTGGAGGTGGCCCTCGTGGCCCGCGGCGCCGGCCGCCCTCCGCGGCCCTGAGTGCTGTTGACAAGACCTCGGGGCACACACATTTTTCTCCCGGCCGCGCAACAGGGCCAACCGCCAAGTTCCACAATTTCTCAAGTCTTGTTACCAGTACCCCTGGCCACTCCCGGGGGGAGTCAATGGCAGGAGAGGCGTCCGCCGCCGAAGGCGCGGACAATCAAGTAGACGTCATCGGGCACGTTCTGGACCACGACTCCATGGAGGTGCCCTTCGTCAACGCCCACCACATCTTCGACGGTCACATCGATCTTCGGGGCCTGTCCGACGCACTGGGACTGGCCGAGCCGATCTTCGGCGTTGACATGTCCATCACCCGCCACGTGATGGTCATGTGGCTGGCCAGCGGACTCCTCGTTCTCACCATGCTGGCCTGCTTCCGCCGCCCCGCCCTCGTGCCGTCGGGCCTGGCCAACCTCCTCGAAACGATCGTCCTCTTCCTGCGCGACGAGGTCGTCCTGCCCGTCATGGGCGAGGGAGGCCGCGCCTACCTGCCCTTCCTCCTCACCGTCTTCTTCTTCATCCTGTACTGCAACCTCTTCGGCCTGCTGCCGTACAGCGCCACGGTGACCGGAAACATCAGCGTAACCGCCGCCCTCGCCCTGATCTCCTTTGCCGTCACCCAGGGGGCCGGCATCCTCAACAACGGCTTTTTCGGCCACTGGAAGAACCTGGTGCCGTCGGGGCTGCCGGCGCCTTTGCTGATCATCCTCGTGCCGATCGAGATCATCGGCATGCTGGCCAAGCCCTTCGCCCTGTGTATCCGCCTCTTCGCCAACATGATCGCCGGCCACGTCGCCATCCTCGTCTTCCTGGGCATGATCATCATGCTCAAGAGCTACTGGGTGGCCCCGGCCTCGGTGGCGCTGGCGGCGGCCCTCTACCTGCTGGAGATCTTCATCGCCTGCATACAGGCCTTCATCTTCACGCTGCTCACGGCCCTGTTCGTGAACATGGCCGCCCACCCGGAACACTGAGGAGAATCGACCCAATGGAACTCGCGTACATGGGCGCCGCCATCGGCGCCGGTCTCGGCGCCATCGGCGCGGGCATAGGCATCGGCCTGCTCGCCGCCGGCGCCCTCGAGGGGATCTCGCGCCAGCCCGAGGCGGTGGCCGACATCCGCACCAACATGATCATCGCCGCAGCCCTCATCGAGGGCGTCGCGCTGCTGGCCGAGATCATCTGCGTGCTCGTGGTGGTGACCAAGTAGCATGGACCTGCTCAGCCCCCATCCCGGACTGATCCTGTGGACGATCATCACCTTCGCGGTGGTGCTCCTCATCCTCAGGGCGAAGGTGTGGGGTCCGCTGCTGGCGGCCCTGGACGAGCGGGAGAAGCGCATCCGCGATTCTCTCGAGAGCGCCGACCGAGCCCGCCAGGAGGCCGAGGCGCGGCTGGCGGAGCACGAGGAGAGACTCGCCGGGGCCGAGTCCGAGGCGCGGCGGATCGTGGCCGAGGCGCGGGAGGCCGCCGAGCAGGTCGGGGCCCGCATCGTCGAGGAGGCCCGCCAGGAGGCGCAGCGCACCGCCGAGCGGGCATCCGAGAGCATCGAGGCCGAGAAGCGCGCCGCCTTGGTCGAGCTGCGCGAGGCGGCGGCGGACATGGCCGTACAGGCCGCCGGCGCCATCCTCGACGCCGAGCTCGATGGCGAGCGCAACCGCAAGCTCGCCGACGACTTCATCGGACGTCTGCCGCAGTCGCAGCCGTCCGCCTGAGGGGACGGACCGCCCGATGGCCAAGGCAACCGAGCTGGTCCGGCGCTACGCGGTGACCCTCCTCGAAGCGGCGGAGGAGTCCGGCGTCACCGGGGAGGTGCGCGGCGATCTGGAAGGGCTGGCGGCCACCCTGCGAGGCTCGCAGGAGCTGCGGGAGTTCCTCGGCAATCGCCTCGTCGACGGGGCCACCGCCTCGAATGCGCTGGAGGCCCTGCTGGCCGGCAAGGTGCAGCCCCTCACCCTCAACTTCACCCGTCTCGTCGCCGGCCGGCGCCGCGGCCACGCCCTGGCCGACATGGTCGAGGCGGCCCTTGCCATGCTCGACGAGCGCGCCGGCATCGACACGGCCGAAGTGCGCAGCGCCGCGCCCCTCACGCCGGGGCAGATCGAGGCCCTGGGCAGCCGACTGTCCGGCTATACGGGGCGGAAGGTGAGCGTACAGGCCGAGGTGGACGAGTCGCTCCGCGGCGGCCTCGTGGCCCGCGTGGGAGACACCGTCTTCGACGCCACCGTCGACACCCAGCTGCGCCGACTCCGGGACCGCCTCGTGAGCGCCTGACGCCCGGGCGCAGCCAACCGCAACCGAATCGAGAGCAGAGAGAGCCGAATGCCCGCCGAAGCGCTGGTCCAGCCCGACGAGATCTCCGCGATCCTCAAGCAGCAGCTGCTGGGGTTCGAGAAACAGGTCGATGTCTACGAGAGCGGCACCGTGCTCTACGTGGGCGACGGCATCGCCCGCGTCCACGGCCTCGGCAACGTGCGCGCCAGCGAGCTGGTGGAGTTCCCCCACGGCATCATGGGAATGGCTCTCAACCTGGAGGAGGACAACGTCGGCTGCGTCCTCTTCGGCGACGACACCCTGATCCACGAGGGCGACGAGGTGAAGCGCACGGGCCGCATCGTCGAGGTGCCCGTGGGAGAGGCCCTCCTCGGCCGCGTCGTCGATCCCCTGGGCCGGGCCCTAGACGGCAAGGGCGAGATCGAGGCTGCCGAGAGCCTGCCCGTGGAGCGCAAGGCGCCGGGCGTGATCGAGCGCCAGCCGGTGAGCGAGGCGGTGCAGACGGGGATCAAGATCATCGACTCCACCGTGCCCATCGGCCGCGGCCAGCGCGAGCTGATCATCGGCGACCGGCAGACGGGCAAGACGGCGATCGCCGTGGACACGATCATCAACCAGAAGGGCGGCGACCTGATCTGCATCTACGTCGCCATCGGCCAGAAGGCATCCACCGTGGCCAAGGTGGTGGCCGAGCTCGAGGCCAACGGCGCCATGGACTACACCATCGTCGTCTCCGCCACCGCCTCCGACCCGGCGCCGCTGCAGTTCCTCTCCCCCTACGCCGGCTGCTCCATGGGCGAGTATTTCCGCGACCGCGGGCAGCACGCCCTCATCATCTACGACGACTTGTCGAAGCAGGCCTGGGCCTACCGCGAGATGTCGCTGGTCCTGCGCCGGCCGCCGGGGCGGGAGGCCTACCCGGGCGACGTATTCTACCTGCACTCGCGGCTGCTGGAGAGGGCCGCCAAGATGAGCGACGAGAAGGGCGGTGGATCGCTGACGGCCCTGCCCGTGATCGAGATCCTCGAGGGCGACGTCTCCACCTTCGTGCCCACCAACGTCATCTCCATCACCGACGGCCAGATCCTGCTCAAGCCCGAGCTGTTCCACGCCGGCAACCGGCCGGCCATGGACGTGGGGGCCTCGGTGTCGCGCGTCGGCTCCGACGCCCAGACGCGGGCGATGAAGGCGGTGGCGCGCTCGATCAAGGGCGACATCGCCCGCTACAACGAGGTCAAGGCTTTCGCCCAGTTCGGCACCTCCGACCTCGACCAGGCGACGCGCAACCTCCTCAACCGCGGCGAGAAGCTCCTGGAGCTCCTCAAGCAGGGGCAGTACGCGCCGCTGCCTCTCGAGGAGGAGACGGTCGCCCTGGCGGCGATCGACCACGTCCTCGACCTGTCCACCGCCGATGTGCGCCGCTTCGAGGAGGAGCTCCTGGAGCACATGCGCGACCGCCAGCCCGAGCTGCTGGCGCAGATCCGCGACAGCCGCGACCTCGACGATGGCGCCAAGGAGAGCCTGAAGGCGGCCATCGAGCAGTTCAAGAGCACCTTCCGCCCCACGGACGGCTAGTGGCGACCCTTCGGCAGCTGCGGACGCGGGTCACGTCGATCGGCAACATCCAGCGGGTCACGAACGCCATGTACATGGTGGCCGCCGCCAAGATGCGGCGCGCCCAGGACGCCATCGAGTCGGCCCGCCCCTACGCCGAGCAGATCGACCGGACTCTGCGGCGGATCCAGGGCAGCGTCGAGTCCGATCACGCCCTGTTCCGGCAGCGGGAGGTCCGGCGCCTGTCGGTGGTGGTGGTCAGTGCCGACCGCGGCCTCTGCGGCGGCTTCAACGGCAACGTCGGGCGCCAGGCCCGCCTCGAGCTGGAGTCGCAGACAGGTGTCGAGGTCGAGCTGACCACCGTGGGGCGCAAGGGGCGCGACTTCCTGGCCAGCCGCGGCTTCGAGGCCTCGAGACATCACGCCGACGTCTTCCGCCAGTTGGAGTTCGGCACCGCCGCGCAGATCGCCCGCGGACTCACCTCCGACTACGCCGCCGAGCGCACCGACCGCGCCCTGCTGATCTTCTCCGAGTTCCGGTCCGTGGCCAGCCAGGTGCCGGTGGTGCGTCAGCTGCTGCCCATCGCGCCGCCGGAGGACCAGGATCCAGGGGCGGGCACCTGCATCTTCGAGCCCGGTCCCGAGCGCCTGCTGGAAGCCCTCGTACCGCGCCACGTGAGCTTCCAGGTATGGCGGGCCCTGCTCGAGACCAACGCCGGGTTCTTTGCCGCCCAGATGGCGGCCATGGACAACGCCACCAAGAACGCCGGAGACCTGATCACCGAGCTGACCCGCGAGGTCAACAAGGAGCGCCAGAGCTCGATCACCCTGGAGTTGATGGACATCATCGGCGGCGCCGAGGCCGTCGCCCAGTAAGAGACGAAGGGACAAGGATGAAGGAAGGAACGGTCAAGGAGATCATCGGGGTCGTCGTCGACGTCGACTTCGCCGGGGGCGAGCTGCCGCCGATCTACAACGCCCTCGAGGTGGCCGAGGAGGACCGCCCGGGCGACGAGCGGCTCGTCCTCGAGGTGCAGCAGCACCTGGGCGAGAGCCTCGTGCGCTGCGTGGCCATGGACGCCACCGACGGCATGGGGCGCGGCGCCCGGGTCGTCGACACCGGCGGCCCCATCCAGGTGCCCGTGGGAGAGGCCGCCCTGGGCCGCCTGTTCAACGTCATCGGCGAGCCGATCGACGGAAAGGATCCTCTGCCCGAGGAGACCCCCCGGCGGCCCCTGCACCGCGAGCCTCCCGCCCACGAGGACCAGGTCACCACCGACCAGATGCTCGAGACGGGCGTCAAGGTGATGGACCTGATCTGCCCCTTCGCCCGCGGCGGCAAGCTCGGCCTCTTCGGCGGCGCCGGCGTCGGCAAGACGGTGATCCTCACCGAGCTGATCAACAACGTCGCCTCGGGCCACGGCGGCTACTCGGTCTTCGCCGGCGTCGGCGAGCGCACCCGCGAGGGCAACGACCTCCTGGGCGAGCTCGAGGAGTCGGGGGTGATCGACAAGACGGCGATGGTCTTCGGCCAGATGAACGAGCCGCCCGGGGCCCGCCAGCGCATCGCCCTCACGGGGCTGACCATCGCCGAGCACTTCCGCGACGAGAGCGGCCAGGACGTGCTGTTCTTCGTCGACAACATCTTCCGCTTCATCCTCGCCGGCGCCGAGGTCTCGGCCCTGCTGGGGCGCATGCCGTCGGCCGTCGGCTACCAGCCGACCCTGGCCACCGAGATGGGCGCCCTCCAGGAGCGGATCACGACGACGAAGAGCGGCTCCATCACCTCGGTGCAGGCGATCTACGTGCCCGCCGACGACTACACCGACCCCGGAGTCGTCTCCGCCTTCGCCCATCTCGACGGCCGCATCGTCCTCGAGCGGGCCCTGGCCGACCAGGGCCTCTACCCGGCCGTCGATCCCCTCGCTTCCAGCTCGCGCATCCTCGACCCGCGGGTGGTGGGGGACGAGCACTACGATGTCGCCCAGCGGGTGCAGGAGATCCTGCAGCGCTACCGCGACCTGCGCGAGATCATCGCCATCCTCGGCATCGACGAGCTCTCCGACGAGGACAAGCTCGTCGTCTCCCGGGCCCGCAAGATCCAGTTCTTCCTCACCCAGCCGATGCACGTGGCCGAGGCTTTCACCGGCAAGCCGGGCGCCTACGTCAAGATCGAGGACACGGTGCGCGGCTTCCGGGAGATCGTCGAGGGCGCCCACGACGAGGTGCCGGAGCAGGCCTTCTTCCTCGTGGGCACCATCGAGGACGCCCTGGCGGAGGCCGAGAAGCTGTAGGCATGGCCGACTATCCCCTGCGCATCGTCACCCCTGAGCGCCTCTTGTTCTCCGGCCCGGTGTCGAGCCTGCGGGCGCCCGGGAGCGAGGGCTCCTTCGGGGTCCTGGCGAGACACGCCCCCATGGTGGCTTCCCTGACGGCTGGACCCCTGTCCTTCGTCGAGGAGGCCGGGCGCCGGTCCCTGGCGGTGAGCGGCGGCTTCGTCGAGGTCTCCGGCGAGGGCGTCACGGTGCTGGCCGAGACCGCCGAGTACGACTCCGAGATCGACGTGCCCCGGGCCGAGGGCGCCCGCGACCGGGCGCGGCAACGGCTGAGCTCGCAGGTCGACATCGACGCCGACCGCGCCCGGGCGGCCCTGCTGCGGGCCCTGACCCGCCTGCGGGTAGCCGGCACGAACCCGTAGAGGGGCCCATGGCCGACGTATCCCCCCGACTGCGGGCCTTCCTCGAGGCCCACATCCCCCCGATCGAGAAGGAGCTGTTCTCCTTCCTCCCCGTGCAGGAACCCGAGGAATACCTCTACGGCCCGATGCGCGTCTACCCCGAGCGCGGCGGCAAGCGCTCCCGGCCAGCCCTGGTGCTGCTGTCGTGCGGGGCCCTCGGCGGCGACCTGAAGAGGGCCATGCGCACCGCCGCGGCCTTCGAGATGTTCCAGTCCTTCGCCCTGCTCCACGACGACATCGAGGACGACTCCGAGATGCGCCGCGGCGAGCCCTGCATGCACCGCCTCCAGGGGGTGCCGCTGAGCATCAACGTGGGCGACGCCCTCTATGCCAAGGTCTTCGAGATGCTCGCCGCCAACGGTCCGCTCCTCGGCTGCGAGGTGACCCTGACCCTGATCGGGGAGATGCTCCGCGGCTCCCGCGAGACCTTCGAGGGGCAGGCCTACGACATCGGCTGGATCCGCAGCCGCACGGTCCCCGACGAGACGAAGTTCATGACCATGCTGCGGAAGAAGACCGGCTGGTACACCGGCCGGGGACCGTGCACGGCGGGGGCGATCATCGCCCGGGCGCCGGAGGAGCAGCAGCGCGCCATCGGCGACTTCGGCGAGGCCATGGCCATCGCCTTCCAGATCCGCGACGACCTGCTGAACCTGATGTCGACCGAGGACGACGCGGCCCAGGCCCCGGGCCTGGCGGCGGGGGCCTACGGCAAGGAGCGGGGCGGCGACATCGCCGAGGGCAAACGCACCCTGATCGTCATCGACCTGCTGCGCAAGTGCAGCGGGGAGGAACGCCGCCGCGTCCTCGAGATCCTGCACACGGAGCGCGAGGAAACCACGCCGGAGCAGATCGAGACCGTCATCGGCATGGCCACCGAGCGCGGTTCGATCGCCTACGCCTCAGAGGTGGCGGATCGACGCGGCAAGGAAGCCCTCGAGCTGCTGGAGGAGTTGCCGGCGACGGAGGAGCGGGACCTTCTGCGGGAGATGCTGGAGTTCTTCGTGCGCCGGGCCTACTGAAGGCGCCCCGGCCGCGTCGGGTCTTCAGCCCCGAGGGTCGTACAGGAGGGCCAGCAGCAGCCGCGCGCAGTTGACGATGGCGCCGGCGTGACAGATCTCGTAGCCGTGGGTGTTGTCGCCGGGATAGGCGACCAGGGCGGCGCGGCCGGCCGATCCAGCAGCCTTGGCCAGGGTGGCGTCGCTGGCGTAGCTGGTGAGGACGGCGGTCTGGACGCCGAAGCCGAGACCGCCGGCAAGCCCCGTCAGGTGGTCGACCAGGGGTTGGCTGTAGAGGCCGGAGACATCCTTGCAGGGCAGGACCGGGTCGGCGCTGTTGACGATCTGGTACTCGTCGGCCACGGGGGCCAGGTCGAGGGCGATGACGGTCTCCGCCGCCAGCTGACCCACCGACCAGATGGCGCCGAGTCCGCCGATCTCCTCTTCGGCGCTGGCCACGAGGTAGACGTCCCGGTCCGGCGGCTCCCTCTGCAACTGGCGCGCGGCGGCCACGAGCACGGCGAGTCCCGCCCTGCAGTCGAGGTTGTAGCCGCACAGGAACTCCTCTCCCAGCCACATGGGGGCCTTTCTCCCCCGCGCCAGGACGACGCGCCGCCCGGGCCGCACGCCGAGGCGCTCCAGGCTCTCGGCGTCGAGCTTCGTCTCCACGTGCATCTTCTCCCAGGTCAGGGCGGCGCCTGACTTCAGGGCGCCGGCGGGGCTCTCGCCCGAGACGTGCTTGGAGCCGATGGACAGCACCCCGGGGACCGCTTCGTCGGCGAGAATCTCCACCGGGGTCTCGCCCACGGCCCAGGGATGGAGTCCGCCCACGGGCTGCACGCGCAGGCGTCCCTCCGCCTCGACCCGCTTGACGATCATGCAGATCTCGTCCTTGTGGGCGGTGACGGCGAAGGCGCCGCCGCTCCGGCGGCCCGGGAAGTGGAGGACCAGGCTGCCGGCGGCGTCCTGACGGATCTCGCCGCAGGAGTGGAGCATCTCACGCAGCAGGGCGTCGACCTCCTCCTCGACCCCGGAGGGTCCGTGAGCCACCAGCAGGCGTTCGAGGTCGGAGAGCAGGAGGGAGCGGTCGACGTTCACGTCGGGTCCTTTCGCGGACTCAGGCGGCGGCCGGCATGAGCTCTCCGAGGAACTCGTCGGCCAGGGAGCGCAGACGCTTCTGCAGCCGCAGTCGTCCCCGGTTGACGCGGGACTTCACCGTGCCTACCGGGCAGTCGATGATCTTGGCGATCTCCTCGTAGGAGAGGCCGTTGAGGTCGCGCAACTCCACCGCCTCCCGGAACTCGGCGGGCAGCTCGTCGATGGCTCGGGCCACCGAGGAGTGGACCTTGCGCGCGTCCGTATACTCGCCAGGAAGCGGGTCCGAGTCCACTGGCTCGTAGCAGGAGACGCGCTCCTCCTCCTCGGGCATGGGGCCGATGGGGACCCAGTGCCAGCGCTTGCGCCGGCGCAGCTCGGTCTTGGCTAGGTTGCCGGCGATCGTATAGAGCCAGGTCGAGACCTGCTCGATGGCGGGATACTGGTGCTTGTGACGCAGGCATCGCAGGAAGGTCTCCTGCACGATGTCCTCGGCGGTCTCGGGGTCGCCCACGAAGCGATAGACGAAGCTGAACAGGGGAGCCCGGTAGCGCCGCACGAGAGCCGCGAGATGGTTCGTGTCGTGGGCGGCCTGCCGCAGCAGGTTGCGATCAGCGAGGGCTTGCTTGGCATCCATGACTGCCTCCATCGGTGTGACGGGGCTGATGGTGATTGGTCTGGTCTCCTGTTGGCAATCATCGTGCCAGGCTTCGGGGGACTATCGTAACCATCTGTCTCCGAACGAATTGTGAACACCCGGACGAATCCTTCCCCATGGCCGGGGACAGCTCTTTCGGCTCAGGATTCTGAGGATCTCCGTCAGAGTTCTGAGCGCCCGCCCGCTTTGACCAGCCAGGGGCGCGGCCTAGATTCGGGCGGCCATTCAGGAGCGGAGAGATGGACGCGGACGCCGCACGGACCCTGCAGGAGTTCTGCGAGACGAACGGCATCCGGCGGCTCGAGGCGGAGGAGATCCTGGAGCTGCTGGCGGACGGGGAAGATCCCGAGTGGATCGCCTCCCAGGCGGCGGCCGACCGCCCCGGCTCGGCGGAGCCCCTCGCCGTCCTGCTCGCGGAACTGGCGCCGAGGGTTCGCCCGGCCGAGGTCGAGGAGGCAGATCCGGCGGAAGAGGCGCGGGACCCCGCGGAAGCGGCCTCCGCTTCCGGCATCGACGTCGAGGGGCAGCTGGCCGCCCTCGGGCAGGCGCTTCCCCCCGGTGTCGACCCCGCGCAGCTGCAGCAGGTCCTCGACTCGCCGCGGGGCCGGCTGATGGCCGACTTCGGCCTGTTCTGCCAGGAAGGCGGCCACGAGTCACCCGGCGAGGAGGATCTGCACCGGCTCCACGACGAGTGGCTGCAAACGCCGCGAGACGGTCTCGACGGGCGGCGCCCCGCTGAGATGCTGGAGGGAGAGCGGCTGCTGCCGGAGCGGGTGGTCACCTTCCGGCGAGAGCAGCCCAAGGTGGGGCGCAACGACCCCTGTCCCTGTGGCAGCGGCCGCAAGCACAAGAAGTGCTGCGGGCGAGGAGGCTGAGGACGTGGAGCGCAGGGAAGGTCGGATCGCCGGCGTCTTCACCGTCGAGCTGGACGTCTTCGGCGACGACCGCGGCCGGTTCGCCGAGATCTTCCGCCGCGAGTGGTTCCCTGGACGCGCCTGGGACCGGCTCCAGGTCAACCGCTCGCACTCGGGTCCCGGGGTCCTCCGCGGCCTGCACTTCCACCACTTCCAGGCCGACTGCTGGCACTGTGTGGCCGGCTCCCTGCGCGTCGGTCTGTACGACCTGCGGCGGCGTTCTCCGACCCGCGGCCTGGGCGAGACCTTGCAGCTGGCCGGCGAGTCCTTCCGCACCCTCTTCATCCCGCCGGGGGTCGCCCACGGCTACCACACCCTCGCCGAGGCGACCTTCCTCTACGTCGTCGACCAGTACTACACCGGAGCCGACGAGCACGGCCTGGCCTGGGACGATCCCGGCCTCGGCCTCGACTGGGGTGTCGACCCCGGCAGGCCCCCGTTGATCTCCCACCGGGACGCCGTCAATCCGCGGCTTTGCGATCTCGACGAGGCCGACCTGCCCTGATGGACCTGCTCGAGTCCCTCGTGCGCTCCGAGGCGTTGCGCATCGCGCCCCCGGGGCAGGTGTTCTGGTACACCTCCGGCACGGTTGGACCGTACTACATCAACACCCACTTCCTCTTCGGCGGCCCGGAGCGCGCCGGGGAGCTGCTCGCCTTCATCGATGCCGAGTCGAGGTCCGCCGACTTCCACGCCCGCCTGCAGGAGCGCGTCTCCACGCAACTGGCTTCGGACCCGGGCTATGCCGGGGTGATCGACGCTCTCGCCGCCTCGATCCGCGGCCGTGAGCCCGGGGGTGGGGTCGACTGGGTCTCGGGAGGGGAGCGGCGGGACTGGTTCTTCTCCACGGGCGCCGCCCTGAGGACCGGCCTGCCGCACCTCTACCTCTACAAGGACGGCGGCGCCCTGATGGCCGAGGGGAACCTCCTGGCCCCGGTGGAGGACCTGAGGGGCCGGCGTGCCGCCCACGTGGCCGACCTGGTGACCGAGGCCTCCTCCTACACGCGCGCCTGGATCCCGGCCTTGCGAGGCCGCGGCGGCGACATGGCGGTGAGCGCCAACGTCGTCGACCGCGGACAGGGGGGGATGGCGGTGATAGCCGCCTGCGGAGTCGACGCCGAGGCGTGCCTGCGCGTCGACGGGGCGATGTTCGCCGAGTTGCACCGCCGCGGCCTGATCAGTGCGGCCCAGCACGCCGTGCTCGCCGACTACCTCGGCGACCCCGGCGGGGCCATGCGCCGCTTCCTCTTGGAGAATCCGGCCTTCCTGCAGGACGCCCTGGGCTCGAAGGACGAGCGCACCGCTCAACGGGCTCGGATGCTGGTGGAGAAGGACCCGTACGGGTTGAGGGAAGGCTGAGCCGCCTCAGCCGGCCGCTTCGAGCATCTCCTCCACAACCTGCACCGAGACCAGCTGCGACACGCCCTCCTCCGGCATGGTCACGCCGTGCAGGGAGTCGGCCGATGCCATGGACAGCTTGTTGTGGGTCACCAGAATGAACTGAGTGGTGCGTGCGAACTCGCGCAGCACCCGCAGGAAGCGCTCGGTGTTGGCGTCGTCCAGGGGCGCGTCGACCTCGTCGAGGATGCACCAGGGACTCGGCTTGACCAGGTAGATGGCGAAGAGCAGGGAGATCGCCGTCAGGGCACGCTCGCCGCCGGAGAGCAGGCCGATGCTCTGAAGGCGCTTGCCGCGGGGCCGGGCGGTGATCTCGATGTTCGACTCCAGGGGGTCTACGTCCGCCTCCAGTGACAGATCGGCCTCGCCGCCGGGAAAGAACCGGGCGAAGGTCTCGCGGAACTTCTCGCGGATCTCGCCGAAGGTCTCGCGGAACTTGCTCCGGGCGACGCGGTCGATGCGCTGAAGGGCCTTGCGCAGATCCTCGGCGGCCGACTCGAGGTCGTCGCGCTGGCGGCAGAGGAAGTCGTAGCGCTCCTTCTGCTCCTCGTAGTCTTGCAGCACCCCCACGTCAACCGATCCCAGCCGGGCGATGGAGCGGCGGATCCGCTCCAGCCGCTCGGCGGCGGCGGCGGCGTCGAAGTCGGTCTCGTCCAGGGGGCCGAGGGAGGCTACGGCAACCTCGTATTCCTCGTTCAGGCGCCCCTCGATCCGGCGGCACTCGGCCTTCATCTCCGCCAGCTGCAGCTCCTGCCGATGGCGGCGCTCCTGATCGGCGCCCAGTTCCCGCTGCAGGCGGCCGATCTCCTCCTCCAGCCCGCGGGCCCCGGTGGTGCGGTCCTGCCACTGGCGGTGGCGTTCCTGACGCTCGCCTTCCAGGCCCTCGCGTTCCTGGTGCCGGACGGCCAGCTGGGTGGTGATCGCCTCTTCTTCGGCCCCCAGGCGGGCCCTCTCCCGGTCGGCCCGGGAGACCTCGTCCTGCAGCCGCTCGATCGAGGTCTGGTGGCCCTTGCGGAGGCCCTCAAGGCGCCCACACTCGTCCCGCAGGCCCCTGGCCTCGGCGTCGATCCGGACGCTCTCCAGGCGCAGGCCGTTGAGGGCCTCCTGCTGCTCCCGGCGAGCCCCCTCGGCGGCTTTCAGCCGCTCCTCCCCGGCCTGGATCCGGCCTTCGAGTTCCGAGATCTCCTCCTCGATCGCGGCCAGCCGGGCCTCCTCCCGGGGGGCGCGGCCGGCCAGCCCCTGCAGCTTCCCCTCGGTGGCGGCCAGACGGGCCTGCTGCTGCTCCCGCCGCGCCCTCAGCCGGTCCTGCTCCTCGCGGGCGGAGCGCAGTTGCAGGCGCTCTCCGGCTTCGGCCCGGCCTTCGTCCTCCAGCCCCCGGGTCAGGGCCTCGACGCGGGCATCGAGGATGCCGCAGCGCCTGACCTGCGCCGCGGCCAGCGCCTCGGCGGCAGCCAGACGCGCCTGCCGGCGGGACAGAGCGAAGCGCAGTTCGGCGATCTCCCGCCGCCGGTGGAGCAGGCCCTCCTCCGGCGCCTCGGCGCCTCCGGCCAGACGTCCGTCGGTGCCGATTCCCTCGCCGCCGGCGGTCACCAGGCGCAAGGGCAGTCCGCGGTGCCGGCGGGCGATGGCGACAGCCGTGGGCAGATCGTCCACGACGAAGGTGTTGTGCAGCAGTCGGTTCAACAGCGGAGCCAGGTGGTCCCCCGCCCGGACCCGCTCCGCCAGGGGCCCCGAGACCCCGTCGACGCCGCTCGGGTCCATGGCCGGTTCCGCGGGGGCGTCCTGCCAGGAGAGGGGGTAGATCCCGGCGCGGCCGGAGCGTCCGCGCAGGTACTCCAGAGCCTCCAGCAGGCCCTCGTCCCCGCGGGCCACGAGGGCCTCCACGGCATCGCCCAGGGCGGTCTCCACGGCGCGTTCCAGGCCTGGCTCGACCTCGATCAGGTCCCCGAGGACGCCCTCGAACAGCCCGGAGCAGGGGGAATCGACGAGCAGTGCCCGGACTCCCCCGGCGTAGCCTTCGTACCCGGAGCGCAACCGCTCAAGACCCTGCAGGCGGGCGCGCCCGGACTCGATTTCGCGGCGCAGGTCGGCCAGGGGCCCGCCGCGGGCGGAGACCGCCGACTCGGCTTCGGACCCTCGCCTGGCGGCAGAGTCCAGGGCGGCGGAGACGGCCGTGATCCGGCCCCGGCGCGTCTCCAGCAGCGACTCGGCCGCCGCCACCGACCCGCGCGCCTGGTTCAGGCCGTCGTCGTCCTCGGCGGCCTCGGCGCGCAGGTGCTCCGCCATCTGTTCCAGCCCCTGGCGCTCGCTGCGCAGGCGGGCCATCGACTCGCTGCCCTCGCTCTTCTCGCGCAGCAGCTCGCGCAGGCGGCGGTTCTCGCCCTCCAGTCCGGCTCGGACCGAGTCGAACTCCTCGTCGGCGGCGCCGGTCCTCTCCTTCTGGGACCGCAGGCGATCCGCCATTCCCGAAGCCTCGGCCTCCGACCGCTCCAGGCTCGATCGGGTCTCGTCCAGGCGGGCGCCGGTCTCGCCAAGCTGGCGCCGGGACTCCTCCCGCTGTCCGGCGGCGCGCTGCATCGACTCGTCCCTGGCCTTGCGCTGCTCCCGCGACGAGACGAGGTGCGTGTCGAGGGCGTGGATCTCCTCCTGGCACTGCGAGAGGCGCCGGCCGGCCTCCTGCAGGGCTCCCTCGGACTCGGTGAGGCCGAGGCGCTCCGTCTCCAGCTCCGCTTCGAGGCCCGTGAACCTCGTCAGCCCCGCCTCGACCGTCCTCGACAGCTCGTCGAACTCCTGCTGCAGGGGTTGCAGCCGCTCCTGAAGGGAGAAGAACTCGTGCCGTCCGTGGCGCACGTCGAGGTCGTCGAGCTCGGCCTTGAGCTCCTGGTAGCGGCGGGCCCTGCCAACCTGCCGTCCGAGGAGGTCGACGTTGCGCTTGATCTCGCCGACGACATCCTCGATGCGCTGCAGGTCCGCCCGCGTCGACTCGAGCTTGCTCCAGGTCGACCGCCGGCGGGCCTTGTACTTGGTGATCCCCGCCGCCTCCTCGAGGATGCGGCGGCGGTTCTCGGTCCGGTCGTCGACGATCTCGTCGACCATCCCCTGCTCCATGACCGAGTAGGCCCCCGGGCCCAGGCCTGTGTCCATCAGCAGGTTCTGGATGTCGAGGAGCCGGCAGGGGACCTTGTTCAGCAGATAGTCGCTGTCGCCCGAGCGGAAGAGGCGGCGGGTGATCGTCACCTCCGAGTAGTCGATGGCCAACCCCTGCTCGGCGTTGTCGATGGTCAGCGATACCTCGCACATCCCCAGGGGCTTGCGGCCCCGGGTGCCGGCGAAGATCACGTCCTCCATGCGGTGGCCGCGGACAGCGCCGGCGCGCTGCTCGCCGAGGACCCAGCGGATCGCCTCGACGATGTTGGACTTGCCGCAGCCGTTGGGACCCACGATCCCGGAGATCCCGGGGCCGAAGGGGATCTCGGTCTTGTCGAGGAAGGACTTGAAGCCGAAGACGTCGAGATGGGTCAGGCGCAAGGCCGGAATCTCCTCGCCGGAGGCGCGGGCGCGGGAGGGGGAGAGGGGGCGGACCACTACCGGCTGGGGAGCAGCACAGGAACGATACCATCATGTGGGGACCCTGGCAAGACAGGGCGGGTCTCCCGGACGGTCAGAAGTCGAGGACCGAATCGTCGGGGAGCTCGTCGTCTCGGCCCATGCCGATGACGTGCTCGTCGGTGATCTCGCGGCGTCCCCCGAAGCCGCCGTCGACCTCGTGCCAGTGGCCGATCCCGGGCTCGCCGCGGCGCCAGCACAGGTAGACCCAGCGGCCCTCGAAGGTCGTGGGGAAGTCGACGATCCCCTGTTCCAGGCCGCCGGCGGGGAACCGCAGCCCGTGGCCGAGGATGTCCTCGCGCACGATCCTCTCCACCGCCGCTGACTCGGTCTCCATGGCGCGGCGGTGGTCGAGGAGCTCGGCGTGGTCCGGGTTATCGGCCGACTCGACATCGTCACCCCACAAGGTCTGCAGGATCTGCAGGCCTTCGTAATGCCGGAGCCAGCTCTCCCGGTGCCGGTCCAGCCGTTCGAGGACCGACTCCAGCCAGGGGATCATGCCGTTCGCCTGGTCGACGGTGAAGGGGCGGTGGGAGGCCATGGCCGTCGAATATACGGCGGTCCGGCGGCTCCCGGGGACCGGGAGCCGAGGATGCCACTTTTCTTGCGCCGGCCCCGGGGCAGGGGCATATTTCACGCGCGCCCGGGCCTGCCCCGGGCATTCTTCGTTGAGGCTTCCATGGCGGTCACCATCGACGACGTGAAGCGGGTTGCGGCCCTGGCCCGCCTGGATCTGTCGGCGCCGCAGGAAGAGCGCCTCACCGCCGAGCTCGGCCGCATCCTCGCCTACATGGAAAAGCTCAACGAGCTCGACACCGACGGCGTGGAGCCCACCTCCCACGCCACGCCGATGGCCGGCGTCCTGCGCCGGGACGAGGCCGTGCCCTTCGACGGACGGACGGAACTGCTCGCCCAGGCGCCCGACACGAGGGACGGGTGTTTCCGGGTCCCCAGGATCATCGAGTGAGCCATTCCGCGCGGCTCCGGGGCCGCTGCGGCGCCACAGGAGCCGGAGGAAGAGTGTGACGGAGTACGCGGGTCCCAAGTTCATCGTCGTCGCCGGCGGCGTGATGAGCGGCGTCGGCAAGGGGCTCACCACCGCCTCCATGGGCCGCATCCTCCGCGAGTACGGGTACCGCACCACCGCCGTCAAGATCGATCCCTACATCAACTACGACGCCGGCACGATGCGGCCCACCGAGCACGGCGAGGTCTTCGTCACCGACGACGGCGGCGAGATCGACCAGGACCTGGGCAACTACGAGCGCTTCCTGGGCATCGACCTGCCGCGGCGCAACAACCTGACCACCGGCCAGATCTACCACACCGTCATCGAGCGCGAGCGCCGGGGCGAGTACCTCGGCCACACCGTGCAACCCATCCCCCACCTCACCGACGAGGTGCAGCGCCGCATCGTCGAGGCCGGCGAGGGATTCGACATCGTCCTCATCGAGATCGGCGGCACCGGCGGGGACTACGAGAACGAGTTGTTCCTCTTCGCCGTGAAGGGCATGGAGCGTGAGCTCGGCGAGGAGCACTTCCTCTACGTGCTGATCACCTATCTGCCCATTCCCAGCCACGTGGGGGAGATGAAGACGAAGCCGACGCAGCAGGCGATCCGGCTGCTGTCCCAGCAAGGCATCTTTCCCGACTTCATCATCTGCCGCGCCGAGACCCCCCTCGACGATGTGCGCAAGAAGAAGATCATGGTCAACGCCAACGTGCCGAAGGAGCACATCATCTCGGCGCCGGACATGGCCACGATATACGACATCCCGGTCCGCCTGGAGGAGGAAGGGCTGGGGGCGAAGATGCTGGCAAAGTTGGGGTTCGAGCCCCGGCGCCAGCCCGACTGGGACCGCTGGGAGAGGCTGTTGGAGCACAGCAAGAGCCCGGCCCGCAGGCTGCCCGTGGCGATGGTCGGCAAGTACGTCGAGATCGGCGACTTCCAGCTCACGGACTCCTACATCTCGGTGAACCAGTCCCTGCTGCACGCCGGCGTGTCCCGCGACACCGGCGTGGACATCACCTGGATCGACGGCCGCGACTTCGAGAGCGGCGAGCGCAGCGTCGAGGAGTTGCTGGACTACGGCGGCATCATCGTGCCGGGGGCCTTCGGCGAGGGGGGAGCGGAGGGTGTGATCGCCGCCATCCGCCTGGCCCGCGAGCAGGGGGTGCCCTTTCTGGGGCTGTGCTACGGCATGCAGCTGGCCGTCATCGAGTACGCCCGCCACGTGGCCGGCATCGAGCGCGCCACCTCCGAGGAGTTCTCCGACGACTCCGACTACCAGGTGGTGGCCATCCAGGAAAGCCAGAAGCACGCCCTGGAGGAGAATCGCTACGGCGCCAGCATGCGCCTCGGCGCCTACGCCGCGGTGCTGCGCAAGGACAGCCGGGTCCTCGAGATCTACGAGCGCTCGGGCCGGATCCTCGAGGACGGGGCGCGCATCCGCCAGCTCCTCGACACCCCCGAGGAGTCCTTCCGCATCGGACAGATCATGATCGACCGCGACAAGGTAGTGCTGGAGCGTCACCGCCACCGCTACGAGATCTCGCCGCGTTTCGTCGAGCTCCTCGAGGAGGAGGGCCTGGTGTTCTCCGGGCACCACCGCCGCGTCGACGGCACGCGCCTGATGGAGTTCATCGAGCTGCCCGATCACCCGTTCTTCATCGCCACCCAGGCCCACCCCGAGTTCAAGTCCCGGATGGACAACCCTGCGCCCCTGTTCTCCGGGTTCGTCGACGCGGCCCTGGTCCACCGGGCCGAGCGGGCCGCCGATGTCCGCGCCGCGGCCCCCTGAGGCCCCGCTCACACCCTGCAACGCCGGACGGCGCCCCGCCGGCGCCGTGACCGCCCTCTCCCTCCTCGGACTACTCGGCTGCGGTGCCGCCGAGGGGCCGCCGTCCCCGGAGCCGGAGGCCCCGGAGGGGATCGAGCGCGAGTCCTGGGAGGTGGAACTCGACCTGCGCGGCAGCATCTCCACCGTCGCCGTCGAGGCCGCCTACGTCGCCGATCTGGCGGACCGGATCACACGCGCCGACGGCGGCGTGACCGTGACCTTCGCCGACTCCCTGAGCCGGCCCGTGACCCGGGTCCGCGCCGACCGCATGTTCATCGACCACGGCCACGACATCGTCGGCTTCTCGGGGAACGTCACCGCCGAGGCCGAGGGTCCCGGGATCGCGGCCAGGGCCGACACCCTCGGCTGGGACCGCGGCACCGACAGCCTGAGCGCTCCCTCGGCCGCGGACCTGCTCCTGCCCGATGGCCGCCTCAGCGCCGCCCGGCTCGCGGGCGACAGCGGCCTGGCGTCGTGGTCGGCACAAGAGGTGACCGGCGTCCTCACCGGGTCGGGGGAGCCCCCCGGCGGCGACGACGGGGCAGGGGTCCTCCACATCGAGGCGGCCGCCGCGGATCTGCGGGTTCGCGATGGCCGCCTTGAGGCCGCCTTCAAGCAGGCTCGCGCGGGCTGGCGGGATCGCCGTTTCGGGGCTCGCCGCGCCATCTACGACGGCCGCACCCGTCGGGTCGTGCTGGAGGGGGCGGCGTCGATGGAGGACAGGGGCCGCCAAAGACGTCTGACGGCGGAGGCCATCGACCTCGAGATGGGCCGCTCGCGCTTCGCCGCCGCCGGCGGCGTGCGCGTCGAGGGCGAGGCCCGCCTGTGGGCGGATTCGATCGAGGAGGACGGCAACCGCTGGCGCATCCAGGGAGATCCGGCGCTGGCCGAGGTGGACGGGCGGGGACTGGAGGCGCGGCGGCTCCACCTCAGCGAGGGCACCGACACCCTCCTGGCCGGCGGCGGGGCGTCGGCGCGAGAGGGGGATCGGAGGATCACCGCCGATTCCCTGCGCCTGGTGCGCCCGGAGGACGAGGTGGAGGCCTTCGGGTCCGTGGCCCTGGACGCTGCCGATCTCGAGGGAGACCTGCGCTCCGGGCGGCTGAGGTCGGGGGCCGCCGGCGCCCGGCTCGTCCTGTGGAGCGATGCCCGCCTGACGCGCCCCCGCCGGGGCGGAGGCGAGCTGACCCTGCGCGCCGATTCACTGATCCTCGAAGGCTCGCAGCGGCGCCTGACCGGGACCGGCGGGTTCCTCCTCGAGGCGCCGCCCGACCTGGAGCTGAGGGCCCTCCGCGGCGTCTACGCCACCCCGGAAGGACCGGTGTCCCTCTTCGGCGAGGTCGAGTTCGTCCACCGGGCCGGGCCCGGCCGCAGCCGTCTCGCCGCGGACAGCAGCCGCGTGGAGCTGGCGGCGGGTGAGCCCGTGGCCCTGACGTGGCCCGGCGACCTCCGGGGGAGCCTGCGGGGCGACGGCCGGACCTGGCTGCGCGCCGGCTCGGGCCGGGCGGCGCTGGCCTCCGGCAGACTGTCCAGCCTGCACCTGGATGGCCGGGTCGAGGCGATCCACCGGGATCCCTCGGAGGAGCGCCTGAGCCGGTTCACCGCCGAACGGATGGAGATGGGCTTCGACGAGGAGGGCGTCTTGAGTCGGATCGTGGCCAGTGGCGCCGCCCACGTCCGCCTTCGGCTGGCCGGAGGCGGCTCCGAAGGGGAGGAGGTCTCCCTCAACGACGTGAGGGGAGAGCGGCTGGAGATCAGGATGCGCGGGGGGGTGGTGCAGGCAGTGCACGTCATCGAGGGCGTCGAGGGAAGATTCGAGCCGGGCGGGCGGGGCGGCTGACGGGACCACGGATGCTGCGCGTCGAGGAGATCGTCAAGACCTATGGCCGGAGGAGGGTGGTGGACGGCGTCTCCCTCCACGTCGGTCCCGGCGAGGTCGTCGGCCTTCTAGGGCCGAACGGGGCCGGAAAGACGACCACATTCCACAGCATCACCGGCTTCGTGCGCCCCGATGGAGGCCGCGTGCTGCTCGATCAGGAGGAACTGACCCGACTGGCCATGTATCAGAGGGCACGCCGGGGCATCGGCTATCTGCCGCAGGAGACTTCGATCTTTCGAGGGCTGACGGTGGCGCAGAACGTCTCCGCCGTCCTCGAGGCTCGCGGCGTCGCACGCCGGGAGCGGGAGGAGCGCGCCGCCGGCCTCCTCGCCGAGCTCGACCTCGAGGCCCGAGCGGGTCAGCGCGCCGACAGCCTCTCCGGCGGCGAGACCCGTCGCGTCGAGATCGCCCGGGCCCTGGCCACGGAGCCCCGCTACATGCTTCTGGACGAACCGTTCACCGGCATCGACCCGCGCACCGTGGAGGACATCCAGTCCATCGTCGGCGAGCTCCGCGCCCGGGGGCTCAGCATCCTCATCACCGACCACAACGCTCACGAAACCCTCGAGATCGCCGACCGGGCGTACATCATGGTGGATGGTGTGATCCTGACCTCGGGCACCGCTCCGGACCTGGCCCGGGACCGGGACGTGCGGAGGCTCTATCTGGGCGACCGTTTCCGCCTGACGTGACAGGGGTCGCCAGCCTGGCGAACGATTGCAGCAAACGCTGTGCCTCAATCCTTGACAGGCTCGAGGACACCGGGCTACATTAGCCCCTCGCAGGCCTTCGCCTGTACCCAAATCATTACGAGAGTGTGAGTTACGACTGCCGTGACGATGCTCCGCCTGTCACAGAACCTCAGCCTGCAACAGCGCCTGGCGCCGCAGCTGATCCAGTCGCTGCAGCTCCTGCAGATGTCGACTCTGGAGCTCGAGCTCGAGATCAAGCAGCAGATGGAGATCAACCCGCTCCTCGAGGAAGCGGTGGAGCAGGAGGAGGAGCTGGAGCCCGAGGCCGAGCCGGAGGAGGTGGAGACGCGCGAGCAGGAAGCCGCCCTCGAGGAGCAGGAGCTGAAGGAGGAGGAAGTTCCGGAGGACCTCGACGAGATCGACTGGGACGCCCTGCTCGACGACCAGCTCGACAAGAACTCCTACAACGAGGACACGACCGAGTACGACCCGGACTGGGAGCAGGACCGGGAGCCCCGGGAGAACCGCATCACCACCGTCACGCCCCTGATCCAGCTGCTCCAGGAGCAGCTGCTGGTGAGCGATCTGGAAGGGGCGGACGTGGAGACGGCGGAGTTCATCATCGGCAATATCGACGACCGCGGTTACCTGACGTGCACGGCCGCGGAGATCGCCGAGGCGATCGCGGTCCCCTTGGAAGACGTGGAGCGCGTCCTGGCGGTCATACAGACCTTCGAGCCTCCCGGCATCGGCGCCCGAGACCTGGGCGAATGCCTGCTGATCCAGCTGGAGTTGAAGGAGGGCCAGGAGAACTACCACGACCTGGAGCTGGCCACGAAGATCGTGCGCCACCACATGGAGGATCTCACCCGGCGCCGCTTCTCGCAGATCACGCGCGCCCTCGGCGTCGAGAACGAAGAGTTGAAGGGGGCCATGGAGTTGATCGAGCAGCTGCAACCGAACGCCGGCGCCGCCGTGGAGGCCGGGTTCACCAGCCCCGGCATGCTCACCCTCGATACCAGCGTCAACTACATCACCCCCGACCTCGTGGTCGACAAGGTGGAAGAGGACTGGGTCGTCAGCCTCACCGACGGCAACCTCCCGTCCCTGACCATCAATCGTTCCTATGCCCAGCTCGTAGACGGCCGCCGGCGCAAGGACGAGGTCCGGTCCTACGTGTCGGAGAAGCTCAACGACGCCCGTTGGCTGATCAACGCCATCAACCAGCGCCGGGCGACGATGCTGAAAGTGGCCAACTACCTCGTACGGGCGCAGATGGACTGGTTCGAGCGCGGCCCGGCCCACCTCAGGCCGATGGTCCTTCAGGACGTGGCCGACGCCGTAGGCATGCATGTGTCGACCATCAGCAGGGTCAGCAACGGCAAGTACATGCAGACCCCGCATGGCGTCTTCGAGCTCAAGCACTTCTTCGACAGCAAGGTGCATCGCGACGATGGCGAGGAGGTGTCGGCGCGCAGCGTCAAGGAGAGCATCTCCGCCCTGATCGCGGGTGAGGACAAGCAGGAGCCCCTCAGCGATCAGGCTATCGCCGACGAGCTCGGCAAGGAGGGCATCCAGATCGCGCGCCGCACGGTGGCCAAGTACCGCGTGCAGCAGGGGATCAACTCCCAGCGCTACCGAAAGCAGGTATTCTGAACCTTTCCGCGCCGCTTGACAGCACCCTTCGGGCCGCCGTAGGCTAGGCATTCCGCGAATGGGAACTATGCAAATGAACAGGACCCTCCCTCCGGCCGCGGCCAGCCTTCTTCTTCTCCTCCTCGGCGGCGGCTGTGGATACACCTACTACGCCGGCCCACTCCGGCCCTCCGACGGGCAGGAGAAAGCGGTGGCGGTGGCCGACGACGGGTCGGTGACGTACACACTGGGCCGCCTCGAAGTGAGGCTCCGCCCGATCACCGACGCCGAGCTCAACCGCCAGTTCGCCTCCCACTCCCGGTCGGGGCCCGCCTCGACGAACCCCTTCACCTTCGGCGACGCCGAGCTGCGGGAGGGCGGGGAGGGTCAGTCCCGCTTCACGGTCTTTCACCTGAACGTCAAGAACTACGCCTTCCCGAGGGTTCAGATCGACCCGACCCAGGTGGAGCTGACGGCCGACAACGGCCGCCGCTACTGGACCCTCGACGTGAGTCAACTGAAGAGCTACTACCGGGCCTACGTCCTCGGTTACAGGGGTAACGAGTACGACCGCTACCAGGAACGCATCGACCTGGCCCAGCGCAACATGTTCCGGAAGGAAGTCATTTTCAGCGGCCAGGAGCTCGAGGGCTACCTCGTCTTCCCGGTGCTCCATCCCGATGTCTCGCGGGTCGAGGTGACCATCCACGACACGGTCCTCCGCTTCGACCACCGCAACGAGCCGGTGGAGACGGTGGACATCCGTTACCGGTTCGAGCGCGAGGTGGGCCGACTCTCCCCGGACGGCACGCGGACGATCTCGACCAACCGGCCCTCGACCGCTGCCGCAATGGAAATCGACGGAGGAGCGCGATGATCAGGCTATCGACACTGGCCCTGCTGGGCGCCCTGGTCCTGGCCGGCGACGGCTGGGCGGAGATCAAGAGCTGGCGCGTCGGCGACGGCACGCATCCATGGATCCTGCGGCCGGTGACGGGCCGCCTCGACCTGGGACGCAGCTGGGCGGTGGAACTGCTGGCCGACGACGACGGCGACGGTCTCATCGACGAGGATCCCGTGGACCTCATCGACAACGACGACGACGGCACGATCAACGAGGACCCCGAGGACCCTCAGGTCGACAACGACGGTGACGGCCAGCTCAACGAGGATCCCGACAACAACGTCGACGACGATGGCGACGGTCTCATCGACGAGGACCCGCCCGAGTTGATCGACAACGACATCGACGGGCTGATCAACGAAGACGGTCCCGATCCGCAGATCGACAACGACGGCGACGGGCTGCTCAACGAGGATGGCCTCTACAGCCAGTACGACGACGACTGGGACGGCCTGCTCAACGAGGATCCCATCAACGGCGTGGACGACGACGGCGACGGGCTCGTGGACGAGGATCCCGACATGCCCGCACACGGCGGCGGCGTGACCACCTGGATCCGGCCGATCCGCCTCGACAGCCTGCGCAACCTCGCCTACATGCTCAACCAGCGCTACAAGGCCGGCGAGTTCGGCGGGGTCATCCCCGGCAAGGACACCCAGCGGCCCTACATGGTGGTGCCGAGCGAGTACGGCTTCCGCCGCGAGGTCTCCGACCCCGTCTCGGGCGACTACTGGGCGGCGGCGGGGGTCATCCGCCGGGAGGACGCCGAGAGGGCGGTGGACGGCGACCTCCGCACCGAGTTCAACAGCACCAAGTACGGCCGTGGCGGGATCGCGATGAACCTGATGGGCTACTACTACCTCAACCGCATAACCTTCCGGCCCCATCCCACCCTCCCGGGAGGCACCATCGCCAACTACCACATCCGCTACGGCAACCAGACTTCGATCAACCTTCGAGCCGAGACCATCCAGGCCAACAGGACCCTGGTCTCCCCAACCCGCGATCAGCTCACCCCGGTGGTCAAGAACCTGCGCTTCCCCACCTATGTCGCCGGTCGCGTCGATATCCACTCCATCGATCCCGAGGGCAAGCTCAGCCAGATCGCCGAGCTCGGCCACTTCGGCGACGGCTACGCCATCGACGGACAGTACACCTCGGCCGTCATCGACGTGGGCGTTCCCACGCCGCGCGCCCGTCGCTACGACCGCGAGATCGAGCAGTTCTCCGGCGGCGAGCGGGAGGCCTACGAAGGCCAGTTCGACCTGAATCTGCCCGGCGAACAGGTCAACTGGGGCAAGGTCCGCTGGAAGGGCCGCCGCGACGGCCTCGGCGGCGACGTGCGCATTCAGTTCCGGGTCGGCAACTCGCTCGACACCCATGTCTACTCCCGCCGGCTGGGCCCCGGCTTCGAGGACGACCGCGACGACAAAGGCGATCCTCTCGACCTCTTCGCCTGGATCAAGCTCACCGACGGCCGCATCCCCGAGCGCGAGCTGCGGTACAACGAGCTGGGCGTCGACGTGGGCGCCGACGGGAGACGGGGTTGGAGCTACTGGTCGGCGCCTTTCAAGCTGGCGGACGGACTCATCGACGAGAGCCTGCCCGAGTCCGAGTGGGGCGATGCCGGCGTCCAGCTGCCCCTTCCCGGAGGCACCCGTTACATCCAGTTCCGCGTCTACTTCGACGGCCCCCAGCACGGCGCCGCCCTCCTCGACTTCATCGAGTTCGACTACGACACGCCCCTCGTCTCCGGGGGCGTGGTGGCCGAGATCTTCCCGTCAGGCGTCCCCCTCGGTGAGGAGGCCCTCTT
Source organism: Gemmatimonadaceae bacterium (assembly GCA_026706075.1). Lineage (GTDB taxonomy): Bacteria > Latescibacterota > UBA2968 > UBA8231 > UBA8231 > UBA8231. The sequence goes on from JAPOZM010000061.1 coordinate 47,123, forward strand.
CCGCTACTACCTCCGGCCGCTCTTCGGGCGGGGGGATCCGATGGTCTTCAACCGGATCGAGATCGACGTTCCCAGCGTCGACAGCCGCATCGACACCCTGCGCGTCGACGGGCAGGCCTGGGCCGAGATCGCCGCCGGTACCGGCGACGATCCTCTCCTCGATGTCCATCCCGCCCGTCTCGCCCCGGCGGCGGGCAGCCCCGACAGCCTGGGGCAGTTCGCCCAGTCTGTCGTCACCGACCCGGTCACCGGGGCTCACAAGCTGTCGATCAAGCTGCCTTCCATGGGTGCCGGGCACTTCCAGTTCGGAGAGAACATCGAGGTCGTCTTCCGCTCCCGGCTCTTCCGGGGCTCTCAGCAGTTCCTCAGCTCCCTGTGGAACGACGAGCTCGGAGGCACCGCGATCCCCCAGCCCACCGAGGACGGGGACGCCACTCCCGACGTGGGCACCAACTCCCGGCTCGTCGTGGTCCAGGATATCGGCAGCGTCGTGCAGGCGCCTCTCGTCGGCCCCAATCCCTTCACCCCCAACGGCGACGGCATCAACGACGAGATCGTGTTCTCCTTCGACCTCTTCCTCGTCACCGAGGAGGTTGAGGTGGAGCTCGACATCCACGATGTGTCCGGCCGCCGTCTGGCCCGGATCGAGGCCGGGGACTCGGCGGCGGGCGCCCTGCGGTTCACCTGGGACGGCCGCGACGAGAACGGCCTGCTCGTGCCCCCCGGGATCTATCTCTACCGTTTCGCCGTCGACTCCGACGACACCTCCGCCCGGCACTCCGGCGTCCTCTCCGTCGCCTATTGAGCCGCTGATCCCCGGCTCATAGGCGCCGGCAGAAGGGCCGTCTCGAGGCCATGGGCCGCGGGTCCCGCCTCTTTGCCGGCTGCCTCCTGCTGGCGGCGCTGGCGCTGAGGCTGGGCTACATCCACCAGCACGGCGCCAGCCCGTTCTTCGACGCACCCGTCGTCGACGCCCGGACCTTCCTCGATCAGGCCCTGGCCATCGCCGCCGGCGATCTCCGGGGCGGTGCCGAGCCCTACTGGCAGGCGCCCCTCTACATCTACCTGCTGGCTTTCGTCTGCTGGCTCATGCCGGGCGCGTACTTCGTCGGCATCCGTCTCGTCCACGCCCTCCTGGGGGCCCTCTCCTGTCTGCTGGTGTACGGCCTCGCCCGCCGCGGCTTCGGCGAGCCGGCGGCGCGGATCGCCGGTTGGGGGGCCGCCCTGTGCGGCACCTTCCTCTACTTCGAGGGAGAGCTGCTGGCCGTACCCCTGGAGGTATTCCTGGACCTCCTGCTTCTCCAGCTCCTGGTGGCGGCCCAGGACCGGGGGCGCAGCCGGGACTGGGGCCTGGCCGGAGTGACGGCCGGGCTGGCCGCCCTCGCCCGCCCCAACATCCTACTCTTCGTCGCTCTCTTCTGCGCCTGGCACTTGTGGCGGGGGCGCGGCGCGGGCGCCCTGGCGACCTTCGCGGGCTGCGCCCTCCTGGTGATCCTCCCCGTCACCGTGCGCAACTGGGCCGCCGAGCCGGGCCTGGTCCTGGTCTCGGCCAACGGCGGCGTCAACTTCTACATCGGCAACAACGCCGACTACGAGCGCACCGTCGCCCTGCGGCCCGGGGTGGAGTGGGAGGAGATGGTCTCTGAGCCGGCGAGGGAGGGGCACGTGACCGCGGCGGCGAAGTCCTCCTACTTCCTGCGCAAGGGCCTGGCCTGGATTGCCACCCATCCCCTCGACTACCTCGGCCTCCTCGCCAGGAAGACCCGGGATTTCTGGAGCGGCCCGGAGGTCAAGCGCAACCAGGACATCTACCATGCCCGGCAGCACTCGTGGATCCTCGGTCTCCTGCTGTGGGACCGGCACCTCTCCATGCCCTTCGGACTGGTCGCCCCCCTGGGCCTGCTCGGTCTGGGGCTGAGCCTCCGTATCCGCGGCGATCCAACGGCCCTGCTGCGGCTCTACGTTCTCGGCTATACGGCCTCGGTCGTGCTGTTCTTCCCCGCCGCCCGCTACCGCATGCCGGTGGTGCCCGTGCTGATCGCCTTTGCCGCCCTGGCGGCCTGGCGACTGCTCGGCAGCCTGCGCCGGAGATCCTGGCCGGCGGCGGCGAGGCTGGGGCTGCCCCTGGCCGCTCTCCTGGTCCTGTGCAACCTGGGGAGGGCAGCCCCCACCGACGGGGACGCCCAACTCCACTTCGACCTGGGCGAGGTCTACCTGCGCAAGGGGGAGTACGCACTGTCCGAGGCCCACTCCCGGCGTGCCCTGGAGCTGGACCCGGGATACAACTACGCGCGCCACAATCTGGCCGTGGCCTGCTACCATCAGGGACGCCTGGGGGAGAGTGGCCGGACGGCCCGGGCCACCCTGGCGGAGAATCCCCGGCGGGTGGACACCCACGTGCTTCTCGCCCGCATCCAACTGGAGGTGGGCCGGCCGCAGGAGGCCAGGGCCTCCCTGCTGCGCGCCCTGGAGCTGGATCCGGGATCCGGCATGGCCAACTACGAGTACGCCCGTCTCCTCTACGGCCAGGGGCGCTACGCGGCTGCTGCCGAGCACTTCCGGCGGGCCCTGGCTTCCCGCCCGCGGGACTTCCGAATCCACTACCAGTTGGGGCGCGCCCTGCACCAGGCCGGGCGCGCCGAGGCCGCCCTCGACTCCTATGGGCGCGCCCTGTCCCTGGAGAGGCGGCCCGAGGCCCTGGTAGCCATCGGCGCCCTGCATCTGGTCGAGGGGCGCAATCAGACGGCCCGGACCCTCTTCCTGGAGGCCCTGGAGCTGGACCCGGAGAACCCGGAGGCCCACGTCAACATGGCCCTCATGGACACCGAAGAGGGACGCCACGGCGCGGCCGTCGAGCGGTTGCGGCAGGTGCTGGCCAGGGGCCCTTCACCCCAGGCCCAGGCCCTGCTCGAGGAAGTCCATCGACGGATCGGTACCGGCCAGGACTGAGGCGGGATGGAGACAAACGTCAGCGCCGGGCCGCACCTGCCCGGATGCGCTCCACCAGGGCGCGTCCGACAGCCTCCTGGCGCAGCTCCGCGGAGACCTGGAGCGCGTAGCGTTCGGCGTCCCCGGGGCGGCCTGCGGCGATCAGCTCGATCACGATCAGATGGAGAAGCTCGGGGAAGAACCTGCGCCGAGTCTCTTCATCCCGGATGGCCGCTTCGAGGGCGGCCAGGGCGCCGGCCCCTTGCCCCAGGAGGTGGCGGGCGTACCCCTCGATGAAGTCCCGCAGCCCTTCGGAGAAGTCGGGCGCCCGGGCCAGGAAACGTAGACGGTCCAGCACAGTCTCGAGGGCCACCCTGTCCGTCTCGTCCGGCGGGTGGCCGAGCAGCCGACCGCAGCGGACCCAGCGCAGGGTGGCCCACAAGTCGCTCCAGATCGTGAAAGGCTGCTCCAGGCGGGAGGCCTGGTAGTAGGATCTCGCCCGCTGATAGTCCCGCGCCGAGAACAGGGTCTCGGCCACATTCAGGGCCAGCAGGTCCGGCCCTTCTCCCTGCACCCAGCGCTCGACCCCGCGCCGCTCCCCGGGGCTCAGCCCGGCAAGAAGGGCGGCGCCCTGCCGGCGAAGCTCTTCGGCGCGGCTCTCGTTGCCCTCGTCCATGGGGGGAGAGGTGAAGAGGCGGGCCATGGCCCGGGTCACGGCGAGCTGCTCGACGGGCAGGTCTCCGAGGCGCTGGCGGTAGCGGCCGTCGGCCTGGAGGCGCCGGAGCCCCTCGGACGGGAATCCCCAGGGTTGAGGTGCTTCGCTCAGGACCGCCGCCACGGCACGGGCGAGCAGCGCCTGCCCGGCGGCGGTGGGGTGCAAGTGGTCGGCCATCAGCTCCCAGCCCACGCCGGCGGCCGGGCTGTGATCCACGAACCGCCCTTGCACGTCGGCCAGGAGCGTCCCCTCCTCGGCCGCAACCCGGCGCACCACCTCGTTGAACCGGGCCGTCGCCCGCCAGGGCCGGGTATCCAGCTCGCGGGCCTGCAGGTAGGCCTGCCGCGCCGCGAACCCGTCCCCGAGGCGCTCCAGGTGATGGCCGCGCAGGAACTGCAGGTAGGCGTCGTCCTCTCGTAACTCGCGGGCCTCTTCCAGGGCCTGCAGGGCGGCGGCGGAGGCCTGGCCGCGGCTGCCGGCCTGCAGCAGGTCCAGGTACGTCGCGCCCTCCTCGCCGGGAGGGGGCGCGCGGCGGGCCGGAGCGAAGCCGCGCTCGTTGCTGGTCAGGGTGCAGAGCACCAGGGGGATGCCCCGCTCCCGGCAGAAGGCGGCCACGTCCCTCAGGTTGTCCTCCAGGAAGGCGGCGGCCCGCTCCCGCCTCGGGTCGTCCACGGGGACGGAGCCCGTGCGCGACATGGTCTCCAGCAGGTCCGCGGGTTGAGCCTCGTCGGTGCCGAGGGCCCCCGGGAGCCGGGCCACCAGACGGGTCATCCGCCATTGCATCACCCCGTAGTGAAGCCTCTTGCTCCACAGGGCCCGGCCGCCCCCGGCAAGGGAGGCGGCCCCGTACACTCCGTAGAGCTCGTTATGTCCCGTGTAGACCACCACGAGGTCGGCCTCCAGGGCCCGGACACCGTCCTCCACGGCGCGGGCAACGGCGAAGCTCGAGGCAGCCGTGATCCCGGCGTTGTAGACCTCGATGTGGCGTCCGGGATGCAGGTCCCGGAGCATCTCCTGGAGGCAGGAGGGCGCCGACAGGCGCTTGGGGTGGGGGAAGCCCTGCACCGTCGATCCGCCGGCGAAGAGCACCCGCAGGGCCTCCGGCGGTGCGGGCTCGACGTAAGGCCGGGGGGTCATGCGGACGCCGCCCGCGGGAAGGTCCCCCGCAAGGCCGGCGAAGAAGCGCTGCGGGTAGTCCGGATTGACGGCGTTGAGGGTCCGATCCTCCACCGTGGCGAGGCGGACGGTGAAGGCCGGAGGACGGAGGGCGGGGACCAGCCGGAGGGCGCCCTCCAGGAGCCCCACGAGCCCCAGGCCGAAGAGCAGCGCCGCGAGCCTCAGCCGCACAGATGAGCCTCGCTTACGGGGGATCGAGGCTCTGACGGGCGGCGACGTAACCGGAGAGGGCTTCTTCGCGGATCACCACTTCGGCGGCATGGACGCGGCGCAGCGAATCGAGGAAGCTCTCGAAGAGGACGGCCTCCCGCCGTCTGAGGATCTGCCCGGCGATGCGCCGGCGCAGCCGCCAGAAGGGCACGGCCTCCTTCTCGAATGGCTGATCCAGGCGGAAGACGCTGTACCTCCCCTGCACCTCCAGCGGACCCTGGAGCACGCCCACGTCCTCGGTGTTGCGGTCTCCGAAGACGGTACGGTACGGCGACTTGTAGAGGGGCCGGATGGTGACTCTGCCGCTGTCGCCGAAGGTGTGCCCCCCCACCGGCTTCATGCCCGGACGCACCGAATGGCGGGCGGCGAGAACCTCCAGCCCTTCGCCGGCCCGCGCCCGTGCGAGGATCGAATCGGCCTGCGCACGGGTGTCGAGGAGGACCTCCGTCATCCGGATGAAGCCGGGCAGGGAAGTGTAGGACTCCAGGTTCCGCTCGTAGTGATCCCTCACCTCTTCTTTCGTCACCTCCGCCCGGCCCTTCACCACGTCGCTGCGCAGGCGTGCGGCCATCAGGCCCAAACGCTCCATCTCCCGCCACTCCACCATGCCCGGCCCTTCGGTCAGCCCGCGGGCCCGGGCCTCGAGAACCAGCAGGGAATCGGGGATCAACCTCTCCTCGAGGGCGCGGACGACGGCCGCAGTGTCAGGCGGCAGGGCGTCCTTGTCCAGGTCGCGCAGCCCCTCCATGGCGTCGAGAACGGTGACGACGCCCCCTTCGTACTCGATCAGGGGGGCCCGCTCCTGGTCCGGGTCGACCTCCCGGCCGTGCAGCCCGTCGAAGACCGCCGGCACCCGTTGGCGGTGGAGGCGCAGGCCGCGAGCTTTCTTGAGCGAGTCGATGATGGCGGTACGCCGCTCCCAGCCCTTGCGCGTCATCAGGCGCTGATAGATCTCCTGCCGCAGCTCCCCGTAAGGCAGTCTCCGTTTCCGCAGCACCTTGACCACCTCGTAGCCCTCGAAGGTGCGGATCGGCTCGCTCACCTGCCCTTCCTCGAGGTGGAAAGCGCCCTCCCGCAGGGTGGGAACGGCATCCGAGGCCCCGAAGAAGGCCTGCAGATCGCCGCCCTTGTCCGCGTCGCCGGCCAGGGAGCGCTCCCGTGCCAGTCCGCCAAAGTCAGCTCCCTCCGACAGCAGGCGAATGACTTCGCGAGCCTCCTCTTCGGTGGCGGAGAGGATGTGGGCGGGCCAGACCTGCCAACCCAGCGACTCCTCATCGTAGAAGGTGCGCAGTTCCTCTTCGGT
>JAPOZM010000002.1 GCA_026706075.1 Gemmatimonadaceae bacterium
CACGTCCTTCAGGTGCAGGGCCGCCAGCAGGGGCCGCAGGCGGTCGTACCCCTTCGTGGGCACCTCGCGCTCGCCCGACAGCACGTTGTCGGCGGGGCCCCAGAAGGCCTTCAGACGGGGGGAGTCCAGCCGCTCGGCAAGCTGCTGGAAGTGGCCCGTCGTGTTCGTGTAGTGGAACGGCCGCTGGTTGACGATCAGGTCGACGCCGTGCTTCTCGGCCCCCTCGAGGAGCTCGCCGAAGATCTCGACCAGGCCCCGGAGCTCGGCCTCCGAGACGATGCCGCCGCCGGTGGCCCAGCGCATCGGCCAGCCGGGGGAGCGCGACCAGGTATCCGGCCAGTCCGTCCACTCGCCGGGCCACAGCAGGCCGTAAGTCGTCACGGCGCCGACGCCGAGGCGGGCGGCGATCTCCATCGTCCGCACGACGGCGTCGAAGTCGCGGCGGAAGACCTCGTGCTGCCGCAGTCGACCCGGGGACAGGTCCGTCATCCGCAGGTCGTGGAAGGCGTGGCCGGCGCCGAGGGTGAACAGCTTTCGGCCCCGGGCGTGGACGCGCCGGGCCATGTCGTCCGCCTCGGCGTCGGTCATCTCCGGGACCGGCGTCTCCCCGGGGAGACGCGAGAACCACACGTACTCGCTGCCCAGGTCCACGGCCACCTGCAGCCCCTCGTCGAGGGACAGGTCCAGCTCGTCGAGCCAGATGGCGACGCGCAGTCGATCACTCGGCATGTCGTTTCCTCCTTGCGCCGGGATCTCGTCCAGGGTCCGGCTGTAGATCATGCTGCCGTCGGTCCCACCGGGCCTGCAGGTTCAGCCAGAATCCCGGCGTTGTGCCGAGGAACTTCCCGAGGCGCAGGACCGTGCTCGGCGTGATGCGGCGCCGGCCGTTGACCAACTCGTCAACCTGCTGACAGGGTACGTGGATCGCTTCGGCCAGCTGCCGCCGGGTGACGCCCATCGGCCTCAGGAACTCCTCGAGCAGCATCTCCCCGGGGTGGGTCGGTTCACGGTGGGTCGGGACGCGTGCCATGTCTCCGTGCGAAGTCCTCGTCATCGCCCACGTCGGGCATCGCTCCCAGGTACTGCTCGAAGGACATCTCCGAGACCTCGGCCCCGGCGCCGAGGAGGGCTTCGCGCAGAATCGCACGGTGCTCTTCCTCGGCGGAGCGACCCTTCCGGCCGGCGCGTTCCTCGAGCCGGGCGACGACCTCCGGTTCCAGCTGCCTGATGATCAACTGTGCCATGGGTACGAGTATGACGGCACGGATGTAGCCGGGTCAACACCGGCTCGACTACCTTTCGAGGCCCCGCGACCCCCCGACCAGGAGAGCCTCCCCTTGACGAGCGAGTTGAGCTTCCGGGCCCGGGTGCCGGTGATCGACGCCAACGTCGGCGTCGGGCACTCCCATCTGCGGCCGGCCCCCGTCGACACCCCGGAGGAGCTGCGGGCGGAGCTGAACCGCCACGGCGTCGAGCGCGCCGTCATCCATCACCAGCACGGGGAGAGCCTCAGCGCCGTCACGGGAAACGACTTCCTGCACGAGTGGCTCGAGGGCCACGAGGACGCCTTCATCCCCCAGTGGATGGCCAGCCCCGAGCCGGACAGCCTCAAGCAGCTGCAGCAGCTGCGCGCCGAGGGACGGGTCAGCAGCGTTCGCATTCACGACTCGGGAGCCGCCAACGTGCCCTTCGTCGACTGGGTCTACGGCGACCTGCTCGAGTGGCTGCAGGCCGAGGGCATCCCCGTGTGGATCTCCCTCCACGATACCTGGGACCCCTCGTGGATGGTGCGCAAGAACACGCCGGTCACGGAGGTGATGGAGATCCTGCGCGCCTTCCCCGGCCTGGTGACCGTCCTGCTTGGCGCCCACTTCGTTCACTCCTACTACGTGCGGCCCTTCCTGAAGCTGACCCGCACCTGCCTCGAGCTGAGCCGCTACGAGGTCCTGCGGGAGCTCGAGGTGCTGGTCGCCGAGTTCGGGGCCGAGCGCTTCGTCTACGGTTCCTTCTATCCGCGCCTGGCCATGGGCCCCATGCTCTACTACATCCACAACGTCGGCTTCGACGATGCGACCCTGGGGGCCTTGTGCAGCGGCAACCTGGAGCGCCTGCTGGAAGGAGGCACCCGATGATCGACGGCTCGGAGGTGATCGACTTCCACGGCCATCCTGGACGGTGGGGCGTCTCCCACCTCGACCCGGAGCTGCTGTTCCCGGCGATGGACGCGGTCGGCATCGACCGCTCCGTCCTCTTCGACATCTGGCACCCCGAGGGCCGGCGCGCCAACGACCTCACCGCCTCCCTCGTGGCCGCCCATCCCGACCGCCTCCTCGGCTTCGCCTACGTCTCCCCCCTGATGCCGGAGACGATCGTCCCCGAGCTGGAGCGGGCCATCGACCGGCTCGGCCTGAAGGGCATCAAGCTCTACCCTCCCTTCGTCGATCCGCCGCTCAGCGACCCTGTGTGGTGGCCGATCTACGAGTTCGCCGACGACCGCGAGCTGGTCGTGCTGTGGCACACGGGGATCGAGCCCGGGTCCTTCCCCAGGTACATGGGAGAGGTGGTGGGGCGCTTCCCCGGCGCCCGCTTCGTCTCCGGACACTCCGGCAACTGTCCGCCCATGCGCCGCCAGGCGATCGACGTCGCCCTGGACCATCCCAACGTCTACCTGGAGACCTGCTCCACCTTCCGCACGCCGGGGGTGATCGAGCAGCTCGTCGAGGAAGCCGGTGCGGAGCGCGTCCTCTTCGGGTCCGACATCCCCCTGATGGACCCCCGGGCGCAGCTGGGCAAGATCATCACCGCCGACATCAGCGACGACGACAAGCGCCTGATCCTCGGCGGCAACGCCCGGCGCCTGCTGAAGCTGTAAGGTGGCCGCCATCGACGTCGCCGCCGAAGAGGCCATCGCCCCCTACGGCGACCCCGGCAACGGCAGCGGCCCCCTCTGGTGCTACGGCTCCTCCACGATCGCCCGGGACGGCGACCGGGTCTTCGTCAGCCTGCCCGAGGTCGGCGAGGGGGTGCCGCCCCTGTGCAACACCCGCTGGCAGCTCTTCGCCCGCGATGGCGGGGACTGGCCCCGGGTGGCCGTGAACGAGCTCTTCGACGAGCGCGAGCCCTGCCCCTTGCTGCGGCTGCCCGGCCGCCTCCTGCTGTCGGTGAACCCGAGCACCGGGCCCCGCGGCGGATCTTCCGGGGTGCGGGAGAACCACTGGAGCCGGCCGCAGCTGCTGGAGTTCGACGCCGCGCGGCCGGGGGATCCGCCCCGGTCCCTGCAGCCGGTGTGGGACCGCGACTACGCCTTCACGGAACACAGCTACCGGGGCGCCGCCGCCTGCTCCCGCAGCGGCGAGGTCCTGCTCCTCAACGTCTCCGGCCGCGGCCAGGCCTGGAGCCTGCTCGACGCCGGGGGCGACTGGAGCCGCCGGGGCTTGCTCGAGTTCCCCCTGCGCGGCTGCTATCCCAACGTCGCCCTGCGCCAGAGGGCTGCCTGGGTGGTGGCGGTGAGCGACATCGTCGAGCCGAACGCCGCCTGGCGCGAGCTGAAGCGCCGGCACACCGGCCGCGACTGGGACTACGATTTCCGCCAGCTCTTCTACAGCCACACGCCGGCGCTGGGCGAGGTCCCCTTCTCCCCGATCCTCACCTTCGCCAGCCGCGACGAGACGGCGGGCATGGTGCGCGACGAGCTGTTCCCGGAGGTGCCGATGACGGTGGCCCTGAAGTACGCCCGCATCCACGACGGAGCCGTGGCCGAGCGCCGCGTCCTCCGGGAAAGTGTCGAGGACCGCGGCCCCCGGGTCGGCTGGGCCCGGTTCCACGACGCCGGCGACGGGCGCCTCTTCGTCCTCGGCCACGTTGTCGACGATGGAGGGCCGGCCAACTTCGCCCAGCAGCTGCTGCCCTCGCAGGAGGAACCGGTGCGCCTCGACCTCCGGCATCCCCTGGGCAGCTTCCTCACCGCCAGCGGGCGCCTCGGCAGCGAGCCGTCGACGACGGTCGACCTCTGCGGCCCCGGGCCGGAGGCCGGGGTGATGCGCTACGTCCAGCTGCGGATCCCGTCCTGAGCGGGGGTCCCGCGGAGCGACTCAGGCTACCAGGCCAGGTGCCAGGGGACGGCGCGGATTCCCGGCCGCAGGGTGTGCGGCGCCTCGACGCGGCAGGCCAGCACGCCGCGGGCTTCGGGACCGGCGAGGGCCAGCCAGCGCGCCAGGCCCTCGGCGTGCCCCGGGGTGGGGGTGGCCGTGGCCTTGACCTCGACCCCGTAGAGGCGGCCGCCGCGCTCGATGACGAGATCGACCTCGGCGATGGTGTTCGACTGCCAGTAGTAGAGGTTCGGTCTCTCCCCCTGCTGCCGGAACGCCTTCAGCCACTCCCCCACCACGGCCGTTTCCACCAGGGGACCGAGAGCGGGGCCCTGGAGCACCGGTTCGGCCCCGTGAAGGCCGAGGAGGAAGGTGGCCAGCCCCGGGTCGATCAGGAAGAGACGGGGGCTCTTCCGCAGGCGCTTGCCCAGGTTGCGGTAGTAGGGTTGCAGCAGGTGGATGACCTGGCTGGTCTCGAGCACCGAGAGCCAGCGGCGGACCGTGGGGCCGCTGACGCCGACTTCGCGGCCCATCTCGGTCATGTTGAGGGTGGTGCCCGTGCGGGCTCCGGCGAGCATGAGGAAGCGGTTGAAGGCGCTCAGGTCGGCGATCTGGGCGAGGTCTCGCACGTCGCGTTCGAGGTAGGTCTGGACGTAGCTGCCGAACCAGACCTGCCGATCCACCTGCGGATTGACCCGGGGCTCGGGGAAGCCGCCGCGCAGGAGCCAGTCCGCCAGGTCGGTCGGCCTCCGAGGCCCGTCTTCCGCGGAAGCGCCGCCGAAGACCTTTGCCAGCAGGCCATCGATTCCGGAGGGCGGGGCCCGCTGCTCGACCTCCGCCGTGGACAGCGGGTCCAGGGTGAGGACGGCGACGCGCCCGGACAGGGTCTGGCTCAGGCCCTGCATGAGGGCCAGGCTCTGCGACCCCGTCAGGAGCCAGCGGCCCGGGATGCGGTTGTCGTCGATGTCCTCCTTGACGTAGTGGAGCAGCTCCGGCGCGTACTGGATCTCGTCGAGGATCGCCGGCGGAGCGGCCTCGGCGAGGAAGGCGACCGGGTCGGCCTGTGCCCGCGCCCGGACATCGGGCCGTTCGAGGGAGAGATAGCGGTGGGAGGCGCCGAACTCGCGGCGCAGCAGGGTGGTCTTCCCTGTCTGGCGGGCCCCGGTGATCAGCACCGCGGGGAAGGTGGCCGCCGCCCGGTGGACGGTTGGGGTCAGGTGGCGCTCGAGGTAGGCCATGTCGTGGATCCTGGAGGTTCCTGCAAATCTAACATCGAAGAACAGATTTGCAACCCGGCACTCCCCCGCTGCATCAAGGCCCCCACCGTCTCGCCGTCGCCAATGTAGCTGATCCAGGTTCATATCGGCGGCCCAGATCCGTGGCCGCCGCGGAGACGGGTCCCGACCTCGATACCCGGCGCCGCCGTCAGGTAGAGGCGAGAGCGACCTCGATCGAGTCGAGAGAGAAGGGGGGCATGGCTGTCCTTTCCTGCGTGGGCAACCCGCTGGCGGGTACAGCCGAAGTAGGGCAGCTTTGGGGACTCTCGATCAAGGCATCCAGATGCGCACCGTCGACATGCAGGAAGCCAGGACCCACCTCTCGCGCCTGGTCGAGGAGGCCGCCCAGGGCGAACCCTTCATCATCGCCCGGGCCGGCAAACCCCTCGTCAAGGTCGTCGCCGTGGACGCCCCCGAGTCAGCGGTCGCCGCCCGCACCGGGTTCCTGGCCGGGCGGATCTCGCTGCCCCCCCGACTTTGACCACATGGGCACGGAGATCGAGGGATTGTTCGAGGGCGCCGAGTGATGTCTCCGCGGGTCGGGCGGGCGGCGTGACCTCCCCTCCCGCCGTCCAGGAGGACCTGGAAGGAGGCCCCCGGAAGTGGCGGCACCTGGGGCTGCTGGCGCTGGCCGAGGTCCTGGGCATGTCCCTGTGGTTCAGCGCCTCCGCCGTCTCCCCCGCCCTGCAGGAGGCCTGGGGCCTGTCGGTGGCGGGCGCCGCCTGGCTCACCATGGCCGTGCAGATCGGCTTCGTCGCCGGCACCGCCCTCAGCGGCGTCCTCAACCTGCCGGACATCATCAGCAGCCGGCGCCTCTTCGTCGCCAGCGCCTGGCTGGGGGCCGCCGCCAACGCCGGCTTCGCCCTCCTCGCCGGCGGGCTGGCCTCCGGCGTGGTGCTGCGCTTCCTGACCGGCTTCTTCCTCGCCGGCGTCTATCCCCCCGGCATGAAGCTGGCCGCCACCTGGACCCGGCGGCACCGGGGCCTGGCCATCGGCCTCGTCGTGGGGGCCCTGACCCTCGGCTCGGCGGCCCCCCACCTGGTGCGGTCCCTTTCTCACCTGGGCAGCCCCGGCGGCGAGACCTCCGGCTGGACCGGCGTCGTCCTGGTCTCCTCGGCCCTGGCCGCCGCGGGCGGGCTGATCGTGGCGCTCCTCTTCCGGGAGGGGCCCTTCGCCGCCGGCGGCGCCCGCTTCAACCCGCGCTTCGCCCTCTCCATCTTCACCCGGCGGGGCCTGCGGCTGGCCAACTTCGGCTACCTCGGCCACCAGTGGGAGCTGTACGCCATGTGGACGTGGGTGCCCGTCTTCCTGGCCGGGAGGGTGGCGGCCGGCGGCGGCCCCCCCTCGCTGGCGCCCCTGCTCGCCTTCGCCGTGGTCGGCATCGGCGGCCTCGGATGCCTGGCCGCCGGCGCCGTGGCCGACCGCCTGGGCCGCACGGCGACCACCAGCGCCGCCATGATCGTCAGCGGGGCGATGGCCCTCCTGGCCGCCGCCTTCCACGCCGCGCCCCTGCCCCTGCTCACCGCCATCCTGCTGATCTGGGGGGTCTCGGTGGTCGCCGACTCGGCCCAGTTCTCCGCCTCCATCACCGAGCTCAGCCCCCCGGAGTACACCGGCACGGCCCTGACGATCCAGACCTCGGTCGGGTTTCTGCTGACCATGGCGTCGATCCAGCTGGTGCCGCTCATCGTGGAGATGGGCGGCTGGCCCGCCGCCTTCGTCATGCTCGCCGTCGGACCCGCCTTCGGCACCGCGGCCATGCTGCGGCTGCGCGGACTGCCCGAGGCGGAGCAACTTGCGGGGGGGCGGCGGTAGTGGTCCGTCAAGGATTCAGAGGACCGTCTTCACCACCATACTGGAAGCGGGAGGGGCATCTCATGAGCTTGAACATCAAGGACAAGGAGGTCGAGCGGCTGATCGAGGAGGTCTCCCTCCTCACAGGGGAGAGCAAGACCGAGGCCGTGCGCCGCTCCCTGGAAGAGCGCCGAGCCCGCCTGGCCTACCAGGGCGCCGCCGATGACCGCGGCGGCCGGTTGCGCCGATTCCTGGAGAGGGAGGTCTGGCCCCATGTGCCGCCCTCGGAGCTGGGCAGGAAACTGAGCCGGGATGAAGAGGGAGAGATCCTGGGCTATGGCAAGGACGGCGCATGAGCCTCGATTCCTCGGCGATCGTCGCCATCCTGCTTCGGGAGCCGGAGCACGAAGTCCTTCGGTCCAAGCTCACCGCCGCGCCCAGCCTCGGCGTGGGCACACCTACCCTTCTCGAGGCTGCTATTGTGCTGTCGGCTCGCCTTGGACGCAGCGCTCAAGGGATGCTGGCCCGCTTCATGCAGGAGAAGCGGGGCTCCTATCCCGCTCGAAGTGTTACCCATCATCCCGGTCTATTGTGTTACCCATCACCCAGTTGCTTCACCCTTCCCTCCGGATTACCCACGACTACCTCCTCCCAATCTCGATCAAGTGCTGGTGCGGAGTCCCTTCACACCATTCTCTGTCGCATTCCATCGGTCCACAGCTCACCTGACCAGCGTCAGGCGGCGAGACAGAGTCCCCTCTGCAAGCCGCAGCCGGCACACGTAGACCCCGCTGGCCACCTCGCGGCCTTGGGTGTCGCGGCCGTCCCAGGAGACCTGGTAGACGCCAGGGGATTGCACTTTATCCACCACCGTGTGAATCCGTTGGCCCAGGACGCTGTAGATCGCGATCTGCACAGATCCGCCATCTGCGAGCGAATAGGTGATCCGAGTGCCTGCGTTGAAGGGATTCGGGTGGTTGGGCGTCAGATCTGTGAGCAGTGGGAATTCACGGACATCTCCGATGGCTGTCGCGCACAGAGAGAGAGGCCAGGCAGCGGCCTCGAGTCCGGACAGTTCCGTAGGCAAGCACTCCTCTATTCCCTGGCCGCCGAAATAGAAGTACCGCAATCTCGTGAGTTGGGCAAACTCCAACGGGATAGAGCCCGTAAGTCTGTTTTCGGCTAGACTCAGTCTCTCCAGTTTGGTGAGTTGAGCGAGTTCCGGAGGAATGGAGCCCGTCAGTCCATTAGCGGAGAGACCCAGAGTTTCCAGTTCGGTGAGTTGAGCAAGCTCCGGAGGAATGGAGCCCGTCAGTTCATTGCCCCATAGGGCCAGCTCCTTGAGATTCGTCAGCTGTCCCAACTCAGGAGGGATTCGGCCGGTCAGCCGATTCCAACCCAGGTCCAAGCGGCTCAACCTTTCGAGAGCGCCCAACTCCGGCGGGATCGCTCCGCTCAATTCGTTTCCGGAAAGGTCAAGAACCACTAGACTCGCCACTTGCCCCAACTCAGGCGGAATCGGGCCGACCAGGTTGTTGGCAGCCAGGTCCAGCGTCCCCAGATCCTCAAGTTGCCCCAACTCAAGCGGAATCGGACCCCCAAGATTGCACTCGGACAGGGTAAGCAACCGAAGATTCGCGAGTTGCCCCAACTGGGGAGGGATCGGACCCGTCAGAGAATTGGGGCCCACCTGCAACCGCTCGAGCCTGGTGAGCTTCCCCAGCTCGGGAGGTATGGCGCCCGTCAGTCGGGTTCGCCAATGAGCAGTTCCCGAAGCGCCGTCAATTCCCCAAGCTCCGGCGGGATCTCCCCCGTCAAGATCCCCATGCGGTTGCGGTAAGTCCGCACCAGCCGCATTCCGGTTACCCGCGAGTCATTGACAATGATGCCTTGCCACGACTCGATCGGTTTGTCCCCCGTCCAGTCCAGGCGGTAGTCACCCCCCAAGGCATCCCGCGACGCCAGGAGCGTCTTGCAGTCCCTTACCAGGTCCGGGTGTTCCTCCGGACTCTTCACAGCAAGCCCGTTCTCGCACGGATTGGCGAACTCTGGGCAGATGGGACCGTCGAGGATGTGGGTCAACCCTGCAGGAATACACCCCACCACCACATCGGGATCGACTCTGATCTTGGAGAGGTTGCCGAGTTGGCTCAACTCCCGGGGAATGGGACCAACGATGGAATTGCCGCGGAGGAGCAGCAGCCTCAGTTTCGACAACCTTCCCAGCTCTGGAGGAATCCGCCCGGTCAAGAAATTGTTCTCGAGGTCCAGTATCTCGAGCCCGCCAAGCTCTCCCACCTCGGGCGGGATCGATCCACCAAGTTGATTGTCATTCAGCGACAAGTCCCTCAATTCTGGCAAACGCCCCAACTCCGCAGGGATGGAATCGGTCAGTTCGTTTTCTCCGAGCCACAATGTCTCAAGGCGCTTGAGTTGTCCAAACTCCGGAGGGATCGGACCCGTCAGCTGGTTGCGGCGCAGATCCAGGTGACGGAGGTTGGATAGCGCACCCATCTCGGGGGGGATCGAGCCGGTCAGGCCAGCACCATCTATTAGCAGTGTTCTCAGGTTCTCTGCCCTGCCTATCTCAGATGGTATCGGCCCCATCCAGTCATTGCGCCCGGACTCGTACTTGCTGCGGCGGCGGCTGCCAAGCCTCAGGACTTCCAGTCTGCTCAGGTTGAAGAGTTCCGGCGGTATCGGACCCTTCAAGTTGTTGTCATAGAGGGACAACGACCTCAACTCCCCCAGGTTGGAGATCTCGGGCGGTATCGGACCGGTCAGGTTGTTGCCATCGAGGAACAGCAACTCCAACTCCCCCAGGTTGGAGAGTTCGGACGGTATCGGACCCGACAGACTGTTCTCGCTGAGATCCAGAATCCTAAGATGTGTCAGATTGGCAAGTTCACGCGGGATCGGTCCCTCTACATAGCGCCGAACCCAAAGCTCCGTCAGCGCAGACAATTTCCCCAACTCCGGTGGTAGTTGACCCTCCATGGAAAAGAGAGAGCCCTCGCTGTTCGACAGGAGATGCAGGTTGACGACCCGGGAGTCTTCAATGGTGATGCCAGACCAGTTGGCGATAGGGTTGTCCGCCGTCCACGTGCCATGCTCCCAGTGAACTCGAAGAGAGAGCTGATCCCGTACAGCCAGCAGAGCCTCGCAGTCCTCCACCAGGGCGGGGTGTTCCTGTGGCTCCGGGATGACGATGCCGTTGGAACAGGGAGACGACGCCGGGACGTCTGTTGCGGTGCCCATGGTGGCCAGGACTGCGACAGCAAGAGCTTCCTTCCTCATTGGGGATCCTCCTGCGGATCGTCCCTCAACGGATCCTCTGAGGCGCGACGTCTCGCTTGGGCCAACTGTCCGGTATTGGGGTACACTACCGGGATTGGGATGGGTCGAGAAACCCTCATGGCGTTACCTACTTTCATTCTTTGCTGAACCCCAAGATAATCTGCGAGTGGAGGTGGGAGGGTAGTTGCATGTCGTCCCGAATCTGACATCATAGCCTCGGAAGAAGCAGTTGAAGTCCTCCCATTCCACAGCTATGGGGAGCGTGTCTGAGCCGCGCACTCCTTGTTCACCTTGTGTGCTGTCAATCCGAAGTGCCCGGACGGGAGTCAACGATTTGGTGCCGACAATCGCATCACCATGGCTCCAGATCTCTTTGGCGGCACTCAGGCCGAATGTCTCAATGAACCTGACAAGGCGTGAGAAGTCGGATCCATCCTGCGGCACCTCGCCGTCGAATTGGAAGCCCTGGTGTAGCAAGCCACTTGAGGAGATCCCTGCGTAAGTCTTCACCAGAGTATCTCCATGGGTCGTCGCGATGGAATACTCACTTGTGATTTCGGCATCAGCAGTCGGTATGTCGAATCGGTAGAGCGAAACGGGCGAGGTGCCGTCATGCTCGGTCAGGTTGTTTCCATCCCATCGCAGTTTCTTTCCCGCGATGAAGTGTCCAGGCACATCTGTGGGCAAATCCGAAGGAACGTCTGAGAAGACGTAGTATGTCTCCCCATCAATCACCTCCGTACGAAGGATGGAAAGCGTAAACTCCGCAGGATCATAGCTCTCCTGATAGAGTAGGCCGTGCTGATTGGCTCGGACGTACCAGTGCTCCTGCAGGTAGGTCCATGAGTTACCGACAGCCAAGGGCAGATAGTCTGAGGCCTTCTTGGTGGTGGTTTGGGCGACAAGGGGAGACAGGACCGCAAAGACGATGAGGACGACCAGACGAGTGACCATATCAGATTCCTTCAGGTTAGATAGTTTGCATCACTCAGTGGCGTACACTGTGGTGGGAGCGCGCATGTGATGATTCTCCCATTTCTGAGGGCTTCGTTGTCCTAAGCCAAGCAAGCACGAACTCTCGTAGAGGAACTTTTCTCTTCCCAAGTGAGGGTAGTCCTGCGGCGCCTGGACCATCCGCAGGAACCGCGAGCGCATCTGGGAGGAGACGAAGATGTTCCGCACGTCGGGGCGGTAGTCGAAGACCTCCAGTGCCATCCTTTCTCTCCTCGCCGAAGGCGGGTTGCCCAGCGGCGGCCTGATCCCGGCCTGGACACACTATCGTAGAAGGGTCAGCTTTCTCGTGAGAGAGCCCTGGGGCGTGACGAGCCGGGAGTAGTAAACCCCGCTGGCCAGCGGCCTCTCGGTTCCAGGACTCCAGTAGACGGTGTACGACCCCGCGGTCTTGACCCCATTCACCAGAGTCTGAACAGGCTGACCGAGGCTGTTGTAGATGACGAGGGAAACCGGGCCGGGGCGCGAGAGGGTGTAGGGGATCCGGGTGGAGGCGTTGAACGGGTTGGGATGGTTGGGAAGCAAAGCCGGCACCAAGGCCGCGGAGGAATAGGACAGCTCGGTCGCAGCAGGAGAATAGAGGGCGAGACTCTCCAGGAGCGTGGAAGGGCCCGGTTCCTCGTAGATGATGTACTGGAAAGACTGCCCCCCGGGACCAATCCATCGGGCGCCTGAGCCGTCCCTTCCAAGGTGACGGACCCCTGTCGATTCACCCGTAGTCCCCACCTCCAGGGAGGTCAGATAGATCCCATCGGGAGCCAGGGCACAGGATTGACCTGTGTAGTCCTCAAACAGCAACTCCCTCGTGCCCACCTGCAAGTCCATCCTCCACAGCCCCCCGGCGATCCAGTAGATGAACCCGCCATCATCGAGGGCGATGTCACTGACATGGCGCTCTCCGTCGAGGATCCGGCTCGCGTTGCCGCCATCGGAATCAGCACAGTAGATCGATCCGACATGGCTCCAGCACAATAGCTTGCCGGTTGCATCATGTGCGATACGGATGACAGGATACCTTCTCCCGGATGGATATCTCCTCCCAGGTGGCCAGCTCATCCCCGACTGCTCATAGGCCATACTGCGGGAAGGATCCTCCAGGTGGGTCACAGCCGCCGCATCGGAACCATCGAGGTCAGCAGACCAGACTTCCTCGGTCTCATTGTCTGTCCAGTAAACCTTGTCGCCGACAGTCAGCACATCTCCAACCGCAACGGACCGGGCAGCGATTGCGCGAATCCCTGATCCGTCCAGGTTGGCCTCCATGACGGTGCCAGCCAGCAGGTCTCCCCAGAGAACCTTCCCACGACGTGAATCCACGAAGACCCCGCTGGGCCTTCGGACCTCGGGAGCAAACAGCTCCTCGAGATTCGATCCATCGCGGTTGCATCGGCGCAGGGTGCCGCTGCGGTCCGTCCAGTAGACTTTCCCCTCGTGGACGGCCAGGTCAACCACATTCGGTCTGAACCAGCGGGTTCTCTCCTCTTCCGGCAGAAATCGGAATTCCGACGCGTCAATGACCAGTTGGGGAGAAGGAGCCTCAAGTGCTGATCGAAGTATCTCACCGTCAGGCTGTGTCCAGTAGAGCTCCTTCTCATCGGAGTCCACCACGATCTCCCGGGCCGGCACGTCCATGTACAGAGAGATTCCTTCCCTGCCGTCTTCGAGCCGAGACTGCATGATGCCATTGGGCAGAGACCAGTACATGGTCCCACTCTCGTGATCCAGATCCAGGTCGTAGATTCCCTGCCAATCCCCGGGTCGTTCAACCTCCATCTCCTCCTGGGAATAGACGGTGGTAGCCGGCCAACGGTCCAGGTGTGGGTAGAAGAGATGCTCATCGATGCTCAGCAGGGAATCGAGTTCAACGGCATAGAACGAGAACCAGTCGAGGAAGTACAGCTTTCTGTTGACTGGATCCACCGTTGTTCCATAGGGCCAGTAGGCATGAAATGAGTTGACCGAGGGTGCCAACCCCTGCACGGTGAGTGAATCGGCATCGAGGTCAAAGGCCTCGACCATCCCCTCCCCAGTGTGATCACCCCACCAGATTACTGTGGAGTACATCTTGCGGTCCTTGGAATCTATGTCGATTTCCAGGCCGACCATGATTTGTCTGTCGGAGGCCCACCCCAGGGCGGCTCTGGAGTAGACCTCCAGGTCGGTGCCGTCCAGATTGGAGCGATGGATCACTGCCTGATGGGTCCAGTAGACTCTCTCCGCGATCTCATCGATTGCGATACTGCCCGGCCTGCGCAGATCGGCTTCGACAATCCACTCCTTGTTGGAGGCGTCCGGGTATGATCGGCCTATGCCTCTCTCCGCTGTCCAGTAGAGCATCTCCATGGGTTCGGAAATCGCCAGGGAGGCGTAGGTAGAGAGCAGGATAGTGGAGAGTAGGAGCGACCTTGGGAGGTTCATGGACTGCCTCTCTTCATTGGGACGGTAACCGGCCAGGGTCATCGCATTCCAAGAGTCGTCCGGTGCATGACCCGGCGGTGGCGGCCGTCCCAGGGCCGGCCGCGGTGCAGGCAGCCGACGTTGTCCCACATGACCAGGTCGTGCCGCCGCCACTCGTGACGGTAGACGAAGCGCGGCTGCGTCGCCCATTCGAGCAGCTCCGCCAGCAGGGCGCGGCCCTTCTCCAGCGGCCGGCCGACGACGTGGGTGGCGTAGGAGCCGACGAGGAGGGCCTTCTCTCCGGTCTCGGGGATGGTCCGCACCAGCGGATGGGGCGCCGGCGGCGTGTCCTTCAGGAACTCGTCGTCCATCAGGCCGGGGGCGATCTGCTCCCGCGACCAGGCGATGCTGTGCTCGGCCACCAGGTCCTCGATGAGGGCCTGGCGCTCCTCGGGCAGGCTCGCCCAGGCCGCCCGCAGGCTGGCGTACTCGGTCTCCCCGCCGACGGGCGGCACCTCCCTCGCCGACAGCAGCGATCCCCGAGCGGCACCTTGCGGAAGGCGCCGTCCGAGTGCCACAGGCCGTTCCCCTTCTGGTAGAGCATGCGCCGGTCGTCGAGGGGGATCACCTTCCCCCCGCTGATCGGCTGGCCCCGAAACACGAGGACCGAGTGCCGGTGGAAGGCGTCGCGCAGGAGGGAGAGGGTGCCGCCGTCGATGGGGGAGGCGATGTCGACCCCGCTGACCTCGGCGCCGATGTGCTCGCTGAGCCTGTCGAGTCTCATGCTTTCGCCTGTCTTGACCGGGCGATGGCACGCTCACCGCAGCAAGGTCAGCTTTCTCGTCTGCACGACTTCGGCCGTCACCAGCCGGTACACGTAGACCCCGCTGGCCAGCACGCGGCCCCGGTCGTCCCGCCCGTCCCAACGCAGGCGGTGCAGGCCCGCCTTCCGCGGCCCCTCGTGCAGTACCGCCACCCGCTGACCCGTCACCGCGAACACCTCCAGCCGAGCCAACCCCGGCTGCAGCTGGAGCCACGAGATCACCGTGCCGCTGTTGAACGGGTTGGGCGCGTTCTGCCGAAGCTGCGGGCCGTCGGGCAGGCCGATCAGCTCCCGGGCCAGGGCCACCAGTTTGGCCCGCGCCGGCTGGCCGAAGTTCTCGGCGAAGAGGAAGAAGTCGGCGAAGTCCACCGTGCCGCTGCCGTCCAGGTCGAAGCGGGGGTCGCCGCCGCCGAAGGCCTCGGCGAAGACGAAGAAGTCGGAGAAGCCGACCTCGCCGTCGCCGTCGAAGTCGGGGCTGGCCTTGGCGTGGACGGTGAAGGTGAGCCGCTCGAGATCGGCCACCGTGGCGACGACGGTGTAGGTCCCGTACTCCTCGCCCAGGGTCAGGGTGGTGGCGGCCCGGCCCTCGGCGTCGGTGGTGTCGGTGACGGCCGACAAGGTCCCGCCGTCGCCGGTGAGAGCAAAGGTGACCACGGCCCCGGGATAGGCGGCTCCGTTCTGGTCCCGCACCGAGACCACGAGGGGCTCCGCCAGTTGCTCGCCCGGCCCGGCCGCCTGCTCGTCGCCCGAGAGCTTCGCCAGGGTCCGGGGAACCGCGACGCCGAGGGCGATGAAGGTCACCGGCGCGAGGCCGGCCGCATTCACCTCGACGCTGTTGGCCCCCGGTGCAGGGCCCAGGGTCAGGTTGGTGGCCGCCCGGCCCTGGGCATCGGTGGTGGCGCGGGTCACCGAGAGGGTGCCTTCACCGGCGGTGACCGCAAAGGTGACCGCCGCCCCGGCCAGGGGCGAGCCTGCCTGGTCGAGCAGAGAGACGACCAGAGGCTCGGCCAGGGGGGAGCCGCTCGGCCCCTGCTGGGCATCGCCGCCGACGATGCTCAGCGTCGTGGGGACGGCCCGGGTGAGGGCGGTGAAGATCAGCGGCTCCAGGTCGCCCACGGTGACCTCGATGGTGTTCGGTCCCGGGATCAGGCCCAGGGTCAGCACGGTGGACGCCCGGCCCCGGGCGTCGGTCGCGACCCGGGTAACCGAGAGGGTGCCCCCGCCGCCGGTGACCGCGAAGGTGACCGTGGCGCCTTCGAAGGGATCTCCGTGCTGGTCCCGCACCTCGACGACGAAGGGCTGCGCCAGGGTGGCGTTGGGCCGTCCATCCTGCTCATGGCCGGACAGCCCCGTCAGGATCCGCGGGTGGGGCAGCACACGCCGCAGGTCCCAGACCAGGATCGAGCCGTCAGCGGACCCGGAAGCGAAGGTCGATCCGTCGCGTGAGATGGCCAGGCTCAGGACCTGCTCTCCATGCCCTTCGAGGGTGGTGACCGAGCGGGCCTCCCCAACCTCCTGCACCTTCACCACGTTGACACTGGGCCAGCCGGGAGGTCCGCCAAGGGACTCGGTAATGAGGACTTGCGCATCCGGGGAAAAGGCCGCGGGATACGTCCCGAAGGCCAGAGCTGTCCCGGCCGCGTCGAAGAAAACGGTCTGGATCGGCTGCCAGGGGCTCTCCTGCGGCAGCTTCTCCTGGGTGAGGGTACTTGCGCCCGTCGTCAGGTCCCACAACCTGTGCACACCGTAGCCTCCGGTGGCCAGGGTGGTCCCGTCCGGGGAGAAGGCCACCGTCTCGACCGCCAAGGTGTGCCCCCCCTCGAGGGTGACGGTAGTCTCCCCGGTCGCCACGTCCCAGACCCGCGCGGTGCCGTTGCCATGGCCCGAAGCGATCCTGCTCCCATCCGGCGAGAAAGCCGCGACGGTGATCCAGCTGTTGCTGGAAAGAGTGCGGATGTCGGCGCCTGTCGCCGCGTCCCAGAGCTTGATCGTCTGATCCCAGGAGGCAGAAGCCAGGATCGCCCCATCGGGTGAGAACGCCACGGAATTCAGCAGGCTCGTATGCCCAAGGAGAGTGGCGGTCACCATCCCCGTCGCCAGGTCCCACAGATGGATATCGCGGATCCCTGTCGAAGCGAGCGTCGTGCCGTCGGGAGAAAAGGCCATGGAACCGGTCACCACGGCATGGTCCGAGACCAGGGTGGTGGCATTGCCCGTGGCAACCTCGAAGAGGGCGACTCCATTGCCCGAAGTGGCGGCCAGCGTTCCATCCCGGGAAAAGGCCACCAAATGGCGGCCCCGTGAGAGAGTGGTTGCGTGGCCCGTTTCGAGGTCCCAGAGCTTGACGTTCGTCGACCCTGAGGCCAGGAGGGTTCCGTCGGGAGAGAAGTCTACGGAGAGGACCCAGCTCTCATGGCCCTCGAAGGTGTCGACGATGGACCTGGCGGCCACGTCCCAGAGCTTGACCGTGTGATCATCCGACGCCGAGGCCACCGTCCTGCCGTCGGGCGAGAAGGAGACCGTATTGACCTCGTCCTTGTGCCCCTCCAGGGTCGCGATCTTCGTGGCAGTCTCCGCGTCCCACAACTGCACGGAGTGATCGGACCACGACCCGGCCGCCAGTGTCCCCCCATCGGGGGAGAAAGCCAGCGAGCGTATGCCCCAGGTGCCCTCCGCCGTGGACACGGCCGCCCACTGGACCCCCGTCTCAAGGTCCCAGAACTGGATTCCGAAGCTCGATCCGGTGGCCAGGGTCCTGCCGTCGGGCGAGAAGGCCAGGGCCGTAGCCCTGTGGTCGATGGATGCAATCTCTTCTCCCGTGGACACTTCCCAAAACCGGATCCAGTCCTTGTAGTCCCCGCAGGAGGCGACGATTCGCCCATCGTGCGAGAAAGCAATGTCCCAGATTCGACGCGTGGGCAGAAGGGCGAGCTCCCGGGACGTGGCCACGTCGTAGAGCCAGATTCCGACGTCCGAGCCCACCGCGAGCAGATCCCCACCCGGCGCAAAGGCGACTTCCCTGATCCTCCCTTTCCCCAGGCGGATGGTCGCGGCGTCAGGAAGGTGCCAGGTACGGAAGTCACCCTCCGGGCCCGGCCCGACCGGCTCCCCGACTCCCGCGGCCCTGAAGTACCGGGCCTCGATTCCCTCTATCGATGCCTCCACCGTGTTCGTCCCCTGGACGGCTCCAAGAGTGAGGAGCGTCTCGGCTCGGCCACCGGCGTCGCTCGTGATCCGCTCCACCGTGAACTGCCCGCCCACCCTGCCGTCCCCCTGGACGACCGCAAAAGCCACCTCGACTCCCGGCAGGGGATTGCCGTACTGGTCCCTCACTTCGACCACCAGCGGATCGGCCAGGGGATCGCCGATGGTCCCCTGCTGTTCGTCGCCGGAGATCAGCACCAACCTTCGAGGGCGGGGCCGGGTCCATTCGGATACGTCCCACAGGCCCGTCCCGCCGTACTCCGTTCCCGCGGCGAGGGTGACGCCGTCGGGCGAGAAGGCCAGGGCGTTGGCACCCCGGCCCTCCCCTTGCAGCTCGGCGAGCCGCTCGCCGCTCACCGGGTCCCACAGGAGCAAGGTCCTCTCGTCACCGGTGGCGAGCATCGTGCCGTCCTCAGAGAAGGCCACCGCTCCGACGGGCGTGGCATGCCCCTCGAGAGCTGCCGCATTCTCACCCGTCGCCACCTCCCACAACCGCACCGTGGCATCGTCCCCCCCGGAGGCAACCAGCGTCCCGTCCGGCGAGAACGCCACGCTGTTGGCCCCGGGCTTCCGACCGCCGCTTCCGTGCCGGTACGTCGCCACCTCCGCCTCCGTCTCCAAGCCCCACAGGCGGACCCCGTCCCTGGAGCCGGAGGCGAGAGTCCCGCCGTCGGGCGAGAAGGCCACGGAGGTGACGCCACCGGGCAGGGTGGCGGCACGGGTCCGCGCCCCCACGTCCCACAGGCGGATGCCGTCCGAGGATCCGGAAGCGAGGATCGCGCCGTCGGGCGAGAAGGCCAGGGACAGGATCGCCTGCGTATGCCCTGAGAGGGTGGCCGCGATCCGGCTGCTCTGCAGATCAAGGAGCTGCACCTGGCCGGCGGCGGAGCCCGAGGCCAGGGTCGCGCCGTCCGGAGACAGGACCACCGCCCTGGCCCCCCCGGCCAGGGAGGTCCTCGTACCCGTCCGCGTCTCCAGGTCCCACAGGTCCACCCCCTCTGCCGACCCGGAGGCCAGGGTGCGGCCGCCGTCCAGGAAAGCCACGGCATGGACCGCCTCGCCGGGTTGGAAGGCGGCCAGATGCTGCCGGGACACCTCCCACAGGTCGAAGCTGAGGCCCCTCCTGTTTCCGTCCCTGTCGATCACGGTGATGGAGATCGGATGCCTCCGAGGATCGGCAAGGTCCGAGAAGCCCCAGGCGGCGCCCGAAGGGATGACGCCGTCATAGTCGAACTCCACCAGGGCCTCTTCTTCCCCCATCAAGGCCCGGCATGTCTTCAGTTCCGTACCCCCGACATGCGCGGGGTTGTGCGTCGGTCTGGTCCAGACTCGCACGCGCACCTGCTGAAGCCCATGGGCGTCGCTCAGCCTGAGCCGAATGGGGACACTCTCCGCGCCCTCCGGGTAGGTAGTGCCCGAGAGGAGCTCGATGACCGGCGCCTCGGCCCACTCGACCCCCACGTCGGGATTGAAGTAGGGATGAACGGCCAGCACCCCGGCGCTGCAGGCAGACAGAGAGGATCTCCACTCTCCATAGGACAGGATGTACGAGTCGTCACGGAAGTCGTGCCCCATGCCGAAGGTGTGGGCCAGTTCATGGGCCAGGGTATCCCAGTCGAACTCACCCGCCACCAGGGCGATGCCGCTCTGCTTCGAACTCCAGGTCGCCGATCCCGCCGCCGAGATGTTGATCCGGTTGGTGCTGTTGTCGATGACGACGACGGCGATACTCTTCGACACATCGAAGGTGGTTCTCACCTCGCGCACCGACTTGTTCGTTTCCAGGATATAGTGACTGTCGGGATGTTGCCCGTCCACGCGATGGACGACCGGATTCCCCTCGGCGTCGGTCTCGATACGGAAGGTCTTGTACCCGTGCCCGTGGGCCTCCATCTGCTCCCCGAACCAGGCCTGGACTCGG
This sequence comes from Gemmatimonadaceae bacterium, assembly GCA_026706075.1. Lineage (GTDB taxonomy): Bacteria > Latescibacterota > UBA2968 > UBA8231 > UBA8231 > UBA8231. The sequence goes on from JAPOZM010000002.1 coordinate 19,813, forward strand.
AGCACCTCGTCCTTGATTCTCTGAACCACCTCCGATCGGAAGGGACGGTCGTTCGGCAGGAAGTAGAACAGACGCACCGTGCGCGGCTCGGCGGCATCGAGCTCCCCCAGCCGCTTGCCGGCGTGGATGACGGACGGATACTGTTCGGGCTCCAGGAACAGGCAGGAGTGCAGGCTGTCGGCGGGAGACGGCGAGGAGTGGCAGATGGCCGGGGGGAAGAGCAGGAGAGCGAGCGCCAGCTTCTTCACTTCTCGAAGTCCCTTGAAACGCTGCAGACCTCTAGCGCGGCAGGGTGAACTCGCGCGTCTGCGCCCCTGCCGTCACCGGCAGGAACACGTATTCCCACTTTCCTTCCATGTCAAGAGATCTCTCTTGTCTCCAACATCTCCTGCCGCAGCATGCTGTTCTTGTAGGCTATACGATTCTGTCGTATTCCCTTGGGCCATCCCGGTCGTAGTCCCGGTTGTCCATGGGGTACCCGGCACCTGTGTGCAGCCACTCCCGCATACGGAATTCTCGTAGACAGTCGTATGCCGGCGTTTGGCAGGTCCTGGAGGAGGCTGGTGGATGCCGCTGTGACGGCGGCCCAGGGAAGGCGCAAGGACGGGGTTCGCCCCCGGCACTCCGGGTGGCCCCCCTGACCCTGGTGGGGCCTATCCCATCAAGGTCAGCTTCCGCGCCTGCTCCCCGCCCGAGAAGATGCCGGCCTCATTGCGGTGGGCTACCGGATGAGGGCGAGTTTTTCCGACGCGGAGTTCCGTTCCGGCGACGAGCCGGTAGAGGTAGAGGCCGGCGACGTTGTAGATGATCAGGCTGATGGGGACGTCCTCGGGCAGGGGCTTGGGCGCCGAGAAGACCGCCAGCTCGGTCGGTCCGGCCTGGGTCGCCAGAGTCTTGGCGGCGGCCTCCCGGGCGGCGTCCTTCAACTCATCCCCTCCGGCGTGTACGGTGCCCACTGTATCGGGCTTGCTCCCTTCGGGTTCAGTGGCTGAGGTCGAACAAGGAGAACGTTCGCCCAATCGACACGCCTACGAACGAGTCGCTTCGCATCCACACCGGCTCCGAACTGCCCCCAATCTCCGTGTCCGGACTGAACTCCCTGGTCCAGCTCACTCTCCCAGCGGAATCATAGCGCCGCAAGTGTGCCGAGAAGTCTCCCTCCGGGGTCCGGCGAATGTGGCCGAGGAGTAGATCTTCTCCCAAGAGGCTGAATGGCCCCATGCGGTAACCCTCCCTCAGAAAATCTGCAAGCGGGAATCTGCGCTGAACGGCCCCGGTGGAGAGGTCGAGAAACACGGCTTCCAGGTCTTCTGTGTCACCTGCTCCGAATGTGCCGATGTATCTGTTGTTCAGCAGGACCATACGGCCTTGCTGCTCAGACAAATGAATCTGGTGGACCCACCCCACCGGCCGGGTCCACATCTCAGTCCCCAGACTGTCAAGAGCTACCACAAATCGCTTGGGAGTAGTGTTTTCATTGTCGACATAGCTATCTGGGGTATAGTACGTGAAGGCCATGTACCGACCGGTCTCAGAGATGGCTAGCCTCTGGAGGTTTTCCCTGGAACAGTGTCCCTGCCACAGCCGCTGTCCCCGATTGTCAAACAGGGACAGGCAGCGGGTGGCGGAGGCGGAGTCCACTTCCTGGACCAGCACACGCCTGCCGTCAGACGAGAACACGGGACCCAATTCGAAGTCGGTCCCGTATTCCGCCACGAGGCCTGTGGGCCCCCAGAAGGAGGCGTAGCCAGCAATGTCCCAATGGCCCGGGTAGACCAGTATGTCGCCCGTGGGGGACCAGTGCCGACCGAAGTAGGCATGGGTCCTTCTTCGCCACAGGGTATTGCCTTCTGCGTCGGACAACTCCAGGTCTGCGCCGCTGTATTCGCCCCCCTCCCTGTGGACTACGAGAATGAGCTTCCCATCCGAGGACACCCTGACACTGTGAGCGTGAGGGGAGTAGCTGCGGTTGGCCCTGATTGTTCCGTCCGGATGGAACCAAGCGACTTGCCTTGCCCCTGAACTTGCAACTGCGGGAAAGGGAAACGGGCTCAGGGGCTTGTCATCAGTTGACCGATTCCCAGGGGCCTGGAATTCATTGCGGAGGACGCGAACGGAGTCGGCCTCGAATCGCATCTCGAAGACCGGGGAGTTGGGAGTGCCTTGAGCCTCAACCGGTAGCTGCCCGACATTCAGCAAGGAGAGCAGCGTGAGCCAGGCAGGTGAGAGGAACTCCCCACCACCAGGCTGGCAGGGGCGGCGACCTGACTTGCGTATCCAAAGCAGCATTGGGAGTCCTCCTGCTGAAGAGCCGTTTCACTCAGTCTCTGCGCACGCTCACCCAGGGCCTGAGGCGGTCCTCCAGCGCCGGATTCAGCTCGAGAGCTCTCCTGAAGTGCTCCAGGGCCGTGGCCGGATCATCCATCCTCGCCGCGACCTGGCCGAGAGTGGCATGTACACCCGCCTGGTCAGGGTCCAGTCGCAATGATTGCTCGAGGTACTCAGCGGACTGCTCGTAGTCTTCCCTCTCCAGGGCCTCTTTCGAGAGTCTGTTGTAGGCCAGCGGCATGGGATGAAGACGGGTGGACATCAACAGGACCTCGACAGCCTCTTCCTCCAGCTCGAGGTCGTCCCTGAGGTACTCTGCCAGGCGAATGTAGATGCGGGCCATCGGTTTGCCGGAGATCCGGTCGTCGCCGTTCACCGTCGAGACCCCTGTCTCGAGAGCGGAGATGGCCAGGCCCTTCAGTCCCAGCTCCATCAGGCTCATCCCCGTGCCGAGGACAGGGTAGGCGGGGACCCGGTCCGGCCTGTACAGATCGGCATGGAATGCTGCTCGCGCTTCCTGGTTGGATCGTCCCATTCGCCCGAGCAGATGGGCTTCGACCAGGTGGGGGATCTTGCTCTGCGGTACTCTCCGAGCCGCCATCCTCGTCCAGATCAGGCTCTGGCCGAGGTCCCCTTCCCGGAGAGAGAGGGCGGCTTTCTCCAGGAAGGGATCGACGCAGTGGACACTCGTGGATAGCCGTCCCCTCAGACGGTCCAGACCTTCCCGCAGGGCGGCGTCGTCCCTCTTCCTGAAGATCATGGCCGCCGGGTGGTCGTAGCTGGTGAAGGAGGGATCGCTTCCGTCGTCTCTGAACTCGAGGGCGCCGAGAGAGGGGTAGCGCTTGACCCGGTGGACCAGGTCGAAGCCCAGCTCCTCATCGACCAGGGCCTGGTAGAAGGCCGCACCGCCGGGGATCAGGTCGGGGACGGCCGTGAATTGCTGGAACCGGTTCACGTCCGTGATCGCCAGGTAATCCAGGTCCTCGACCTGGTCCTGAAGCCAGACAAGCTCTGTCCGGCAGGTCGCATATCCCCGCATGCTGAAGAGCATGCCGGTATTGAGCAGGCGTACCCTGTGCCTCTCGCCGACCATTCCCCGCATCGTGAAGGCGCCCTGTTCCAGGCCGATCCGGCTGTCGGGCGGGACCCGCTCGTCGATCCAGCGCGCCGCCTGGATGCGGCTGTCCTCCCCGGTGTAGATCCCTGCAAAGGCGATGCCGTAGCCCGCGCTGAAGGCGAGCACCGCGGCGATGACGGCGACGGCCGGCTTGCGCACCCGGGCGAGTCGAGGGGAATCGATCAGCCGGACGCAGAGATCGGCCGCCAGAACCGCAAGGAGGGGCAGCAGCGGAAGGAGGTACCGTATGGGCTTGGTGAGCAGGCCGCCGATGAGGGCGAAGTGGATCCCCGCCAACAGGAGGATCAGTCCCTTTCGCCGGTCGACGGTGCAGAGACCGTAGACGATCCCGAGGCAGAGGAGGACGGCGAGAGGCCAGCCCACCCCCAGGGGCCACAGGTGGGTCCAGTGATGCAGGTAGGGGATGGTGTGGACGTCCACCAGGCTCCAGGGCCTGAGGTATTCCCCCTGGGCTACCTTCATCGAATAGCTGAAGTCGTTGGGTGAACGGCTCTGGAGAAGCAGTTCCCAGTTGGTGACGAGATAGGGTTGGAGGACGAGCAGGACCAGCAGCGCCGCCGATCCTGCCAGCCAGACGGAGGATGTCAGGGCGGTCAGGAGGCTGCGGCGGTGGTAGATGAGGAGGCCCGCCAGCACCACGGCCCCGAGGGAGAGGCCGGCGAGGCGTACGGTTCCCGCGAGTCCCGTCAGGACTCCGGTCGCCAGCCACCATCGCCAGTCGCCACCCTCGAGCGCATGCAACAAGGAGAGGAGCGCGGCGAGCAGCAGCAGCGTGAACAGGCCGTCCACGGTGTAGAAGTGGGCCGCCTGGATGGCCAGGGGAGCGACAGCCACCATCAGGGCGGCGAGGAGTCCGGTCAACTCACCGAACCAGCGGTGAGCCAGCAGCCAGACCACGCCAAGGGTCAGACAGGAGACCAGGGCCGACAGGATGCGGGCGGTGAGGTAGACATACCGGACCGATTCCGTCGAGTCCTGATCCTCGTAGTCACGGCCGAGGACGATCCGGTTGAGCTCCAGGACCCCGCGAAGCAGATGGACGGGCAGGAGGCCGTAGCTGGTGAGCTCGGGGGAAAAGGGGTCGACCGGTCTCAGAGCGGTCCGGACCAGCGTGGTCTCGTCGGGATGGAAGTGGTAGAAGGCGTCCTCGCCCGCGGCGCGGTCCGGCCCCGCCGGGACGAAGGAGCTGTCCCCGCGGGTCAGGCCGACGAAGCGCAGGGCGCAGCCCAGCACAAGACACAGGATCAGACAGACGGCAGGAACCCTGAGCTTCCCGGCGGGCAGGCGCATCCCGGTGGTCCTCAGGCCAGGACGGACGGGAAGGCGGGGGTCTTCGGCTTCACTGAATCCGCCGGTCTGGTTGGTTGTTCGCCGGCACCGTGTCCCGGTCGGCCGCGGCGTCCATGCACCGGGGCCGGCTCGAGGCTTCCGGTCACAGCCACCGCTCGACGACCGCCGCCGTCACCTCGTGGCCCCGCTTGCGCGCCCACTCCAGGGGCGCGGCCCACGGGAAGGTCCCGGACCCGCGGGGGTCGGCCCCCCTTTCGAGCAGGAACGCCGCCATCTCGGTGCGGCCCTCCCTGGCGGCCCAGCCCAGGGGCGTGCTGGAGTACTCCTCGTCGAGGACCTCCAGGGGCGCGCCGTGGGCGAGGAAGCGCTCGGCCTTCTCGACCGTTCCGAAGGCGGCGATGTCGTGCAAGTCGGTGATGCCCATCCAGTCCGGCCGCGATAGGTCCGACAGGGCGAGGGCCTGTTCGCTGTAGTCGTCCAGGCTCTCGTCTTCCACCAGCTGCCTCACCACGTCGGGTGAGAGGTCCCGGAGCAGGTCGGGATCGGCCTGCAGGCACAGGTCCATGAGCGGCCTGTTGCCGATGGTCTGCGGAAAGATCCGGCGCGCCGACCCGGGGTCTTGGCGCAGGCGCCGCGCCAGCCCTTCGCCGTCGTCGTTGTCGACGTGGTACTTCAGCGGCAGCTCCGCGAACATGATCCTCAGGGTCTCGGGATCGACTCCCTTGAGATCATCGTAGTCCTTCAGCTTGCCACCCCTCTCGGCCAGTCTGCGCAGCAACCGCGGATGCTCCTTGGCCCAGCCGCAGACATTCCCCGAGGACTCCACCTCCTGGTTCGGATCGCCTCCGGCCTCCAGCACCAGGTCGACGATCTCCATGTCGCCTTTCCCTGCGGCGTTCAGCAGGGCGCTGCCGCAAGGGGCAAGCCCGGGCTGGCGGAGGTTCGGATCGGCGCCGTGTTCCAGGAGATACCTGACGATGGCCGCGTCGCCGGTCCCGATTGCGTTGTCGAGGCAGGTGCTGGTGTACCAGGTGAAGTAGTCGGGCAGACGGCCGGCGCAGGCGGGGTCGGCTTCCACGCACTCCTTCACCAACTCGAGATCACCGAGGGAGGCGGCATGCTCGACGGGACACTCGGCGCCCAGACCGATGAGGACTCCGCGGAGGAAGTCGGCCCCGTGACGGCCCCTGTGGAAGTAGTCGCCCGGGGTCAGATCGATGGGCCGCGCCCCGTCCGGGCGTTGGGCTTCGAGATCCGCTCCCCTCTCTACGAGGGCCCGGAGGATGCGCACGTCCTTGACCAGCACAGCCCAGTGGATCGGCTGGTTGCCCCGCTCGTCCACGGCCCGTATCGACTCAGGGGACCGATCCAGGTGCTCCAGGACAGCGGCCAGGTCGTGCTCCCAGATCCGCGCGGCGATCTCCTCCCCTTCCGGCCGGTAGAGCACGTCGTGCCGCTTCTCGAGGCTGCCCTTCAGCAGCTCCGCCATCTCCACGAAGCCGCGGTCTTCCGCCCGCTCGATGGGCCGCTGGTGATGCCTGTTCCCGGACCTGTAGGTGATCTCCGCCCCGCTCTCGACGAGGAAGCGGGCGACCTCGAGATGGTCGTTCCCGACGGCGAAGTAGAGGGGCTCCCGGTAGCGGATGTTGCAGTGCACCAGCTCGGGCTCCGCCTCGACGCACGCTCGGATCGTCTCCAGGTCGCCCTCGATCGCCGCCTTCACCGCCTTCTTCACCGATCGGCCGCGGCCCATGTACCAGCCGTCGTACTCATCCGTCTCCAGGTCCGCCGGCCACCGGATGTGGCCGCTCTCCGTCGGCATCCTCGCAGTCGTCACCCGGCTCCCTCTCTCGCTCGTTCCGCTCGGGGCAGGACCACGCTGCCGTCGGGCAGGGCCGCACTGAAGGCGAAGGCCCACCCGCCGTAGTTGGACCCCACGGTGTTGCTCAGTTTCAGCACGATGATGTTCCGGCCCTTCTTCAGATCGACGGGGACCGTCCGCGTCCGGAAGGCGTCGTGGTGCCCCAGGTCGGTCGGGTCGCCTCCATTCACCCGCAACACGAGCCGGTCATCCCAGGCCAAGCGAAGGCTCGCCGCCGTCTCCTCCTCCACCTCCAGCACACATCTGGCGACGGCCGCCGCTTCCCCGCTGTTTCCCGGTGTCCCCAAAATGTGGGGACGGAAGACGTGATTGAAGTCCACGAAGCCGCGGAGGGCCGCCCGCCTCTGCCAGAGGGCCCCGTCCCTCCCCAGCTCGCGGGAGCCCTCGGTCAACCAGGGGGAGTCCTCGTCGTGACCGCCGTCGAGGGCCGCCTCGGGGTCGAGCTCGGTCTCGGCGGGCAGATCGGCTTCCATGGCGCGGTCCCCGCGGTTCCAGAAGGGTCCGCAGAGCCACCAGCTTCCGGTGTCGGGCAGCGGCAGGTCGCAGGTCCCCTTGGGCAATTCCCCCCAGGGCGGCTCGAAGCGCTCAGCCGGCTGCAGCAGCGGCCAGTCGGGCATCTCGAAGAAGGGGCGCACCGGCCCCTCCTGGTACCAGTAGGACGTGGCGCAGATGTCGTTGCGCATCGAGCCGAAGCGCACGTGGATCGACTTGCGGAAGTCGATCGTGTCGCGGTCGTAGAACCGGTAGCCCACCAGCCGCTGCGCCGGGCGGGCCTGGCCCACGTCGGCGTGGGTGTAGTAGGGCATGCCCGTGTAGAGATGGGTCTCGGGGGTGTGCAGGGCGCCGCCGTAGGAGGTGCCGAAGGTGTCCTCCCCTCCGATCCCGCGCAGGTACGCCGGGTGCTCGCCGTCGCCGTCGATGTAGATGTTGTCGGCCCCCCCGTGGCTCCAGCGGTCGGTGTCGTCGTAGAGCCGCACGCCGTAGACGAACCCCACCAGCCGCCCGGGCCCGTCGGCGTCCAGGAGCAGGAAGTCCTCGCCGTAGCTCTCGGCCGGCGCTTCCCTGCGCCAGCGGGCGCAGAAGCGGCGGGGCTCGTCCAGCTCCTGGCCGGGGAAGCGGTGCCAGTCGACGAAGAGGAAGATCGGGGTGTCGCCGGCGCCGCGGTCCATCTCGATGCGGGCCGACCGGGCGAAGGGCATGTCGAAGTAACAGTTGTAGCCACTGTAGTTCTGCGCCGAGAGGTGGGGCGTGTTGATCGGGTACCAGGGGAGCCCGTGCATGACCCCGAAGAAGTCGCCGAAGGGCGCCTCCACGTGGGGAACGGGCTCGTCGTCGAAGTAGATGCGGATGACGACCTGCCGACCGTTGCCGCGGCGGCCGTCGGTCACCCACAGGCGGCGGATGCAGCCCGGGCCCTCCAGGCTCGCCATGGTGGTCCGCTCGCCGGCCCTGATCCGCCGCGACAGGCTGACCCGGTCCGATACGGCCACCCTGGGCAGATTCAGGTTCACGGGAGGCTCTGCTCGTAGAAGTGTTCGAGCGGGTAGCGGCGCAGCACGTTCTCGTGGCCCAGTACCACCCCGCCGTCGCCCTCGTCCTCGAAGCCCGACCTCGCCCCGGAGGCCAGCTCGAACCACTCCCGGGCGTAGAGGAGGAAGACGTGGCCGCCGATGACGCGCACGTTGGGGTAACGGAAGACGGCGAAGTCGTCGGGGAGCTGGCCCAGGTCGGGCAGGCCGATCACCGGCGTCACCGGGGATTCCGCCGGGACCCGGTCCACGTCCTCCAGGCCGGCGCTCACCTCGATCGTCCGGAACCCCTGCCAGGTGGCCCCCGAGTCGCGGGAGACCGCGGCCGACAGCCGGCCCCGGCGGTAGCCGCGGCGGATCTCCTCGCGGGAGGCCTGGTTCCAGACGCAGATCAGGTCGCCGGTCCCCGGGACCGTCGTCAGCGCCGGCGGCGAGTACGAGGCGGCCAGCTCGGTGGGACGCACCGCGGACCACGTGAGTCCGCCGTCGCGGCTGTAGCTGCACACCAGCCGCCCCACCGTGGAGCGCGCCAGGAAGAGCACCCGCCCGTCGCGGGTCTCGGCCACGCTCGGCTCGTCGCAGGCGGTGACGCCGCCCTGGCCGTTGGGCACGCCGTGCTCGTCGAACCAGCCCATCAGCTCGCCCTCGCAGATCCGCCAGCTCTCGCCCTCGTCGTCGGAGATGCTCACCGAGGCGATGTCGATCTCGGGCCAGTGGTAGTGCCCCGACACCTGGCGGCGCAGCCCCTTCCAGAGGCCGTAGCTGCGGACGTACTCCAGCGGCAGGTCGGGATGCCCCTGGTTGCCGAAGCACGCCCGGTTGGGGTAGAGGAGGCGGCCGCTCGACAGCTGCACCAGGGTGTCGTAGTAGGGGCTGCCGAGCATGGGGATCGCCCGCCCCTCGCCCCAGGTGCGGCCGTCGTCGTTGGAGAGCCACAGCATGTCGTCGGAGAAGGCGGCGAGGGCGCCGGAGTTCAGGCGCAGCAGCCCCGAGGCGGATACAGGCTCCGGCAGGTCCCGCTCCTCTGCCCAGGTCTCGCCCCCGTCGCGGGAGAGGCGGCAGCGCTGCTTGCGCGCCGCCAGCAGGGAGCCGTCCTCGAGCCCCGCGATGCTCCACTCGCGGCCGATGCCGACGACCTCCACGACCCCCTCCGGCGGCGGCTTGCGGAAGACCGGCCGGCCCGACGCTTTGCTCTCCATTGCTTCCTCCTTCCAGGCGCGACAGGCGGCGCTACTCGCCGGACGGGGGCGGCCCCGCGCGAAGCTTCCGCAGCACCCGCCTCTGCAACCTCCCGGCGGGACGGTAATCGGGATACCGCCGCAACAGCTCCTGGAGCACCGCGGCCGCCTCGTCGTACTCCCCCAGCCGATAGCGGGCGGCAGCGAGCCAGAAGTAGACACGGGGCGGCACCTCGGGATCGCGGCGGATCGCCTCGGCCAAGGGGGCCGCCGCTCCCCCTGGATCCTCCTTGAACAACAGGTACTTCCCCGAGTCATAGTACTGGACCGCCTGCAGCTTCTCCATGGTGTCGGCGTTCACCCAGAGGCCGGCGGCAAGCAGGAGCGCCAGACAGGCCTGCGCAACCCGTCTTCCCACGGCCCGTTCCAGGCGAGCGGAGACAGACAGGATGGCCATGGCCAGCAGCACCGCGCTGCCCGCGGCGGGAAAGTAGCAGTACCGGGAGAAGACCGCCTCCCTGTCCCAGAAGCAGAACGGCAGGGCGGCGCACAGGACCCACAAGGCCCACAAGCGGGTCGTCCGCCCCCGGATCAGCAGCACCAGCACCAGGGCCCCCAGACCGCCCGCGGCGAAGACGGCTTCGACCGGCGGCTCGATCCCCACGGAACCGCCGGTGTACCCTCCCGCGAACAACACGAAGCTGAACAAGGCGAGGTTGGGGGACGGCGTGCAGGCCGAAGGAGTAGGCCTCGTCCCCGGTGAAGGCGCCTCCGTAGACCAGGCGCTCCACCCCGAGGAGGACGCATCCCGGCAGCAGGAAGACGATCAGCAGCCGCAGCAGTTGGCGCCGCGGCCGACCCTCTTCGGCGGCCAGCAACGCCGGAAAGAAGACGGCCATCCCCATCGCCTGGTGACAGAGAACCGCCGCGCAGTAACTGCACACCCCCCCGGCGAGCCAGCCTTTCCCGCCGGTCCGCAGGTACCGGCACACGAGAAGCAGGCTCGCGAGCACGAACCCCACCCCGAACACCAGGGAGACCGCGGAGATCCAGTAGACCGCCCGGAAGTGGCTGGTGTTGGCCAGGAACAGCAGGGCGGAGAGGAACGCCAGCGGCGCCGACGAACGCCGCTGGTACACGAGGTGGAGCAGGAGCAGGGCGTTGAGGAGATGGCCCGCGGCGTTGACGAGGTGGTAGGGAGCCGGAGCGGAGCCGAACAGAGGGAGCGCCAGCCAGGTGTAGACACGGACGCCGACCCGGCTCGCCCAGGGCTTCTCCATCTCCGGAGAAGCCAGGTGGCCCAGGTCCGCCCAGGCCCTGCGGGCGTTGTCGAGGTAGTCCTCGTCGTCGAAGGTGAAACCGTGGTGGCGGGCGTCGCCGAAGAGGAGCCAGCCAACTGCGGCCAGGGCGACGAACGAGGCGGCCAGATGCAGGGGTTTCAAGGTCTCGTGCTCGTCAGTGGGCAGCGGACGAAGCCCGCTCGGTCAGGGCGAGGGCCGAACAGGGCCAGTGAATTGCATCCATTCACGGCCCCCGTCAAGGAGCCGGACGACGCGGACCCTCCCCGGCCGCGCCGGCTCTTTCTGCTTGACCATGTCTACCCTTGGCGGTAGGTCTGCGGCGACGGCCGGCAGCGTGGCCGGCCAAGGCCTGGGGAGATGCGAAGATGAACGGATCGCGCAAGTCTCACGGCTTGTCCGGCGGCCTGGCTTCAGCGCGACGGCAGAGGCCTTGGCTCACCTGGACCGCACACCTCCTCTCGGGTCTCGCCATCCTCCTCGGTGCGACCGCGTCCGGGGCCGAGACCGCGGCGGAATCGTCGGCCGACACGTCGGATGCCGTCATACGTTGCCCGAGCACCTGGACCGTCTGCGCCCCCACCTCCACCCCCAACCCCTGCGTCGAGGGTGCGCCCGCGGACCCGGCCGGAGAGTACCGCTACTGCAACATCGGCCTGGACTGGGAATGCAACTTCTACAGACGGGGAATTGCTGGTACTCCTCCACCCCCTGTGCGGAGGCCGACACGACAGCCCCGGCTGACGATCAGGAGCCGGGCCCCTGCCTGGACTTCACCGAAGTGATCGAGTGCGGCTACTTCGACGGCTGCGCGGAGCTCGACGCCACCGAGCCGTACCGGTACTGCACGACCTACGAGGACGACGAGGGCGAGGTCTTCCGGCTGCATTGCACCTGCTCCTCAACCCCCTGCCCGGAGGCCGGGCAGAAGCCGTCGACCGCCATGCCCGCACAGCCTCGCCCGGGGCCGGGCAGTCCCCTGGTCATTCCCCTCGACCTCGCTGACGGGAAGCGGGTCCACCTGGCCCTCTACAACCCGGTGGGTCACCGGGTGCGGCAGTTGTGGGACGGACCGCTGCCGGCCGGCAGCCATCGGTTCGTGTGGGATGACCGCGGGAAGGCCAGGGCCCTGGCCGCCGGGGTGTATGTCTACAGGCTCGAGGTGGGCGGACAGACGATCGCCCTGGAGACGATCAGGATACGCTGAAGGTGTTCGCCCTGGCTGTCAGAAGGGCGCCCAGCAGGGCTCCTTGTCCACGCCCGGATCGTCGGTGATCGGCTCTCCGGCTCCTCCGTCCGCCGGGATGACGTAGAGGTCGTGGCCGCCGCCGCCTTCCCGGTCCTCGCGGGCGAAGGCGATGCGGGTGCCGTCGGGGGACCAGGTGGGGCTCGTCCGGAAGAACCGGTCCAGGGTCAGCTCCAGGGCCTCCCCACCGCCGGCGGGGATCTTCCACACGTGGCTCTCCTCGCGTTCCACGGTCCGGATGAAGGCGATCCAGCGGCCGTCGGGAGACCAGGAGGGAGCCCACCCTTCGTCCGTGAGGTTCCGGGCCTCGCGGCTGGACAAGTCCAGAACGAAGATCCCGCCGTCCTTTCTGAAAGCGATCGACGAGCCGTCCGGCGACCAGGCCGGTTCGATGGCGCTCCGGCTGAGGGGATCGGAGGTGACCTGCTCCACGCCGATGCCGTCGGCGTTCATGACGAAGATGTCGGTGTTGAAGCGCAGGCCCCCGAACTCCTCGACCTCGCCGTTGCGGTCCGAGACGAAGGCGATCCGCTCCCCATCGGGCGACCAGGCGGGAGCCTCGTCCCAGGCCTCGTGGAAGGTGAGGTTCCGCGGGCCACCGCCGTCGGCGTCCATCACGTAGATCTCCCGGTCGCCGTCCCGGCTGGAGGTGAAGGCGATCCTCGTCCCGTCGGGCGACTGGGCCGGCTCCTCGCCCCACCTCACCAGGATGATGTGGCCGGTCGGGAGGAACCTCCAGTCCGACGTGGTGTCCGGTTCCGAGCCATCGGAGAAGGGCGCCGCGGCCAGGCCTTGCGACAGGTTGACCACCCCGCCGGTCTTCGGGTCCAGCGAATGCACCTCGAGATCCCACTCCTCGCCGGTCCTCCGGCTCGAGGAGAAGACGATGGGCAGATCCCCCAGGACGACCCCGCCGTCCCCGGGTTCATCGGGCGCGCCGAAGTCCACGTCGACGCCGCGCTCCCGCAGCGCCGCCACCCGGGCCTCGGCCGAAGCACTCAGCGGATTGCCGGTCAGATCGACGCTCTGCAGGCTGTCGAGGCCGGCCAGGGCCGACACGTCGGTCAGCGCGTTGTCGGCCAGCAGCAGCACCCGCAGGCCCTTCAGCGACTCCAGGGCCGACACCTCCTCGACCCGGTTGCTTCCCAGGTCGAGGTATCGCAGCAGCTTCAACTCCACCAGCGGCGACAGGTCCCGGATCTCGTTGCCGTACAGGTCCAGCACCTCCAGCCGCGTCAGCTGCTCGATGCCGGCCAGATCGGCGATCCCCCGCTCCTTGGCCGTCAGCGAGACCAGCCCGGCGGCGTCCCCGCTCTCGGCCGCGGCCTGCTCCACCGCCGACTGCAGCGCCGGGTCCGCGAAGACGAGGGCGACCCCCGTGGTATCTCCGGGGACGGGGCCGGGGCCGATGGGGCGCTCCGACTCCGAGCCGCAGCCGGCCAGGGCCAGGGCGGGCAGGATCAGCCGGCCGAAGATCCCGGCGGGCGTCCTTTGCAGAGGGGCGATCCTGGACCTGGTCATGCGGGAACTCCCTTCAGTCGACCCGGGGACTCAGAAAGGCGCCCAGCTGGGGTCCGTGTCACGGTTCGGATCGACGGTGATCGGCTCTCCGGGGCCACCCTCCGCCGGGATGACGTAGAGGTCGTAGGCAACCCCTTCCACGCGGTCCTCCCGCGCGAAGACGATGCGGGCGCCGTCTGGTGACCAGGTGGGGCTCCTCCGAAAGAACCGGCCCAGAGTCAGCTGGGTGGGCTCTCCACCGGCGGCCGGAATCTTCCAGACATGGCTTTCCTCGAACTCCACGGTCCTCATGTAGGCGATCCAGCGGCCGTCGGGAGACCAGGAAGGGGCCCACCCGGCGTCCGTGAGGTTCCAGGCCTCGCGGCTGGACAACTCCAGCACGTAGATCCCGCCGCCGGACCTGCCGAAAGCGATGGACGAGCCGTCCGGGGACCACGCCGGTTGGCTGGCGCTCCGGCTGAGGGGATCGGCGATCGTCACCTGCTCCACGCCGCTGCCGTCGGCGTTCATGACGAAGATGTCGGTGTTGAAGCGGCCCCCGAACTCCTCGACGTCGCCGTTGCGGTCCGACGTGAAGGCGATCCGCTGCCCGTCGGGCGACCAGGCGGGATCCTCGTCCCAGGCCTCGTGCAGGGTGAGGTTCCTGGGAGCCCCGCCGTCGGCATCCATCACGTAGATCTCCAGGTTGAAGTCCCGATTCGAGGTGAAGGCGATCCTCGTCCCGTCGGGCGACTGGGCCGGCTGGTCGCCCCGCCTCACCGGGACGATCCGGCCATCGAGGTACCTCCAGTCCGTGGTGTCCGGTTCCGAGCCATCGGAGAAGGACGCCGTGGCCAGGCCTTCGGACAGGTTCACCACCACGCCGGTCTGCGGGTCCAGGGAATGGACCTCGGGGGCTGTCCTGTCCCCGGAGCGCCGGCTCGAGGAGAAGAGGATGGGCAGGTCCCCCAGGACGACCCCGGCCGGCTCCGGCTCCTCGGGCGCGCCGAAGTCGACGTCGACGCCGCGTTCCCGCAGCGCCGCCACCCGGGCCTCGGCGGCCGAAGCGCTCAGCGGATTGCCGGTCAGATCGACGCTCTGCAGGCTGTCCAGACCGGCCAGCACCGACACGTCGGTCACCGCGTTGTCGGCCAGCAGCAGCACCCGCAGGCCCTTCAGCGATTCCAGGGCCGACACCTCCTCGACCCGGTTGCTCCCCAGGTCGAGGTAGCGCAGCCTCGTCAGTTCCGCCAGCGGCGACAGGTCCCGGATCTCGTTGCCGTACAGGTCCAGGGCCTCCAGACGCGTCAGCTGCTCGATGCCGGTCAGATCGGCGATCCCCCGCTCCCTGGCCGTCAGCGAGACCAGGCCGGCCGCGTCGCCGGTCCCGGCCGCGGCCTGCTCCACCGCCGACTGCAGCGCCGGGTCCGCGAAGGTCAGGGCGACTCCCGTGGAATCCCCGGGGCCGGGCCCGGGGCCGATGGGGCGCTCCGGCTCCGAGCCGCAGCCGGCCAGGGCCAGGGCGGGCAGGATCAGCCGGCCGACGATCCCGGCCGGGGTCCTGTGTGGCATCCGGGAATCCATGCCTCCAGAAGAAGGGCGATCCTGGACTTAGTCAAGGAGGTTCCGGGACCGACCTCAGCCCGCCCCGGCCGGTGACCTGCGAACCCCCGCCAGCACGGCGAAGGCGATCACCACGGGCAGCAGCACCACCGCCGCGGCCACGAAGCCGGCGCGCAGGGACCATCCGAGGGCGACCGCGCCCAGCAGGGGGCCGCCGATCATCTGGCCGACGGCGTCCATCTGCCCTCCGAAGGAGAGGACCGTGGCCCGGACGCGGGAGGGCACGAAGCGGTTCTGCCAGGCGCTCAGCAGCGGACCGCTGGCGCGGCGCAGGGGCCCCCGGGCCCAGAGCATGGCCATGGCGAAGGCGAACTCCGTGGCCAGGCCGAAGGCCACGAGGCTGGCGACGTAGAGGCCCTGCAGGACCACCAGTGTCCCGGCGACGGCGCGGTCGCTGGATGTGTTCACCGTGCGCCGGACGACCTCCAGCAGGACGAACCCCAGGGCCATCGTCACGTAGCTGCTGAGACCGAACCAGGCCACGGGGTCCAGGGGGCCGAGGTGCGGCAGGGTGATCGTCTGCAGCAGGAAGGGCGTGGTCAGGCGGTCCGGGACCTCGCTCGAGGCGCCGAAGAGGAAGGGCGCCATGACGATGAGGATCAGCACCCGCCGGCGGCGGATCACCCCCAAGGCCCGGAGCAGGGTGCGCCCCATGGTCCGGAAGGTCTCGCGCTCGTGGGCGGGCAGCGGACGGAAGCCGCGCTCGGTCATGGCCAGCGCCGCGAACAGGGCCAGGCCGAGGAACAGGGCGCCGCCGGCGACGAGGGGCCAGCTGCGGTCCACGCTCGCCAGCGCCACGGACAGGGCCGCCCCCGCCAGTCCGCCGAGAAGGCTGGCCTGCGAGCCCCGCATCAGCGCCTGCGGCAGCCGCTCGGCGCCGATCTCGTCGGCCAGCCACGCGGTGCGGGCGCCGCTGAGGAAGGTCGCTCCGAGGCCCCCCACGACGGAGGCGGCGATCAGGGCGCCGAAGAGGGGGACCGACCCCGCGAGCAGGAAGCCGGCCCCCGTGAGCGCCAGTCCGATGACGACGGAGAGGCGGCGGCTGTAGACGTCGGCCACGACGCCGGTGGGGATCTCGAAGAGGAAGACGGTCGCTTCGAGTACGGTCCCCACCAGGATGAGCTGAAGGGGGTTGAGGCCCACCGTCTCGACCTGGTAGACGAGGCTGGTGGTGATCACCGTCGAGACCGCGAGCCCGTCGACGGCCGACATGCCGATCGAGAGCGGGTAGGCGGGCAGCCGCTTCATGGGTCGGATGGCCCGGCGCTTCCGGAGGTCCTCTGCGATTCCAGTGGCATGTGCTGTCCGGAACCTCGATCAAGTTCCCGAACAATCGCAAGGGATTCCCTTCCAGCCGATGGCGCTTCCTGCTCCTTGGGCCTTACTTGCGAGATTCCCCACTAACCGCATCGGGAGAGACAACATGAGCACGCAGGTCGAGCTGGTGGTCGATGCCCACGCCGTGATCGGGGAAGGCGCCCTCTGGAACAGCGCCGAGCAGGTGCTCTACTGGGTCGACATCATGGGGAACAAGCTTCACGTCCACGATCCCTCCGGCGACGCGGACCGGGTCACGGACATCGGCCAGCCGGTGGGCACGGTGGTGGTGCGCGCCTCGGGCGGGCTGATGCTGGCCCTCAAGGACGGGTTCGCCGCCTTCGATCCGGCCAGCGGCCAGCTGGACCTCCTCCACGACCCGGAAGCCCACCTGCCGGAGAACCGCTTCAACGACGGCAAGTGCGATCCCGCCGGCCGGTTCTGGGCCGGCACCATGGCCATCGATCCGGTGGAGGGCGCCGGCGCCCTCTACTGCATGGAGACGGACCTGAGCGTGCGCAAGGTGCTCGACGGCGTGAGCATCTCCAACGGCATCGTCTGGAGCCTCGACGGCGCCCGGATGTACTTCATCGACTCCCTCCGCTACGACGTGCAGGTCTACGACTACGACGTGGAGACGGGGACCCTCGACGACGAGCGGGTCGCCTTCCGCGTCCCCGGCGAGGTGGGGCTCCCCGACGGCATGGCCATCGACGCGGAAGGGATGTTGTGGATCGCCCACTTCGACGGGGCGAAGGTGTGCCGCTGGCATCCCGACACTGGGGAGATCCTGCAGACCATCGACCTGCCCGTCTCCAAGACGACCTCCTGCGCCTTCGGAGGCCCGGACCTGGAAACCCTCTACATCACCAGCGGCTCCCTCGGGATGACCGACGAAGAGAAGGAGAGGGAGCCCCACGCCGGCGGGCTGTTCGCGGCCAGACCGGGTTGCCGCGGGGTGGAGTCGTTCCAGTTCGGCGGGTGAGGGGCTACTCCCCCCGCCACGCCGCATCGATGCTGGTGTACCCGTGCATCGCCGGGAGGGGCCCTATGCGCCATCCTGCTCAGTGGAGCCCCCTCGACTTGAGCTCGCCCCACGACATAATCGAGACCGCGGTCACCGGGCCGTCCGCCTCGCCTGCTACCTTGAGGGTGTTGGCGCTGGCCCACTTCTTCGCCACGCCATCGACGATGACATCGGCCACAAGGCGGTATTCTCCGGGCTCCGTGGGGATGTATCCGCAGGCGCCGCCGGTCGTTCTTGTTCCCGCGACATCGTTCCAATCTTCGTCCTCGCTCCCTCGCGTCTGCCACCTGGACTCGACGATGGACAGCGAATCCGTGATGGCGGAAAAGCACCTGGCCTCCCCCGAAGTGAGGATGCTGATGGTCCCATCCTTGGTCACGGTGATCTCGTCCACCGGCATGTAGTCGTCCGCCAGGGCGACGGATGCAAGGCCGATGGCTGCAAGAGCGGACAGCGCATGCATGGAGGACTTCCTCCTGGCCCGAAGCATGATTCCTTCTCCTGTGAGACAGTGAGGTTCGCCCTCCTCACGCAAGGGCCGTGCCACCTCGATTCCCCTCGAAACAGGGCCCGGGGGGTTGGCGCCAGGGTGAACGCTGCCGGACACTTTGGCAGCCCGTTTGAACGCCATCGAACACTCTGCTCGGGTTCGCGGCGCGGGCTTGCAATGCGGCTACCCGGGTAGCGGCCGACGCACCCGGACTGATCATCCTGGTGTACCCGTTTCTGCAGCGGTACTTCGTCAGGGGATTGCTGATCGGGGCTCTGAAAGGGTAGAGGGAACGGCGTCGTCGAGAGCACCGTTGCATGTGAGGTGGCGGTCGCCTACCGTTGCCGAAGACGATCTCCGTCGTCAGGACTCGGCTGTTGCACGCCGGATGATCGCCAAGCCGGAATGGCTGGCAGGCAATGTTGATACGCGAGATCTGCAAGATGCGGGGAAGGTGATGGCTGAGCCTGAAGGCAGAGACGAGCGCGAGGTGGAGTTGCGCATGGCGCTGCTCCGGGAGCGGTACGGCGAACGGTTCGCGGAGCCGGACCAGGAGGCGGAGGTCCGCAGGCAGGTGGCCCAGGAGTTGGTCAGGGTCTCCAGGACGCTCCGGGAGGCCGAGATCGCCCCGGACCAGGAGCCGTTTCCGCCGTTCAGGCCCTACCGGGGCGACGACCGGTGAGCGAGCTCGACGCCGTCTTCCTGCCGGTGCGCGAGCTGGCCGAGCGGGTGCGCACGCGGCAGGTGTCGCCGGTGGCGCTGACGCGGCTGTTCCTGGACCGGCTGGAGCGGATCGGGCCGCGGTACAATGCGGTCGTGACGCTCACCGCCGATCTGGCCGAGAAGCAGGCGCAGGAGTCCGAGCGGGAGATCGGCGAGGGGCGCTACCGCGGTCCTCTGCACGGCATCCCGTACGGACTCAAGGACGTCTTCGCCACCGAGGGCTACCCGACGACGTGGGGCGCGGGGCCGCTGCGCGACCAGGCCTTCGACTACGACGCCACCATCGTCCGCAGGCTGCGGGATGCCGGCGCCGTGCTGGCCGCCAAGCTGGCGCTGGTGGAGCTGGCCGGCGGCACCGGTTACCGGCGGGCGGACGCCTCGTTCACCGGGCCCGGCCTCAACCCGTGGGACCCCGGCACGTGGAGCGGCGGCTCTTCCAGCGGCTCCGGGTCGGCGGTCGCCGCGGGGCTCGTGCCGTTCGCGATCGGCACGGAGACGTGGGGATCGATCGTGGGACCGTCGAACAACTGCGCCGTGTCCGGGCTGCGCCCCACCTTCGGCCGCGTGAGCCGGCACGGCGGCATGCCGCTGACCTACGGGATGGACAAGCCGGGGCCGATGTGCCTCACCGCCGACGACTGCGGACTCGTGCTCGACGCGATCGCCGGGCATGACGAGCGCGACGAGGCGACCACGACGCGGCCGTACGAGTATCGCCTGCACCGCCCAGAGCGCGGCCGCTTTCGCCTTGGGGTCCCCAAGGGCGTGCCCGAAGGCTCGCAGCCGGGCGTGCAGGATCGCTTCCGGGAGGCGCTGGTCGCGCTTGCCGAGGTGGCGGACATCGAGGAGGTCGAGCTGCCGGACCTGCCGTACGCCGAGGTGTCGAGGACGATCTTCCTGGCCGAGTCGGCCAGCGTCATGGAGGAGCTCATCGACAGCGGCATGACAGCCGGGCTCACCGCGCCGGAGGCGCGCATCGGGATCTATCCCCGGACCGCGGTGCTGGCCACCGACTACCTGCGGGCGCTGCGGCTGCGGGGCGCCATCGCCGAGGCGGCCGACCGGCTGCTTGCGCGCTGCGACGCGCTGCTGTCGCCCACGCGGCCGACGGTCGCGCCGCCGGCCGACCGGCCCTGGGTCAAGAAGGCCGGGGAGCGGGCGGCCGATCCGCTGAACGCGTTCGGCAGCTGCATCGGGCTGCCCGCGATCTCGGTGCCGATGGGGTTCTCGGACGGGGCTTGCCGATCGGCCTGCAGATCCTGGGTCGGGCCTATGACGAGAACGTGGTGCTGGCCGTTGCCTCCGCCTACCAGGGGCTGATCGACTGGCACGCACGGCACCCGCCGGATCTGCTGCGGGCCATCGCAACGGACTGACCGGTTCGGCGGGTGAGGCTACTCCCCCCGCCATGCCATGTCGATGCTGGTGTACCCGTCGACGTAGCGTTGCAGGTGCGCCGGCAGATCGGCGAGGAACCGCTGGCCCCTCTCTGGTATCTCCCAGGGGATCTCGATGCGGTGGTTGCGGTCGCGGAAGCCGATGGCGCACGACAGCCGGGGTTCATCGAGGCCGTTGGGAAAGGCGCCGTGGTAGGTGCGGTGGGCGAAGACGATCATGTCCCCGGGATCGGTGAAGAGAGGGATGAGCCCGGGGATGTCGAAGCCGGCGTAGTGCGACTCCTCTTCCCCTTCCGGGTAGAAGGAGCGCTGGTCGCCGGTCAGGGCAAACCCCTCCGGCCCTTCCCAGCCCTCGACGTGGGAACCCTCGATGACGCACAGCCCGCCGTGGACCGGCCTCGAGCCGGTGATGTAGAACCACTTCCCCGAGGGCCAGAGCCCGCGGTTGAGGACCTCGCCCGAGTTCTTCGGCGGCCCTTCGCTGAACCCCTGCCAGTCGCTGTGCCAGCGGACCGGCGCCGACCCCGGCATGCGGACGATGGCGGCCGAGCGGTGGACGGTCATCTCGTCCGTTCCGATCAGGTGCCGGTGGATCTCCATGAAGGGCTCGTGCTCCAGCAGCGACCACGCCCCCGGCCCCGACTCGATCCAGGCGTGGCGGGTGCGCGACTCCCCCGGCCCCAGGGTGCGCTCCGGGTCGGTGCCCTCCCACACGGCCTCCCTCAGGCCGGCGACGATGTCGTCGGGCAGCACCTCCTTGACGATGGCGAAGCCGTGCGCCTCCAGGAAGTCCGACATGGCGTCGAGCTCGCTTGTGGCGAACTCGTACCTGTACCCGGGGTCCGGTTTCCTGATAGTCTCGGTCATCCTTGCCTCTCCGCTTCCGTGGTCAGTTCGATCGCTCTACCTCTCGCCGACGATTCGAGTCCGGCAAGCAAAATCTCAGTGACGTGCCGCGCCGTGTAGACATTTGAGAGTGGCGGCTGTGTCCCTCTACGAATGTGTTCGGCGAAATGGGCGTGCATCTCGCCCGGCGCAGCGTCTGTACAATCTAGCGCCCTGACATCCACGGGCGCCTGCTCACGCGTATAGGAAGTCGGTGTCAATTGACTGAGTGCTGCGCCATCAATACCGGGCATCACGAACTTGCCCGCCGTGCCATGCACACTCCCTTCACGCGTGCGTGCGGGATCGCACCAACTCGTCTCTGCGGTAACAATCCCGCCCGATGGCATCTCAAGCACAAGCGTGGCGACATCCTCCAATTCGGTGGGTTTGTCGAAAGTGGATACAAAGCCGGTCACGCGTTTGAAGGTACCGAGCATAGCGACGAGGCTCGCAACGGCGTAAACCCCCATGTCGAAGAGTGCGCCGACACTCGCCTGTTTCGCATCGAAGAACCACAGATCGTCCCCCGTTTCGCCGAAGACATCGCGGATCTCCGCGTAGTAGATCTCAGGTCCGCCGTGGCTGCTCCGCATCCTTGCCCCGGATACGCGTCCGATGGCCTCCTCGGCAATCAGCTGACGGACCTTGTAGACAGCGGCGTTGAAATGGGGGAGGCACATCGCTGTCTTGCCACTGGCTTCGGCTGCTGCCACGAGTCGATTCGCTTCATCCATCTCACCGCAGAGGGGTTTCTGCATGAGCACATGCTTGCCTGCTTCCAACGCTTTGACACCCCACGAGACGTGCAATGGGTGTGGCGTGCCGACAAGTATTGCATCGAGCGCATCATCAGCGATGATTGCGTCGTAGTCCTGTGTCCACCGCGGCACATCGAACTCTCGACATTGATGCTTGAGACGGGACTCGCGCCGGCCGCCGATGACACTGACCTCAAAATCGTGGCCTTGCACGAGGTCAGGGAGATGCATCCGGCAGACGATGCCGCCTGCACCGATCACACCAAGCTTCAGCGCAGGATTGCTGTCAACCATCTGGGACATCCTTTCCCCACAGGGCTCGTCGGAAGTCGGCGGGCCCTTCCATGGAGTGTGCGTCGAGGAAGTCCTGCAGACGGCCGAACTCGTGCAGCAGGCAGAAACTCAAGATTCCCTCCTCGACCTCGGACGAGCTATCCATCCCGTAAGCCTCGAGGAGCTGGTGGGAGAGTTCGGGCTCACCCAGGGTGTAGTCGGCAATGACGGCGATGAAGTCGTAGAAGGGATGACCGATGCGGGCGTCGCCAAAGTCGATGATCCCGGAGACAAACCAGGAACCGTCGTCGCGTCTGGTGAGGAGAATGTGATCCGCCGTCAAGTCGGCGTGCAGGAAGACGTGGCGGAAAGGAGGTTCGACGAACTCCTTGAGACGGGATCGGATCCAACTGCCCCACGGATCTCCGGCACAGTGGTGTCCCTCGGCCCCCGAGAGTCGAGCCTGCAAGAAGGACTCCCAATCGGAGTCGAGACCTTTTGGGCGGTGATGATCGTGCAGGCAACGCAGGAGAGCGCCGATTTCTCCGACGAGGCTCCTGCGCACGCCCCTGGAGAGCTTCCGCCAGACCGATTGTGCCGGGACCCCCACCGCACGACTCTGCACCAGGTACGGCCACTCGGCGATCTTCCCGTGAGCCACCACCCTCGGTACGGGCAGATTGTCCACGCTCTCCAAGGCGACGCGCTCCGCCTCGAAGGATGCCGCCCACAGCGGACAGTAAATCTTGAGGACCACCCCTCCTACCCCATAGACCAGGTGAGTTCCCAGCGTCAGGCGCTCCGGGTCGCCTTCGAGCCCGTGACGCGCAGCGACCTCCCGGACGGCTGGCTGCCAGATGGCGTCGTCCTCGTACAGGGCGGAGTACTGATCCTCGCATCGAATCTCGGGTAGTATTCCCATGGTCCTGTCCCCCAACCTTCAGGCCAGCCACGACGCCGTCGGGCAGCACCTCCTTGACGATGGCGAAGTCGTGCGCCTCCAGGTACGAGTAGATCGGACACCGGGTCCAAGAAGGTCGGCCGCTTTCGCGGGCAGGTCCAACGGCTCGCAGGAGGAGCCGCCGTGACCGATCCTGTGCCGGTGCTCCGTAACTCGAGGGCGGCTGTCTGCCGTCGCCGGGTTTCAGCCCCATTCGCGTCATCGCGGCCAGGTTCGAGAGCTGAATCGCCGCCTGGATTCTCATGAACGCGCTCCACGAGGAGGCGCAGTCCGTCAAGTCGATCTCCAGCTCATCCGCCAGTTCCCGTTGGCGGTCCGACACGCCACGGGGAGGGCAGCAAATCGCATCGGCGACCCTTTCCAAAATGGCGGAGGCGACAGCTCCGAACGTGTCGTCGGGCGACACGTGAATCCCCAGCCGGTCGGCGATGGCCAGCTGCTCCGGTATGGGCTTGAGCCCGCTCCACAGGACCTTCGGCGACCCGGCGTACTCTATTTCCCAAATCCGGTAGCTCATCTGTCAGGTTCCGTCTCCCTCGGTCTTCTTTCGTTCCCAACCGGATGCTGACCCCTAGCTTCTGAACAGGCCTCTAATCCACCGCCACAGCCTGCGCACGAGGGAGTCGTAGTACCTCCGTCGACGCTCCTCCTCGCGGCGCCGCCCGTCTGCGATCTGCTCAGCGGTCCACCGCTCGGCCCAGACCACCTCACCGTCCGTGATCAGGTAGTGCGATTGGCAGGCTTGCTGCCAATTGCCGACCGACGGGCGAAGAGTCGGCCCTCCATCGGTCTCCTTCAGGGACCATTCGGTGGGGCCGAGGGGCGTCCTCACCTTTGTGCCGCATCCGCAGGCGCACAGGTGTGCCACGGCGCCGAACTCCTCCGAGACGTAGAGCACCCCAGGACTCAGTTCCTGGGGCATGTAGTGGACCCGTTTCAGCCTAATCTTCGGCAAGCTCATCCTCGCCCGTCGTCTTGAGGTCGCTGACGTCCATGACCAAGTGGTAGTAGGGAGCGTCCTCGAAGTAGAAGCCCCTGAGCTGCTTGAACCTGACGACCGCCAGACACGCGTTGAGGGCGTTGAGTTCGCTGATCTGGATGTTCGTCCGGTAGATGTCATCCGGGTCATCCGCCATCGGGGCCAGGTCTTTGTCCCTGACCTCCTGCCCGTGCTCCGCCGAGTAGTAGGTGGTGCGCAGCAGGCCGCTGATGGGACCTCTCTTGCGGTTCAGCCCCATCCCCACGTCGATGAAGGGGATGCTCTTGGAGATGAGCAGGTCGAAGATGCCCGCTCTGGACGAACCCTTGTCGACGCAGACGAATGCGAAGGTGACTCCGTCCACCGCTTCATGGCAGGACGCGTCGATGAACGCGGGCGTCACCGACAGGCCCGTGCGGAAGTTGTCGTAGCGGCCGCCGTAGACCACCGCCTTTGACTTCCCCAGCTCACACTCCTCCAGCCGGCCGGGGGACCGGAAGGCGTTGTGAACGTGGTAGGGGTCCAAGTCGAACGCCCTGATCTCCCGGACGGGCGTCTTTGCCAGGAAGTCCAGGACGTACGCGCCCGTGCCGCCCAGGCCGATGATAGCGATCACATCGTCCTTGAACATCGCGGCCAGGTCCGAGATCTCCGCCCGGGTGGTCAGGGTGTCGTGGAACTTGAACACCGAGTCGGCCGGGGCCTCCTCCACGGAGCGGAACGTGTAGGGGTTCGCGCTGTGGGCCTCCATCGCCGGCCCGGAGATGATGGCCACGTAGCTCTCGATCTTGTGGAGGAAGTCCTCGAACCTCCCCGTGGCCTTGGGCTTGTTGGAGAATGACCGCTGGACGACCACGTCGCTGCAAGCTTCGCTCAGGGTGATGGTGGTGGGACCCCCGGCCAAGTTCGGGATCGGATGACCGTCCAAGCCGTGGGGCACCGACCCGGCGAAGTACACCTGGTGGTCCGTCTGGGTGACGCGCTCCTTGTCGATGAACTCCAGCTTCGCGACAAGTGCGCCCCACTGCAGCCCGCCCTCGCGGTCCAGGTACGGAATATCCCGGACGACGAGGTGATTGCTGTCGACGGCTACCGCATAGCCCTTTTCGAGCAGATGCCGGAGGTCGTCGTTATGACTGGCCAGTCGGTGTAACATTGAACACCATTCCTTCGAGGACCTTGACGGTGCCGCCCTTGGAGAGGGTGCCCTCGGGCTTGTCGCGGGGGCCTCGTTTGTAGATCACCGTGTAGGTGATCTCCGGGTTCTGGGCGTAGTCGGGCACTTCCAGGGTGACCACCTGGTCATAGGTGATGTACTCCTCGGGCCACTTGTGGGGAGTTCCCTCCACGATGATCGTGGTCGTCTTGTGGTCCTCGACATCGATGGGTTCGGGCTTGTGATCTTCTGCTACCACGGGTCGGCCTCCTTCGCTGAGATCGGGTTTGGTTTGGGACCCGCAGCCTCTCGGTTCGCAGGCCGCAGTTTAGCAACTTAGCTCATCAGCTAAACCCTGTCAAGGATCTGCCTGGAGAAACCTGTCGACCGATGCCTCCCCCCGCCCCTGCGAGCGTCTCTTGTCGACCCAGTCTCCACGAGGAAGAGCGGTATTGTCGGGGCCGGCGACCGGCCGGTGAGGGCGTGTTCACTCCGTCCCCGGTCTTGCCAGGGCGAAGAGCCGGTCCCGGCGGATGGAACTCCTCGGAGCCTGCGCCGCAACCAGCAGCGTCACGCCGGCTCGGCCAGGTCTCATGGCCGCCTCGGACGGTACGGCTAGAGCAACTGCTCCTTCCTGTCGTTGTACAGTTCCAGCCGGTAGCCCGCAGCTTCGGCGGAGACGGGAAAGTGCTCGGTGATGATGTCCTGCGAGAGCTTGCCGTGCTCCTGCTCCAGGATCAGGAGTCCCCGGGCGGGCATCAGCAGGGCTCCGGCGAAGGCGTTGGCCTGCCACTCGGTGTCCTCGTAGGCTTTGTGCCCGACCCCCTCGCCACCCCGGTGGAGCGCGGCCTGTTGCGCCTTGGGCATCTGGGCCAGGCGCACAAGCTGGTCGGTATGCAGCAGGCAGTGTCCCAGCTCGTGGGCAACGAAGAAACCGCCGCGCGGGTGACCCTTCTCCAACCAGTCATAGGTCTCGGGGGACGCCAGAATCTCGATGACGTGACGGTCTCCATCGTACTTCGCATACCCTTCGGAGCCGTTGAGATCGATCACAGCACCGTGTATCGGGATGTCCCGGCCGGTCCCGTCCCGCACCTCCATGCCGAGGCCGTCGAACAGCCGTAGCGTATCGATCGCGTCAGTCGGAGAATAGTTGAGCCGGTCGCGAACGTAGTCGGCCCTCTTCTCCAGCTTCCGGTAGCTGTAGCCGCGGTCTGCCCGCACTCCCACTAGCCCCTGCCACATCGTCATGCGCCTATTCGGAATCCTTCAGAATGGTTCTGATCCTCTCCAGCTGGTCTTCCGTGACGCCGCCACGGGCTAGACCGCTGACAAGATCTCCAACAACCTTGGCCTCCAGCGGTTTGGCCTTGGAGATGTCATACTCGATGACGCCCTTCTCTACGTCCGCCGCGGCGATCAACGGTGCTGGATCTGCCTTCAGCAACCTCGCGACCTTCAGGATACGCTCGTTGCTGAACGGCCTGCGGTTGCCGCGCTCCACGTCGGATACGTAGACCACGGAGACGTCCAACAGCCTCGCGACATCCCCTAGGGTCCTCTGGGCCCGCTGCCGCGTCCTTCTGAGGGCTTCTCCGAATCGCTCTGCCATGGCCAGTCCCTCCTCTCTGGCTTAGCCAGACTTGGTGGGGACCTTAGCTTATTAGCTAAGCGCCGTCAACGCCTCACGATCAGGTACCTTGAAGTCAATTCATCCCATGCCCGTGCGGGACATCGCGGCCGGTGGGCTGGTCGAGGCGAGGCATTGGCGCCATCCGGGACAGTCGCCAGACCCAACTGACGGTGCACAGGATATTCTTGCGCGTATGCTTGGTACTGGCGCATATGCGGGCTATATTGCGCACACCCTTCCTCCGGACGAAGTTGAGGACACGATGGCAAGGCGTATCAGGGAACAGGATTTGCAGGCGATCGAGGAAGTCGTGCGGCCGTACCCGGAGGGGCGGACCGCACGGCAGATCAGCGATGACCTGGCTTCGGCGCCGGCCCGCCGGACCTTGCAGTACCGCCTGAAGTCCCTCGTCGACGGCGGCCGCCTGATCATGGATGGCAAGGGCCGCTGGGCGCGCTACCGCACCCCTCAAGCGACTTCGCTGTCAGTTCAGTTTGTGTCCGGGACTCCCACATTCAGTGTTCGCCTGAGTGTCATCCCGCCGC
Organism: Gemmatimonadaceae bacterium; assembly: GCA_026706075.1. Classification (GTDB taxonomy): domain Bacteria; phylum Latescibacterota; class UBA2968; order UBA8231; family UBA8231; genus UBA8231. Next base: position 46,972 of record JAPOZM010000002.1, read on the forward strand.
TGTCCGAAGCTGCCGCCGAAATCCGTGAATGTGTCCGACAGCCGCTGGCGGCACGTCAGCCGGTGGGCTATGACCGGGCGTTCCTTGATTCGTACCGGCCCGGAGAGACCTTCTATCTCTCGCCGGCGGAACGAGAACACCTTCGAGAAGTGGGGACGCCGAAGATCCCCGGGCAGCCCGCAGGCACCTACGCCAGACAGATCCTGAACAGACTGCTGATCGATCTGTCATGGAACTCGAGCCGGCTGGAGGGCAACACCTACTCCCTGCTCGACACAACGCGTCTGCTCGAGATAGGGGAAGAAGCGGAAGGCAAGGAGCGGCTCGAGGCGCTGATGATCCTCAACCACAAGGACGCCATCGAGTTCCTGGTCGATGGGGCCGAGGACATCGGCTTCAATCGCTATACCCTCCTCAACCTTCACGCGCTGTTGGCGGACAACCTGCTGGCCGACCCGGAGGCGACGGGGCGTCTCCGGCATATCGGCGTGGGTATCGACGGCTCGGTCTTTCATCCGCTGGAGACGCCGCCTCTCATCCAGGAATGCTTCGATCAGATTCTTGAGACGGCTTCGGCGATCCCCGACCCCTTTGAGCAAGCCTTCTTCGCTATGGTGCAGCTTCCCTACCTGCAGCCCTTCGATGACGTCAACAAGCGGGTGTCACGACTCGCTGCCAACATTCCACTGATCAAGGGGAATCTGTCGCCGCTGTCCTTCGAGGACCTGCCGCGCGACCTGTATACCGAGGCCATTCTCGGAGTGTACGAGTTGAGGCGCATCGAACTGCTGCGAGACGTGTTCCTCTGGGCCTGTGGACGCTCGGCCGCCCGTTACGCCGCCGTCAGGCAGTCCCTTGGCGAGCCCGATCCATTCCGGATGGGGCACCGCACGGAGCTGCGCGAGATTGTTGGCGACGTCGTTCGCGGGGGGATGGACAAGAAGCAGGCCGCGGCCCACATCAGCTCCTGGACACAGGAGCACATCGATGCGCGGAACGGGGAACGGTTCCGCGAGATTGCCGAGCGCGAACTTCTGAGCCTGCACGAGAGGAACTTCGCGCGCTATCGGGTCACCCCGTCCGAATTCAAGGCCTGGCGGGAGGCGTGGAACCGGTGAGTGACAAGGCGAATTACATGCTTCGGCCAACGACAATGCCACTCATCGACCCGGACGATCCACCTCGATGGTGGACCCTCGGGCATGAGCTTGCCCAGAGATGACAAAGAGAATTGCGGTAATCGGAGGAGGCATCTCAGGCGTCTGCACCGCCTGTGAGCTGGCCAAAGATCCTCGTCTGTCGGTCGACGTGATCGAGCGTGCGCCCCGACTTGGCGGTCTACATCGCAGTGTCTGTTTGGACGGATTTGCCTTCGATGTCGGGTATTTCATCTTCAATGACAAACACGACATATTCCACAGTTTCCCGTTCTTGAAGGATCACTTTACCCAGGTTCAGCTGAGACAGCGCACGATTACACCACGCGGCAGCGTGGACACGTATCCCCTCACAATCAAGACATACGGCCAGGACCATGGTTGGCTGGGCGTCCTCTATGCGGGACTCGACCTTGCGATCTGCAGACTGCTATACCATCGCCGCAAGAGTGTCCCGGCTTACGCAAAGTATCATATGGGCAGGGCGGTGTATCGGAATAGCGGAATCCAGAACTACCTCGAACGCCTGTATGGGATTTCGGATCAGGACGTGGGGATCGAGTTTGCGCTTCAAAGGCTGTCCTACATCAAGAACTACCCAATTCACCGGATGGTGTTTCAAGCCTTGAAGGGGGAAAGATCGCCAACTGAGCATGCAGAGTGCACTTACGTAAGGCCGATGGCGGGATTTGATGCAGCATACGCGCCTATTCAGCAGTACCTGGAGTGCCTGGGAACCACCGTCTATCTCAATACGAAGGTGAGGAGAGTAGCGCGGTCAGAAGGCGGATTCACCGTCAGCTTCGATTCGGAAGTGCGAAGCTATGATCGCGTCGTGTCCACCATTCCCATTCCTTCGATGTTGGGACTCATGGGGGCGAATGCAGAGGTCAGACTGGAAACCATGAACCTGGTATCCCTGTTCTACAAGGGAATCCCTTGCTGCGACTGGACGACCCTGTTCAACTTCACACTATCCGGATCCTGGAAGCGAATCACGAACCACTCCGCCCTGTATCGCCTGGATGGTGAGTCGTACCTGGTTGTTGAGATCACCACAAGGCATACCTCTGAATCTCAAATCGAGCAGCTCAAAGAAGAGTTTGAGAGGCATGTTTCCGACCATCATGTCTTCCACAAACCGCCGCGCTATCTCGGCAAAGCAGTTACGGAGCATGCATATCCTGTATTCAGGCATGGGGACACGGAGAGAGTACAAGGTGAACGGGCAAGGCTTGCATACCTGGGCATTGATGGCGTCGGAAGGCAGGGCAATTTCGAGTACCTGAGTTCAAGCACGGCTGCTGCAAGGGCCAGGCGCCTCGCGAAGGAAATAAGACAGTCCATGAGGGGCTAGCCCTCACGGGTACCGCCCTCGCGGCTGCTACCACCCGTTCGCATGGCGCAGCTGCTCCCACTGATCCCACTCGAGACCCGCCTCACCGAGCCGGTTCTTCCGGCTCCCGCCGTGGTAGTCGCTGCCGCCTGTGGCGAACAGACCGAAGCGCTCGGCGAGCCCGGCGAAACGGGGGATCAGCTCCTCCGCGTCGCCCCCCCGGTCCTCGGAGCCATAGGGGTAGAACACCTCCAGGCCGTCGAGGCCGGCCTCCGCCATCCGGCGCACGGCATCCTCCAGATTGCCCACGCGATGGTAGACGCCCGGGTGGGCCAGCACCGCCTTCCCGCCGGCCGCGTGGATCAACTCGATGGCGTCCTTCACCTTCAGACTGAAGCGGCGCGGCACCCATACGGAGTCCTGGGCGTCGGGAGCCAGGTACTGGTCGAAGACGTCATCGATGGAGGAGAACCGGGCCGGATTGTGCTGGATGGCGATCTGCGCGATGTGGGGACGGCCGGGCACCCCGTCGCCGGCCAGGTCCAGCACGTCCTGCTCCGGGACGTGCAGTCCGTAGTCGTGCAGCCGCCTCACCTGGCGGATCTTCTGCTCGACCCGGCTCTCGATCACCTCCTTCAACGTCTCCTGCAGCGTCGGATCGTCCGGGTCGATGCCGTATCCCAGGACGTGGATGTCCAGGAAGTCCCGCTCCTCCTCCTTGGTCGTGCTCAGCTCGATGGCCGGAAGCACATGCACGCCTGACTTCGCGCCTGCGGCCCTGGCCGCGGCGACACCCCCCACGCCGTCATGGTCCGTCACGGCGAGCACGCGGATGCCGCAGGCGGCCGCCTTGGAGACCAGCTCTTCCGGCGTGTCCGTGCCGTCCGAGAAGGTCGTGTGGGTCTGCAGGTCCACAGGAAAGGTGCGATTCATGAGCGGTCCAGCTCCCAGATTGGGAAGTAGAAGGGAAGTATCCCGGTCCAGCAGTTTGTCAGTTCCCCCGTCACTGGCTGTTGTCCGGGATTGAGTCGATCAGTTCCTGACCCAGGCTGATGAGTGAGGCGGCGATAAAGTCGGAGTCCTCCAAGCCCTCGACATGTTGAACCGCCATTTGAGTACCGGTGGACGTGGGTGCCTCGAAGAATTCGGGAAACCTCGACAACGCTTCGGTCGTGACCGCACGGGACGTCTCATGTGCCAGCAAGCTCCTGACTTCGATCACCAGTCTCGGCGCGTCGACTGCGCGAAGGAGCCGATAGATGTCGAAGGCATCCTTGTTTCTCAATCGATCTCGTCCGGGCGCATCGGCGCGGTCAGCCAGTTTGTGGATCTTGGCCACCAACAACGCGGCCGGTCCAGCCACGTTGATATCACAGGTCCGGTTGTCGCCCGGCACGAGAGTCCCGATCGTCATCTGTCTGTGGCTGACCAGCGCCCCCTCAAGCCCGCGCACCTGCCTCGCGGCCCGGTTTCCATGGACGCCGAGATCTGCTCCCCTGCCACGTCGTCCACCTACGGCTTCCGGTACCAGGAAATCCACCTGCGCGCCGTCTTTCCTTCGATACATCCCAGGTTGGTCGGCCAGCGCATAGCCGGCGTCCTCCATGGCCTCTGGTATTCTCGGGTCACTGACCAGCAACTCCGGGTCAAGAGCCACATCCGCGTCGAAGGTGAAGGGGGAGACCGCAAAGTGCGCATCGCTGTCGCGAGTATGTTCATAGACCGCCTGGGCGCCCACCAGAACGGCTGCCTGACGAAGCGGCCCCAAGGCCGCCAGTGCGTCCAGAAGAGCTGCCCGGGCCCTTATGTAGTTTGCATCGACGGGAGTCGCCACAGTTCCTCTTTGGAGCGCATCCACTCGACCAGACTCTCGGCCTCGGCCGGACCGCGGCCGGGGCCTGTCATCAGGTCTGGCACCACCTGCGTCACTCGGGCGTAGGTTATGCCATCGGCGTACTCCGTCCGGTCGAAAACCACCGGGTCGAAGGGCTGTCCGACAAGGACATTGGCCCCGGTGTCGGCCGGACGGAGTCCCAGCCGCCTCACGGCCTCCTCGGGGTTTGCGGCATAGACCGTGGCGACCCGCGGCTCGGCTATGGGAGCGTAGCGGACCGCGGCAAAGGACCCGGTGACCGCGTAGGTGAAGTCCGCGTCGCGCAGCTTGTCGAACAGCCTCTGCAACCCTCGAGGTTCAAGGCATGGAATCATCCGATTGGCGTTGGAGAATTCATAGTCGATGGCCCATCGCCGCAGCAGCCGCTCCCACTCAACCGAGACTATGGCCTTCCTGGGGGCTTTGCGCTCGAGGATCCCGTCTCGATCCAGCAAGTCGGCCACGCGCGAAATCGAAGCGGGAGCGTTCCCGGTCAGAGTGGCCAGTTCCCGGGTGCCGAAGGGAGGGCGATAGTCCAGAAAAGCGCGCACCACGCGGCCGCTGCGCCGTCCCTGGAGGGAACGCAGGCGAACGGTCTCTCGCCAGGGATTCCGAACTGCTCCCTGGGTCTCGATGAAAGCAGCCGGCCTGTTGGTGACGAACCTGATGTTCCCCGTGGCATCGGCGTAGCTGATGCCCGCTTCAGCCAGTCTCTCCCTGGCCGAAGGTCCCAGGAAGGGTGCGACGACCATGAAGCCGACGTTGCCGGACGCCGGCACATCGCTGCCCCGGGGTGGGCAGGTACGCTGCCATTGGTCCAACAGGGTACTTACCTGTCGCGCCTCAACGGGCCTCCTCTTCGCTTCGACCATGACAGTTGCCGAGGCACCCTGAGAGTCCGTGAGTGCAAAGGTGGCGTCAGTTCCGATCCTGCCAGGCCACGCGATCTCTGGACCGAGTCTGTCCAGAGACCATCCTGGTGGCAGACGGCTGCGGAGGGCTGCAGCCGTCTCGTCCAGGAGATTTGTTTCAGAAATAAGGATGTTCCGTGACATGCGGAACAGGGTATCAAGTGAAACACAAGCTGTCAAGTGCTCTCTTGCCAGGACCCCGACGTAGACGCGGGCCGGACCCTACGAGCGGTCCAACTCCCAGATGGGGAAGTAGAAAGGGAACACGCGGTCCAGAAGGTCGGCCGCCTTCCCGGGCAGGTCCAACGGCTCGCAGGAGGAGTGGCCGCCGAAGACCAGCTGCACCAACTGCCGCTCGGTCAGCGCCACACGCTCCGCGGCCGGAGCGTCGTCGACGAAGCGGACCTCCCCGCCGCCGAACTCCAGCGTGACCCGCTCGCCGGTATCCGTGCACTCCAGGGCGACCGCGCCGGAGAGGCCGGCGGCCCGGGAGCGCAGGTGGCCCTCGATGCTTCTCAGCAGCAGGTCGAGGCTGTTGATGCGGATCATCTGGAACCCGACGCCGGAGGCCCGCGCCTTCGGCTGCCGCGTCGATCCAACGCGGTCTGCGAGCAGCTCGTCCAGCACGGTCGGCTGCAGGTTGGTCACCGCCTGCACGGGCGCATGGCTCCTCACCGCCTCAGCCACCAGCGCTTCCACAGCTGCCACACTTCCCCCCGCCTCGTTCAGGCCCGGCTTGTTCCTTCCCGACCCCACGCACAGGTAGCCGGCCACCTCGCCGCCGGCCAGGGCCACCCGCGTGTCGATCTTCGGGAGGGTCAGCAGGGCGGCGTACTCCTCCCTGTTGCGGGCGACGCGCCAGGGCTCGGCGTCGTGAGAGCGGATGACCACATCGAGGTGCGCATCTCTGCCAACCTCGAAGGGAACGATCTCGAACTCTCCCCGCTCGAAGAGCGCCTCGTCACCGGGGACAAGGGAATACATCCACCCCTGGTTGCCGACCGCCTCCCAGCCGGAGTGATGGTAGAAGGGGAAGGTGGCCTCCAAGGTCCACAGGGTCGACACGGGCAACCCACTCTCCTTCATGATGCGCACGCAGTCGCGCAGGCAGCGGGTGGCGTAGCCCTTCCGGCGGTGGTCGGGATGGGTGACGGTGGGGCTGATGATGCCGGCGGTGAAGGAGTCGTCGCCGGCGATGATCCTGCGCGGCGCCACCGGGACGTGGGCAACCACCTGGCCCGCGGCCTTGAGGATGCGCATGTAGCGGAGGCCGCGGTCGTTGAAGATCAAGGGGTAGTCGGTGAGGATGTCCTGATCCGAGTCGGGCCGGAAGGTGGCGTTGATCAGGGCCAGGGTTTCGTCGAACTCCTCGGGTCTGCAGGCGCGGGGTCCTTCGATCATCGGTGCGCTCCTCGGCGCGCGGGCTCAGCCGCCGTGACGGGCCCAGTCCGGCAGCACGCCGGCTTCGATCCCGAACAGGTGCGGGCCCATGAAGCTGAAGATCAGGGTGATGATGACGGCCCCGAGAATGTTGAGGAAGAGGCCGACCCGCGCCATCTCCGAGATCCTCACGCGGTCGCTGCCGAAGACCACGGCGTTGGGGGGCGTGGCCACGGGCATCATGAAGGCGCACGAGGCCGAGAGCGTCGCCGGGATCATCAGCAGCAGCGGGTGCAGGCCCGTGGAGACGGCGACGGCGGCGAAGATGGGCAGCACCATCTCGGTGGTGGCCGTGTTCGACGTGAGCTCGGTGAGGAAGGTGATGGAGAGGCAGATGACGAGCACGAGGACGATGGGAGGCACCGAGCCGAGACCGCTGAAGCCGCCGCCGATGAAGCGCGCCAGGCCCGTGACCTGGAAGCCGTGGGCGAGGGCGAAGCCGCCGCCGAAGAGGAGGACGATGTTCCAGGGCAGCCCGCGAACGACGTCGGGACCCATCACCGTGCGGGACGGGGCGCCGGGAGACCGGGCCGGCACGAGGAAGAGGATCCCCGCCATGGCGATGGCCACGGTGCCGTCGTCGATCAGGTGGCCGTAGGGCAGCAGGCCGGACCAGCCGGGGAGGGTGAGCCCCCCGATCTCGATGGGGGCGCGGAAGACCCAGAGCACGGCGGTGGCGGCGAAGACGGCGAGGATCACCCGCTCCTCGAAGGAGACGGGGCCGAGCTTGCGCGCCTCCGACTCCAGAACCTCGCGATCGACGGCGACCTCCGGCGGGATGCGGAAGAAGAGCTGCGTGATCAGCGCCCAGGCGCAGGCCAGCACGATCAGCGAGATCGGCGCCGCCATGACGAACCAGACGCCGAAGGAGATCGGAGGCGCCTCGGGGAAGGTGATCTGGAAGATGCGCTCCAGGGAGAGGTTCGGCGGTGTGCCCACCAACGTGGCGATGCCCCCCGCCGAGCAGGCGTAGGCGATGCCGAGCATGACGGCCACCGAGAAGGCGCGGGTCCGCTCCCTGCCGAACTGCTCCTCCATCCGCAGGATCACGGCGAGGCCCACGGGAAGCATCATGATCGCCGTGGCCGTGTTGGAGATCCACATGGAGAGGAAGGCCGCGGCGAGCATGAAGCCGAGCACGATCCGCGCCGGCCCTCCCCCCACCGAGCGGATGACCCACAGGGCGATGCGCCGGTGGACGTCCCACTTCTCCATGGTGAGGGCGATCATGAAGCCCCCGAGGAAGAGGACGATGGTGCTGTTGAAGTAGACCGGCGCCGTGGCCCGGGTCCGCTCGATGCCGAGGAGCGGATAGAGGATCAGCGGCAGCAGGGCCGTGGCGTAGAGGGGGATGGCGTCGGTGATCCACCAGGTGGCCATGAGCAGGGCCACCGCGGCCATGCGCGTGACCTCGGGTTTCCCCGGCTCGAGGTCGAGGAACAGGGTGATGGCGAAGAGCAGCGGCCCGAGCCACAGACCGATGCGCTGGCCGCGCGACCGGGGCTCGGGGGCGGCCGGGGTCTCGGGGTGGGCGCGGGTCACGGTGTGGGTCTAGGCCCGGTAGATGACGGGGTTCCGCTCCGGGTCGTCGATGAAGGCGGTGAGACCGGCGCGGCGGCCGTCCACCGGGGCCGCGCGCTCCGTGCGCATGTGGATGGCCAGGCTGCGCCGGGGGCCGGCCGAGAGGTTGGGACCGCTGCCGTGGAAGGTGAGGCAGTGGTGGAAGCTGGCGCCGCCGGCCGGCAGCAGGGCCGGCACCTCCTCCCACGACCGGCCGTCGGGCACCGGGATGGCGTCGCGCTGGTCGTCGAGGTCCTGGCGGTAGAAGCCGCCGTCGTCGAGCAGGCCCCACCCGTGGGAGCCGCGGACGAAGCGCATGGGGCCGGCCTCGGCGGTCACGTCGCTCAGGGCGACCCAGGCGGTGAACAGCTCGCTGCCCTTGTCCCACGCCCGCCAGTAGTGGCGGTCCTGGTGCCAGCCGATGTTCAGCTCGGCCTCCCCTTCTGCGGGCTGGGGCGGCTTGTAGAGCAGTTGGGTCCACCACACCTGCACCATGCGGGCCCCGGTGACGCGGGCGGCCCACCGGCCCAGGTCGGGATGGCTCACCAGGGCGCGGATCCCGAGGTCGGCCTGCTGGGGTAGCTCGATCTTGCAGAGCTCGTTCGGATCGTCGCCCGGGTTCCAGCGCGAGGGCTGGGGCGGCTGGCCGGCGTCGTAGCGCCCCTCGCGCACGGCGTCCATGCCGGCGACCGCGGCCTGGACGATGTCGGGAGGAAGAATCGGCTCCGGGCTGATGTAGAAGCCGTCGGTGCGGTACTGCTGCTGAGTGGAAGGGGTGTTGGCGTCGGTCATGGCGGAGCTACTCATACTACCAGACGAAATCCCAATGTCCTATAGAGACCCGGAGCTTCCTCCTTGAGCCTCCTGTCAAATCGCTCAATACCCTTCTTGGTGAATCTGACGTCCTGAAGACCGGAAAGAACCAGTGTCTCAAAGGCAGCCGAAGTCAGCCAACCGACAGCCTGCCGGAATCCACACACAGCAAGGGCACCGGTTCTACTCCGAAAGGAGGAGAGTCGTCTACCATGCTCGTTCATCGTACTACATGAGCCGAAGTAGATGATACGATCCTTGCACCGCCCGTCTATCAGTTCTTCGAGGTTCCCCAAGCTGACTTTCGTGTTCTTGTCGTCGAGGATGATCCCAGGCGGATCGTCATCTCCATGGAAACTCAGATGCAGGATGGGGTAGTTGTCATACCCAGGTCTCAAGTATTGGTGGAGGAAGTATGTGAACTCCTCCAGAGTGGCAACATCCCGTCGCATGTACGGAACCTTCTTGTGGCTCTTGTGCAACAACTCCAGGATAGGCTCAACGCTGGACTCGTCCTTGCTCCCATACCACCTGTAAGTCTCCAGGCAGTAGATGCCCTTGTTCTGTCTTTGCAGTCGAACCATGGTGAATCTCCAGATGTCGAGAGAGTGGAAGGAGCTATTGAGAGTCTTCACCAGACCTCTGTCAATAGCCCAAAGCCGGTGATGGAGAAGGCCGTACTTCATGGTTTTGGCAGAGACAAGCGCCCTTGCCCAAGCCGCCTCCCAGGACGTAGAGTCGTCTCCATGACCTTCTACGTGGCCGCCTACGACACCGAGGCTGTCTATCCCTGGTGGGAGCCCGATCAGCCCGGCATGAGCTACGAAGGCTCGCGCCTCGACGAGTGCCTCGACGGCGTGCGCGCCGTCGCCGAGGTCCACCTTCGGGAACGGGCGCCGGCCAGCTTCTTCATCGTCGCCCGGCTCGCCGAGGCCGCGGGTCCGCGGCTGCGGGAGATCCTCGATCACGACCTCTTCGACCTGCAGTCCCACAGCTTCACCCACCAGAACATGCTGGCCATCCGGGACGACCCGGCGGCGGTGCGCCGCGAGTTGGTCGACTCCAAACGCCTGATCGAGGATCTCTTCGGGCGCGAGGTGATCGGCTTCACCGCGCCGGGCGGCTCCGCCCGCGGCTTTCTGGGCGAGCCGAAGCTGCTGGAGGCGCTGTGGGAGGCGGGCTACCGCTACGTCCGCACCCTGAGCTGGCAGCCGGGCAACCTCGCTCCGGCGCCGCTGACGCAGCCCTTCTGGTTCGCCGACGACGGTTTCCCGGAGCTGCTGGAGATCTCCGCCCACGCCTGGCACGACAACATCCTCACCGGCCAGCCCTCGGCGGCGGCCTGGCCTCCGGCCCTGCCCTGGGGCTACCCGGCGCGCACTCCCTCCACCGCCCGCGAGGTCTACGAGGCCTACGCTCCCGGCATCGAGCACGCCCGCGACGAGGGGCTGCTCACCTACTCCCCCTGCTTCCATCCCTGGTCGATCCACCGGATCGACCGGGGCGCCGGGCAGATCGACCTGCTGCTGAACCACGCCCGCCGCTCGGGCCTGACGCTGGCCTCGTGCGTCGACGTCTATCGGCGTCTGGCGGCCGATCCGGGGCTGGCCCATCCGGCCCCGAGGTTCGCCAATCCATCATGAAGCTCACAGTCGACATTCCCGCCGATGAGCTCGAGGACGCCGTCCGCTTCACGAAGGCGAAGACCGGGGGCGAGGCCATCCTCCTTGCGGTCGCGGACTTCAACCGCCGCCGACGCATGGCGGAGCTCACCCGGTACGCGGGCACCTGTCGGAATCTGATGACGCCCGAGGAGCTTCAGGCGGCTCGGACCCGGTCCTAACGGCCGTAGCGCAGGCCGATGAAGTACCCCGGCCAGACGAAGACCCCGTCCTCCCGTTCCTTCTCGAAGCGGCTGCCCGATTCGATCAGCCGGGGATGGCCCTCGGTCGACCACCTGTTCAGCGAGACACCGGCGAACAGCGACGGACGGCCGAAGAGAGGGGCCTCCCGGGCAAGGACCACCCCCGTCTCGAGCCGGACCCGCAGCAGGCTGTTGTCGGTGGTCGACGAAACCCCGTAGACATCCGCCTCGAAGGGCCAGAAGTCGATGTGGGCGTCGTAGTCCTCTCCGAGGTCGCGGCTGATGCGGTAGCCGTGCAGGTCCAGGCCGAGGGAGAACCTCCTCCCGCTCTTGCGCACCCCGATGCCCGGGCCGATGGCCCACAGCCGGGGGCCGGCCCTCCGGGCAAAGCCGGTGGTGAAGGAGGTGTGATACCAGCGGCCGCCCGAGGCGACGGTGAGCAGGTTGAAGCCGAGATCGTCGCGCCAGGTGCTGAAGCCGAGGGTCCCGCCGTGGGAGTAGTTGATCAGGCCGATGGGCAGGCCGCCGTCGATGCGGCCGGCGATGTTGATCATGCCCACCTGCCACCCCTGGACCCGGCTGGAGGTGTTCATGGCCCCGATCTGAACACCTGTGACCTCACCGGCGACATTCCAGATTGCGAGCTGGCCGCCGCGGATCCTGTCGGCGACGTTGATCTCTGAAGCCACCTGCCAGCCGCGCACCTGTGAGGCGAGGTTGATCGGCCCTGCCTGCCCTCCCTGCAGGGGCCCCACCGCCCAGTTGACACCCCAGATCGTCGCCTGCCAGCCATCGACCTCCTTGAGGGCCAGGTTGCCCAGCCAGCTCGCCTGGCTGCCGGTGCGCTCTCGGGCCAGGCTGGCCAGCCAACCGAGCTGGATGCCTTGGAACGGCTCGTCCTGGCTATTGGTCAGCAGCCCCATCGTCAGGGTACGGCCTTCTCCGGTGACGACCTCGATCTGGCGGTCCTCGTTCATCCCCAACGTGAGACCCCGCCTCGAACCACCTCGCAGCCCGGTATGCTCCGGGGTCAGGGCCTGGAAGTCGCCGGCTTTCACCTCCGCGAACTCACCTTCGGCCAGGACCCTCTCAGCCAGGTGCCAGTCGGCGCTCCCCCGCTGCAGGTACAGGGCGTAGGAGCCCGGCTCCACTCCCAGTTCCACGGCACGCCCCGCGGTCTTGTTCAACTCGGCCACGATGCGTTGCCCGGGGTTGCGTACATAGAGACGGCCGGACAGGTCCTCGTCGAGCAGCAGGCCGGCGGCCTTGCGGCGCACGTCGGTCATCACCACGCCGCCCGTGCCCCGCATCTCGACCTCGTAGGCCGGGTGCTGGATGCCCCCCGCGGTCCCCGTGGTCCGGGCCCGCGTCTCATTGAAGGTGAACCGATAGGCCTCGCTGAGGGTTACCCGTCCGTCGCCGTCGCCGTCCGCGGCCCCTCGGAGTCCCGAGACCAGGTAGTGGGTGAAGAAGGAAGCCTGGAGCAGGTCCGACTCCTGGGCCGCCTCGCCGGCCGAGCTGGAGGTGAGGAAGGCGTAACCCTCCATGTCGAAGGACTCGTCGACCAGGAAGGGCGGGCGCCGCCGGCCCCCTTTCGTCCGGGTGATGGCCCCGGAGGCACAGGCGTCGAGGACGGCGATGTGGACGTTGGCCGGGGCCGATTCCAGGGCGCCGCGCAGGACCGGGTACTCCAGGCGGTCGCCGGCCAGGAGCAGGCCCCCAGCGTCGGCGTGGCCCGAGTAGTAGACCAGCACCTCCAGCCGGTCGCCCCGCCGCGAGGCCGCCCGGACCCGCCGCCCCAGCTCGGACAGACCCTGCTCGAAGCCGGCGACGTCGGGGTCGCGCAGGAGCAGCACGTCCTCCGGGTGCAGGCCTCCCATCTCCTGCAGCACCTGCACGAAGCTCTCGGCGTCCGAGACCGCGTAGCGCAGCAGCTCGCGGTCGACGCCGCCGTTGTTGGAACCCGCGGCCAGGAGCAGGCGCCGCACCTCGCCGGCGTCTGCCGGCAGGGCCATGCCCGCAACGGCAAGTACGGGCCACAGGGCGCGGACCAAGGACATGGGCACCACTGCCCGGAGACTTGAGGCCGCCCGTCTCATGGTGAGCCGGGCTTCTTCAGGGTGAAGAGGTGCAGGCGAAGACCGTCGGGCAGCGCCGGGTCCCCGTGGGCCAGCTCCTCCCTGACCGCGGACAGCCCGAAGGGGCGGTCCGCCGCCACGAGGTAGAACCGCTCCCACCTCGGCGCGTCGTCCAGCTCGTAGGCGAAGTCGAGGGTGTCCCGCTTCGCCAGCGGCACGGCCTGCTCGCCGGCCGCGGGCAGGTGCCGGGTGACCGCGCCGCGTCCGTCGACGGAGAAGATGGCCCCGTACGCCAGGCCAGCGGAGCGGTAGGCGATCTGCACGAGGTCCCCGCTCCGGGCCAGGGCCCCGTCCTCGAGGCGTTCATGGCCGCCGGCCAGCTTGCGGAAGACCATCAGACGCGGCTCGTCCCCGACGCCCTTGACCCGCTCGGCCGGTACGGCCCCGCCGTCCCGAGTGGGCGCGCTCCGGCCCGGGACGGCCGGGTCGTGATCCCCGGCCGGCAGGAACGACTCTGTCCCCCGGTCGAAGAGAGCGGTGCCCGCCGCCACCGCCAGGACCGCGGTCAGGGCGGGCGCGGCCCAGAGGCGGTATGCGCTCCACCTCGGCGGGGCTCCGCCGCGCGAACGCCTCAGCTTCCGCTCGATCCGGCGGCACATCCACCGGGTGGGATAGCGCTGAAGCAGTTCCTCGTTGGAGCGTCGCAGGTCCGCCACCCGCTCGGCGAGCACCGGGTCTCCTGCCACCCGCCGGTCGAGGTCCGCCAGCTCGGGGGCGGGGGCCTCGCGCAGCAGGTAGCGCTCCAGCTGCCAGTCGCTTACGGCCCGCTCTTCTCGCTCCTTCATCTCTCCTCCAGTTCCCGCAGCGACGCTCTCAGGCCGCGAAGCCGCTTGCGCACGCCGGAGACCGACAGTCCCACTTCCCCCGCCACCTGCTCCAGGGTCATGCCGTCGACGTAGTGCAGGAAGGCCATGGTGCGGGTCGACTCCCGCTCGCGGCCGAAGAGCCTGGCGAGCAGGTCCCGCGCCTCGGTCCGGCCCTCCGTCTCGTCCCAGGCGGCGATCTGCTCCACGAGGGCCGAGTCGGGGGCGGTGTTCCTCCGCCGGGCGTCGCGGATCCGGTTGAGGCAGAGGTTGGTGGCCATGCGATAGAGCAGGCTGGAGGGCGCGTCGCCCCGCAGCCGGTCCCGCTTCAGCAGCAGCTGGACGAAGACGTCCTGCGCGGCGTCGCGCCCCTCCTCCTCGTCGCGCAGGATCTGCCGGCAGCGCCGTATGACCATCGGCCCGTAACGGCGGTAGAGCTCGTCGAGGTTCATCTGCCCCCTGGCCGTGTGCCCATTGAACACCTGGGGCGGTGCGAAGTGTTACCTGGGGGAGCCCAGAACGACCGAGGGCCAGCCGCCGCCAGGCTCCGCTGCAGCTTGCCGCCCCTGGGAGCCCGGACCCCCGGCCCTCCCATGGTGGGCCACCCATCCCGTGACGGCGATGTCGGGGCTATGGACCAACCCGGGGCGCCTGGCTTTCTCCCGGCCGAAGCCGACGCCGTCAGAAGGCGCCGAGCGGCACCGCGTCCACGGACGAGGTCAGGCGGAAGCGCTCGCGGCACAGGCAGACCAGCAGGCCGGGCGCGGCGCGGTCGCCGAAGAGGGCCTGGAAGCGCTCGATCCCCCGGGCGTGCTCCGGCCGGGGCGTGGCCGTGAGCTTCGCCTCCACGGGGATCAGCTGCCCGCCGTCCTCGAGGAGGAAGTCCACCTCGTGGCCGGCGGCGGTGCGCCAGAAGTGGAGGCGCGGCACCTCGCCCCGGTGCACGAGCAGGCGGTAGAGCGACCCCAGGACGGCGCTCTCGATCATGGGGCCCGCGGCGATCCCCTGCAGCACCTGGGCCGCATCGGTGAGGCCGAGGAGGTAGCCGAGGATCCCCGTGTCCAGGAAGTAGATCTTCGGCCGCTTGACCAGTCTCTTGCCGAGGTTCGCGTGGTAGGGCCTCAGGGTGATCACCTGCCCGCTCGCCTCCAGCACCGAGACCCAGGCCTTGACCGTCTTGGAGGTCACGCCGAGGTCCCGGGCCAGGTCGGAGAAGTTGATCAGCGTGCCGGTGCGGGCGGCCAGGGCGTAGAGCACGCGCTGGAAGTCCCCCAGATCCCCGACGCCCCGCAGGGAGCGGACGTCGCGCTCGAGGTAGGTCTGGATGTAGCTGCTCAGCCACAGGGCGGGGTCGACGCCCGCGTCGAGGGCGGGCTCGGGAAAGCCGCCGCGCAGGAGCCGCCCGGCGACCTCGGCCGGATTGCCGGCGGCGGCGCCCTCCTCCCTCCCGGCGCCGTCCAGCACTTGCCGCCATCCCGCGTCAGGAGCGGCGCGCCCCTCTGTCTCCGCCAGGGACATCGACTGCAGCGAGAGCACCGCGGCGCGGCCGGCGAGGGACTCCGAGACGCCCCGCATGAGCGGGAACGCCTGAGACCCCGTGATCACGTAGCGGCCCTTCGCCTCCCTGCGCTCGTCGACGTCGATCTTGACGTTGTGGAGCATCTCCGGCGCGTACTGGATCTCGTCGAGGATCACCGGAGGAGGAAACCGCGAGAGCAGCAGTGAGGCATCGCTGCGGGCCTGCTCGCGGAGGGTCACGTCGTCGAGGGTGCAGTAGGAGTGGGTCCCCCCGAAGAGATGGCGCACGAGGGTGGTCTTGCCGGACTGGCGGGGGCCGGTGAGGACCACGGCCGGGAACTGCTCCGCGGCCCGGGCCAGGACGCCGGCCAGGGTGCGGTCCGTATACGGGAAGTCGACCATACCGGGAAGCTAGGCCTCGGAGCGCTCAATCACAAGCAAATCAGGAATCAAATTCCAAATTTGCACGATTGAGTCAGATGAATCATGCAGCAGAATTGGAATCGGATTCCAAATCTGCTCGCGCGGTTACATCATCTGCTCAGGGTCTCCACTGCGCCGCGCGCGCCTGGAAGACCGCCGGATCGGCGCGCCAGTCTCCGTAGCCGAGGCGCAGATCGTCGGTCAGATAGTTGATCTTGTCGTCGAGGCAGGCCGCCAGCTCCGCGTCCTCCACGGCCAGCGCGAACCCTCCCCGCTCGACGGCCTCGTCGAGGGCCGTGACCACGAACTCGCCGCCGGAGGCGAAACCTGCGTCGCGGTTGCCGATCTCGCCCCTGGCGATGGCGTCGATCTCGCCGGTCCGGAGCGCGGCGAGCAGGTCCTGCTCGCGGGCCTCCCCCCCGTCCGGACCGTCGAGATAGATCACCTGCGGCATGTCGTCGGCGGGCGGCACCAGCCGCAGGCGGCCGGCCAGGTGGGCCGACGCCCCGGCGGGGGTGATGGTGTGCGCGTCGGTGCCGTCGGCCACGATCTCGCCGTCGTCCGTCTCGACGCGGGTGCCGGCGGCGAGGACGCCTCCGGCATTCACGAGGCCGGTCAGCTCCAGCAGGCGGAACTCGCCGGTGGTGAGCCGCAGCACGCCCACCCGGTCGGCGCTCGTCAGGTCGGCGTGGCTGGCCAGGCGCCCGGCGTCGGCGGCCCGGACCAGCAGCGACTGGCGGAAGAGGATGTGCCCGGAGGTGAAGGTCACCACCCGCTCGCCGGAGGCATCGCGGCTGCGGGAGTCGAGGATGGTGATGCCGCCGCCCACCAGGTCGTACTCCGGCCCGGCCGCCCGCAGCCAGATGTCGGACCAGTCGGCGATGCCGCGGCGGGCGAAGGACAGGCTGGCGCCGTCCATGGAGGCCAGGGCGGTCAGCAGGTCCGCTTCGTACCCGAGATGCTCGTCGAACCCGTCCGTGCCGGGATCCCCGTCGGCGCTGTAGCTGACCGGCTCGAAGAAGGCGTAGAACCCGGCCTGGAGGACCTCACCGTCGCCGCAGGCGGCGCCGGAGGGCGAGTCGCTGGGAGACGAGCAGGCGGCCAGAAACACGGACGCGGCGGCGGACGCCGCGCGGGACCAGGAGAGGGGCATGAGGCGGCCTCGTTGTCCTCGCAGCTGCCGCCCGGCCTCAGGCGTCGACGGCCGTGGCCGTCTCCTGGGTCATGATGGCGCTGCGCACGAGGGCCAGCTTGTTGGCGGCGTTGAAGGCGGCCACCTTGTAGGCCTCGGCCAGGGTGGGGTAGTTGAAGACGGTGCGGATGAAGTAGTCGAGGCCGCCGCCCAGCCCCAGGACGGCCTGCCCCACGTGGACCAGCTCGGTGGCCCCCGAGCCGATGCAGTGGGCCCCCAGCAGGCGCCCGTCCTCCCGGTGGAAGATCAGCTTCACCATCCCCGAGTTGTCGCCGAGGATCTGGCCGCGGGCGATCTCCTTGTAGTGGGCGATGCCGGTCTCGTAGGGGACCCGGTTGCGGGTGAGCTCCTCCTCGGTGTCCCCCACCATGGAGATCTCGGGGATGGCGTAGAGGCCGATCGGGTAGTGGCCGGCCATGGGCTGGGCCTCGACGCCGAACATGTGGCAGGCCGCCAGGCGTCCCTGCTCGCTGGAGGTGGAGGCCAGGGCGGGAAAGCCGATGACGTCGCCGGCGGCGTAGATGCTCTCCACCGCGGTGCGGTAGTGGTCGTCCACCACCAGCCGCCCCCGCTCGTCGGCCTGCAGCCCCACCGCCTCGAGGCCGAGCTCGTCGGTGGCGCCGATGCGGCCGGCCGAGTAGAGGACCACGTCGGCGACGATGTTCTTGCCCGACTCGAGCTGGATCAGGCCCTTGGGCTGGGGCACCTTCACCACCTCCACGTGCTCCACCGCCTCGCCGCAGCGGAAGGTGACGTCCGCCTTGCGCAGCTGGTGGATCAGCTCGTCCACGATCTCCTGGTCGACGAACTCCAGGGGGCGGGGACGCCGGTCGATGATCGTCACCTGCACCCCCAGGGACGCGAACATGGAGGCGTACTCGATGCCGATCACGCCGGCGCCGACCACGGCGAGGTTGCGCGGCAGGTTGTCGATGTCGAGGACGTGGTCCGAGGTCAGGATCGTCCGGCCGTCCGGGGGCAGACTCGGCGGATCGCTGGCGCGCGTGCCCACGGCGACGAGCACCTTGTCCACCGACAGCCGGCGCCGCCCCTCGTGCCCCTCCACGAGTACTGTGTGGGCGTCGACGAAGGAAGCGCGCCCGCGGATGACCTCGATGTCGTTGCGCGACAGGTTCTCCTGGACCACGGAGAGCTCGCGCTCGATGACGCGCTCCACGTGGCCCACCAGCTGCTGCATGGTGGGCCGCTCCCGGGGCCGGAACTGCTCGTGGGCCTCCAGCCCGGGGCGGGAGTAGCCGCGCTGTACCGCCTCGCGGAAGGTCTTGGAGGGGATCGTGCCGCTCTCGATGCAGACCCCCCCGACGATCTGCTGCTTCTCGACGACGGCCACCCGCTTGCCCAGCTTGGCCGCCTGGATGGCGGCCCTCTGGCCGGCGGGGCCGCTGCCGATGCAGACGAGGTCGTAGTCCTGGTGATTCTCGCTCACGGGTCAGGCTCCCGGGCCTCCAATGGCGGGGCGGAGGCCCCTGCGGGTTCTACCTGAATATGGGGAATCTGCGCGGCAGCCGGGGGGATTCGCGGGAGCGTCCCCGGCGCCGACTCACCTCAGCAGGGTGAGCTTGCGCGTCTGCACGGCCTCGGCCGTCACCAGGCGGTACACGTAGACGCCGCTGCCCAGCGCCCGGCCCCGGTCGTCGCGGCCGTCCCAGCGCAGGCGGTGCAGGCCCGCCTTCCGCGGGCCCTCGTGCAGCACCGCCACCCGCTGCCCCGTCACCGCGAACACCTCCAGCCGCGTCAACCCCGGCTGCAGCTGGAACCACGAGATCACCGTGCCGCTGTTGAACGGGTTGGGCGCGTTCTGCCGCAGTTGCGGGCCGTCGGGCAGGCCGATCAGCTCCCGGGCCAGGGCCACCAGCTTGGCGCGCGCCGGCTGCCCGAAGTTCTCCGCGAAGAGGAAGAAGTCGGCGAAGTCCACCTCGCCGCTGCCGTCCAGGTCGAAGCGGGGATCGCTGCCCCCGAAAGCCTCGGCGAAGACGAAGAAGTCGGAGAAGCCGACTTCGCCGTCGAGGTCGAAGTCGGGGGTGGCCCTGGCCGTGGCGGTGAAGGTGAGCGGCTCGAGATCGGCCACCGTGGCGACGACGGTGTAGGTCCCGATCTCCTCGCCCAGGGTCAGGGTGGTCGTTGCCCGTCCGCTGGCATCGGTGGTGTCGAGGGCGGCCGACAGGGCGCCGCTGCCAGCGGTGATGGCGAAAGCGACCTCGGCACCCTCGAGAGTCTTGCCGTACTGGTCTCTGACTTCCACCACGAAGGGATCGACCAGCGACGAGCCGAGCAATCCCTCCTGCTCCTCGCCGCCGATCGCGTTCAGGACCTGGGGACGGGGGAGGACGAGGGGCACATCCCACAGCAGGACCGTGCCGTCGTAAGAGGACGAAGCCAGGATCTCGCCGCCGGGTGAGAACAACATGTCGTAGACGGAGTCGGCATGCCCTTCAAGGGCTGCAAGATCATGGCGCGGCACTACGCCCCACAACCTGACCAGGTCGTCAGCGCTTCCGGCGGCGTAGAGAGTCCCGTCGGAGAAATGGACCATGTCGCCGAGTCCGCCCATTCGCAGGGTCCTGACAGAGGCGCTCCCCGCCACGTCCCAGATGTTGACCCGCGAACCCGATCCGGAAGCCAGGATCGAGCCGTCCGGAGAGAAGGACAAGGCGTGGATCCTGGATTGATGGGCGAAGCCGATCGTGGCCGTAGAGGTGCTCGTCGCCACGTCCCAGAGCCTGATCCTGCCGCTCGACGACCCCGCGGCCAGGGTCCCGCCATCGGATGAGAACAGGAGCGGGCCGACCCCTCCGGGCTGATCCACGTCGCCGAGGAGGGTGCCGATTCTCGCCCTCGACTCCAAGTCCCACAGGTAGATGACGTCCTCGTTGGTCCCCACCGCGAGGGTTCGGCCATCCGGCGAGAAGGCAGCCGATGTGACATCGGCCACGAAGTTGTTCCCGGGGATGGTCCGCATGGGACCAAGCGTGCCGGCAATGGTACCCGTGGCCAGGTCAAGGAGCTTCACCTCCCCACGGTACACCCCTTGAGCGAAGGTCTGGCCATCGGGAGAAAAGGCTATCACCTTGCTCCGGCTCGCCTCGGTGAGGATGCCGGTCCTCTGTCCCGTGGCTACGTCCCACAACTCGATCGACCCATCCCACAGATAGGTCGTGGTTGCCAGTGTCCCCCCGTCGGGGGAGAAGGCCAGGCCGGGGTAGATCTGCGCGTCCTGGAGGGGAGTGGCCTCTCCCGTCTCCCGGTCCCACAGAAAGACCGATCCTTCCGTGCCCGAGGCGAGGACCGAGCCGTCGGGGGAGAACGCCACGGAGTGCACGAAACCCCCCTGGCCGGAGTAGGTCTCGACCTTGGCCCGCTCCAGGTCCCAGACCTTGACCGTACCACCCGAGGCGCCGGAGGCGAGGACGGCCGGGTCCGGGGAGTAGGACACGCAGTAGACCTGGGCTTCCAGTCCCTCCAGAATGGCCACCTCGGCGCCCGAGGCTATGTCCCACACCGTGACCGTACCATCCCAGGACGCGGAGGCCACCGTCGCCCCGTCGGGAGAGAAGGAGACGGAACTGGCCTCCTCTTCATGCTTGAAGGTGGCGGTGTTGGTGCCTCCCGCCAGGTCCCACAGCCGGACCGATCCGTCCTCTTCGCCGGAGACAAGGGTTGCCCCGTCCGGAGAGAAGGAGATCGAGGTGCCCGGAGACGTCTGCCCCTCCAGAAGGGTGGTCCGGGTACCCGTTTCCAGATCCCATAGCTCGATCCCGGGAACGCTCGTGCCGGAGGCAAGAGTCCCCCCATCCGGAGAGATGGCCATGTACTTGACCCAGGCTCTCGGGTGGAGGGTTGCGGACCGGGTGCCGGTGGACAGGTCCCATAGCTCGATCCCCCCACTGGAATGGCCGGACCCGGAGACGAGCGTGGAGCCGTCGGGGGAGAACGCCACCACCTTGGCCAACTCGACGGGCAGCAGGGTAAGCCGGTCCAGATCCTCCCGGTCGTACAGCCACACGCCGAGGGTAGTCGCCACGGCGAGGAATCGGCCATCCGGAGAGAAGGCAAGGGCCCTGTCCCGGCGAGGGACATAGCCCCTTCCCAGGCGGGCGGACGCGCCCTCGGGCAGATTCCACTTTGGGTACTCCTCCGCGGAGAAAGACACGGCGGACGCCTCGCCGGGTGCTTCGTCGGCCTGCGCTGGCGCGAGAACCAGAGCGGGCATGGCCGACAAGGCGGCACGGAACGCTCTTCCGATCATGGGTGTCCTCTCCGTTCGCGTCGATCCCGCAGCTGGAACCGAACCTCAGCGCAGCAGCGTGAGCTTGCGCGTCTGCACGGCCTCCGCCGTCACCAGGCGGTACACGTAGACGCCGCTGGCCAGCGCTCGGCCCCGGTCGTCTCGGCCATACCAGCGCAGGCGGTGCGGCCCCGCCTTCCGCGGACCGTCGTGCAGCACCGCCACCCGCTGGCCGGTCAAGGCGAACACCTCCAGCCGCGCCGCACCGGATTGCAGCTGGAACCAGGAGATGACGGTTCCGCTGTTGAAGGGATTCGGCGCGTTCTGGGCCAGCTGCGGACCGTCGGGCAGGCCGATGAGCTCCCGCGCCAGGTCCACCAGCTTGGCGCGCGCCGGCTGGCCGAAGCTCTCGGCGAAGAGGAAGAAGTCCGTGAAGTCCACCTCGCCGCTGCCGTCCAGGTCGAAGCGGGGATCACTGCCGCCGAAGGCCTCGGCGAACAGGAAGAAATCCGAGAAGTCTACCTCTCCGTCGTCGTCGAAGTCGGGGTTCGCCTTGGCCGAGGCGGTGAAGGTGAGCGGCTCGAGATCAGCCACCGTGGCGACGACGGTATAGGTACCGAACTCCTCGCCCAGGGTCAGGGCGGTGGACGCCCGGCCCTCGGCATCGGTGGTGTCGCTGAGGGCCGAGAGGATGGCGCCTTCGCCGAGAAGGGCGAAGGTGACCACGGCGCCGGGATAGGCCGTCCCGTTCTGGTCCCGCACCGAGACGACCAGCGGCTCGGCCAGCGGCTCTCCCGGCTCGGCCGCCTGCTCGTCACCGGAGAGCTTGGCCAGCGTCTGGGGAACGGCGACACCGAGGGCCGTGAAGGTCACCGGCGCGAGGCCTTGCACGGTCACCTGGACGCTGTTGGCCCCCGGCGTGCGGCCGAGGGTCAGGGTGGTGGTCGCCTGGCCCTGGGCATCGCTAGTGGCCCGGGTCACCGAGAGGGTGCCTCCGCCGGCGGTCACGGAAAAGGTGACGGTCGCCCCGGCATAGGGCGAGCCTGCCTGGTCGAGCACGGAGACGACCAGGGGCTCGTCCAGGGATGCGCCGCTCGCCCCCTGCTGCTCATCGCCGCCGACTATGCCGAGCGTGGTCGGGATCGACCGGGTCCGGGCGGTGAGGATCAAAGGCTCCACATCGCCCGCGGTGACCTCGACGGTGTTCGGTCCCGGGGCCAGGCCCAGAGTCAAGGTGACGGCCACCCGGCCTCGGGCGTCGGTCGTGGCCGTCTCCACCGAGAGCGTCCCCCCGCCGCCGGTAACGGCGAAGGTGACCTCCGCCCCTTCGAGAGGATCGCCGTGCTGATCCCGCACCTCGATGACGAAGGGCCGAGGCAGGGCCGCGTTGGGCCCCCCCTCCTGGTTGGCGCCCGACACCTCTGTCAGGCTCCGCGGGTGGGGCAGCACGCGCCGCAGGTCCCAGACCAGTATGGTGCCGTCGCCAGACCCGGAAACGAAGGTCGATCCATCGCTCGAGATGGCCAGGCTGTTGATCTGCTCTCCATGCCCTTCGAGGGTGGCGATCAGGCCGGCCGTCGCAAGGTCCCGCACCTCCATGATGTTGGTATTGGGCCAGGGACCCGTTCCGACAAGGGTTCCAGTGATGAAGATCTCCCCATCCGGGGAGAAGAGTGTTGGGCCATCCGGGCTGTCGTACTGAACGGCCACGGTGGCCGCGTCCCCCCCCGCCGGTACTTCCCATATCGAGGAGGTCTGAGTGTTGAAGTCCGCTGCAAAGGCACGCGCTGTACCCGCGTCGTCAAAGGAAACCCAGATCTCATGCCCCAGCTCATCCGGCGGCAGGAGATTGGTGCCCGATGCCAGGTCCCACACGCCGAACCTGCCACCGATGCCTCCGGTGGCCAACCTTGAACCATCCGGCGAGAGAGCCACCGATCCGATCGCCTGGGCATGGCCTCCCTCGAGGGTGGCGACGACCTCCCCGGTCGCCAGGCCCCAGACCCGGGCCGTGCCGTTGCCATGCCCCGACGCGATCATCGTGCCATCCCGCGAGAAGGTCACAGCGCTGACCCATGCCCTGAAACCACTCGTTTCGAGAGTGGCGATCTCGGCGCCAGTCGCCACGTCCCACAGCTTGATCCTCTGATCGGAGGCACCGGAGACCAGGGTGGCCCCATCGGGCGAGAACTCCACGGAATTCAGCCGGCCCGTATGCCCCTGGAGAGTGGCGGTCACCCTCCCTGTGGCCACGTCCCACAGATGGACCTCGTCGTAGTTGGCGGCCGAAGCGAGCGTCGTTCCATCGGGAGAGAGCGCCATGGCCCCCGACCCGCTGCGGTGGCCCGAGGAGAGGGTGACGGCATTCCCCGTGGCCACCTCCCACAGCGTGACTCCATCATTGGACCGGGTGGCCAGCGTCCCTCCACCGGGGGCAAAAGCCACGGAACCGTTCACGGAACCCGACCCGTCGATGAGGGAGAAGGTGGTTGCCTGTCCCGTGGCGACCTCCCACACCTTGAGATTCCTCGATACCGAAGCCAGGAGGGCACCATCGGGAGAGAAGTCCACTGAGAGGACCCAACTCTCATGGCCCTCCAAGGTGTTGAGGATCGACCGGGCGGCCACGTCCCAAAGCTTGACCGTGTGATCATGTGACGCGGAGGCAAGGGTGTTTCCGTCGGGCGAGAAGGAGACCGAATTGACCCTGTCCTGGTGGTCCGTGAAAGTCGCGATCCTCGTGGCTGTCTCCACGTCCCACAGCTGTACCGTGTAACCGGACCACCATTCCCCGGCCGCCAGTGTCCTGCCATCGGGCGAGAAAGCCACCGCCCTCTCGACCCCCCCCGGCATGGACATGGCCGCTTTCCGGGTCCTCGTCTCCAGATCCCACAGGTCGACCCCGAAAGACGATCCGGTAGCCAGGGTCTGGCCGTCCGGGGAAAAAGCCACGGCCCTGGCTTCATGGTCGATGGTGGAGAGTTGCTCTCCCGTGGCCACATCCCAGATCCGGATCGCGTCCTTGTAAGCCCCACAGGAGGCGATTCGACCATCCTTCGAAAGAGCCATGTCCCACAGTCGACGTGTCGGCAGGAGAGCGACCTCCCGGGACGTGGCCACGTCGTAAAGCCAGATGCCGACCCACGTCCCCACGGCGAGAAGGCCCCCATCCACGGAGTAGCCGATATCGCCAATCCGCCCCTTGCCCAGACGGGTGATCGCGGCGTCGGGCAGGTGCCAGGTACGGAAGTCGCCCACCATGGGCGGCGTCTCCGATACTCCGATCCCGGCGGCATGGAGGGAGACGACCTCGAGCTTGGGCACCCAAGCCTCCACGGTGTTGCCTCCCTGGACCGGTCCAAGGGTCAGCACTGTCTCGGCCCGGCCACTGGCGTCGGACGTCTGGCTCTCCTGGGTGAACCGCCCGCCGACCCGGCCGTCTCCGTCGGTGACCGCAAAGGTGATCTCGACGCCCGGCAGGGGATTGCCGTACTGATCCCTGACCTCCACCACCAGCGGCTGGGCCAGTGGCTCGCCACTGGTCCCCTGCTGGCCGTCACCCGAAACCACGACCAGCCTGTTCGGACGGGGCGCCTGCCACTCGGAGACGCTCCACAGTCCGATCCTCCCATCCTCGCTGCCGGCGGCGAGCGTCGTGCCATCGGGCGAGAAGGCCACCGTGGTGATTTCCCTGCCCTCCCCTTGCAGCGCTGCGAGACTCTCCTGCGTCGCCGGGTCCCACAAGTTCACGACGAGGCCCGCCCCGGAGGCGAGCAGGGTCCCGTCGCCTGAGAACGACACCGACCGGACGGGCCTGTCATGTCCCTTCAGGACGGCGACGTTCTCGCCCGCCGCCACGTCCCACAGCCGCACGGTGGTATCCCACCCGCCCGAGGCGACCAGGGTACCGTCGGGCGAGAAGGCCACGGAACTGACCCGGGGCCCCCAACGGTCGCCGCTGTGATGGTACGCGGCGGTCTCGGTCTCCGTCTCCACGTCCCACAGCCGGACGCCATCCTCAGAGCCGGAGGCGAGGGTCGACCCGTCGGGCGAGAAGGCCACCGAAAGGGCGCCCACCGGCAGGGCCGCGGTGCTGGTCCGCGTTGCCAGGTCCCACAGCCGGATGCCGTCCGGGCTCGCTGAAGCAAGGGTCCTGCCGTCGCGCGTGAAGTCCAGGGAGCGGATCTGCTGCGCATGTCCCGGCAGGGTTGCCACCTGGGCCCCGCTGGCCATGCTCCAGAGCTGGACCTGGCTGCCGGACCCGATCGCCAGAGTGGCGCCATCCTGCGACCAGGCCAGCACCGTGGTCCCTCCTGACAGGGCCTCCGTGACCGTTCGCGTCTCGGCGTTCCAGAGCCTGACCCCTTGTCCGGACCCCGTGGCGAGGCTGGAACCGTCGGGCGAGAAGGCCAGTGACGGGACCGCCCCCACAACCTCCAGGGTCGCCAGGTGCTGTCGCGACACCTGCCACAACTGGAATCCCGACTTGCCGACATTCCCCTGCTTGTCGACGGCCTCGGCCTGGATCCGGTGCTCGCGGGGATTCGACAGATCGACAACACCGTAAGCACTGCCCGAGGGGATCACCCCATCGTAGTCGATCTGCACCACTGCTTCTTCGCCCGCCACGGCGCGGCATGTCTTCAGTTCAACTCCCCCTGCCGAGATGGTGTGGGTGCTCCTCGTGGGAACGATGAGCCGCACCTGGTGGAGCCCATCCGGGTCGCTGACCCTGAGTTGGATGGGGACACTTTTCGAGCCCTCCGGATAGGTGGGCGGGGAGAGGACCTCGATGCCGGGCCCTTCTGCGTCCTCGACGCCAACGTCCGGATCGAAGTACGGATGGACGGCCAGGAACTCGGCACTGCAGGCAGATAGAGAGTTCCGGTAGATGTCCCCGTAGGACATGATGTACGTGTCATCGCGGAAGTCGTGATCCAGGCCGAAGGCGTGTCCAAGCTCATGGGCCATGGTCTGCCAATGGGTTTCCACTCCGACCAGGGCAGCGCCGCTCTGCTTGCCCCATCGCGCCGCCTCGCCCGCGGCGGTCAGGTCGATCCGGCGGGTGCTGTTGTCGACAACCAGAACGTGGATGTTGGCGGACAAGTCGAATACTTCCGCGATCTCATCGAGGGCCGCCCACGTCCCCGTCAGGTATTCGATATCGGGGTGTTGCCCGTCCACGAGGTGGACCAGCGGGTCCCCCTGGTCATCGGTCTCGATGCGGAAGGTCCTGTACCCGTACCCGTGGGCCTCCATCTGCTCGCCGTACAAGGCCTGGATTCTCAGGATATCGTCCCTCATCCTCTGCACCACGCTCAGGCGGAGGCGGCGGTCGCTGGGCCGGAAGTAGAAGAGACGGACGGTCCGGGGCTCGCCTGTGTTCAGGTCCGCCAGCCGCTTGCCGGCCGCATGGATACCGGGTGGATGCACATCGTGGCGGACCCGGCAGTGTACCAGGCTGTCGGAGGGAGACGTCGAGGCGTGGCAGACGGCCAGGGGCGAGAGGACGAGCGTGATCAGGAGTCGCTTCATGGCGCCCTCCGGGTGGGCTGGAAAGGGGCTCGCAACTCCTGCAATCCTGCCGAACTGCCGCAGCAGGGTCAACCTGCGCGCAAGGCCCGGCGCTCGGCCCCGCCACCAGCATGGCGGCCTGGAAGAGGAGAGCTGCTCGACCGCTTGATACGACTTTTTCGTATTGGCCTCTGTAGCCAGGATCACATGCCCCTGTCGGGTATGCAGATGCGGCAAGATCGAATTCACACGGATCTTTCGTATACGGGACTCTCGGCGCCTTCGGCCGCCTCCCCGGCCTCATGGACCGGTGGTCTGCAGTGACCGATCTTCAGGATTGCGCCACGGACCGCCGAAAATGACCGCCCGGAGAGCAACCATGCCCAGACCCCGTCCCCTCCCCTTCGCCCTCGTCCTGGCGTGGCTGACCGCCGCCGCTCCCCCCCTCTCCGCAGGGCCTGATCTGCCCGACCACCTGGCCCTGGCCCTGCCGGTCACGGGCATCACCGTGGACGGGGACCTCTCCGACTGGCCCCGCGACCTGCCGGCCCTGCCGATCCGCAACGAGTTCGGCGCCTACGGCGGCACCGACACCGAGGGCACGGACCTCGGCACCAGCGGGGACCTCAGCCCCTCCTTCCGGGTCGGGTACGATCCCGGGGAGCAACTGCTGCACGTGGCCGTGAAGGTGCGCGACGACGTGCTCCATGCGACAGGCCTCACGCACCGGACGGACGCCTGCGAGATCTACGTCTCGGCGCTGCAGGAGGAGGAACGTCCTACGATCCAGTACGCCCTGGTGCCGGGAGACGCGACCTATCCCTCCTTCGACAGGAGAGGCGTCCACCGCAACCTCCGGAGCGACCGGAGATCGCTCGGGGCCTGGCAGCGCCGGGGCGACCTCACCACCTACGAGTGGAGCCTGCAGGTGCGGTCCTCGGAGCCGATCTATCCGCGGAGCGGTCCCTCGGTGATGCACCCCCTTCCTTCCAGGCCGGTCCGCCTGGAAGGCGGCATGGCGATCGGGTTCGACGTGGTCGTCGTCGACGGCGATGGGCTACCGGCGGATTTCCGCGGCCCGAGGCCCTCGCCCCTGCACGGGGTCTCGATGGCTTCCTGGGTCCCCTGGGGACCCCCGGTGACGCTCAAGATGATGAGGGACGGGCGGGTCGGGCGGCTCGTGCTGGCGCCGGAGGACTGGTCGGCGGGGTTCGACGCGGGGGCCATGAAGGCCTACCTGGATCGCTGGCTCAAGGATCACCCGGAGCAGTGGATCTCGGCTCTCGAGAGAGCTGCGGGGCGCCCCCACTCTTCCGGGTTGGACCGAGTGCTGAACCAGACAGCCGGCGCCGGGGCTTACCCGGAGACCGGGGCGCCCGGCCCGTTCGTCTTGCACTACGGGGAGGTCCCGTACCGGATCGGTCCGGCGGCTGAGCAAGAGTACGACTGGCTGATGGTGCTCGGCGCCGGCGTCCTGGGACTGACCGTCGGCTGCGTGGGCGTCTACCTCGTCCGCCGGCTCTCCGCCTCGGGTTCCTCAGGCTTTGGAGATCGCCTCGCCGCCCTGGAGTCGCGCGTGACGGAGACGCAGGAGGTGATGATCGCCCTGAGCGAGAAGCTCGACCGCATCGATGCCGGGGGCCGCGAGGGGAGCCGGGCCCTGGCCCCCTGATTCTGCCCGGCGCCTAGAAGGGCGCCCAGGACGGGTGCTCGTCCACGGCCGGATCGTCGGTGAGCTGCTCGCCGGCCCCCCCGTCGGCCGGGATGGCGTATAGGTCGGAGGAACTCCCTCCGGGCCGTTCCTCCCGGGCGAAGACGATGCGGCTGCCGTCGGGAGACCAGGTGGGGGTGGCCCGCCAGAGCTGGCCGGAGGTCAGCCGGCGGGACTCGCTGCCGTCGGCGGAAACCCTCCACACGTGACTCTCCTGCGAGTCGATGGTCTCGATGCAGGCGATCCAGCGGCCGTCGGGCGACCACGAAGGCCCCCACACGATGCCGCCGTGGTCCGTGACCGGCCAGAACGCGCCGGTGGACAACTCAAGTACGTAGATCTCGGAGACGCCCTCGCCGTCAGCCATCTGGAAAGCGATGGACGAGCCGTCCGGCGACCACGCCGGGTCGCCGGCGAAGACGGGCCGCCGACTGAAGGTCAACTGCTCCACGCCGCTGCCGTCCGCGTTCATGACGAAGATGTCATTGGTCGGGACCAGGCCCTGCTCCGATTCCCCCTGGCGGTTGGAGACGAAGGCGATCCGCCGCCCGTCGGGCGACCAGGCGGGCTTCCTGTCCCGAGCCTCGTGGCGGGTGAGGTTCCTCGGCGCGCTGCCGTCGGCGGCCATGACGTAGATCTCCCCGTTGCCGTCCCGGCCCGAGGTGAAGGCGATCCACATCCCGTCGGGGGACTGGGCCGGATCGTGGCCATGGCGCCGGCGCTGCAGGGAGACGCTGTCCGGTTCGGCGAGGGGAGCCTCGGCCAGGCCCGCGGCCAGGCTCACAACCTCGCCGGTCTCCGGGTCGAGGGAGTAGATCTCCAGATCCGGGCGCAGGCCCGTTCCCCGGGACGAGACGAAGACGATCGGCAGGTCTCCCGGGATGGCCGCGGGCCCTCCCTCACCCGTCTCCCCCGTGTCCCCCGTCCCCTCCGGCGCCGCGAGCTCCACGGTCACGCCGCGCTCCCGCAGAGCGGCGATCCGGGCCTCGGCCGCCGCACCCAGCGGGTTGCGGCTCAGGTCCAGGCTCTGCAGGCTGTCGAGACCGGCGAGGGCCGACACGTCCGTGACCTCGTTGTCGGCCAGCAGCAGCACCCGCAGTCTCTTCAGCGACGACAGGGCGGACACGTCTTCGACTTGGTTGCTCCCCAAGTCGAGGTAGCGCAGCCTCTTCAGTTCCGCCAGCGGCGACAGGTCCCGGATCTCGTTGCCGTACAGGTCCAGGACCTCCAGTTGGGTCAGCTGCTCGATGCCGCCCAGGTCGGCGATCCCCCGCTCCTTGGCCGTCAGCGAGACCAGCCCGGTAGCGTCGCCGGTCTCGGAGGCTGCCTGCTCGACCGCTGACTGTAACGCCGAGTCCGCGAAGACCGGGGCGGTCACAGCCCCCGGGGTGCCGCCGGGCTCGGGGCCGCTGGGGCGGTCGGGTGCCGAGCCGCAGCCGGCGAGGGCCAGGGCGGACAGGATCACGGCGCCGAGAGCTCTCACTGCCGTGGTGTACACCTTCCTCGATACTTCGCCCATCCCAACCTCGGCGATAGCCAATCGCACGCCATCACGGGGCGACTGCGCCGGCCGGCCAGATGGTCACACGCTCGGCGCCGCCGGTCTCCCGGGACATGTATGGGCTTCCTACAGGTTCCGGAAATGGGTGAAGTTGAGGGCGACTTCCTGCCCGCCCGCGTTGGCTTTCAGGTAGAGATCGAGATCCACGGTCACCAGCGGAGTATCCGGCGTGATCGCTTCGAGGAGGGCCGCGTCGGTCAGCCCCAACCGCTCGAATGCGCTGTTGTCCGATGCGATGACACTGGCAACCACCACCTCCCTGGCTTCCCCGATGATGAACCGGAGCCTCTCGAAGAATCGCGACCGCTCCGGCTCTGGGTGCTGAGCAAGCAGGTTTGAGGTCTCGGTGAGGGTATTCGGCGTGACAAGAACCCGTTCAACCGGATCGAGCAGCTTGATCAGAATCTCGTAGTCATCCGACGAGTAGGCCCGGAGCCGCCGGTGCTTCGCGATGAGATCCCGGTCCAGACTGCCTACCACCAGAAGTACGAGAAGACTGGCGTCCACAAAGTAGCCGGACGGCGGCATGGATCAGTTCCGGTTGCTCAGCAAGCGGTCCTTGAGAGACAGCACACGGCCGTCGTTGTCAGCGATGTGAAGGACCTTGTACGAACGCTCCGGAAGCTCCAGAGAAGCCGTAAGGCGGTTCTTCTGATCCCATGGGCGAGAGAACCCGACGGTCACAATCCACTTCTCTTGAGCCTCATCGAATTCGATTTCTTCCAACCCGACGTTGATGATCCCTTCGTCGGAAAAGAGATCGGCAACGTAGGTCCTGGCCGTCTGCGCCACCGCCTTCAAGTGCATTCATCCCTCTCCTTGTCCATGGTAGCCGGGCCCGTGGCCTAACGTCTCGCGAGGCCGAAGCCCTGTCAAGTGGGTGAAGAGCTGGCCGGTCACGTTTGCTCAGCCGGCCGGGCGACTCACGTCGACGACGCAGATCGAGATCTTGCGTGCCTCGAGAGGGGTCAGGTCTGCTTCGGCTGCCAGCCTCTCGCACAACTCCTCTGGGTCAGCAGGGCGGCCTCCAGAGGGGGACGGCTTGGTGTCCTTGCCGAACCACAATACGAGGTAGACTCCGTATCCGCCGGTGTCCGGTGCGATGGTGTACTTGGCGATCAACTGGTCGCGGACAGCGCTCCACAGCTTCGGGTGCATGCTCTTCTTGATTTCCACCGGCACCTGGAAGTCACGGCAGGATACGCGGATGTCGGCGCGTTTGTCGTTGGCGTACGGTCCCTCGGGCTGGGCGTCGACTTCGGCTGGGATCAGTGGCCGGAGGTCTGAGAGCAAGGCGTCGCGGCACTGGTCCTCGTGCTTGGGAGTGGGGGATTGTCCGCGCGGTTCATTCCAGTACTGGCGCCAGTCGTCGGTATTTCCGGTACTGATCTGCCGGGCGAGCTCCTCCAGCCGGTCCATCAGGAGAGCCGCGAGGTCGGCGGGGTTGGCGGGAGTGCCGCTGTTCAGGGTCAGGCAGACCTGCTCGATGTCGGGATGGCGATAGCCGGCGTCACGGCGGATCACCAGTTGCGCATCCTGCGCACACGACAGTTCGTTGTGCCAGCGGGAGAGCTCCACATCGGCGACGAGCCTGTCGAGAGCATCGCTCGCCTCCTTGCCGGGAGAAGCAGCGAGGCGCTGGATCAGGTCCCGGACGAGGAAGGGGGCTTCCGTTTCTGGCGAAGCCCAGTACACCTCGTCTCTCGTGCGAGCCGGTCCGACATGGCTGCCAAGAAGGCGGATGAGAGGTTCCAGTGCTGGCCCCTCCAGATCATCGGCAAGGGATCTCTCGGACACCCCAGGGAAGTAGAACGCCATCAGGTGCCGGATCCGGTCCTCCCGGGCGTGCGCGAAGTCTCTCAGTCCATCGCGATACAGCTCCGGAGCAACGATGATGCCCGCGGCCAGCCAGTACACTCGCTGGGCGTCGTTCATGCTCTTCCGGGACAGCTTCGTGTCAATCAATTCCTGAAGCGCTCTCCGGTCCGCATGCCGGATTGCCGCCTTGAGGAAGTCGTGCAGTGATTCCATCTGCTTCAACCTGCAGCGCGTCGGAAAGACACGCAGCAGCGGCAGGCTCGCGTGCTGGGCAACCTCAGCGTAATCCGGGTCGTGTGCGAGTGCCCCTTGTTTGTCTATGTGCTCACGGCCGCGGCCGAACCCGGAAGCGGCGAACTGCACGAGTACCTCGGCGACGGTTCGGGGACGCTCGGTGAGAAGCCGTCGATACCACTGAGGCTCGCGATTCGGGATGTCCGAGCTGTAGTGGAAGGCAATCGCCTTGCGAAGCCGGTCATCATCCCATTGGGACACGTCCGTCGTCTTGTCTGCTTCCGCGACGCCCGCCAGGAAAGCCCGGCCCAGGAAGTGCTGTTCATTCTGCTCTCTGAGGCACAGAATCTCCTCCTGATCTGGAACATCCTCGCGGTCGATCGTTCCTCGAAGACCTTGAAGCACAGCATCGATCAGATCACGGTCTCCTCGTAGCCTCTCTTCGATGGTCGTGTGCCCCGAAAAATACCAAGCGGCCATGTGGTAGAGCAGATTGGGTGCGGCCCGGTTCTCCAACAGCGCCGCTTTGTTGGACCGAACATGATCAATCTGCTGCTGTTCCTCCTCCTGTTCCCGGCGCCGCTTCTCCTGGAATCTTGCCCGAAATCTCAGATGCCTTTCCTGAATCGGCGAGGGCGCCAGCAGTTGATCGAGACGCTTCCTCAAGCATGCCTTCTCTCGTGCCTGCTCTCGCAGTATCTCAAGTGACAGTCCAGCATCGCCCCTACGATCGCGATGCGCCTGAAAGGCAGTGTCCAACAGGTGCTCTGCAACGAGAGGCTTCTTGTCCGCCATGGCGACGCTCTGTACGAGGCACCAGAGCCCGAAGTCAGACGGTGGGCTTGCCCCGTACCACCGTGCTTCCACGCTGAAGGCGTGCGACCAGAAGTCGCTGGATTCGGGACATCGCTCCAGGCCCTCCAGGATGACGGCCTTCTGAATCTCGGCATGGCTCTCCATCCAGGAGCGTACCTCCAGGATGTCTTCTTTGTCTCCGACCCAAGAGTCGTCCAGACTCTCCCTGAAACCCAGATCAAGCCAGTCATACAGACGCTTCGTCGCCAGTTGGGTGCCGTGCGCTTGCAGGCCGCGAGCGAGCAGTTTCGCGGGAAGGTTCTCCAAGGTACTGCCGCTCTTCAAAGTTGGGCGCATGTCGATGAGGCGCCTGCTCTGGGTGTCCAGAAGCGCGGCGATCTGATCGTCCGAGGACTTCTCAGGAAGGCCGAACCAGAAGAACGACTTGTACCTGCCGAAGAGCGACTCTCGGTCACTTGTCTCCAGATAGACTTCCCACACCTGCGACGGCGACAGGTGCCGCGGATAGAGTTCGTACAGCAGGACTCCGAGGAGTTCGTTGTCGGGATCGGAGACGTTCTTGGCGCGGATTTCAACCAGCAGTGAGTTCAGTTCGCTGATGTCGGCCTGACTGGCGGGACAGTTGTGGATGAAGGCTCTGAGAGCGGAGGTGTTGATGCCCGGGCGGCGCTTCTGATCGCGAACGATCTTCAGCAGGAGCGGACACAAGTCCGGGAGAGGCGGCCCTCCGGTCAGAGCCCGCAAGACGAAGTCGGTGAACACCTGTTGGTCATCGCCGCGGTCGCCGTCCTCCAGGATCTCCCTCAGAACCGGCTCCATCTCCGGCGTAGCGAGCGCCTCGAAAGCCGTCGCTGATTGCCACAGCGGGCCAAGCCGAGTCCCCTCGCGGTTCAAGGATTCCAGCAGCGCCCGCTTCTCGTGGAGTGAAAACTCCCCGATGTCCCCGTACAGTCCGACGCCGATAGGATCGCGCTCGATGAGGTCCATCCGGGCCTTCGGGGAATGGGCCGCGAACCAGGCGGACAGGCCTCGCATTTCGGTGACCACGCCGCCGTCCTCCCCTACCATCATGGCGATGACCCGGCGGGCGGGGAGCCCGTCCTGGACAACTTGGGCGAGGTGCCGGCCTCCGAGAAACTCGGCGATGTGGCGGTGAACTGGGGTGAAGCGGTTGCTGGAAGCACCCTTGAACAGCTTCGTGGAGAGTGCGAAACGGAGCACTTCAGGACTGTCGTAGTCACACTGATCCTGAGCGGGATACTCCTCGTCCGGCTGGCCACGCAAGGTGTAGCCGGATCCGCCTGAAATCAGCTGTAGTCCGCAGAGGCGTCCTGCCGCGTCGAGAAGCTGGTCTGGCGCAGGTGGACCGTCCGACTCCTGCGCAGCTGCATGCTCGTCGTTGTGCTCGCTGGCCATCTGGCGGCAGGCCATCTCGAAGGTCTGCATGCGGCTTTCTGGCCATCCTTCTCCCGCACCGACGACATCGGCCAGCATCTTCAGGGTCTGCGGGTTCGGCAGCAGCCCCTCGACCCGTCGCTCCTCCGCGGCCTTGATGAACGCATCGGCATCCGGGACATCCCCCCGGGCATCCAGGATCGAGGCGATGTCCGATTCCTTCAGTGAATCGAGCCGCAGCACCGTCACGCTGGAGTCCGGCGAGACGGACTCCAGGTGCTTCCGGTCACTCTGCCCTCGCCAGTCCGCCTCCCGGCACGACAGTCGAAAACAGGGCTTGCCCAGCGCATCGAGCCTCCCGCGGATTTGGTCGAATGGCGTTCGCACGTCCGATGCGCCAGCCCGTATCTCGTCGAGTCCGTCGATGAAGAGTGTCTTGCCGCGCCACTCAGGATGGTGCTCCAGATCGAAGGTCAGGAAATCGCGGGCCGTGACCAGGCAAGCATCATCCCCGAGCGCCTCGCACTCCATCTCGAACGCGGTCGTCTTGCCGGCGCCGGGATCGCCTACCAGCACGTAGGCCGGCGCATCCCGGAACTCCTTCAGAGGACGAGACTGCCTCTCCCCGGACTGAGGTCGCTCCCGCTTCCCAGTCGGAATCTCCGTGCAGGTGCGGGGTACTCTCACGCCCATGCCTCCTCGAACCACTCCCCCGCCGGCGCCGTGAGCAACTCGTTGATCGGTACCCCACCCTCCCCCACGAGCAACCCGCGACAGCTATCGAAGCGCCGCTCGAACTCCTCCATCCCCCGCAGCGGCCTCCTCCCCCGCGCCGGCCTCCCCTCCTCCCCGCTCTTCACCTCCACGGCCACCACCCGTCGCCCCCGCTTCAGCACGAAGTCCACCTCATGCTGACCCTCCCGCCAGTAGTGGAGGCGCATGTCGGATTCCGCCGTGTTGAACAGGTGCGCGCCCACGGCGCTCTCGACGATGCGGCCCCAGTAGGTGCGGTCCGCCCGGGCCTCCTCGAAGGAGTACGCCGAGCCAGCCGTCATCAGGGCGGTGTTGAGCACGTTGAGCTTGGGGATGGAACCGCGGCTCGATACGGGGCCGCCGCTGTATTTCTGGAGGCCGGCGAGCAGGCCGACCTTGGCCAGCAGGTCGACATAACGCGCCAGGGTCGTCGTGTTCCCGGCGCCATGGAGCTGCCCCAGCATTTTGGTGTAGGACAGGATCTGCCCTGAGGAGTCGGCGCCAAGCTCGAAGAGGCGCTTGAGCAGGGCCGGCTTGTCCACGCGGGTCATGGCCAGCAGGTCCCGCTCGATGTTCGGCTCCACGAGGCCGCCGAGGATGTACCCGCGCCAGCGGTCGGGGTCCCGGACGAGGGGGGCGGCGCCCGGGTACCCCCCGAAGTAGAGGTACTGCGGCAGGTCGAAACCGAATGCCTCGGACATCTCCGCGAAGGACCAGTGGCTGACGCGGATGGTTTCGAAGCGGCCGGCGAGGCTCTCGCTCAGGCCCGATTGCATGAGCAGCGGGGCCGACCCCAGGATGACCACGTGCAAGGGGCAGTCGCGGAGGCGGTCGGCGTCCCACAGCCCCTTCAGGGTCTCCGACCAGTCCGGGATCTTCTGGACCTCGTCGAGGACCAGCACGGATCCGCCCGGCGACCGTTCCGCTGCGGTCCGGGCAGCTTCCCACTGGCGAACCAACCATTGCGTGTCCCGCTGCCGCTGCGAGATCGCAGGGAGGGTCACCGCGGTCTCGTCGTACGGGAAGGGGGGGGCGGCCGGGTCCGGTTCGTCGACGGCCAGGTAGCGGCTGGGCAGATCGGTCCGCGCCAGGGCCTGGCGAGCGATGGTGGTCTTGCCGGTCTGGCGCGGGCCGAAGAGGGCGATGATGTGCCGGGGCGGCTCGGCCAGCCGCTCGACGAGGGTGTCGACCTGGGCGCGTTGGAAGGACTCCATGCCCAGGAAATTACGCTACTGAGTAAATTTACTCAATGGCGGAACGAGGAGGGAATCCGTCACCGGCAGCCGTCGTGAAGCTGCCGCAGCACGCCCGTGAACTCCTGCATCTGCTGCTTCAGGAGCGGCCACACCTCATCCACCTCTGCAAGGAGTTCGGTGCTTCGCTCCAGGTGCAACTGCCCGCCATAGATGTTCCGGAACAGATGCCGGAAACGCAGAAAGGTCCGAAGCCGCTCGGCAAGGTTGGAGGTCAGGACCCGGGGGCGGACGCCCTCGATATCTTCCCCCATCCGGTTCAGGAGCTGGCTGTGCCAGTCTCTGCCCCGAGGCAAGTCCCCGTCCAGCTCCAGGGCGATGCGCTCGAAGACACGCTCGACCCCTGAGTAGAAGTCTTGCAGGATGCTCCCCACCACGCGCACTTCTACGCGGCTCGGTATGTCGCCCACGCCGCTCAGATCGCTCCGAGATTCCTCGAGCAGGCGCTCGACCTGCGCCACTTCCCGGTCGATGTCAGCCTTGAGAAGCAGGAACTTCCGGGCGCCCATGAAGCAGGACTCCTTCCCTTTTGGCGCGGTGGACCAGCTCCGGCGGCGCCTCCTCGAGCAAGATGAGGTCGACGTCCCGCCCGGCGACCTCAGCCGCTTCGGACAGGGCCTGGAGGTAGCGGCGGGAGTCGAGGCCCGACACGCAGAGGTCGATGTCGGATCCCTCGTGGAAGCGTCCGGTGCCGGCGACGGAGCCGATGAGGTATACCTCGGAGGCCCCGAACCGCCCCGCCAACAGCGCGGCACACTCTTTCGCCCTGGCGTGGGCTTCGGCCAGCGCCTTGTCCAGCTCCGCGGTCTCGCGGCGCAGGCGCTCCCGCCAGGCGGCGATGTAGGAATCGCTGTTCGTGTTCCGGGTCATGTGGTATCAGGCTTCGACCGCCCTCCGCGGCATCAGACACATATGGTAGTCACCACGTCAGACTACCGCAGCACCCGGAACCCCACCCCGTCCCGGAAGCCGTGGGCGTCGACGACCTCCAGGGCGTAGGCGCCCGGGTCCAGCGACACGGCCAGCCGGTGCCGGTCCACGGTGCGGCCGAGGAAGCGGCGGTTCACGTACCAGAACAGGGCCCGATCGCGGTCGGTGTGGGCGGCGCGCAGGACGATCCGCTGCCTCTCGCCGTCGAAGTCCCGGCCGGTCCGCAGGCGGGCTCCCGGCGTCGGGTAGAGGACCTGCAGGGGCCGCGCCTCGACCTGCGCCGGGCAGTCCTCCTTGTGGGGCGGGGGTGCCTGCAGGGCCTGCCCCCGCTCCCGGAGGTACTGCACCACGTCCGCCGGATAGACCGTCCGCCGCCCCGGCCGGTGGTCTCCCGGCGCCCAGCACAGGGAGCAGACCTGGCGGGTCCCCGCGGCGTTGAGGACCACCCCGCTGTGAAAGGAGCAGCGCTCCATGGGCCGCATGTGGCGGGGCCTCGGAGCCGGTGTCGGGTGGGGACAGTGGGGATTGGCGGGGCGGCCGCTGTCGAGGCAGAGGTCCACCGTGGCCAGCTCCGCCCCGGGGCGGGGGAACCAGACCAGGCCGCGGTCCTTGGGCAGGCGCTGGAAGATGTCGAAGAGCAGGGGGCCGGCGGCCCGGGCCCCGCTCAGCTCGGGGTTGCCCTCGCCGGTGAAGTTGCCGAGCCAGACGGCGATCGTCCACGAGGGGCTCACGCCTACGGCCCAGGCGTCGCGCTGGCCGTAGCTGGTTCCCGTCTTCCAGGCCAGGGGCCACTGGTCCTCGTACTGGTGCCAGTAGTACTCGACCCCGGGGCGCCGCACCTCGCGCAGGGTCTCCAGGACCAGGTACGCGGCGCCGGCGCTGAAGAGCGGCGCCGGCCGGGGCCCCGGTTCCCCTGGCTCGCGCAGCCATCGCAGGGGCTCGACCCGGCCGCCCCGGGCCAGGCCCCGGTAGAGTCGGGCCATGTCCCGGAGGGTGACCTCGGCGCCGCCGAGGATCAGGGGCAGGCCGTAGTCGTCGGCGGTGCGCACGAGGGTGGAGACGCCGGCGTCCTGGAGGAAACGGTGGAAGTTGAACAGCCCGTAGCGCCGCAGCAGCCGCACGGCCGGGACGTTGAGGGAACGGACCAGGGCCTCGTCGGCGCGCACCAGGCCGTCGTAGCTCTCGTCGGCGTTGCGGGGGGAGAAGCCCCGGTAGAAGGTGGGCACGTCCTTGACCAGGGTGCCGGGCAGGAGCAGGCCCTCGTCCATGCTCAGGGCGTATAGAAACGGCTTGAGCAGCGATCCCGAGGAGCGCGGCGCCATGACGCCGTCCACCTGCCCCTGGTGCTCCGCGTCGAAGAAGTCCCGCGACCCGACGTAGGCACGGACCTCGCCGCTGCCGGTCTCCACCAGGAGCGCCGCGCCGTTGCCGATGCCCAGGTGATCGAGGTAGCCGAGGTGGCGCGCCACCAGGGCCTCCAGCTCCCGCTGCAGGCCGGCGTCGAGGGTGGTGGGGACCCGGCGGCCCGGGTGGCGGCTCTTCAGGGCCCTCGACAGGTGCGGCGCCGTCACGGGAAAGGGCCAGACCCTCGACGGCACCGGCTCCGCCGCGGCCAGGGTCAGGGTCTCGGCGCCGAAGAAGCCGGCCCGGTGCAGGCCGGTCAGCAGCCGGTTCCGCTTCTGCTCCAGGCGCCGGGGATCGGCGGTGGGCGAGACCAGGCCCGGCGCGTTCGGCAGCACCGCCAGGGTGGCGGCCTCGCTCCAGGTCAGCTCCTCCGGACGCTTGCGGAAGTAGCGGAGCGCCGCGGCCTGGTAGCCGACGATGTTGCCGCCGTACGGGGCGTGGTCCAGGTAGAGGCGCAGGATCTCGTCCTTGTCGTGATACATCTCGATCTTGACGGCCTGCAGGGTCTCGACGGCCTTGTTGAGCCAGGTCCTCGGCTTGGGCCGCATGAGCCGCGCCACCTGCATGGTGAGGGTGCTGGCGCCGCTGCGCACCTCCCCGGCCGCCGCGTTCTGGTAGAGGGCGCGGACCACGGCCATCGGGTTGACCCCCCGGTGGCGGTCGAAGCGCCGGTCCTCGAAGTAGACGACGGCGGCCCTCAGCTTGGCGGGCACGGCGAGGCTGGTATCGGGCGGGAAGCACCACTGCTGCCCGTCGTTGAGGAAGGCCCGCAGGAGCCGGCCTTCGCGGTCGACGATCAGGGTGCTGTAGTCCGGCGGGAACAGGGGCCGCGGCAGGGGCCGGAGGAAGTACGCCCCCAGGCCGAGGACCGGCGCCGCGAGCAGGAGGGCGGCGAGGCGCCGGCGGCCGAGGCGGATCACGGCCCCACCACGACCGTGCCGCCCGCCTTGCGGGCCCGGAAGTCGCGGTCGTACATCGCCTCCACCTGGGTCGGCGGCAGGGCGAAGGTCCCGCGGGTCACGGCGTTGAGCCTGAGGGCGAAGTCGAGGGGGTGGCCGCGGCGGGGCATGTCGAAGAACCAATCGACGCGGTCGTCGCGCACGTCCAGGTACTCCTCGGCGTTGAGACGCCACTTCTTCGTCCAGGCGGGGCGGGCCTCGGCCGCCAGCCGGGGGCTCTCGACCTCCCAGCCGGCCGGCAGCAACTGCGTCAGCGCCACCTCCTCGAGGTCGTGGTGGGGGCTGTGGTTCTCCACGCGGATGCGGCCCCAGAAGGCGGTCCCCTGGGCCAGGGTGTCCGGGGAGATCGGCATGCCGTCCTCGTCGAGCCAGTCCACGGAAAGCCTGATGCGCCCCTCCTCGTCCCCCACCTCTCCCCGCAGGGGCACGCCCTCCCAGTCGAGGGCGGCGAAGGCGCGATCCACGCCGACGGCCGAGTCGAGGAGCACCTCCACCTGGCCGCCGAAGCCGCTGTCGATCTCCACCTGGTAGCCGAGGCTCTCGGTGCGGAAGGGCACCGCCTCGCCGCCGGGCAGCAGGATCGTGCCGCTGATCGGCGCCGGCGGGCCGTCACCCCGCAGGGCGCGGTCGTACTTGCCCAGGGCCAGCAGGGCGGCGCCGGTGGTCTGGGTGGAGTGCCAGCCCCGGGTGACCCCCTGGGCCACCTCCGCGGCCAGCTCGTCGGCGGCCCCCCAGCGCCGGAAGAGGACCAGGGCGTCGAGGATGAGGGCCTGGTCGCGCAGCCGCGAGCCGTAGGTGTTGCCCAGCTCGCGGTACTCGTCGACCTCGACGCCGGCGCCGCGGGCGATCTCGTCGGCCGTCTCCTGGACCCCGGCGAGCTGGTAGGCCGAGGCCAGCAGCCACTTCTCCAGGTCGTGCATGCTGCCGACCTCGTTCTCCTTGAGCAGGTTCATGGCGCCGAGGGCGGGGTCGCCGGCCAGGGCCAGGAGGTAGACGCGGTAGACGCGCACCTTCAGGGGGTCGCGGGTCAGGCCCGACTGGAGGTGCTGGTAGCGCAGCCATCCCTGGAGCATCTCCTCGGGCACGTGGTAGCCGAGGGCGCGGGCCTCGATGAGGAAGTGCCCGGCCCAGGTGCTCCCCCAGGCCGACGGCTGCCGCTGCCCGGGCCACAGGCTGAAGGAGGCGTCGGGCAGGCGGAAGCGCCGCAGGCGCCGGATGGCCTCGTTGACGCGCTCGTCGACGTCGGCGGCGACGATGCGGCGCTCCTCCGGCTTCAGGTCGACCAGGTCCTTGAGGTAGAGCTGGGGGAAGACGGAGGAGACGATCTGCTCCAGGCAGCCGTACGGGTAGCGCACCAGGCCGAGCATCTGGTTGTCGAAGTTGAAGGCGGGGCGGCGGCGCACGCTGATCCGGGCGCGGTTCGTGCCGGGCATACCCTTGTCCGGCACGGTGAAGGTGACGGTCTCTCCGGGACGGAGCGCTCGCTCCTCGGTCTCGTAGACCACCGGGGACGAGGGCCGGACCTCAAGGTCGGTCCTCCGCGAGGCGCGGGCCCCGGAGGCGGAGGAGGCTTCCACCACCACCGTCGCCGGCCCCACGGCCAGGGCGGCCTCCAACTCGAAGGTCAGGTCCCGCTCCCCCGGGGCGGTGAGATCCACCTGCTTGAGCGCCTCGCCGGCCACGGTCAGCGGTCCCTCCACCTGGAGGGAGACCTCCACGGCGCCGAGGCTGTCGGCCATCGCGAAAAGGGTGACCGGCACCTCGGCGCGGTCCCCGGGGCCGATGACCCGCGGCAGGGTGGAGAGCACCATCAGGTCGCTCTTCACCGCCACCGTCCTCTCGGCGCGGCCGAAGCGCTGCCCCCGGGCGCCCACCACCATGGCCCGCACGGCGCCGACGTAGTTCGGCATGACGAAGCGCACGCGGGCATGGCCGGAGGCGTCGGTGCTCAGGGGACCGGCGAACATGGAGACGGGGGGGAAGCGCCGGCGGCGGGCCTCCTCCTCCCGCGCGGCCCTCTTGGCGGCCATTCCGCCGCCGATGGCGAAGACGCGGAAGGGGTCGCCCCGGGCGGCGCCGATGACGTGGGCGAAGAGGTCGAAGGTGCGCACCCCCAGCCGCTGCTTGCGGAAGAAGGCCTTCCAGGGGTCCGGTGTGGCGAAGTCGGTCAGGGCGAGCAGGCCCTCGTCGACCACGGCGAGGGTGAAGGCGGCCGAGTCGGCGGCGCTGACCACCTCCACCTCGAAGGGCTCGCCCGGACGCAGCGGCTCCGGCATGCGGATGTCGAAGTCGAGGCGGGTATCCGGGTCGTGGACCTCGATCGGCACGACCCCGTAGAGGCGCAAGGGCCGGTCGTTGCCGGTCTGGGCGTAGGGCTGGATGAGGGAGACGCTGGCGTAGGCCGTGGGGATCATGTCGGCGGTGACCGGCACCGGGATGCTGGCCTCCTCGCGGTTCCCGTCGAGGCGGTACCACCGGGAGTCGAGGACCCGTCCGCCCCGCTCTACCGAGAACAGGACGGAGCCCTCGCCGGGCACGGGGAAGCGGATGACGGCCTCTTCGCCGGGCCGGTAGCGCTCCCGGTCGGTCTTGAGGACCATCACCCCCTCGCTGCCCCCGCCGGCCGGGGTGCGGCCCCTGTGGTAGGCGCGCACGAAGAAGGCGGCGGCATGGCCCCTGTCATCGCCGTCGGCGACCTCGATGAGGTACTCCCCCCGCTCCTCCGGCTCGAAGAGCAGGTCCACCGGCGTCAGGGCCGAGACGATCCGCTCCTCCGAGACCAGCTCGGTGCGGCGGTCGCTCTTGAAGCGCCGGCGGAAGGCGGCGCGGCTCTCGTACTCCCACCACCAGTGGGTGGTGCCGCGGTAGACGCGGCAGCGCAGGCTGCGGCCGGCCACCGGATTGCCGTCGAGGTCGGCCACCACCACCGAGACCCGAGCCGGCGCCCCGACGCGGACGTAGCCGTAGTCGAGGTCCGGCTTCTTCAGCCCCACGTAGAAGTCGTACGGGTCGATGGGGATCTGCCGCCGGCCGTGGTTGGGGCGTCCCCCCTTCTCCAGGACCCGGGCGGTGAGCAGGGCCCGCAAGGCCGAGGGCGCGCCGGACAGGACGGGCAGGCTCCACTCAGCGCGGGCCTTGCCTTCGGCGTCGAGGGCACCCTTGAAGATCACGGCGCTCACGGGCCGGTAGTCGACGGCCTCGTTGGTGAAGGTGAACCCCTCGTAGCGCGGGAAGCTCTTCGGCGCGCTCTGCAGCGAGACGCTCAGCTCCGCCTGCAACCCGGCCGCCGGGGCGCCGAACAGGTAGGCGCTCTTCAGGTCCGCCTTCAGGACCCCGTCGTCTCGGCCCAGGCGCTCCCTGTCCGGGGAGATCTCCGTTTTGAGCCGGAAGGGGACGACGGTCTCGATCTTGAGCACGTGGTCGAAGGTGCTGTCGCCGATGCGCACCCGGGCCCGCCAGTTGCCGGTGGGGTCGTCGGGGCCGGTGGCGAAGGAGAAGCTGTAGAGCCCCTCCCGCGCCCCCCGGAGCACCTGCTCGAAGACCATCTGGTTTCGGGGGTTGAAGATCCGGCAGGTGGCGGGATGGTCGTCGGGGAAGGTGAAGTCCGGGTGCCGGGCGACGACGGAGAGGTTGATCTCGTCCCCGGGCCGGTAGACGCCGCGCTCGGTGTAGATGAAGGCCCGGGGGCCGGGACGCGCCTCGGCGCCGCCCACGTCGAAGGTCGACAGGTTCCAGGCCATGTCGCCCGGCTTGATCAGGCTTCGCTGCCCCTCGTGCTCGGCCTCGACGTAGAAGATCTCGTCGGTGACGCCCTCGAAGCGGGCCAGCCCGCGGCCATCGGTCCGGCCCCGGGCGGCGACCTGGTCCTGGTAGGTGCGCAGGGTCACCTCGACCCCGGACAGGGGCCGGGCGTCGCCGATGCGGGTGGCGTACACGAGGTGCTGGTCGTGGCCGCGCTTGTATGTCAGCCCGATGTCGCTGACGATCACGGCCTTGGCCGCCCGGCCGTGGGCGCGGGCGTAGCCCTCGGACATCGGGTCCGAGTAGTAGTCGCGGCCCCTCCGGCGTCCGCGCTGGTCGTAGTGGCGGCGGATCTCCTCGGCGCCGCCGGCGGGACGGTAGAGCATGTCCTCCTGCTCGAAGCGCAGCTCCACCAGGAAGATCCCCCGGTCCCCCTCGGCGATCAGGGCCCCCAGGTCCAGCTCGTGCTCCAGCCAGGAGTTGCGCTGGTCGGGGATCTGCAGGGTGTCGAGGGCGACGCGCACACCGACGCGGCGCACGTTGTAGGCGCGGAAGGAGTTGCGCCGCTCCCGGCCGCTGCGCAGGCTCTCGCTCTGCAGGAAGGGCCCGAGGTTGGAGGCGAAGACCTTCTTCACCTCCAGGTAGACCCGCCCGAGGTTGAGGGTGGCGAAGCGCAGCCGCCGGTCCCGAGACGACGGCAGGAAGACGCCGTCCCGGGCGAAGCGCAGACTCGGCTTGCGGTCGGAGAACCCGACCTCCCGGCGCACGGTCTCCCCGGTGCGGGTGCCCCAGCGGCTGCGGATCCCGGGGTGGACGACCAGGTCGTACCGGCCGCCGTGCTCGAACTCCCCGTCCACGAGGATCTCCTTGCCCGAGGCCTTCAGGCGGACCTCGGCCTCCGGCTGCACCTGGACCAGGCCCTCCGCGTCCTGGCGCGGGTCCAGCTCGTCGGAGAACACCAGGACCAGGCGGGGCACGTCCCCGTCCTCGTCCTTGTCCACCTTCTCCAGGCGCATCTCCTGCAGCGGCGCCAGGGGGATCACCCTCTCCCAGGCGTGGGAGATCTCCAGCTCCTCGTGATCGACGGCGAAGAGGTAGGTCTGCCCGGTGGTGTCCCTCTTCATGACGGCGCTGGTGAAGGTGAAGACCCGGCCCTCCTCGTCCGCCTCCCAGGCCAGCTGCAGCGGGGTCTCTCCCCGACGCAGGGTCGCGGCCCGGCGCACGCGGTCCAGCTCCGCCGCTTCCGTCAGCTCCAGACGGCCCCGGTAGATCAGGTACTTGGGGTCGCCCGCGGTCTTCAGGTCGAAGTCGCCTTCGAGGGAGAAGATCTCGCGGCCGGCGACGGTGAAGTCGAACTCCAGGGGCTCGAGGTCGGGACGGTCCGGCAG
Organism: Gemmatimonadaceae bacterium; assembly: GCA_026706075.1. Lineage (GTDB taxonomy): Bacteria > Latescibacterota > UBA2968 > UBA8231 > UBA8231 > UBA8231. The sequence goes on from JAPOZM010000002.1 coordinate 91,723, forward strand.
CAGGGCCGCCAGGTCGAGGCGGCCCCGGTAGGCCTGGCGCGCGGCCAGGGGCCGGTTGGGCCGGAAGACCAGGTCCCGGGTGGACTCCCACCTCGCGGTGCCGTCGATCGGCGGGGTGAAGGCGAAGACCCGCTTCTTCAGGGGGTGGTCGAGGAGGCTGCCGTCGACGACGCGCTTCGTGAAGCGGACCTTGACGGGACCGCGGGACGACACCGTGCCGGAGGTCACCGTGCTCACCAGCCGCGCCGTCTCGGGCGCGACCGCGGCGGGCAGGTCCTCCACCTGCTCGCGGGCGCAGCCGAGGGCGAGGGCCAGGGGCAGGACCATGCCCGGGAGGGCGGTCCGGCCGCCGGTCCGGAGAGGAGGTCGGTGCCGGGAGACCGCCGGGTTTGGAGTGCAGGTTCCCAGGATCTTCGGTCTCCCGTGCATGACTCCTCCTTCCGTCAGGGCCCGCGGATGGGCGGCTCGATCAGGGAGGCCCGCCGGCCCCGTGATGGATGGTACTGCGGGCGATCCGGTACACGGTAGAGGCTCCAGGGGCGCGGGCGTTCCCGGTGCCGCCGCTCAGACGAACGGTACCCCTCTTTCGATTCTTCCTGCCTGCCGCGGGTCCCACGGCGGTCCCGATGACGGGGGTAGTCCCTATGCCGGCGTGTGCGGCTCCACCTCCCGCTCGATCTTCGGCCGGATCGTGCGACCGGCGACTTCGAGATCATAACGGGTCTGCAGATTGATCCAGAATTCGGGCGTCACGCCGAAGTAGCGTCCCAGGCGCAGCGCGGTGTCCGTCGTGACACCCCGGCGTCCGAGCACGATATCGTTGAGCCTCGGCCTCGAGACCTTGATGGCCTGGGCGAGCCGGTACACGCTGAGCCCAAGCGGCTGCAGGAACTCGTCCCGCAGGATCTCCCCCGGGTGCACGGGGGGCAGGCGCCGACTGGAGGCCACATCCGAGAAATCCACGTTCTCCCGATCCAGGTCTTCGCGTTTGATGGGCATGCTCATTCAGGCCGTGTTCCAGGCTCTTCGCGGGAAGCCGAAGTCCTTGTCCGCGGTGATCAGCAAGGCACCTCAGCACGCAGAGTACGAGCTGCAAACCTCAGGGCTGCCAGAACGCCTTCCCGGGTCAGACGGGGATGCTCCTCGAGGACTTGCTCGATCGTCTCGCCTGCGGAGAGTTTCTCCAGGATCAACTCAACGGTGATGCGCGTTCCTGTAACGACGGGCTTCCCCATCATCACCGATGGATCACACTGGATGAGATCAGCATCCATACTCCCCTCCTCGGTCGGGTCTCATCGGTAAAGTCAAAAGCTGGGACTCGCCGCGGGGGCGGCGCCATCAAGGCTCGCCCTGAAGGGTGAAGTGCCACGACTCCCGAGCGCAGGGGGCGAAGCGGTGGGCCCCCATCAGGCCCTGCAGAACAAAGCCGTTGACGCCGCTCCTGCGCCGGTAGGCGTCGTAGACGTTGAGGCCGAGGCCGACAGGCGGCGCAGAGGCTGCTGTACTCCGGCAATGGCGACCTCGTCAATCGTTTAAGCCGTCTCCTCACGCACCAAAGACTGAACCCACTCATCTATCGAAACACCGTCCTGCCAGAGATCCGGCGACAGACCGTACCGCAGCTGCTCCTCATTCCGCAATCGAACTGGAATGTGAGAGCTCGTCATGGCATCCACTCCGTTGTAGACATCAACAACCTTCCCACCAATCCCTGAGACGATCCTTGCATACGGCTCAACATCACACGGCTCCCATGCCTTCTTCAACTCCCGGCCTTGCAGGTCGACCACACAGAGGACGAACCGATCTGGGGCTTCTGAAGCGGTCCTGGCCTGCAACGGGGAGAGCCGGACATCCCCTGTAGTTGTCGCCTTAACTTCAAGAAAGTAGCCTCCCATCTCGAAAGGAAAGCTCGCCTCCTCAAGACATCCATCAATTGCGCCGGGCAAGACTTCGTAGTCGTACCCTCGATCTTCCAATCTTAGACTCAATCCCTGTGCCTCCACGGCTCTTGCTAAGGCATCCTGTACGGCATGGCCGAAACTACGGTTTGTTTCCCGCGCTTCCGCCCGACGCCTTCGTTCCATCAATTCCATCCTGATCTCCACTGCTTCATCGGGGCTCAAATCACAGATGAGCCTTGCTAGGTCGGGATCATCGACAACCGACCTCAACAACTCCCGATTGCGGACCGCCGACTCCAGTAGATTAGGATCCTCAAGGAATCCCTCCAACTTGGACTGCGACTCCTCGTCCATGGCTTCCAGCATCAAGCCGAGTCGTCCGAACCCGAAGACCTCATGCAGCAAGTCTCTGCCCTCAGGATTCCCCCGCAGCATCGCTGGCTCAAAAAGCGGCCGCAGGTAGTTCTCGTTGGCCGGCACTGGGGCGTACCCTTCCTCCGTCGAGTCTTCTGACAGTGGAACAGGGACCCACGAGCGCACCTTCAACTCATACGGCCAGGTAGCGCCACGCACCGACATTTGAACTGAATCCTCCCCTGCCCTCCCCGTGACCTCTCGAATCTCACGCCAACTCGCATCTTCCCTTGCCGCGACCTCTATCGCAAACTTCAACAACAGCCTTGCCAGATCCGGATCGCGGCCGGAGCGCTGTATCAAATCGGTGGATAGAAAGGCAATCTGACTGAACACGGCATTCCTCACCGTGACTTTCGTTCTGACCTGCCCGTCCAACGACATCGCGTTTAGCAGGCTATCATCCGCGATCTCCGGCCGGACCGCTTCATACAGAGGTGCGGGAATCACCAGCCCCTTCGCCAATAGTGGACCTAGTGCCTGCACCAACTTGTCGTCAGCACAGTAGTGGTCGGACAACACCCGGTTCTTCGTGTATAGCCCAGCGTAGTCCTGCGCCGATTGGGGCCACTCTTGAATTGGCGCCAGAATCTGCCGACTACCCGCAAGGCGGATGATAGTACCAGCTGCCGTCAACAATGGGCACCGTCTGAGACGTTGGCTGTCCCCATCCTTAACGAGATAGGACATCAGCCGAGCCGAACCACGCAGGGGAGACATCTTCCCTTCCGAAAGCAGGTCATCACTTGCCTCCCTGCTATCATCGGGCAGTACCTCATTCAATCTCTCAATTATACCATCGACTGCAACTGACTCAGTAATGGACTCACCGCACAAGCTGGCAATGAAATCTGCTGACCCATCTTCCTGTTCACCAAGTGCTCTCCACAGAGTCTTGTCGAGAAGCTGCGTTCGCAAATTCAGTCCCAAGTCTTCCCCAATATCCTTGACCTCCTCATCGATCCCTTCATCAATGCTAAGGTCTCCCGGACTTCGTAGGTGACCACTCTGGTCGGGCAGAAGTCCCCTGCAAATCCTGTCCACGGCATACTCGCGGCCTATCTCCGCTAGTAGCACGAATAGCTGAGTCAACCAGCGGACACGATCCCCACCAACTGGTAGATCCCCTAGAAGCTCAGAGCCTGGCCTAACTCGATCGGCCAATTCCTCCACCCCTATACGACTCGTGCTCAGGCCGGACTCATCCCAAAGGCGGGCGATCTCTGTCCACTTGGGAGAGATTCCTGCTACAGGAAGGTGCAGACTGTCGACGTCGGCGGCCATCCCATAGATCCTCTCGTGGATGGCAAGTTCCACTCCATCTCGGTTCAGTGACGCCGCCAGAAAGGACGCAGCATCCGTTCGCACCCCATCCAGGGCAGGTAGCCACCCAACGCGAGTTTCGACGATCGGCTCAGCAGCAGTCCTCCTGACGACTTCCGATATCACCTCTCTCCACCACTCCCTTTCGCTACTATCGCCTTCGCCACTAAAGGTCTTTGTTGGCACCGCCAACTGCGCAAGCCTGTAAGCATCTATCCAACCAGACTCGACTCCGTATCGGACAAACCCGGGAAGGGCTGACATAGCTGTAGAAATGAGCTCCTTGTCATCCCTACTCATAAGGATGCCGTTCCGCTCCTGTTGGGCTCTGAACTTTCCGTCTAACACGATGTTGAAGGGCAGGAAGCCGGTCTCTATGATGGGAAACTGAACGAAGAGTCTCGGAAATTCCGTGTTGGGGACTATCAGGTGAGTGCGGCTGCCGCGCTCTTCTGTCACGGCAAGCACTCCGGCCGGGCTATCCCCCAAACATGCACGGACTACACTGAGTGACCTACTCCCACGAGCTTCATCAAGAATTATCCGGGTCTCCCGTAGAGTGAGATCTCCCCACTCCCGGTCAAGAGAACACTGTGGATCGAACGTAGTGGCAACTTCTTTGGACATCTCAATGCGAACTTGCCCAAGTCTGTGGCAAGTACCATACAGATAGGGCAGTACACGCTGCAGGAATTCCATCCCCGTCAAGGCAACATCATTGGTCACCTCCCGATAGGTGAACGAAGCCGTTGGGTGAGCCACGGTCCAGGCGTCGCACACGCCTTCTGCCCTCCGCAGTGCCGCCTTTGCTTGCTCAATGTTCTCTACTATTGAGTCCTCATCACCACCCCGAACTAGGTTGATGTGAAATAGCTCGTTCCCCTCCTGCGTTGAGAGCACGCCATCCACTCCAACGTTCGGGGACAACCCATGGGTAACCAAGAAGCCGGTCCCGAACCGTCCTGTGGTTTCCTCATCATCAAAATCCTTGCTGGAACCGCCGGAAAGCAATGCTGCCAGTTCTGCGCTGGTGAAGGGTCTTCCCGTATGGGAGACAGCCAGTTCGCCTTCACGGAGGGTAATCGCAACGTCAACGTCCTGGCTCCCGTCACGAGGGCCAGAGTCGTGAGCATTCTGAACGAACTCAAGGGGCCATCGAAGACTTGACCGAGTAGGACTCTCCCGCGCAGCTTCTACTCTCTCCCTAATCCGCCGGGCGTCATTCTGGATGATCTGTTGATTCTGCGCGTGCTCGAATTCACTCAGAGCTGTGCTGCTCATTACCAAGCCTTCCTTGTTGCGACCCAACTGTCCCGATTTCTAGTCCGAGAGTATCCTTAGGACACACGTCCACCCAAGAATCAGGGCCCCCACCTCCCCCGTTCCGTCCTCTTTGCCCGCCATGGTCCGGGATACCACTCGCGCTCAGAAAGCCTCCAAACTCACAGTGGGTCAGAGCCAGCGTATGTCCCCCCGAAAAACCACTCTACTTGACGCAACCGTGTAGGTCTCGCCCCTTCTGAGATGCTCCAAGATTCAGTGCCACTCTCATCAGGGCACAGGTTCTGGCGACTCTCACCTGCGATGATCAACAGAATGCCCCTTCCAAGGCCCTTAGGGCCATTTCCGGTGAGTCGCAAGCATCGGCGAGTTGCTCAAAAGCGATGCGCCAGCGCTCTCCGTCCCGACTCCGTCGTCGGCCAGATGTCGGGGCTTTCTCCTGCAGCTTCTCTTTCACAAGGGACAGGCTCGCCTCGATGGCGCTAAGTTCCTCGATGCTATCGAGATGACCGTCACCAAGTTGGAGCGCCTCCTCCCGAGCGCGTCGGACGCTCACTTCCTCTGCTGCAACTACCCGTTGTACGAACTCAAGCGCCGCCTTGTCCGAGGACACCAGCCTCCTGGCCGGACCCAATGCTTGGTTCGCTCGCTCCACTCTTGCGGCAACCCTCCTCCCTGCGTGCCGAACAGACGAGTTCTGCCTACACCGACCAGCCACCCTTCGGGCGACCGCGGTAAGGTGATTCTCCAGGTTTCTTGTATGAGCCCCTGGCTCGAAGTAGGTCCGGTAGCCGTTCGGGGAGATCCTTGGGTCAAGGACGTGGACCTCGCCGACGCACCAGCGGTTGAATCGCTCTTCCGGAAACAGGTGATCGAACACATTCTCCCCACCGACCTGGATATCGCCGGCCCTCGCGCGTAGACCGCGGACACCGAGGCTTCGAGGGATGGCCCCACGGTATCCGGAGTGCGCGAGCCAGCCCACGGCTGCCACCCTGTCTCCGGAAATGCTAGCTACCTCGAATGTCTCCAGTTCCACGAAGGCATCGCTGACGGTCTCTGAGAAAGCAATTGAGGCGTGGTCCAGCCGCTGCAGGGGCAAATCGACGCCATTCACTCCCACCTCCAGTGAGAACCCCCTGCCATGACTCGCCAGGAAATTGTCGACGGTACCTGAAAACGGGAAGGCGCTGGACAGCGGAACAGGGCAGACTTCCGCCACATATGCCCTCACGGCATCCATGTTCAGAAGCTGGCCCGCCGCGTGCCGGGAGACGCCACTGACTTCTACCTCAAAGAAGTGCTCAGGAAAGCAATCACCCGGCGCAGTGGTGATGTCAACGCACTCCTCGAGGATCGACTTAACGGTTGCACCCTCCAGAACCTTCTCCCGCAGCGTACCCCCGTTCCAGACGACCTGCGTAATCCGCTTCCGCCCCCTGCATCGCGTGCGGAACGTAACCGACTCCGCGAAAGCCAAACCGGAAAGCCTGCCGATCCCGCGGAATCCTCTATCAACCCCCCGCGTCTTGGAACTGTCGCCTACCGCAACTAAGGCTCTTGCGGCTTCCGATTGCGGTAGACCGGGCCCATCATCCCGAATCCGGATCCCGCGAGAACTGGGGTCGATCTCTATGTCGACCCGACCACCGACCTCCGAAGCAGCTACCGCATCGCTGGAGTTCTGTAGGTACTCCCGGTAGATTGCTAGAGGATTCTGGTACATTCCGATGGTGACGAGAGAAAGGATGTTCGCACCAACTAGCTGCATCCCTGGACTTCTCTTACCCATATCCCTACCTCCCTGTTTGGCCCTATCGCACCCCGCGCTGTTCCCGACTCGGGACACGCGACTTGCCCATTCCCTCTTCTACTTCGATATCATCGTGTCCGAAGAGACCGGCGTCCTCGATTCGCTCGTCCTCCGGGATCACGGCGGCTCGGTCGCCTTCCGCGAACAGGGGTACTCCGCCGCCCGGTTCCCCAATCGGCCTATCACGGGTTCCCCACGCATGGAAGTGAAGAACCTCGCGAATCTGCCGATCCAAGGCGCGGTCCTCCGCCAATTCCTTGAAGCGTACTAGCGAAACGGTCTTCATGTCTGGTGTGCCTCCGAGGACATTCACGAGTTCCTCCTCCTGGCTGGCCGAGAGCCTGCCACGGGCAGCGATGTAATCGTCGAGGACTGCCCGGCCCTCGCTCGACGGATTCTCATAGAACTCGCGGTGGAAAATAAAGGCGTGGGGAAGGCTCAGAAGACGCTGGAATTCCGCGGGTGACTCACCATACGCGCGGCAGAAAAAGGAGGGCGAGCCGCTCACTACCCCCCTCGTGGCTTGAAGCATGATCTGGAAGGACCGCAGGTAGTACCGGTTCCACCTCTCGCCGACATGTGTTCGCTCCTTCAGCGTCACCGGCTGGTACCGCATCGGGAATGACCAGATGCGAAGGCCGAGCTCCTCGTTCAAGGAGATGTTCAACCGCATCCGCTCATAGAGATCCCCCGGGCTGTCCATGAAGTTGTAGAGCATATAGTTTGACAGAGACGTGATACTGTTGTCGGCAGCCATCCGTACAGATGTCTCATAGACGCGTCGAACGCCCATATGATCGAAGGCTATCCGCAGCGGGCTAATACAGATTGTCGCCATCTCCCTAAGGTACATCGGCGACTTGCATAGGATCCGTGCATCAACCCCCTGGTTGAAGTCCACCCGGCGTTGGACGGGCCTTGCGCCCGGACGTTGTAGCGTCGCCCCGGGTGTGAACCCCAGGTCCCGGATCTCCGCGATGACTTCCTTGTAGCGGGCCGAGGCCGTAATGTTGTTGTCCATCAGGATTAAGTCCTTCTTCTCCCCGTGAGCGGTCGAAATGCCCTCGACAAGCCTTGCTAGGGGCGGCATCTCCCGTTGAGCGCCCTCCAGCTTAGGAACCCCACAGAAGGCACACTTCCGCACGCAGCCGCGGGATGCGTAACCGAAATAGGCGTCGCGAACCGGATACACGTAATCACCCGCCAGTTGGTCCAGAATCCCGTAGTCCGGAATCATCTCCTCGATCGGTGTTGAGTGGAGGTCTCCGGCCCCGAAATCCCCCTCCTCCTCGGACAGCATGAGTGCTGTGGCTGGGGGTCCATCAAGCAGGCCCCGAATAAACCTCACACCTGCCCAGCGGGGCTCCGCCAGGAATTGCTCATGCATTAGGGAGGCTGCAACCCCTCCCACAAACACCCTCTCGTTCTGGCCCGCCGCCGCTTGAATCCCGAAGTCGATGGCGGCCGCGGTCTTCTTCCACTCAAAGCTGAACAGTGTAGTGATGTAGACCCGGTCCCACCGTTGTTCGAGCGCACGCCTGTTCGATCCCTTCACAAAGGAGACTTGGTCTCCGCGGCCCTGCTGACCATGGTAGGCCGCCAGCTTCATCAAGCCAAGCGGAGGGTACTTGTTCGCATAGCCTGGTTCAATCAACAGGATGTTCTTTCTTGCCTGCACTGGCTAACGACTCCGGGAACTACTTCGACGCCGCTGTGCCTTCGGCGACAGGCGAGCGACCATGTCATAGATCTTGTCCAGTGCGAACGCAGTTACCTTAGTGGTTCCGTCGTTGTTGAGCAGTGACTCTATCTCTCTCTCGGTGTTCTCCTCCGCAACAAATCTGTGGAATTGCTTCAGCTTCCTCAGTGTATAGTTGCTGCCACCGGTGGCTTCAGCCAACTCCAGTGCCTCCCCGAACCGGTCCTCGGCATCCTCTCCAAGAAATCGCTTGCGCGCCCTCTTGTCTGACATAATAACAGGCAGCTCGTCGCGAAGGCTCTGAGCCTTGGGGAATTCGCCTCTCTTGATCATTGGAAGCACGATGTCGTCAAGCTCTGAATACTCCTCGCGAGCCTTACGCACCTTGTTGCTGGAAACCAAGACCTCGTAGTAGCTCCAATTGCCAGGCCTGCTGTCCTCGTTCTTGAGCATCAGTTCGTAGGCCTTCACCGTGTTCCTAACCTTCCTCGGCGAGATGCCAGCCAAGTCTTTGGCAAGCTCTGTTGCTGGCACTCCTTGATTCTTGAACCTGCGATAGATGTAAGCTGCGTTTTCATAGGTCTGCCAGTCAGCCCGTCCTGTGATGTGAATCCGACCAAGCAGACTGAAAATAAAGGACTCCCTCTCTGCCTTACTTAATCGCGAGAGATCAAGCACGTTGCAGGGAACCTCACTCGTCACCGGTGGCGTTGACTTTTCCATCTTCAACGCCGCCAACCGGCTGTTGCCTTCCAGCGCGACGTAGTCGTAGCTTCCGTAAAGCTCATCCTCCTTCCCAACCTCCATGCACCATAGGGGCTCGTTGACTTGCCCGTCCCGATCGATCAGCGCTCGCAGGCTCTTTACATGTTCCATTTTCTGCAACTTCTCACCAATGTTCTTCTGCGTCCGCTCCTCGGACGCGGCAAAGCGGGAGTAGATCCGTGGATTCTCCGCGTAGAACGCCACCCGGCTCATGTCGGCCGTTTCCAGCCTATACGGGATCTTCCAATTCCCTATCCGATACCTCTCTCTGGCCACTGTTGCCTCCTCCTGATGTCGTGATCGCCTCAACCCAGTACGCTGTCTAGCGCCCGCACAAAATCGTAGGTCGCCTTGTCCCGGTATTCCTCGAGATTGACATCACCCTGGGTAAGCGCTGCCGCGAGTTCCTTGGCGGACAGCAGCGTGCCAACCCACTCATCAATTGTCCTGGTCGCAATCAGGTTCTCCACCACGCAGTCCCTTGTCTGGGAGATGCGGTGGATACGATCCTGGGCCTGCAGGTAGTCGTCCAGGCTAAAGCTTCGATCGAAGAAGATTGCATGGTCAGACACCGTCAGCGTGAGACCTTCCTTGGCGGCTCCTGGTGTCGCCACCAAAAGGCGACAGTTGTCGTCCTCAAGGAATCTAGTGATATCCGCATTCCTATCGGCGATTGGTCGTTTGCCGTGGAGTCTTGCAGGCTCTAGACCTGAATAGCGTCGTGCAATCATCTCCACGTTGTCCGTGAAAGCCGTCCAGACAATCTTTTTGGCCTCGCCTATGCCGCTGCCGTTCAGGATCCTGTCCAGCACCGGTAGTTTGCCCGGTTCGCCCCCGTAGCTCTCGTCGACCAGTTGAGGGTTGGAGGCGACCTGTACTAGCCGCAGAAGCCGTTTCAAGACCCGCTCGGCGTCGTCCATCGTAAGGACGCCCTCGATCTCAATCTCGGCGCGCAGCTCCGTCTTGTAGCGCTGATACAGATGCCACTGCTCTTCCTCCAATTCGGCCGGAGTGTCCCGCAAGGTCTTTCCCGGAAGGTTAAGCTCGGCGCTCTCCTTGGTTTCCCGCACGGAAAACGCGCGTACGAGAGATGGGACACCCGCAACCTTTGTCTCAAATGCTCTGGCCGCCGCCGGGTCCTCCGCTACGGACCTGTCGAGGTCGGCCCTGCACTTGAAACTGGCGAACGACGTCCCGAGCGCCTCGCCTTGATCAAGGAAAAACACTTGGGACCACAGGTCGTAGGGACGGTTGGCGACCGGGGTTCCGGTCATGATGACGCGACGGGTGAACTTCGGTGCCAAGGCGTGAAGTGCCCTCGCCGGCGCAGTCCCAGGATTCTTGATTCTTTGCGCTTCGTCCAATAGAACGCCGAGTCTTCGGCTCTCAGCAAGCATCTCGAACCTCGTACGCTCGCTGTGCATGACCTCGTAGTGGGTCACGTAGAGACGGACAGGTGCGTTGAGTGCCCAGAAATTCGCGCGGCTGTTCTGGTTGAGAACGACAGGACGGAGATAGGTGTGGCTGGTGATTTCTCGGACCCAGTTTTCCACTAGGGTCTTCTTGGTGACGACGAGCACCGAGTCTACCACCCCTCCGGCGAGCCAGTGGAGAGTGAGGTCCAGGCCGATCTTGGTCTTCCCAAGGCCCTGTTCGTGGAAGAGCGCGGCGTATTCCAGGTCCCGCACGGTTCGGACGGCCTCCACTTGGTGGGGCATGGGTGCATGCTTTGCGTCCAGGCGCGGTGGGACTCTCGTTCTCATCATGCCTTCTGTGGGGTTGGGAGCGCCAAGTCGGTGCTTCCGTCCAGGACATGCACCCTGTCCCGCACACTGTTCCAGTTCCGTGCACTGCGCCGCAGTACGTTCCACGCTGTGGGTGCGCTTCCCCATTGCACAGCAAGCACCAGGTGTGCCGTTCCCACCCGTTCGATGTATCGCATGAACGTCCTCACCTGCATTTTCGAGCGTAGTGTTTCCAGGTCGCTGGGCGGCTTCGCCTCGCCAACAACCTCCAATCCCGCGCCGATGGCCCGCACGTCTGGATGGGATCCGCCTATCATCCAAGTGGGATCCCTATCGCCGCCTCCTCGGTCGACGATGCCAGCCGCTTGGGGGCCCAGGGCACGGGATACTGCCCTGTGGAGGCGTCGAACCAATTCCTTGTGCAGTGCACTCTCAGCCACCGCGGCTACTCCTCGTCGGTCGAGGTCGTGGCTACTAGCGTATCGATGCTCTCCCGTACGGCATCAAGCTCGACCATCACAGGTGACCCTGGTGAGGTTGCAATCTCCTGTGATTCATCGAATGACAGCCTGTTGATTCGGCGGCGAAGCGCGGTAGCTAGCTCTTCGATTGTAGCATCCCGAACGGGGCTATCGGACTCGCTTTCTTGCTGGCCTGCATCCAAGTGCTTGATGGCTTCTTTGGCTCCCTCCTTAAGGAATACCTTTGTCGCCTCGGCATCAGCGAGTATCTCCGGAAGTGCTCGGACGGTGTTCTGCGGTTGAAATAGCCCGGCATGGATCCATTGCGCAAAGTGCCGCTCGTCCTTGTCGGCACCATAGAGGCCTTCCTTAACGTTCTGAAGTTCGCGGAAAGCGCTAAACCTAGAATAGTCGAACATCTCGAAGCCGTCGGCCTCCGCCACCGGTCGGTAGAATCTCTCCATGTCGCCGTACGCCTTGATTTCTCTCTCCACCTGCTGTTGGGTGCCTCCACAGACGCGGATGATCTCTGCCATGGGCATCTGGTCTTGTTCCCACAGCTCTGATAGGTACTTCGCCTTGGCATATGCAGGCCACGATCGCGGCCCGACCAAGTGGACTTGGAGACGAATCTCGTGCGCTCGTTGTTCGTCCATTTCGTCATGGACGATCGCAAGGATCTTCTCCCAGCCCCCCTGAGTATCCTCTCTAGCCAATTCACGATAGATCGCCACACGTGTATTGCCTTCTACACACAGGTAGCTGCCTTCGCCCTGCTCCTTCAAGATTATCGGCTGGACAACACCACCCGTCTCCTTGATCGCTCGCCTCAATTGGCGGTACTTATCTTGGGCAGTTACCTCGTCCTCACTATCCCCACCAGCACCCAAAGCAAGTCTCATGCCCGCTTCGGTAATTTCGTCATGTATCTCCATGAAGTGCTTGATCCGCGGATTCTCCTTGTCCAGCGTGATCCGTTCGGTTTCGACCATTTCCACTCTGGTCATCAGACTTACTCCCGATCTTCATGCGGTCTTCAGAGTTCTCATCCCGCAGGCCGAACTCGATGAACTGTGCGACCGGATCAAGCATCATTCTCTCGTTTGCGATGCATCCAGCCTGCACGGCCCCGGGTCTCTACGAGGAAGCCGCCCCCGAGGGCGTGCAATCCGAGGAGCCACAGCCTGGAAGCCGCAAGACCGGATGGCCGATCCGGACGACGTAGAGCATCGGGGAGCGCTCACCCGATTGCCTCCTCGAATGCGTTTGCAGCGGCAAGGTAGCGGCTCCAGAAGGGCGCATCAAGACGGTCTGCCGGAGACGGATCTTGCCGTCCCGTTGCTGGTTGCCCACGAGTGGGCGCCATCGGACAAAGCGGCCACCCCTTCCAGGCAGGGGAGCGTCCCTCGTCACGCCCGGTGCATAGTTGACGTAGGCGTTCAAGGAAGTAGCTCTCGCCCCAGGTCAGGCCGAGGAGGTCGTCTGGCCCGAGTACGCCCTGCCTTCGTTCCGTGAGTCATCGAATGGCCCGGGTCAGCGGTGCCAGGAGGGCTTGACCGCCCCCTTCCCGTCCGGTGAATTCAGGGTTTCCCCGATCCTCCTCCTCCTCGAGGAAACCCCATGGCGATCCCCCTGCGCGAGATCACCGGCATGCCGGCCTTCTCCTCCTCCTACCCCATGCCGCCCTGCCGCTACCGCCGGGCCCGGTTCCAGCTCGTCTTCTTCCGCGCCGACCCGGCGGCCGTCGACCGGGTCCTTCCCGAGTGCTTCAGCCCGGAGGACGGCCTGTGCGTGGCCATGGGCCTGGCCGTGCCCTGGAGCTCCAGCTACGGCGCCTTCGAGGAGAGCGCTCTCTCCGTGCCCTGCGCCTTCGAGGGCCGCTCCGGCTACTTCTGCGCCGTGGCCTTTCTCAACTCCCGCTCCAGCATCTCCGCCGGCCGCGAGATCTACGGGACCCCGAAGGTCCACGCCGGGATCACGGTCTCCATGGACGAGCGCGTCATGTGCACCGACACGGTGGCGGGCGGCGGCTCCGTCATGAGCGTGCGCTCCACCATGCACCGGGAGGCCCGCCCCGAGGACGTGCCCCCCACCAGCCCCAACTGGCGCCTCAAGGTGATCCCCCGGGCCGACGGCCGCGGCCCCGAGGTGATGCAGGTCATCGATACCGACGGCGTCAGCACCGACCGGGAGGTCCACCTCTGCCGCGCCGGCGACGGCGTCGTCCAGTTCAACCCCTCCCCCGTCTTCGACCTCTCCGACTTCGCCCCCCTCTCCATCCACGGCGCCTGGTACCTGGAGATGGACTACACCGAGGGCTACGGCAAAGTGGTGCGCGACTTCTCCGGCGAGTAGCCGCCGGGCCGGCCGTCAGGAGCCCTCCGCCCCTCCGACGCGGGCCTCACGATGCGCTCGGCCGTAGGGCCTTCCGCGGGGCTGGCGAAGGCAAAGGCCCCTTCCGTCCCTCAGTGCAGCAACGTCAGCTTGTGGCTCTCCGCCGTCCCATCGACTGAGACCACCAGAAAGTAGGTGCCCGAGGCCTGCGACCGCCCCGCCTGGTCGAGCCCGTCCCAGACGAACTGGTAGGAGCCCGCCGGGCGCCGGGCCTCGGCGGCCAGCACCCGCACCCGCTGCCCCAGCTCGTCGTAGACCCGCACCGATACGGACGCCGTGCGGTCCAACTCGAAGGCGACGGTAACGGAGGCATTGGAGGGATTCGGCCACAGGCGCACGGAGGAGGGTGTCGCTCCTGGAGTCGGCACGTTCTCCCCGATTGCCGCCACGGCCGTCGGCACGAGGTCGCCGACGCCGCAGATGCGGCGCAGGAAGGAAAAGACCCCGCCCACCCAGAAGGCCCCCGGCGGGCTCATCGGCACGAGGAGATCGTTCTGCGGCGTGAGAAGAACATGCAGCGGCAGCGGGATCGGGGCGTCCAGGGCTGGACGGCCATCGCCCATCTGGTCTCGGCAAGTGTGCCTGGTACAGCCCAGGAACGAGAGCGTCCCATCACCGGCGATCGTCTCAAGGACGCCGTCGATGCCCACGCGGTGGATGCGGTCGAATCCCCGGTTGGCGATGTACATCACGCCCCGGGCATCGATCACGAAATCCAAGGCACGAACGAGAGGTGCCTCGGTCGCCGGCCTGCCATTGCCCACAAAAACCCCTCCAAGGCGAGGCTCCTCTCCGCGTCCTGTCACCCCTGCCCGATAGATGGCGCCCCTGTGGTCCGGGTTGTCCGGGTCGCCCCAGTCATAGCCGGCGACAACCTCAAGGGTGCCGTCGTCGAGACGGCGATAGATCTGTTGAGTGTTGGTGTAGTAGAGTCTCCCTTGAGCGTCCAGCCTCAAGGTCCATACCACACGCTCCGCCAGCAGCCTGGATATGCCCCCTTGCGCATCGATTCGTTGTACGCCTCCCCACCCGGCAACGAGCAGATCCCCCCCCGGGCTCGAAGAGCAGCGAGAGATGGGGAGCAGACTCGACCCGGGCGGCAAAGGTGGTCACCTGTCCGTCGACTTCGAGACGCGCGATACGGGCCTCCTTCCTCCGCCCTCCTCTGACATAGTCGACGAAGTAGAGACGGCCTTCCCGGTCGAACGCCATCGGCCCGGGTGCAATGCGCGCTTCCAGGGCCGCCACGGTATCCTGCAGGACGTTTGTCTGCTGCAGCAGCGGAGCCACAGCGGCCTGGTGCACGTCGTCTTCCTGCGCCGAGTACTGGGGCACGCCGACAAGGCGGGTGGCGCTGCCGTCGGTTTCGAGACGATAGATGATCGTGTGGTCGGCCACATGGACGCGCCCTTCGGGCCCCAGGGCCAGGTACTGCGGATAGTAGCTGCGGTACTCCGGCCCGGCCACCAGGTCCCGACCACCTCCCACGTTGACCCGCTCGGCCGGGTAGATCTTGTAGTCCCGGAAGACGGCGATGTAGTCGCCGCCGTCGGGAGCGGTCACGGTGGTGATGGTCCCGGCTGGGCCGCACGGCGGCAGCGCCCCCAGCGGGACCGCCAAGGCAAGGCACCACAATGCGAGGAGGCCATGAAGCCGGGTTGCCATGTCCTTTCCTCCCTCAGTGCAGCAGCGTCAGCTTGTGGCTCTCCGTAATCCCATCGACCGAGACCACCAGAAAGTAGGTGCCGGAGCCCTGCGACCGCCCCGCCTGGTCGAGCCCGTCCCAGACGAACTGGTAGGAGCCCGCCGGGCGCCGGGCCTCGGCGGCCAGCACCCGCACCCGCTGCCCCAGCTCGTCGTAGACCCGCACCGATACGGACGCCGTGCGGTCCAACTCGAAGGCGACGGTGACAGCTGCATTGGAGGGATTCGGCCACAGGCGCAAGGAGGGTAGCGCTCCTTCGGCGCCACTTGCCGGCGATTCCTCCGCGACCGTCTCCACCGCCGTGGGCACCATCCACTCGCGAACCCGGCAGATGCGGCGCAACTGGGAGATGTCGCCCCCGAACCACGTAATGTTCCACGGCAACATCCCTACCAGAAGATCGCCGTCCGGCGTCATCTGCAGCAGATGGGGCGACCAGACCGGGGCTTCCACCGCCGGGCCGCCGTCGCCGATATGGTCCAGGCATCGGGGTATGCCCCTGGCCACCCGCTTTTCCGCCGCCACACAACCGCGTGACCTGCGGTAGTCCATACCGTTGCCGGCGACGGTCTCGATGACGCCGTCGGGGCGGACCCGATGGATGCGGTAGAAGTAGTAATTGGCGACGTACAGCGACCCGTCCGAGTCGAGGGACAGATCCGACACAAAGTGAAGCGGGGCCTCGGTCGCCGGCCCCCCGTTGGCGACATAGTACCCGCCCGGGCGCTCCTCCGACCACTCCCCTTCCAACGCGGCTTCGCGCATGGCCTTGCGGTCCTCCCAGGCCGACCCGGCGAGGTGTTCGATCATGCCGTCGGGATGTTGGCGGAAGACCTGGGTACGGGTCCGGAAGTACAGTCTCCGCTGGTCATCCACTTGCAGAGCTCCTCGCCCGGGTGGCCCCATGGGACCGGAGGCACCTCCCTGGTCGTCGATGCGCCAGAGCCCTCCACGACCCGACAGCAGCAGATGCCCGTCGAGATCGAAGACCAGCGAACCTACGTAGCCGAACGCGGCCGGGCCGGCGAAGGTGACGAGCCGACCATCGGGCTCGACGCGCGCAATGCGTGACACCGCTGGCGGACGGTCTCCAGTCCCAAACAACTGCCACGCGTTGACATAGTCGACGAAGTAGAGCCGGCCCTGCCGATCGAAGGCCATCGGACCCGGCGCAATACGGGCCTCCAGCGCCGCCGCCGTGTCCACCAGGACATTCACCAGCTGCAAGGGCGGTGGTCTGTGCCAGTCGTTGCCTATGCCGGTTTCATCAGCCCAATACTGAGGGACGCCGACGATGCGCGTAGCGCTGCCATCGGCCTCGAGACGGTAGATGATCGTCCGGTCGGCGACATGGACGCGCCCTTGGGGACCAATGGCCAGGTACTGCGGATAGTGACTGCGGTACTCCGGCGCGGCGACGGCCCCGTCCCGGTAGCCGGGTATGTCCTGCGGCGGGTAGACTTTGTAGCCGGTGAAGGCGGCGATGTAGTCCCCGCCGTCGGGAGCGGTCACGGTGCTGATCGTGCCCGGCTCCCCGCACGGCGGCAGCGCCCCCACCGGGGGCGCCAGGGCAAGGCACCACAATGCGAGGAGGCCGTGGAGACGGGTTGGCATGTCCTGCCGTCCCTCAGTGCAGCAGCGTCAGCTTGTGGCTCTCTGTAGTCCCATCGACCGAGACCACCAGAAAGTAGGTGCCCGAGGCCTGCGACCGCCCCGCCTGGTCGAGCCCGTCCCAGACGAACTGGTAGGAGCCCGCCGGGCGCCGGGCCTCGGCGGCCAGCACCCGCACCCGCTGCCCCAGCTCGTCGTAGACCCGCACCGATACGGAGGCTGGGTGGTCCAACTCGAAGGCGACGGTGACAGAGGCATTGGTGGGATTCGGCCACAGACGCACGGAGGGTAGCCCTCCTTCGGCGCCGCTTGCCGGCTCCTCCTCCTCGACCGTCCCCACCGCCGTGGCCACCATCCACTCGCGGATCCGGCAGATGCGGCGCAGGTGGGAGATGTCGCCCCCCGCCCACATCATTCCCCCCGGCCACATCCCTATCAGAAGATCCCCGTCCGGCGTCATCTGCAGCCGATGGGACTCCCAGACCGGGGCCTCCAGCGCCGGTCCGCCGTCGCCGATATTGTCCAGGCATCGGGGTTGGCCCCCGGCCACCCGCTTCTCGCTGGCATAACAACCGGGTGCCCCCAAGAAGCCCCGGCCGTTGCCGGCGACGGTCTCGATGGCGCCGTCGGGACGCACCCGATGGATGCGATGGAAGTTGAAATTGGCTACATACAGCGACCCGTCCGAGTCGAGAGCCAGGGCCGACACAAAGTCGAAGGGAGCTTCGGTCGCTGGCCCGCCATTGGCGACATAGTACCCACCCGGGCGCGGCTCCGACCACTCCCCCGCCAACGCGCCCTCGCGCATGGCCTTGCGGTCCTCCCAGGCCGACCCTGCCATGTGCTCGATCGTGCCGTCGGCATGGCGGCGGAAGACCTGGTTACGGGCCCGGAAGTACAGTCCCCCCTGGTCATCCACTTGCAGAGCTCCTTGTCCAGGTGGCCCCATGGGTCCGGAGACATCTCCCTGGCCGTCGATGCGCCAGACCCCTCCATGACCCGACAACAGAAGATGCCCCTCCAGATCGAAGACCAGCGAACTTACCCAACCAAACTCCTCCAGCCCGGCGAAGGTGACGACCCGCCCATCGGTCTCCAGACGCGCAATGCGTGCCACCGCCGTCGGACCTCCGACCCTAAGCACCTGGGACGCGCCGACATAGTCGACGAAGTAGAGCCGCCCCTGCCGGTCGAAGGCCATTGCCCCCGGCGCGATACGGGCGTCCAGCGCCGCCACCGTGTCCACGAGGACATTCACCTTCTGTGTACGCGGTGGCCAGTACCTGTCGTGGCCTATGCCGCTGCCGTCATGGTCCAGATACTGGGGTACGCCGACGATGCGCGTAGCGCTGCCATCGGCCTCCAAACGGTAAGTGATCGTCCAGTCCGCGACATGGACGCGCCCTTGGGGATCGACGGCCAGGTACTGGGGATAGCGACTGCGGTACTCCGGCGCGGCGGCCCGGTCCCCGTAGCCGGGTACGTCCTGCGGCGGGTAGACTTTGTAGCCACTGAAGGCGGCGATGTAGTCCCCGCCGTCGGGGGCGGTCACGGTGCTGATCGTGCCCGGCTCCCCGCACGGCGGCAGGGCCTCACCGGGGGCGCCAGGGCAAGGCACCACAATGCGAGGAGGCCGTGGAGACGGGTTGGCATGTCCTGCCGTCCCTCAGTGCAGCAGCGTCAGCTTGTGGCTCTCTGTAGTCCCATCGACCGAGACCACCAGAAAGTAGGTGCCCGAGGCCTGCGACCGCCCCGCCTGGTCGAGCCCGTCCCAGACGAACTGGTAGGAGCCCGCCGGGCGCCGGGCCTCGGCGGCCAGCACCCGCACCCGCTGCCCCAGCTCGTCGTAGACCCGCACCGATACGGAGGCTGGGTGGTCCAACTCGAAGGCGACGGTGACAGAGGCATTGGTGGGATTCGGCCACAGACGCACGGAGGGTAGCCCTCCTTCGGCGCCGCTTGCCGGCTCCTCCTCCTCGACCGTCCCCACCGCCGTGGCCACCATCCACTCGCGGATCCGGCAGATGCGGCGCAGGTGGGAGACATCTCCACCCGCCCACATGAATCCCCCCCTGTACATCCCCACCAGGAGATCGCCGTCCGGCGTCATCTGCAGCAGAAAGGGATCCCAGACCGGGGCCTCCACCGCCGGCCCGCCGTCGCCGATTTGGTCCAGGCATCGGGGGATGGGTCTGACCCCGACCCCTGCCGCCCGCTTCTCGGACGCCGCACAACCGGGGGACCTCATGAAGTCCAGTCCGTTGCCGGCAACGGTCTCGATTACGCCGTCGGGACGGATCCGGTGCACACGGTGGAGGTCGGAATTGGCCACATACAGCGATCCGTCCGAGTCGAGAGCCAGGGACGACACATAGTCGAAGAGAGCCTCGGTCGCCGGACCGCCATTGGCCACATAGTACCCGCCCGGGCGCTCCTCCGACCACCTCCCTTCCAGCGCCGCCTCACGCATGGCCTTCCGGTCGTCCCAGGTGGCCCCGGCGAGGTGTTCGATCATGCCGTCGGGATGTTGGCGGAAGACCTGGGTACGCGTCCTGAAGTACAGTCTCCCCTGGTCATCGATCTGCAGACTTCTCCCAAGTGGCTCCATGGGTTCAGAGACACCCCCTTGGTCGTCGATGCGCCAGATCCCTCCATGACCCGACAACAGAAGATGCCTCTCCAGGTCGAAGACCAGCGAACTTACCCAACCAAACTCCTCCGGCCCGGCAAAGGTGACGACCCGCCCATCGGTCTCCAGACGCGCAATGCGTGACACCGGCGTCGGACGGTCTTCGGGCCCACGCAACTGCCAAGCGTCAACATAGTCGACGAAGTAGAGCCGCCCCTGCCGGTCGAAGGCCATCGGACCCGGCGCAATACGGGCCTCCAGCGCCGCCACCGTGTCCACGAGGACATTCAACTCCTGCGCATAGGGTGGCCATTCCCTATCGTGGCCTATACCGCTGCCGTCATGGTCCAGATACTGGGGTACGCCGACGATGCGGGTAGCGCTGCCATCGGCCTCCAAACGGTAGATGATCGTCCAGTCGGCGACATGGACGCGTCCTTGGGAACCCACGGCCAGGTACTGCGGATAGTGACTGCGGTACTCCGGCGCGACTACCTTTCCCGTATGGCCGGGTACGTCCTGCGGCGGGTGGATCTTGTAGCCGGTGAAGGCGGCCAAGTAGTCCCCGCTGTCCGGGGCGGTCACGGTGCTGATCGTGCCCGGCTCCCCGCAAGGAGGCAGCGCCCCCACCGGGGCCGCCAAGGTAAGCCACGACAGGGAGAGGAGGCCATGGAGACGGAGTGCCATGTGCTTGCGTCTCTCAGTGCAACAGAGTCAGCTTGTGGCTCTCCGTAGTCCCATCGACCGAGACCACCAGAAAGTAGATGCCGGAGGCCTGCGACCGCCCCTCCTGGTCGAGCCCGTCCCAGACGAACTGGTAGGAGCCCGCCGGGCGCTCGGCCTCCGCGGCCAGCACCCGCACCCGCTGCCCCAGTTCGTCGTAGACCCGCACCGAGACGGACGCCGGGTGGTCCAACTCGAAGGACACGGTGACCTCTGGATTGAAGGGATTGGGGAAGACGGTGGCCTGTGTAACGCCGCTCTCGTCCGGCACGGTTGCGGCGACGACTTTGTCATTGGGACCGCCGCCGAACTTGGCGCGCACGCTCTCGCCCCCTACGTAGATATACCGATAGCCAGCCTCATCCCCGGGATAGACGGTTCGCTGGCCTCGCGCTTCATACAACGAGTCCAAGTCGGGATCGTCACACCATGTCTGACTGGGGGTCATCGTGTTCTTGCCCGTGGCATGCCCCAACCCGAGGGCGTGCCCTAGTTCGTGGGTCACGACGCTCTGAACATCAAGCGTATCCACATATTCTGCGCCCGCGGTATCTGGCCTACAGCGGGATATGCCCGTCGTCCAGCGTTTCCGCTCGTTGAGGACGATGTCAACGTCGGAAAACTCGCCGAGGTTGACGCCCTCGGTGGGTGTCGTGATCAGGGTAAGGCCATTGAAGTTATCTGTATCCAGACTGGAGTGGCTGGCCCAGAAGATGACATTTACCCCGTCTTCGGGATCGTTGGCCAGGTACACGTCCAACCCGTCATAGGTGAGGCTGAGCACGCTCGACTCGACATCGTCCCAGGCGTCGATAGCGTTCTCGATGGACGCGGTGGCCGTGAACTGGGAGGGGAAGTCCTCGCTCGGAACCCCCATCTTGAAACCCACGGAGGACACATCCCAAAAGACCCAGGCGTGAGTGCTGTCTGGTGGATTGGGCGCATCAGAGCTGTCCACCGCAGCTACGGCCTGTAGTCTTCATCCAGATACCTCTCGTCTTCAAAGCCTCCTTCTCGATCTGGTACCAAGTAGAATATGGCATAGGAATCGGCACCTGCATATCCGGTGGCGACCAGCTGCCCAACCACCAAGAAAATCCTCAGGTTATTCTTCATTTTGGCATGCTCCTTGTTGAGCGTGTGGTAGGATTGCCTATTGACCCGTCCGCTCCGCCTGGATCAACTGCTTCATCCTCGACAGCAGGATCGGACTCTCGTCGATGCCCTGGCTCGGATCGATCTTCAGCGAGCTGTTGGGCAGGGGACGCACCAGGCGCGCCGTCGCGCCCTCGCCTTCGACGCGGAACTTGCCGGCATGGTGGTGGGCGATCTGGTGCACGACTTCCTGGTTGGGACCGCGTTCCGGGGCCTCCTTCAGAAAGAGCAGGACCTTCTCCTCGCTCGACAGGGAAGGCGCCTGGAGGTAGGTCGTGACCTTGGTGCCGTCGGGGTGAAGGCCGCCCAGGAGACGGACGGTCACCGTGCTCACCTGACCGCCGACGATATGCTCGGTGGGGGTCACGTTGACGTAGGTGAAGATGAACTTGCCCGTGATCTCCTCGCCGTCCTTGGTGTGGACGACTTGGTCTTCGATGACGCGGCGCATGGTGCCGACGTCGCCCACGGCGATTCTGTCGGCGCCGTCCACCAATTCACTGAGCGTGGCGGAGCTGTCCTCGGCACTGATGCCCTTCGCGGCAACCAGTGCGAGGATCATGGCCCCGATCGTGCGGTGATGCATGATGACCTCCTTTGAGTATGAAGCAACGTATTCGCGTTCCCGCGGAACCAAGCTACCGCACAAGCATGACGCAAGCGGATCCCGTAGCCGCCGGACCGGCCGTCAGGAGCCCTCCGCCTCCCCGACGTGCGCCTGCAGGAAGTCCAGGGCCGCCATGTTGACGAACCGCAGCTCGTGGAAGGCCCGCCCGTACTCCAGGGCCGTCACCTCGCGGTACTCGTGCTCCTCGTCGTCGATGAACATCAGCTGCTTGCGGATCGAGGCGCGCACCGAGGGGTCGGCGCCGCGCTCGAGCAGGGCCCGGACGAAGTGATCGGCCTCCAGGCCCCTCACCGTCGCCGGCTGCACCACCACGGCGCTGAACAATGGCGTGTGCCCGCCGAAGCCGTCGGCGTCGACCGCGGCGCGGGCGTTCGGGTCGGCGCCGTGGTCCAGGAGCCAGTCGAAGATCTCGCGCTCGTGGTAGTCGATCGCCATGTGCAGCAGGGTGGCGCCTTGCAGCGGCGTGCCGTGCAGGCCGTAGCCGTCGTCTCCGCCGCAGCCGCAGGCCCGGGGGTAGGTCTCCTCGCCGGTGAGGGGACGGCCGACGAAGCCGGGGTCGCGCTCGTGCAGGTCCTCCAGCAGATCGACGCGCCCCCGGTGAACGGCCATGGCGGGGGTGTCCGGGTAGTCGACGTTGGCCTCCAGGATGCGCAGGACTTCGTGCTTGCCGGCCGGGTTGCGGGAGTAGGTGCTCAGGGCCAGGGCGACGGGGGCCAGGCGGTCGCCCTCCGAGTCGCACAACTCGGCGCCGACCTCGACCAGCTCCCTCAGGCCGTCGCCGTTCACCGTCTCGCAGCATCCCATGATGATCCCCCGCGGGACCGTCGCGCCGAGAGCAACCAGCTTGCGCATGGTGCTCACCTTGCCCTGCAGGGCGGCGCGTGAGAAAGCCCTCTCGAGGTCCCTGGCGCCGAGGGAGGCCAGCATCACCACGATCTCATCCCGGCCGAGGTTGGCGGCCTGCGACATGGGCGGGCCCCAGTCCTCGTTGCGCACGTTCTCTGCCAGCAGGTCGGGGTGCTCCGTCACGATGTCGCGGACCCGCTGCACGTCGTCGCTCCAGATGGCCCGCAGCAGCTCCACCTTGACCCGCAGGCGGGGCCAGCTCGACTGCTGGTAGGCCCTCGCGAGCACCAGCTGCGCGTCGGCGAGCTTCGCCTCGGCGGGCTCCACCCGGCGGGGATGGAACTCCTCGAAGTCGGCCGCGGCGTCGGGGTCTCCGGACCGACAGGCGGCGAGGAGCGCCTTCGCCTGGCCCCTGAGGTGGTCCAGGTCGGGATCGTTGGGAAGATGGCGGACCGGCATCACGCACCTCCCCGGCCGCGGGCCGACGGACTGCGGTCAACTGCGGGATGGTTCGGGACGGCGATGGGGGTGATTGGGCGGAACAAGGTGCAGCCTCCTCTCGAGGATGGCCCACGGTCCGCATCGGGGCTGAAAGGAGGTGCTATGGCGGGTGCTGCGTGCGGCGGTGCACAGGTGGGCTGAGCCCTTCCCGCGGACTGGAGGCTCCCTGCGAGCCGGCCGGATTATGGTGATGCTCGTGCGCCGCGTCAAGGCAGGGGGGGCCGCTCACCGCTCCTGGCACCGAGGGATACGCCGGGGTCGGCCGAGGCTATCGCAAGAGGGTCAACTTCCTCGTGAGGACTTCCCCGGGGGTTACGAGGCGGCAAAAGTAGACTCCGCTCGACAGCGGCCTGGCACTGCCCAAACGCCAGGAGACAGTGTAAGAGCCTGCCCTCTGGACCTCGTTCACGAGAGTCTCAATCCGCTGTCCAAGAGCATTGTAGATGACGAGCGAAGCGAGACCGGATCGGGAGAGTGTGTAAGGAATCTCAGTCGAGGCGTTGAAGGGGTTGGGACAGTTGGGGTGCAAGGCGGTGTCCAGGGGTCTGGAAGAGTGATGCACTGCTGTCTTGACAGGGAGATAGAGGGCCAGGCTCTCAGGAAGGTCGCTAATCTCATCACCGAACAGCTGCACTTCAAAGGATTCTCCTCCCTCGGGAATCCATCGCGCATCGGTACCGTCCTTGTTCGAGTGCTGCAGATACGCCCAAGTACCGTCGCCATGCAACCAACTGAACCAGGTGATCCAGAAGACCCCGTCAGTAGATAGGGCAATGGGGGAGGGATCTGTCCAATAGATGTCTCGTGCCGAGAAGTGCTCCTTTTCACGGCCGTCCAGGTCCATCCTCCACAACCCCCCTTCAGCTGTCCAATAGATGAAACCTTGTTGTCCATCAACAGCAATGTCGAGAATGTAGTACAGGCTGGACTCATCCCCATCATGGAGAGAATCAACGTTCGACCCCTCGTGGTCTGCGCAGAAAATGTCGCCTCTCCTACTCCAGCACAGTCGGTGGCTGGCTGAATCGTATGATATGCTCATGGGAGGCCTTTCGAATCCGCCTTCAATGGGGGGCCTTCCCAACTGGATCGCAGCCTCCGCACCAGATCCGTCCAGTTCGGAGAACCAGATCTCGCCTCTCTCATTGTCAGACCAGTAGACCCTGTCCTCGGTAGCCAACACATCAGAGACTTCAACGAAGTCTGAAGCAAGGACCTGAATGTCCGATCCATCCAATCCAGCCTCGAAGACGGAGCCTGCCAATCTGTCTCCCCAGAGGATCTTCCCGCGATCGGAATCCACGAAAATGCCGGCTGGACTTCGCACGGCAGGAGCGAAGAGGGTCTGCAAATCCTTCCCGTCCCTGTTGCAGCTTTGCAGGGTACCTGCGCGATCCGACCAGTAAATCCTCCCCTTGAAAACGGCCATATCCACTATGTTCGACATCCCCGGCCTGTCCCGGAAACCAGATGCATCGATGACCAGATCGGATGAGGAACCCTCAAGTGCCGCTCTGAAGATCTCACCACCTTTCGCCCAATAGAGGTCCTCTTCCTCTGAATCAACCGCGATCTGCCGAGCCGGCACTTCCATGAGCAAGGAGACTCCTTCTCTCCCCTCTTCCGGACGCCCCTTCCCAATACCGCCAGGCGCAGACCAGTAGGTGACCCCGCTCTTGGGGTCTATCTCCAAATCGTGAATATCCTGCCATGTCATTGCATCACCATAGCCCGCCATGGCCGTCACGGGATAGACTCTCTTCCCGGGATTTCCTGTCACCTCCAGAAGCACACCGTTGTCGGTGATGAAGGAGTCAATGTCAAAGGATGTCAGAAAGTCCCGGTCAATGAAGTAGAGTTTCCTGTTGACTGGATCGACCGCTGCTTCATAAGGTGTCTCTGCATGACGCCACAACCAAAGGTCATACAAGTCCAGCGCTCGTTCTTCCGAGCCATCCCAAACATCAAGGTCAAAACCACTGACACTCCCCGAAGTATAGTCTCCATGGCTCCAAGTCACTGTGATGTATATCTTGCGATCCTGCGAATCTATATCGATATGCACATCAAGCGGAGCAGCTTGGTGTCCCTCTCCATGTGCTCTGGAGATGACCTCCAGATCTGACCCATCCAGATCGGAACGATGAATCGTCACAGGCTTGTTCCAGTCGTGATGGGTCCAATAGATCTTCTCGTTCACTTCGTCGATCGCAATGCTGCCAGGACGCCGCACGTCAGCTTCGATAATCCACTCTTTGTTGGAAGCGTCCATGTCTGACCGGGCTATGCCCCTCTCGGCTGTCCAGTAGATCTTGTTCTCGACCTCGGCGGGCGCCCAGGAAGCCCAGAGGGAGAGTAGAATGAGGAGCCGAGGCGACCTTGAGACCACGGAGTTTACGCCGTCCATTCCCCTGCCTCCTTCGAAGTGGCGATGCCCGGGAGTACGACCCAAGTATCCAGTATGGACCGGACTTCCGCGGGGTCGTTCCGGGCGGCGGGTCCCCGGGACCGGCCGACGGCGTCTCAAGCCCACGGCCTGCACTCAATCCTCCACCTCGCCGTCCAGCAGCGCCCGCCCGTAGAGGATGTGGGGGATGTCCAGCCCCGGCCGCTCGAGCCGGTTGAACCGGGCCCACTGGATATCCCAGATCCGCGGGTCCCAGCGGCACAGCTCGACCCAGCCGCGGATGATCTTGCTGTCGCCGTCGGGTCCGTCCACGCGGCTGCCGATGCGCGGCTCCTCCAGCGACCCGTTCCACATCTGGTCCGTCAGGGTCCGCGTGAACCGCAGCATGTCCTCTCTCGTGAAGACCACGCCCCGGCGGAAGGCCTCGACGGCGAAGGTCACGTCGATCTGCCCGTGGCTGCTGTCCTCGGGCCGGCTGTGGTCCGGCCCCCCGGCCTCGGTCCAGTCCCAGTAGTTCCAGGTCCAGGCCTCTCCCGTCTCGTGGAGGTAGTGCCGGAAGTGGGCGGCCATCCGCGTGGCGCGCTCCAGGTAGAGGGGATTCTCCGAGACGTCCTTGAGCACCAGCCAGACCCGCGCCGGGGCCAGGTACTGGTTGTGGGGCAGGACGCGGTTGGGAAAGCGCTCGGCCGGGGACTCGGTGAACCGGTAGGCCCCCATGCCCGGCCCCACGTCCAGCCAGTGGCGCTCCTGCTTCTGCAGGACCCGTTCCTCGATCAGTTGCAGGTAGGAGCGGGCCTTCTCCTCGTAACGCCCCTTGAGGCGCGGGTCCTTCAGGGCCAGCTCGATGAACTGGGCCACGGGGTAGAGGATCATGCCCTCGTGCACGGCGTACTCCAGGGGCGCCGGTCCCCAGGTCTCGACGCGGAAGCGGTCCCCGATCTCGGGCAGACCCTCCAACTTCACCTCGAAACCGGCGATGCCGGGGATCGGCTCTCCCACGACGTGCGGCCCGTCGTGGACCACTTCCCGGGCGCCGCCGCTCCTCTGCCGCACGGTGAAGCGGTCGTCCCCGGTGCGTTCGACGACGTATTCCGCGTCGACCGCCTCGTGGGCCTGCTGGATGTTCGTCACCCGCGCCTCGCCGGGCAGGATCCGCGCCGTCCCCCGGTTGTGCAACTCCCTGGCGCGCATGCGGGAGACGGAGTACCGGTCCGCCTGCCACCCGGCGATCCCGTCGCCATCGTGGTCGCCCATGTTCGCCGCCATGCGGTCGAAGTGGTCGACCACCTTGTCCAGCCACCGCGCGTCCCCGGTGACGCGGTACATCTTGATGTAGGCGTTCAGGTAGTAGCTCTCGCCCCAGGCCAGGGCCGACGAGGTCTTCTGGTCCGAGTACGCCCTCCCCTCGTTGCGCGAGTCGTCGAAGGCGACGAACTCCGAGATCAGGGCCTCGCGGTCGAATCCGGTCACCTGGGCCTGCCCTTCGCCAGGGGTGAGCAGCGCGAGGCCGGCCGCGGCGGCCGGCCATGTCGGGATCGGTCTCATCGGGTGCCTCCTCGAGTCGGCTTCCACCTCGGCAAGGTACCGCCGCCGCGGAGCCGGGATCAATCGCTTCGGCCATCGCGGCTGCAGCTCCGGGGTTCGGGCCGCGGCGCCGAGGCCGGAGCCATCGACCAAAGGCTCGGGCTGGCTCGCCCCCTCCTTCGCCGCCACGCTCCCTGCTCGACTCCCCCCGCGCCCTTGACGCTGCCCGCGGCCTCGCGGAACCTATGCCGCCGTCAGAGCGCACCGCCCCCGCCCCCGCAACCCCGAGCGAGGCCCCATGGATCCCCTTCGCGTCGCCGCCATCTGCACGATCTACTACCCCAAGTCGCACGCCGACGTGATCGTCACCAAGTTCCTGGAGGGGGCGTCCACGGACGAGGGCTTCCGGCCCTTCGACGACGTGCGCGTCACCTCCGTGTACATCGACCACGTACTGGAGAACGACGTCGGCCTGGGGCGCCTGGCCAAGCACGGGGTCCCCCATCACCCCAGCATCCGCCGCGCCCTGCACGCCGGGTCCAACGAGTTGAACGTGGACGCCGTGCTCCTCGTGGGCGAGCACGGGGACTACCCGTGGAACGAGCGCGGCCGGCACATGTACCCGCGGCGCTACTTCTTCGAGCAGATCGCCGGCGTCTTCGGCGAGAGCGGCCGCGTGGTCCCGGTCTTCAGCGACAAGCACCTGGCCTACAGCTGGGACGACGCGGCCTGGATGTGGGCCCGCAAACAGGAGCTCGGAATCCCGCTCATGGCCGGGTCCTCCCTGCCCCTGTGCTGGCGCCGGCCGTGGCTGGAGTACGACAAGGGCGTCGAGCTGGAGGAGGTCATGGCCCTCAGCTACGGATCGGTGGAGGCCTACGGCTATCACGCCCTCGAGAGCCTGCAGTGCATGGCCGAACGGCGCGCCGGCGGCGAGACCGGCGTCGTCTCCGTGCAGTGCCTGGAGGGCGACGATGTGTGGCGGGCCCGGGACCGGGGCGAGTGGTCCCAGGACCTGGCCGCGGCCATGCTGGCCGCCGCGGAAAAGGCCCCGAGCGACGACCCCGAGGAGTACGACGAGCCCACCCTCTTCCTGGTGCGCTACGCCGACGGCCTGAAGGCATCGGTCCTGCATCTCAAGGGCGTGAGCACCTTCGCCTACGCCGCGCGGCGGCGGGACGGCACCGTCGACGCCAGCGAGTTCCACACCCAGGGAGGGGGGCCCTTCGCCCACTTCGGCTACCTCACCCGCAACATCGAGCAGTTCTTCCGCACCGGGGTGCCGCCGTACCCCTGCGAGCGCACCCTGCTGATCACGGGCGTCATCGACGCGGTCATGAACTCCCGCAGCGAGGAGTGCCGCGTCATCGAGACGCCCTGGCTCGACATCCGCTACGAGTCCTACGACGAGATGCCCCTGCGCCCGCGGGGGCCCCGGCCGGTAGGAGCCTGTCTCGATCCGAACGCCCCCGACATGCCGGCATGAGTGCCTACCCGACCCATCGGTCCATCAATGCGCTGGCCCACCCTCCGCCGGAGTACGGTCCGGCGCAGAAGGCGCTGCTGAACCACGAGGCTTTCGCCGATGTGGAAGCGGAGGTGACGCGCTTCCCCGGGTATGTGCCGACGCCGCTGATCGCGTTGGACGGTCTCGCTTCCGCCAGCGGTGTCGAGGGCCTTTGGTGCAAGCACGAAGGGCATCGGTTCGAGGTGGGCAGCTTCAAGCCGACGGGGCCCGTCTATGCGATGTTGTCCGTGTTGAAGGGTGAAGTCAGGAAAGCCACCGGGGCGGAAACGGTCACGACGCAGGATCTGATGGATCGCAAGCATGAAGCGGTGACGAGGGAGATCACCGTCTCGGCGGCGACATCGGGGAATCACGGACGGGCCCTGGCCTGGGGGGCCCGCATGTTCGGCTGCCGATGCGTGATCTACATGAACGACGGTGTCAGCGCCGGCCGGGAGGAAGCGATCGCCGCCTACGGGGCGGAGGTGGTGCGCGTTCCGGGGAGCTACGATCGAACCGTGCAACGCTCCTACGAGGACGCCGAGAGGCTCGGCCATTTCCCCATATCGGACGAGAAGTCCTCGGAGTATCCCCACATCTCCCGCGAGATCATGCAGGGGTACGCCATGGTGGCCGACGAGATCTTCCGACAGTTCAGCGGCGACCCGCCGCCCACCCATGTCCTTGTCCCCGGAGGCGGCGGCCGTCTGGCCGCGGCCACCTGCGGGCACCTGTGGGAGCGATACGGGAGCAGCCATCCGCGGGTCGTCGTCGTCGAGCCCACCAACTCCGCGTGCCTCTACCACAGCGCCCTCGACGACGGCGCCGCAACCGTGAGCAGCGACGGCCGGTCGGTCATGGACGGACTGGTGGTCGAGTCCGCCTCGCCCCAGGCGTGGGAGATCCTGAGGGCCGGCGCCTTCGCCTTTCTCACGGTCCCGGACGAAGCCGCTGTCGATGCCATGCGCCAGGCGGCGGCCGGTGTCGGCGGCGATCCACCGCTCGTCATCGGCGAGACGGGGATCGCGGCGTGGGCGGGACTGCTGGCCGCGACCCGTGACGAAGAGTTGAAGCAGCAGCTTGGAATCGACTCCGGCAGCCGCGTCGTCGTCATCGCCACCGAAGGGGCGACCGACCCGGAGGTCTATGGCAGCCTCGTCGGCAGGACCCCTGATGCGGTCCTGGCGCAGGAGGACTCCGAGTGACCGACCGCGTCCTCCAGGGCCTGGTCCCCCAGATCGAGCGCCTGGCGCAGACCAGGGTCGCCGAACACAGACTCCCCGGCATGGCCCTCGGCATCGTCCGCGACCGGGAGCTCGCCTGGTTCGGCGGCTTCGGCGCGGCCGATCTCGATTCGGGCGCAAGGCCCACCGAGGAGACGATCGCCCGCGTCGCCTCGGTGACCAAGACCTTCACCACCACGGCGATCCTGCGGTTGCGGGACGAGGGCCGGCTCACGTTGGAAGATCCGCTGGCCAGGCACGTCCCCGAGTTCGCCTCGGCCCGCGCCGTCCGCGGCGACGTGGAAGGGGTGACGCTGCGTAGACTGCTGACCCACCGCTCGGGGCTGGTCACCGAGTCGCCGACCCGCGCCTGGAGCGACCTCGACTTCCCCAGCCGCGAAGAGATGCTGGCCAAACTGCCGGAGACGGGAATCGTCATCCCCCAGGACTCCGCCTTCAAGTACTCGAACCTCGCCTTCGGCTTGCTCGGCGAGGTGGTCTACCGGGTCACGGGCACGCCATACACGGAGTACGTCCACGCCAACATCATCGAGCCCCTCGGCCTGACATCGACCGTATACGACCTCACGGACCAGCTGCGTCCCCGCTTTTTCACCGGCTACAACCCGTCCCCCTGGCAGGACCGTCCCGAGCGCGCTCCCTACGCCCACCTGAAGGGGATCTCGGCCGGCGGCCAACTGCACTCCACCGTGAGCGACCTGGCGAAGTGGATCTCCTTCCAGTTCCACGGAGACGCGCGGGTGCTCAGGGCCGAGACACTGGTGGAGATTCAACGGCCGCAATACGTCGAGCCGGACTGGTCGGCGGGACAGTGCCTGGGCTGGCGCGCCACCCGCATCGGCGACCACGTCTACCACAATCACGGCGGCGGCATCCACGGCTTCGGGACGCAGGTGTGGTTCAACGTTCCGAGCCGGACGGGTGTGGTCCTGCTCATCAACATGTGGCCCCCCCACGGCGGCCTCGAGACAGCGCAGCAGGTGCTCGAGATGGTGCTTGGCGCCGACGAGGCGGCGCCGTCCGTACCCGAGCCTTCGAGGCTTGAACCGACGCCGACGGCGCTGCAGCGGTTCCTCGGCCACTATCGCGCCGAGCCGGGACTCGACGTGAACATCGAGTGGCGCGACGGCGCCCTGCGGCTGGTCCCCCCCGGCGGTGCCGCCCTGGCGCTGCACGCCCCGGCCGTCCTCGAAGCGACCGGCATCGAGAATGAATGGCTCGTCCGCGGCGGCCGGGCCGCGGGGGAGACGGCCCGCTTCGAGTTCGATGGGGACAGGGTGATCAGCTACGAGCTCGGAACTCTCGTTTTCCGGAAACTGTCATGAGGACCTTCCGGCTCTGGGCGGGCGGAGATGCGCACGTGGGCACGGACCTGGCGCGCGGCGATCGCCGCAGTCTTGCCGAGGCGATCCTGCAGGCCGAAAGGGGTGGCGCCGAGGGCGGCCCCCCCTTCGAGTGGGACATCATGCTCGACATCGGGGACCTCTCCGGGTCGCAGACGCCGCCGGATGACGAGGAGGGGGAAGAGGTGGCGCGCCAGTACGGCGCCTCGACCCTGCATCCCCGGGAGGACTTCTACAACATCGTGGGCAACCACGACGCCAGCGGCCCGGGCGAGCCGTGCCAGTGGTGGTTCCGCAAGTGGGTCGATCCCACCGGGGAGAACAGCGAGCACTCCGGCGTTCACGCCCACCGGCGTCCCTGGCCGGTGGAGGGGACCTGGGAGCGGTACTCGTTCCAGGTGGGGAACATCCTGTTCCTGGCCATGGGTGACCGCAACGACGGCGGGCCTCCCGTCGGCCGGGGCGAGAGAGGCGGATATCCCGCCGGCGCGGTGACGCGGGAGACCTTCGAGTGGTGGCGAGAGAAGGTCGAAGCGAACCAGGACCGGATCATCGTGACCGCCCACCACCACATGTTGAAGGAGA
This sequence comes from Gemmatimonadaceae bacterium, assembly GCA_026706075.1. Lineage (GTDB taxonomy): Bacteria > Latescibacterota > UBA2968 > UBA8231 > UBA8231 > UBA8231. The sequence continues at coordinate 123,933 of JAPOZM010000002.1, forward strand.
CGACCGTGGCCTCCGGCCCCTGGGAGGGGGTCGACGGCGGCTACCACGGCCGCTTCGAGGACGGGGCCCCCATGGGCGCATCGTATCTCCATTTCGTGGGAGGAGAGCCGGACGCGGGGTCCTTCGAGTCCTGGCTGGAGGCGAACCCGGGGGCGATCGACCTGTGGCTGGGAGGGCACACCCACACGAACCCGGATGACACACACGGCGGCCGGTCTCACGTGGAGCGGAAGTGGGGCGTGACCTTCGTGAATGTGTCAGCCATATCGAGATACCACGGACGGAGGAACATCTCCATGAGCCGGCTGTTGACGTTTTCGGAAGGGGCGGCGGAGGTCAACATCAAGTGCTACCTCCACATGAGCGATTACGCGCCCCAGGGGTGGTACGACAAGGCGGAGAGGACGGCGCCGCTGAGGAGACCGTTCACATGAGATTCGAGATCGAAGGGCGGGACAAGGTCGGGCCGATCCGGTTGGCCGTCGACGCCGACAACCAGTTCGACGGCGGGGGGCGTTGGCTTCGCGGCGGCCTCCACAGCCACGTCGCCAAAATGGGCGAGCCCGAAGCGGTCTGCGACCACTATCGAGCGATGGGCTTCGATTTCCTGGCGACGACCGACTATCTCAGCATCACGCCCATGCCCGAGGCGACGGAGTCCTTCTTCACGATTCCGGGAGCGGAGGTCTTCTGGCCGGAATACGACGACCTGATGCACATCATCTGCCTGGGCCTGCGAGAGGTGCCGCGGCCCCTCGACGGCACGGTGGAGGACGTCGCCCGCCTGGCGCGGGAGACCGAGGCCCAGGGCGGGCTGGCCACGCTCCCCCACCCGGCCTGGAGCGGCTATACCTGGGAAAGGGCGCTTACCCTGGCCCGTTCCGGCCTTGCGGGTTTCGAGCTGAGCAACCGGCTGTCGTGGCAGATCAACGGCAAGGAGCGGGCCGAGGAGCTGTGGCAGATGCTCCTCAACGCCGGGGCCCGGCTGCCCGCCATCGGCGTCGACGATGCGACCGTGCTGGAGGACGAGGCCGTCACCGGACAGACCTGGACGGGGGTGCTCGTCCGCCGCCCCGGCGCGGAGGGAGTCCTGGAGGCGGTCCGGGCCCACCGCACCTACGCCAGCGAGGGGCCCGAGATTCGCGACTTCCGCCTGGAGCCGCGGGGAGCGATCGTCGTGGAGTGCAGCCCGTGCACGGCGTGCCACGTCCGCTCCATCGGCTTCGGCGTCCGCAGCGTCCAGTCGAAGACGCCCTCGGAGCGGTTCGAGGTCGACCTGACCGTGGACGGCTACCGCATGCAGGACTGGGTCTTAGCGTGCGTGGAGCAGGAGAACGGGCGCCGGGCCTGGACCAGCGCCATCCCCGTCCGCGTGGACATCACCCGCCTGTAGGAGAAACGATGGTTGCCAATGTCGCCCACCGGGGCGCGTCGGGAGACTACCCCGAGAACACGCTGCTCGCCTTCCGCAAGGCGTTGGAGATCGGCGTCGACGAGATCGAGCTCGACCTCCACTCGACGAAGGACGGCCATCTGGTCGTCATGCACGATGCCACCGTGGATCGAACCACCGACGGCACGGGCGCCATCGCAGATCTGACGCTGGCCGAGATCAAGGCCCTCGATGCCGGAAGCGTTTTCGATGAACGGTTCCATGGCGAGCGTGTGCCGACGTGGGAAGAAGCACTGGACCTCGTGCAAGGCCAGGTTGGACTCAACGTCCACCTCAAGGAGGGGGGCCATCCCGACGGCGACTACGAGCGCAGGGTTGCCGAGGCGTTGGACGGCTTCCGGATGGTGGAGGACTCGATCCTGACATGCTGCGACGAGAGCGTCGGCATCTTCGCCGGGATCGACTCCTGCATCGAGTGCCGCATCTTCCGCGGCGGCCGCACGCCGGAGGAGTACATCCGGAAGTCGGTGGAGATGGGGCTCCGGACGATGCAGCCGGGGCGGGACATCACGACGCGGGACTTCGTCCGGAAGGCACACGAGGCGGGACGACTCGTGCACGTCTTCTACGCGGACACCCCCGAGGACATGCGCGCCTTCATCGAGATCGGCGTCGACGGGATCCTGACGAACTATCCGGCGCGGCTGAAGGCTGTTCTCGAAGAGATCGGGTAACGGATCCTATCTCACCAGCTGCCAACCCGAGGCGTCCGCCGTCAGGCAGGTGTGCCCCTTGTGCTCTTCGTAGACCCCGTGCATCTCCTCGATCGTGTCGAACCAGCCGACGATGTGGGCCGCACTGAAGGAGTCGCCCGCCTGCACCGGCTTCCCGTGGATCTCCTCGATCATGACGATGATGCCGCCGGGCCGCTGGCTGCACCAGGCTTCGTAGACCACGGACGGCTCGAGGGTCAGCCCCGCCAGCCAGGGACCTTGCTCGCCCGTCCGCATGTCCCGCGTATGGTATGCACGAATGAAGTGCTCCGGCGTGCTGTTCAGGTCCCGGCGGTAGCCGAACTTCAGGTCCGGCGGAAAGGGGGTGAAGAACTCGCTGGACGGGATGCGCACTCCCCCGGGGCCGCCGAGATAGCTGAGGTAGATCTCGCTGAACGCATCCCCTCTCTCGTGGCGGACGCAGCCCGGCGTGTCGTTGCGGAGGAACATCTCGGGCGAGTCGTTGACGCTGTCGATTCGATCCATGAGGACGAAGAACCGCTCCCCCCGGGGGAAGACGATCCGCTGCGTCCAGCGCGACCCGGTCCTGCGGCCGGGGGCGGCGTACTCGAACCGGCAGGTGGTCGTGACGGCGACGAACTCCGCCCCGTGGATCACCTCCGGCTGGACGGGTCTCATCCGGTGGCAGAGCTGCGGCCCCTCGACCATGCGCTTGCGGTGGCTGCTGCCGTGAGACATGCGGGTGTAGTAGCGCCGCTCCGGGTCGGTCTCGTTCTCGTACCACGAGTACCGGCCGACACCGTGCCCGTCCGGAGCGATCACCCGATCGCCGTACTCCTCGTCGCTGCCCGCTTCCATGAGCCAGTCGACGACCATCAGGCCGTCGCCGATCTCCCGGAAGCCGGTGGCCTTGTCGAGAAACGATCCCTTCTCGATGCCGGTCATCCACTGCCTGGGGTCTCTCTTGGGAATGACGGCCTCGAGGTGGTCGGTCTCGATCCGGATCGCGAGATCGCTCTCTTCCACGCGTGCCCATGCGCTCTGCATTGATACCCTCCCTTGGGGCGCTGCTGCTCCTGGCCGCCGGCGCCGCCCGCGGCTGGGAGTGGTCCTCGTACGCCGCCGATGCCGCCAGCACCCGGTTCGCGCCCCTGTCGCAGATCGACGGCGGCAACTTCCACCAGCTGCGGGAGGCCTGGCGCTACACGGCGCCCGACAAGGCGATCGCCGCGGCCGAGGGCCTCCCGACCTACGCGAACAAGGGCACGCCCGTGCTGGCCGACGGCGTCCTCTACTACGGGTCCCCCTTCAACATCCTGTGCGCCGTCGACCCGGCCAGCGGCGAGGAGCTGTGGACCTTCGACCCCCGGGCCTGGGAGGACGGCGGCTGGAGCGGCACTTCCCGCGGCGTCGCCTACTGGCGCGGGGACGGCGTGAAGCGGGTGTTCTACGGGACCTCCACCGACCGCCTCTACGCTATCGACGTGAAGACGGGCCGGCCCGACCCGGCCTTCGGCGAGGGCGGCTTCGTCGATCTGGGCGAGGGCCTGCGTCGCCCCATCGACCGCAAGCGCTATGGCGTCACCTCGCCCCCCATCGTCTGCCGCGGCGTCGTGGTGGTCGGCTCCGGCATCGTCGACTGGCACGCGCAGCCCCCCGAAGAGTACTCCACCCCGGGCGACGTGCGCGGCTTCGACGCCCGCACCGGCGACCAGCTCTGGGTCTTCCAAACGGTGCCGCAGGAGGGCGAGCCCGGCAACGAGACCTGGGAGAACGACGCCTGGCAGACCTTCGGGCAGGCCAACGTGTGGTCGGCCATGAGCGCCGACGAGGAGCTGGGCCATGTCTACCTGCCCACGAGCGCGACCACCCACAACTACTACGGCGGCGACCGCCCCGGGGCCAACCTCTTCAGCCAGAGCCTGGTCTGCGTCGAGGCGGCCACCGGCAAGCGCGTCTGGCACTACCAGATGATCCACCACGGCCTGTGGAACTACGACCTGTCGGCGCCGCCGGTGCTGGCCGACATCACGGTCGACGGCCGGAGGATCAAGGCCCTGGCCCAGGTGAGCAAGCAGGGCTTCTGCTACGTCCTCGACCGCACCACGGGAGAGCCGGTCTGGCCCATCGAGGAGCGCCCGGTGCCGGCGTCGAAGGTCCCCGGCGAGAGGAGCTGGCCCACCCAGCCCTTCCCCACCCGGCCTGCGCCCTACGACCGTCAGGGCCTGCAGGAGGAGGACCTCATCGACTTCACGCCCGACCTGAGACGCAGGGCCCTGGACCGTCTTCGCCGGTTCGAGCACGGTCCGCTGTTCACGCCGCCCTCCGAGCGGGGCACGCTGGTCCTGCCCGGGGGCCGGGGCGCCACCGACTGGAACGGCCCGGCCCTGGTGCCGGCAACGAACGTGCTCTACGTGCCCTCGAACATCGAGATCGACATCGTCCGCGTGGAGAAGGTGGGAGCCCTGGGCGGCCTCGTGCGTCCCTTCCGCGTCTCGGACTACGCCGGCTTCACGGGGGGCGATGACGACATCGAGGGCCTGCCGCTGGTGAAGCCCCCCTACGGCCGCGTCACCGCCATCGACCTGGACACGGGAGAGCACCTGTGGATGAGCCCGGTCGGCGAGGGCCCCGTCAACCATCCGGCCCTGCGCGGCCTCGACCTGCCGCCCCTCGGCTGGGTCGACCGCAGCTTCCCCCTGGCCACCGGGACGGTGCTGGTCCTGGCCACCGGGAGCACTCGCGGGCTGCTTTGGCAACCGGAGGCCTTCGTCGACCGGGCACCCCGTCTGCGAGCCTTCGACCTGGAGACGGGGGCGGTCCTGGCGGAGTTGAAGATCCAGGACCAGCCCGGCGGCCACCCCATGACCTATGTGGTGGACGGGCGCCAGTACCTGGTCATCCCCGTCAACGGCGACCGGCGGGCGCCGCAGTTGCTGGCCCTGGCGCTGCCGGAGGCAGACTCGTGACCGAAGCGCCGGTGACGGTGGAGCCGCCCCTGCGCTCTGCATTGATACCATGCCTTGGAGCGCTGCTTCTCCTGGCCCCCTGCGTGGCCCGCGGCTGGGAGTGGTCCTCGTACGCCGCCGACGCCGCCAGCACCCGGTTCGCGCCCCTGTCGCAGATCGACGGCGGCAACTTCCACCAGTTGCGGGAGGTCTGGCGCTACACGGCGCCCGACTCGGCGGTCGCCGCCGCCGAGGGCTTCGGGCCCTGGTGGAACAAGGGCACGCCCCTGGTGGCGGACGGCGTCCTCTACTACGGCTCCCCCTTCAACATCCTCTGCGCCGTCGACCCGGCCAGCGGCGAGGAGTTGTGGACCTTCGACCCGGGCCTGGGAGGCCGGCGGCTACCGCGGCACCTCCCGCGGCGTCGCCTACTGGCGCAGCGGCCGGGTGAAGCGGGTGTTCTACGGCACCGCCGACGACCGCCTCTACTCCATCGACGCCGAGACGGGTCGGCCCGACACGACCTTCGGCCAGGGCGGCTTCGTCGACCTCGGCGAGGGACTGCGGCGGCCGATCGACCGCGAGCGCTACTGCGTCACCTCGCCGCCCATCGTCTGCCGCGGCGTCGTGGTGGTGGGAGCCGGCATCGTCGACTGGCACAGCGAGCCCCCCGAGGAGTACTCCACCCCGGGCGACGTGCGCGGCTTCGACGCCCGCACCGGCGAGCAGCTGTGGATCTTCCATACGGTGCCGCAGGAAGGGGAGCCCGGCAACGAGAGCTGGGAGAACGACGCCTGGCGGGGCTTCGGGCAGGCCAACGTGTGGTCGGCCATGAGCGCCGACGAGGAGCTGGGCCATGTCTACCTGCCCACGAGCGCGACCACCCACAACTACTACGGCGGCGACCGCCCCGGGGCCAACCTCTTCAGCCAGAGCCTGGTCTGCGTCGAGGCGGCCACCGGCAAGCGCGTCTGGCACTACCAGATGATCCACCACGGCCTGTGGAACTACGACCTGTCGGCGCCGCCGGTGCTGGCCGACATCACGGTCGACGGCCGGAGGATCAAGGCCCTGGCCCAGGTGAGCAAGCAGGGCTTCTGCTACGTCCTCGACCGCACCACGGGAGAGCCGGTCTGGCCCATCGAGGAGCGCCCGGTGCCGGCGTCGAAGGTCCCCGGCGAGAGGAGCTGGCCCACCCAGCCCTTCCCCACCCGGCCTGCGCCCTACGATTTCCAGGGCCTGCAGGAAGAGGACCTCATCGACTTCACGCCCGAGCTGAGGCGCAGGGCCCTGGAACACCTCCACCGGTTCGAGCACGGTCCCCTGTTCACGCCGCCCTCCGAGCGGGGCACCCTGACCCTGCCCGGCACCCAGGGCGCAACGGACTGGAACGGCGCCGCCCTGGTGCCGGGAACGAACGTGCTCTACGTGCCCTCGCGCACCGAGGCGGATGTCGTCCGCGTGGAGAAGGTGGGGATTCTGGACGCCCTCATGGGCCCCTTCCGTGCTTCGGACTGGGCCAGCTCCAAGTGGGACTACCCCTTTGTCGACGGCCTGCCGCTGACCAGGCCCCCCTACGGCCGCGTCACCGCCATCGACCTGGACACGGGAGAGCACCTGTGGATGAGCCCGGTCGGCGAGGGCCCGGTCAACCATCCGGCCCTGCGCGATCTCGACCTGCCGCCCCTCGGCTGGTTCGACCGCAGCTTCCCCCTGGCCACCGAGACGGTGCTGGTCCTGGCCACCAGCTGGGCACGAGGGATGGCCAGCCCGGGCTTCGAGGCCTTCGTCGACCCGTGGCCCCGCCTGCGCGCCTTCGACCTGGAGACGGGAGCGGTCCTGGCGGAGGTCAGGCTCCGGGACCAGCCCGGGGGGAACCCCATCAGCTACATGGCCGACGGTCGCCAGTACCTGGTGGTCCCCATCAACGGGTGGCGTTCCGGGGCGCCGCAACTGCTGGCCCTGGCTCTTCCGGAGGCCGACTCGTGATCGAGCGGGCGGATCGGGCCGATTCCGTGCTCGACGCCGGTCCAGATTCGCCGCCGCCGTCCTGTGCATACCGGCCCTCTGCGTGCCGGCCGCCGCCGAGCCTTGTTGACCGGGAGGGTCTCCCCGAGATTCGCCGCCGCCGTGCCTCTCCCTCCGAGGAGGTTCCCCATGAGATTCGCCGCCATCGCCTTGTGGATCGCCGCCCTCTGCGGACCCGTCGCCGCCGAGGTCACCCTGATCGACGGCGGGCAGCCCCTGGCCGCCCTCGTGCTGCCGCCGGACCCCCACGAGGACGAGGAGCTGGCCGCGCGCGAACTGCGGCACCACCTGCGGCTCATGAGCGGCGTCGAGCTTCCCCTGGTGCAGGGACGTGCGCCCGACGGCCTGACGCCCGTGCGCATCGGCCTGGAGCTGAGCCCGGCGGCGGAGAAGGAGATCCGGGCCCGCAGCGACGACCGCGGCGCCTTCCTCCTGGAGGTGACGGGGGGCGGCGTGACCCTGGCCGGCCTGACCCCCGGCGGCACGCTGTTCGCCGCCTACGAGCTGCTGGAGCAGCTCGGCTGCCGCTGGTACATGCCCGGAGAGCTGGGCACGGTGGTGCCCCGCCGGCCGACGGTGGCCGCCGCCCTGCAGCGGACCGTGCGCTTCCCCTCCTTCGCCGCCCGCAACCTGCAGGCGGTGACGCGGGCCCTGCCCTGGTACCGCCGGCAACGCCTCGGCGGCGACTGGTTCCCCGGGGCCCACGGCATCCACTTGCTGCCGCCGGCCGACGTGGAGACCGAGCCCGAGCTGTTCGCCCTGGTGGACGGGCGGCGCGCGGGCGGGCAGCTATGCGTCAGCCATCCCGAGGTCGTGCGCCGGGCCACGGCCGCCGTCCTCGACTACTTCGAGAGCAACCCGGAGCGGCCGTGGATCGGCCTGGGCCCCGACGACGGCCGGGGGTTCTGCGAGGACGAGCGCTGCCGCGCCCTCGACAGCGGCGAGTGGGACCCCCACGCCGCGGGACCGTCGATGACCAACCGCTATGTCTGGCTCTTCAACCGGATCCTCGAGGGCATCGAGGACCGCTTTCCCGACAAGAAGATCGGCTTCTACGCGTACGACGCGTACAAGCTGCCGCCGCGCCGGGTGAAGCCCGACCCCCGCATCGTGCCCGCCTTCGCGCCGATCACCCTGTGCCGCCTCCACGGGCTGGACAACCCGGTCTGTCCCGACCGCTCGTTCTACAAGAGCCTCATGCGGCGCTGGGGCGAGCTGGTGCCCGAGATCTTCGAGCGCGGCTACTACTTCAACCTCGCCGACCCGGGGTTCCCCTTCAGCAAGGTCCACGCCCTGCGGCAGGAGACCCCCTTCGCACACGGCGCCGGCATCCGCGGCTGGCGCGTAGAGTGCATGCCGGCGTGGTCCGCGCACACGCCCACCCTCTACGTGGCGGCGCGGCTCATGTGGGACGTCGACACCGACGTGGACGCGCTGCTGGCCGACTTCTACGCGTCCTTCTTCGGACCCGCCGCTGCCCCCATGGGCGCCTACCTCGACGGCATCGACCGCGCCTACCGCGACACCGACTGCCACGCCGGCAGCAGCCACTGCCTTCCCCGGGTCTTCGACACCGCCTGGCGCGCCCAGGCCGCCCGCCTGCTGGCGGAAGCCTCCGACCTGGCGGAGGGCACCCACGCCGAGCGGGTGCGCGTCTACGCCCTCGCCCACGAGCGGCTCGAGGCCTTCCTCGCCATGCTGGAGTCGCGCGACGCCTTCGACTTCGCCGCCGCCCACGGGCGCCTGCAACAGGTGCGGGCCCTCACCGACACCATGCTCGCCTACCCCCTGACCGAGGGCGCCCACCTGCTGTGGCCCCGCATCGCCCACTCCTACCTCGACCGCTTCTGGAGCTCCGCCGTGGAGCAGGCCCACGAGCGCACCGTGGAGCGGGGCGAGCTGGTGGCCCCCCTGCCCGAGGTCTGGGACTTCCTCATCGATCCCACCGGCGTGGGCGAGAGCCTGGGCTGGTTCCGGGAGGGGGAGATCGGCGGCAACTGGCAGCCCCTGCACACCAGCACCGCCAGCTGGAGCGAGCAGGGTCTGCACTACTACAAGGGAGCGGCGTGGTACCGGACCGAGGTCGAGGTGCCGGCCGCCTGGGCCGGGCGGCCGATCCACATCTTCTTCGGGAGCGTCGACGAGCAGGCGCGGGTCTGGGTGAACGGCCGGCTCCTCGGCGACAGCCCGAGGCGCAGCTTCAAGCCCTTCGAGCTCGAGGCCACCGCCGCCCTGCGGCCGGGCAGGGCCAACACCGTGGCCGTGCGCATCCTCAACGAGGAACTGAACGAGATCGGCACCGGCGGCATCACGGCGCCGGTGATGCTGTGGTCGCCGCTGCCGTGACTCCGCCTTGATGGCTGGCCTTGAACAGGCGACCATTGCAGGCCCGGTGGGCGCCGCAATTGACCGGGTCGGCAATCAGGAGCGCCAGCCGTGAACAGACTCTTCCTCGCTCTTGTCCTCTCGCCTCTTGCTGTCGGCGATGCATCTGCTTCGCCCTCCGACAGCCTCCGCTGCCAGTTCCACGATTTCGCCACCGAACCGCCCGGCGCCCGTGCCGCCGGCAAGCGCCTGGCCACTCTCGACGCCGGGGAGCCCCGCACGGTGCGGCTGTTCTACTTCCTGCCCAGCGACCGCCGGCTGCGCGTGCATGTGGTGCAGAGGATCAGGGACGAGATGCTCAGGGTTCAGGCCTTCATCGGCGAGCAGATGGAGGCCCACGGGTTCGGCTACAGGACCTTCCGGTTGGAGACCGATGACGAGGGGGACCCGGTCGTTCACCGCGTGAACGGGCAACATCCCGACAGCCACTATATCGATGGCACCTGGGCCCTGGCCCGCGAGATCGGACAGCGGTTCGATCTGTCGAAGGGCATCAGCGTCCTTGTCATCGACAACAGCAACAGCCGGATCAACCGGAGGAATGCCGGAGAGGCCTCCCGGTGGTCGAAGGAGAGCGGCGCCGCCCTGGTGAGCGGTGAGTTCACCTGGACGCTTCTGGCCCATGAGCTGATCCACACCTTCGGCATGGGACACGACTTTCGCGACGACAGGTACATCATGTCCTTCGGCCAGCGCGCCAGGAACGCCCTGTCGGCGTGCAGCGCCGGTGTGATGGCCGTTCATCCTTACTTCAACCCCGATGTCGGCCTCGAGTGGGGTGAGGGGCCCGCCATCGAACGGCTGTCACCGGTGACCTATCCGGAGGGCTCGACGAGCGTTCCCATCCGGCTCCGGCTCGCCGACCCGGATGGGCTTCACCAGGTGCGCCTGAGGGTTCCCACGAGACGGACCTACGCCATCCACCTGCTGGGGTACGAGCTGAAGATGTGCCGTGGACTGGCGGGCGAGGAAGAGGCCCTCGTCGAGATCGACTACGATGGCGTGATCCCGTCCGGTAGCGCCTATGGGCTGTCGAATCTGTCCAACCCCCAGGTGCACCCGATCAACCTCAGCGTGCTCGATGCCGACGGGAACAGGTCGAGCCTCAACTTCGACCTGTGGCAACTGTCGCGGCAGCATCTCGCCACCCTCGAGATGGACAACGAGATCCATGCGGTGACCTTTGCGCCCGCAGGCGCCACCCTGGCCTCCGCGTCGGCGGGGGGTACCGGGCTGTGGGACGTGCAGGCAGGGACGGGAAGGACGGCTTCCCTGTCCGGTGGAGCCACGGCGGCCGCCTTGTCCCCCGACGGCGCCACCCTGGCCTACGGGTCCGGCGGCCGGGTCCGGCTGCTGGACCTGGAGAGCGGGCGGACGACCTCCCTCTCCGGCCCCGGGCAGGAGGTCCGCGCCCTGGCCTTTTCGTCCGACGGGACGATGCTCGCCTCCGCGGTCGCGGACGGCATCCGGCTCTGGGACGTGGAGGCGGGGACCCGAACCGCGGCCCTGCCCGCCGGGGCCGCGTCGGTGGCCTTCTCCCGCGACGGCGCGACTCTCGCCTCCGGCTCCCGCGACGGGATACGCCTCTGGAACCTGGAGACAGGGACCGAGGTCGCGGCCTACCGGCCGGACGGTACCGGTCCGGCCGGAGGGGTCAAGGCCGTGGCCTTCTCACCGGATGGGACCCTGATCGCATCCGCATGGGGAGACTCCACCGTGGGGCTGTGGGACCTGGCGGAGAGCGTCGCCGTGCTCGAAGGGCACGACGGTCCCGTCCGATCGGTGGCCTTCTCCGCCGACGGGACCCTGCTCGCTTCCGGGGCGGACCTGGCCGTCTGCCTGTGGGACCCGGCCACGAAGGGCAGGCTCGCCACCCTGCAGGGGGAGGGCCGGGGAGTCAACACGGTGGCGTTCTCGCCCGATGGAGCGGCGCTGGCCGCGGGAACGGAGGACGGCCGGATCGGGCTCTGGGACATTGCCGAATGGCGGGTGCCCCGGCCTCGGAGGCTGGTGATGGTCTCGGGGGACGGCCAGCAGGGAGCGGGCGGCGAGGTGCTGGCGGATCCGCTGGTCGTCGAGGTGCGGGATCAGTACGACGCCCCCCTGCCGGGTGTGGAGGTCACCTTCGCGGTCACCCAGGGAGACGGGAGGGTCGGCGGGCGGTTCACGCTGGAGAGCAGGACGACGGACGACAGGGGCCGGGTCGAGGCCATGCTCACCCTCGGCCCCCTCCAGGGCGCGAACATCGTGGAGGTTGCCTCCCCCGGGCTCCAGGGCTTCCCCTTCAGCGCCGCGGCGGTCGGAGGGCTGGCTCCGCCCCGCATGGAAGGTGACTTCCATACCTGGCGCCTTCCCCATGCGGCCACCTTCCGTCTGGGAAAGGGTGGGATCCGGAGCTTCGTGCTCTCGCCCGATGGCGAGGTTCTCGCGGTAGGGACGGACGCCGGCATCTGGTTGTACGATGCAGCCACTCGCCGGGAGCTGGCCCTGCTGCCCGCCCGTCCCGCCGTGAACATGGCCTACTCGCCCGATGGGACCATCCTCGCCTCCTGCGGGAGTTACAAGGACAGGGTCCGGCTGTGGGACGTGGAGACCGGCCATCAGATGGCGGTCATCGACGTAACAGCCCAGACCGTCGCCTTCTCCCCCGATGGGAAGAGACTGGCCACCGCGTCCACTGGCATCGAGCTGTGGGACGTGGAGACGGGGATCGTGAGAGCGGCCATTTCCGAGGCGGGCCTGTGGGGGATCCGTTCCGTGGCGTTCTCTCCCGATGGCAGGACCCTGGCGGCCGGATCGGCTGACCACACCGTCCGCTTGTGGGACGTGGAGACGGCTGCCGGTACCGGGATCTTCCGGGGACATGGCGCAGAAGTCCAGGACGTCTCCTTCTCCCCCGACGGAAGGACACTCGCTTCCGCGTCCGCCGACCACACGATCAGGCTCTGGGAGGTGGCCACCGGCGCTGTCACCACCCTTCAGGGCCACGACAGCTGGGTCGTCTCCCTGGACTTCACCCCGGATGGCAGCATCCTCGTCTCGGGGTCGGACGACATCCGGCTCTGGGACCTGGCCACGGGCCAGGCCAGCACCATCGAGGGGGGCGGCGGATCGCTGGCCCTCGCATCCGATGGCAGGACCCTGGCTTCCAGACTCTGGGGATCATCGGGCATCGCCCTCTGGGACCTGGCCAGCCGAAGCGCCGTCACCATGGCCGAGGGACACATCGGCGGGATGTCCCGTGCCGTGGCCCTTTCTCCGGATGGGAGGACCCTGGCCACGGGCCTGGGCTTCGACAAGGTCCAGCTCTGGGACCTGGAGACAGCGACCGGCACCGCCGTCCTCCAGGGCCATACGAGCCGGCTCAACGCGGTGGCCTTCTCGCCGGACGGGACCATCCTGGCCTCCGCCTCGTCGGACCGCACTGTCAAGCTGTGGAACGTGGCCACGGGCGCCGAGATCACCACGCTCGAAGCGCTGCACGGCACCTGGATCAGCGCCCTGGCCTACTCGCCGGACGGTGGGTCGATCGCCTCCGGGGATGCCAGGGGCGGGGTCAAGCTCTGGGACGTGGCGTCGGGGCAGAGTACCGCCACCTACCAGGGGGACCCTGTCAAGGGGATCGGCTCCCTGGCCTTTTCCCCGGACGGGACGACCCTGGCCGCGGGGTCGGCAGGTCTGGACCTGTGGGATCTGGCCACGGACACGAGCATCCTCACCGAGAAGTTCCAGGACGCGGTCTACGCCGTCTCCTTCACTCCCGATGGAACGGCACTCGCTCTCGCGCGGCGGGACTTCGAGACGCTCTCCATATGGAAGGTCCCTCCCGGGACGGACCGGGCCGCCCTGTCGATCGAGTACCCGGCCTACGCCTACTCCGCGGCCTTTTCCCCCGACGGGTCGATCGTCGCCTCGGGGACCCTGGTCATCGGCAATGTCGACATGCTGGAGGTTCGGGACGTCGCGACGGGCACCTTGATCGCCGCCCTGGAGGGACATGGAGGAACGATCGGGAGCCTGGCCTTCTCCCCCGACGGATCGACCTTCGCCTCGGGATCGGAGGACGGCACCGCCCTGGTCTGGGACCTGGCGCGTGTACTGCGCCAGCCGCGAACCGCGACGGCGCTGTCCGGCGACGGGCAGGAAGGAGGGCCCGAGGCCGTCCTCTCCGAGCCCTTCGTCATCGAGGTGAGGGACCAGAACGGAGATCCCCTGGAGGGCGTCCGCGTTCTCTTCCGGATCGTCGGCGGCGGCGGGTCCCTGTCGGTGGAGGCGAGCGAGACCGACGCCCGCGGCCGGGCCGCCACCACCCTGACCCTGGGCCGCTCACCAGGACCGAACACCGTGCTGGCCATCGTGGACGATCTCAAGGCCGTGACCTTCGCCGCCCATACCCGGGCGGCCCCCACGACGCTGGACAAGGTCGGGGGCGATGAACAGCAGGGATCGAGCGGCTCCCCCCTGGCCGCCCCTCTCGTCGTTTCCCTGCTCGACCAGGAAGGCTCGCCGATGGCCGGGGTGGCCGTCACCTTCGCCGTCACCGCCGGCGGGGGCACCCTCTCGGCGACCACCGCCACCACCGACTCCTGGGGCCGGGCGGCCACCATCCTGACCCTGGGCCGCGCTCCGGGGCCCAACACGGTCGAGGCGACCGTGGCCGGGCTGGCGCCGGTGACCTTCACCGCGGCCGGCATCGCCGTTCCCCGGACCCTGGCGAAGCTCTCCGGCGACGGGCAGCTGGCGGCCGGGGGCGCGCTCGCCGAGCCCTTCGTCGTCTCGGTGCTCGACCAGAACGGGGAGGCCCTGCCCGGCGCGGTCGTCACCTTTGCCGTCACCGCCGCCGGCGACGGGACGCTCTCGGCCGCCGCCGACACCACCGACACCGAGGGGTTGGCGTCCACCCTTCTGACCCTGGGAGAGGAGCTGGGGCCGATCACCGTTCAGGCCACCGTGGAGGGCCTGGACCCGGTGGCCTTCACGGCAACCCGGGTGCCGGCACCCGACTTCGACGGCGACGGCGAGGTTGGCTTCGCCGACTTCCTCCTCTTCTCCGAGCACTTCGGCGGCACCGACCCCCGCTTCGACCTGGATGCCAGCGGCTCGGTGGACTTCGCCGACTTCTTCCTCCTCGCCGAGCATTTCGGCCAGCCGGCCCGGGCCAGGCTGGTGGCCCTGGCCCAGAGACTGATCGGACTGCCCGAGGGGCCCGGGCTGCAGCCGAACGCGCCCAACCCCTTCAACAGCCAGACGGTGATTTCCTGGTTTCTGCTGGAAGCGGGTCCGGCCCGCCTGGAGGTATTCGCCATGACGGGCCAGCGGGTGGCGGTCCTGCATGATGGTCCTCAGCCGGCCGGCCTGCACCGCCTGCGCTGGGCCGGACGCGACGACCAGGGCCGGCCGCTGGCCAGCGGCGTCTACGTGTATCGGCTGGTGACCGCCGGGGGCGCGCAGACCCGCAAGCTCACCCTGCTGCGCTGAGGGCTGCCCGAGATCCCATGAGAATCCCCGCTCACCCCGTCCTGTTGGCCCTGCCCGCTCTGGCTCTGCTCATGGCGGGCGCCCATGCCTCGACCGGTCCGGACGGCAGCGTGGGAGAGGGACCCTCGGCCGTAACACTCACCGAGGAGGAATACCCCACGTGGAACCTGCCCGATGGCGCCACGGTCCGCCTGGGAAAGGGACGCGTCAGTCGAGGCGAAAGGGCCGTTGCCTTCTCCCCGGATGGACGATCTCTCGCCGTGGCGACCAACATCGGCGTATGGCTCCACGGCCTGGAGGACCGCGGCAGGCTGACCCTGCTGCCGGGGGGAGCCCATGCGGTGGCCTTCTCCCCCGATGGCGCCAGGTTCGCATCCGCGTCGGGAGAGATCAGGCTGTGGGACCTGGAAACGGGCACGGTGGCCGCCACTCTGCCGGCCGCGGCCCGATACCTGACCTTCTCCCCGGACGGCCGCCTCCTCGCCTCCGGCAGAGAGGGGGCCGGGATCCAGCTGTGGGAGGTGGCCACGGGGGGCCTGGCTTCCACCCTGCCGGGACAGACCTCGCGGATCACTTCGGTCTCCTTCGCCCCTGGCGGGAGGTTCCTCGCCTCGGGAGACAGGGAAGGGACGGTCCGGCTCTGGGACCTGGAGTCGGCTACCAGCAGCATCGTCGTCGACCACGGGTACGAGATCCGTTCCGTCTCCTTCTCGCCGGACGGGACGATGGTGGCCTCGGCGTCCCGGCAGGAGGTCAACCTCTGGGAGGTGGCCTCCGGCGCCCTTGTCTACGTCCTCGAGGGGAAAGCACTCCAGGTCTTCTCGGTCTCGTACTCCCGCGATCCGGCGGTTCTCGCCTCGGGGGCATCGTACGGCACCGTCCAGGTATGGAATCTCGCCAGGGCCAAGGTCCGCACCTATTCCGACCAGGGCGGCTTCGTCGAGTCGCTCGCCTTTTCCCCGGATGGCAGGACCCTCGCCTCGGCCACCGAGGGATCGGTCTTCCTGCGGGACCTGACCACCGGAGAGGCAACCGCCCTCACGGAGCACATGGAGGTCATCCCCGGCCTGGCCTTTTCGCCCGACGGATCGACGCTGGCGACAACCGCCTACGCCTGGGACGGGTCGATCGACCTGTGGGACGTGGCGACGGGACGAAGGACGGCCACCCTCACCGGGGCGAGCCGGGACCGGGCGTTTGCCTTTTCGCCCGATGGCAGGACTCTCGCTCAAGGGGTCTTTCGCGGCGAGGTGCGGCTGCTGGACGTGGCCACGGGCGCGGTGATCGGCCGTCTCGGGCCCATGCGCACGATCCAGTCGCCGGACCATGTGACGGACGTCACGTCCGTAGCCTTTTCACCCGACGGCGGAACCCTGGCGGCAGGGACCGACGAGGATGTGATCTACCTGTGGGACCTGGAGTCGAAAACGAGGATCCGCACCCTTCTCGGAGACGTGGACCTGATCTCCTTCGGTCCGGACGGGTTCAACACCATACAGGTAACCCGGCTCCTGTTCTCGCCCGATGGCAGAACCCTCGCGTCGGGGTCGTCAAGCGGCCAGGTCAGGCTCTGGGACCTGGCGGCGGGCACCTCCACGGCCCCGTCCATCTCCGGGCACGAACATGGCGTTCTGGCCCTCTCCTTCTCCCCGGACGGCTCGACCCTGGCTTCCGGGTCGAACGATCGCGCCCGTCTCTGGGACGTGGCCGGGGGCGCCAATACCAGGATGCTGCACTCGGACTGGGCCCACGGCGTGGATCTCTCCCCCGACGGAACCCTCTTCGCTGCCGGCCACCAGGGCGGGCGGATCAGGCTGTGGGAGGTGGCCACGGGCGATCCCCTCGCCACCCTGGAAGGACACGCGCACATCGTCAGCCGGGTGGTGTTCTCACCCGACGGCAGGGTCCTCGCTTCCTCCTCCCAGGACGGCACCATCCTGCTGTGGGATGTCACGTCCATTCTCCCACACCCCAAAGCGCTGACCGCGGTCGGCGGCGAGGAGCAGGAGGGACCGCTCCAGTCGCAGCTGGACAATCCCTTCGTGGTCGAAGTGAGAGATCAGCACGGCGACCTCCTCGAAGGCGCCGAGGTCACCTTCGCGGTCACCGCCGGCGGCGGGACCCTGTCGGCGGCCGTCGACACGACCGACGCGCAGGGCCGCGCCGTCACGACTCTGACCCTGGGGCGCGAACCGGGGACGAACACCGTCGCGGCCGCCGTGGCCGGGCTGGAGCCGGTGACCTTCACCGCCGGCGCCACGGCCACGCCCGACTTCGACCTCGACGGAGAGATCGGCTTCAACGACTTCTTCCTCTTCGCCCAGGCCTTCGGCGGCAGCGATCCCCGCTTCGACCTGAACGCCAGCGGCACGGTGGACTTCGCCGACTTCTACCTCTTCGCCGAGCACTTCGGCCAGCCGGCGCGGGCCCGGCTGCTGGCCATGGCCCGGGAGCGGATCGGGCTGCCCGAGGCACCCGGCCTGCAGCAGAACGCCCCCAACCCCTTCAACAGCCGGACGGTGATCCCCTGGTTCCAGCTGAGGTCCGGTCCGGCGCGCCTGGAGGTCTTCGCCCTGACGGGCCAGCGGGTGGCGGTGCTGCACGTGGGTCCGCGGGAGGCCGGGATGCACCGCCTGCGCTGGGATGGCCGGGACGACCAGGGACGGCCGCTGGCCAGCGGCGTCTACGTGTACCGCCTGGTGACGGCAGGGGCCGTGCAGACGCGCAAGCTCACCCTGCTGCGGTAGGGACCCGACAGCTCACCGAGCCCGCCGGGGGCTCGCCCTACCAGTCGACCACCGAGCCGTCGTCGGCGTCGTACTCCACGCGGTACGGGCCGGGCTCGCCGACCTGGTCCCTGAGCTTGTCCTCGTCGATGGTGATGCCGAGGCCGGGGCCGGTGGGCAGCAGGCGGTAACCCCCGACGACCGGCGGCAGGGGCTCGGCGAGCAGGTCGAGGTACTCCCGGTCGCCGCCCTCCTGGGCGAGGAAGTTGGGGATGCAGGCGGCGATCTGCAGGCTCGCCGCCAGCGAGCACGGGCCCTGGGGGTTGTGGGGCGCCAGGGGGGTGTAGTAGGACTCGGCCATGCCGGCGATGAGGCGCAGCTCGGTGATGCCGCCGGCGTAGCAGACGTCGGGCTGCACGATGGTCGCCGCGCGTTTCTCCAGCACGTCGCGGAAGCCCCACTTGGTGAAGATCCGCTCGCCGGTGGCCACGGGCACGTGGGTCTGGCGCGCCAGCTCGGCCATGACGTCGACGTTGAGGGCCTGCACGATCTCCTCGAAGAACCACGGGTTGTAGGGCTCCAGGGCCTTCATCAGGAGCAGCGCCGTGGGCGGCTGCACGGCGCCGTGGAAGTCGACGCCGATGTCGACGCCGTCGCCGTGCTTTTCCCGCAGGGCCCGGAAGTACTCGACGCCGGACTCGATGGCGCGCGGACCCTCCACGTACTTGTGGGGCTGGCGGCCCTCGACGGGGACTCCCGTCTTCATGGCCGTGACGCCCGTCTCGTCGCTGATCGTGCCGTAGACGCGCACGCGGTCGCGCGTGGGTCCACCCAGGAGCCGGTAGACGGGCACGCCGAAGCACTTGCCGGTGATGTCCCACAGGGCCTGGTCGATCCCGGAGAGGATCGCCGTCTTGACCGGGCCGCCGCGGTAGAAGGCGCCCCGGTGGATCGCCTGCCAGTGATGGGCCACCGGGCGCGGGTCCTTGCCCACGAGGTAGTCGGCGACCTCGTGGGCGCCGGCGGCGCAGGCCCGGGCGTCGTCCTTGAGCATCTCCCCCCAGCCGCTGATGCCGGCGTCGGTGGAGATCTTCACGAAGACCCAGGAGTTGCGCAGGACGAAGGTCTCGATCGCCGTGACCTCGATCGACTCGTCCGGGCCGATCGGCCCCTGGCGAAGATCCTGCCGACCCGTGTCGGCCTCCCTCTCTTCCATGTCCTTCTCCCCCCTGTCAGCGGCGGCGGAAGCGCACCTCGCGGCCGGTCTCCGCGCTCCGGTAGATCCCCTCGAGGATCTTCATCACCTTCAGCCCCTGCTCCCCCGTTGCCAGCGGCTTCCGCCGCTCGATGATGCTGTCGACGAACTCGTGGTACGAGGAGGGCGTGGGGTCGGTGCGGTAGTCGAGGCGTTTGGTGAACATGTCGCCGCCTTCGTCGGTGTAGATCTCGGCCTCGTGGGCGTAATCTTCGCCGGACCGGTGGACCAGCCCGCCCCGGTCGCCGTAGAGGCGGGTCTCCATCAGTTCCCGCTCCCCCTGGTTCAACGCCCAGCTGGCCTCCAGGATCAGGGTCGCGCCGTTGGCGCACTTCACCAGGCCGCAGGCCAGGTCCTCCACCGTGTAGCTCTCGCCCGCCTTCCGGGCGATCTCCGGGGCGATGACGCTGTACGTCGATCCGGTGACGGCCACCGGCTCGGGGTAGCCCATCAGCCACAGAGCCAGATCGAGGCGGTGGACGCCTATGTCGATGAGCGGCCCCCCGCCGGCCCGCTCGCGGTCGGTGAACCAGCCGCCCAGGCCGGGGATGCCGCGGCGCCGGTGCCACACGCTGCGGCCGAAGTAGATCTCGCCCACGGCGCCGGCGTCGACCTGCCGCTTGAGGGCGTAGCTGGCCTCGGTGAAGCGGTAGGAGAAGTTGATCATGAGGTTGCGCCGCGCCCGGCGGGCGGCGGCGTTCATGCGCTCCGCTTCCTTCACCGTCATCGCCCATCGGCTTCTCGCACAACACGTGGAGGCCGCGCTTCAGGGCGGCGATGGTCACCGGCGCGTGCAGGTGGTTCGGCAGGGCGACGCTGACCCCGTCGAGGGACTCGGCCTCGTACATCTCTTCCGGGTCGGTGTAGGTACGCTCTACCCCCAGTTCCGCCGCCACTTGGGAGAGGCGCCCGGGATCCTGGTCGCAGAGGGCGACGAGATCCGCCCGGCCATGGGAGTGGTACCCCTCGGCGTGCTCCCGCCCATTGCCCAGGCCGATGACGGCCATCCTCACGTTCCGTTTCCTGCGCGCCATCAGGGATCCTCCACGTCGACGACGGCCCTCGCCTCCGGCGACAGGCGCCGCACGGTCTCCGGGCTCAACCACTTCCGCTGGTCGGTCTGCTGCTTCTCGTCCCGGTGGCAGTAGTAGCAGTGCAGGGCCGCCCGCCGGGAGTCGCTGCGGTTGAGGGTCCCGCCGTGCCACAGGTGCGAGTTGAAGACGACCACCGTGCCCGCCGGCCCCAGCAGTTGCACCTGGCCGGGATGGTCGGCCGTGGGGTCCTCCATCGCCTCGCGGGGCAGCTGCCCGCTGCGGTGGGAGCCCGGCACCACGCGCGTGGCCCCGTTCTCGTCGGTGAAGTCGGTGAGGAGCCAGATCGAGTTGCAGACACGGTACTCGCCGGCCGCCACCCCTTCGCCCCAGTCAGCGTGCAGGCCCTGCAGTCCCTCTCCGGGCAGGGCGGCGCGGGCGTTGAGGGAGGAGAGCCGGAACCGCGGCCCCAGGACATGGCGGATCGCCGCCAGCAGCCGCGGCTCGGTGATGCACTTCTCGAAGACGGGGTCCTTGTCGATGAGGTTGGAGAGCCGCACCGTCCCCTCCTCCTGGTGCACCTCCAGGCCGGCGCGCTCCCCTTCGGCCTCGGCCAGCTCCTCGAGCCGCCGGCGCCAGGCCGCCGCCTCCTCGGCGGTCAGGACTCCGGGCAGGGGCAGGTAGCCCTGCTCGTCGAGGAACTCCCGCTCCTCCGCGCTCAGCACGCCGTCGTGGACGCCCAGGCTCTCCAGGGCCTCGAGGATGGTCATCGCTTGTCTCGCTTCCGGCCGTTCCGAACCCGGATGAGCTTCCATCCGAGCGTGGGAAGTGCCTGTTCCAGGGTGCCGTCCCGCATCGGAATGGCCTCGTCCCCGAGGGCGTCTACAGCCCCGGCATCCGACGTCAGCCCCAGCCGCGCGAGGTCGAGCTCCACGGTGACCTTCCGCTCCTCCCCGTCCATGTTGGAGACCACGGCGAGGACCCCGTTGCGCGGGTGGCGGTAGAGGCTGACGTGGGCGTTGGCGGGAGAGACGCGCACCACATTTCCGTTGTTCCAGTAGGGAAGCCACTCCGCCTTCTTGCGGCCGAATGTGTCCATGACGCGCCAGATGGAGGCGGCCAGGTCGAGCTGGTCGTCGGGGTAGTGGGGACGTACCGGGACGTCGTGAAGCAGGGTGAAGGCCCAGGCCTGCTCGTAGGTGTAGGCGGCGCCGGCGTGGAGGAACTCGGCCGGGACTCCCCACTGGCGGCCCATGAACTCGGCGCGGAAGGCGTCGAGGGGCAGCAGCTCGGCCACGTCGACGCCGCTGCCGACGCCCTGGAACTGCTCCCCGTCCCAGTAGCTGGTGGCCCAGCCGAGGGTGGGCATGGTCATGCAGGTCGAGTTGTGGACGTTCACGTGCCCCTTCCGCCGGCGCGACTTCACGACCTCGTGGATGCGGCGCATGGCGGAGCGCACGGCGAAGATGGGATAGGAAGGGGCGATGCTGCCGTCGGGCCGCACGTGGCCGCAGCCGTGCTCGGTGTTGCAGCAGCCGAAGGGGTACTCGGTGCCGTCGAGGTAGACGCCGTCGATGCCGAAGTCGTCCATGATGCGGGCCATGCCGTCCACCAGCAGGTCCTGCCAGGCGCTGTTGAGGCAGACCCGCCACGCCGACTGCTCGGGCTGGGGCTGGTAGTGGAAGACGGGATAGCCGCCCTTGGGCAGGATGAGGGCGTCCTTGCCCACGGCCTGCCACTCGGAGATGATGTCGGAGATGAGGAAGCCGAAGTAGAGCAGGACCTGCAGGCCCCGCTCCCGGCAGGCGAAGACGAACCGGCGGATCTCGTCGCCGTGAGGGGTGCCCGTGTAACCCTCGGCGTCGGACCAGTGCTCGAAGAGGACCACCGCCCGCACCCCGGATTCCGCGCACTTGTCCAGCAGCGCCTCGGAGACCTCGAGGCGGCCCTCGGTGCTCGACTGACTGATGCACAGGATGCGGTGGTCCCAGGCGTCCTCGCGGATCTCCTTCACGGGCGTGGCCTGAAAGCCGAAGGTGTAGCTCAGCCGCTCGGTGACCACGCCGCCCGGCGTGAGCGGCTCCAGGTCCTCGGTGCCGAAGCCGGTGAACCCGCCCCCGGAGGCGGCCCCCGGGACGAGCTTGACCGGCGTGGTGACGTGGTTGATCCGCAGCACCACCCGGTCCTCGCGGCGGACGATCTCGGTGACGCCCCCGGGGTCGGCCACGTGGAACCCGGCGTCGGACTCGGCGAACCACGAGATCCCGCGCTCCTCGTCGCCCAGCCAGATGTAGGGCCGGAACCCGAGGCGCAGATCCCCCTCCGGCAGGGCCCCCACGTTGCGGGCCTCGCCCCAGCTCCCGGGGAAGTGGTAGAGGTAGCGGGCCCGATCCTCGGGCAGGGCCATCTCTACGGAGAGGGCGTCCAGGCGCACCACCGACCTGGAGGTGATTGACCAGTCGACGCGGACCATGCCGTCGAAGTCGATCTCGGTGCGGGAGGTGAGCACCAGGCCGGAAGGCGATTCGAAGCG
This sequence comes from Gemmatimonadaceae bacterium, assembly GCA_026706075.1. Taxonomy (GTDB): domain Bacteria; phylum Latescibacterota; class UBA2968; order UBA8231; family UBA8231; genus UBA8231. The sequence goes on from JAPOZM010000002.1 coordinate 146,444, forward strand.
CCGGTCGAAGACCACCTGGTCGTTCCCGGCGGCGACCGGCGCGATCCGTCCGGGGGTCCAGCGGACTTCCTGGCCGTTCACGGTGGCCGCCGGTCTCAGCGGCGCGGCGAGCATGCGCCGGCCGGCGGAGGTGATCTGGGAGGCGAAGGCGGTCTTGGTGAAGGTGCAGGTCCGCCCCCAGCAGCCGACGGTCAGACCCTTCGGGGAGGCCGACATCTCCAGCGGCGTCCAGGGCGCCCGCACCTTCCGGGTGATCCCCTCCCGCGAGCCCAGCCACGGGAACGGCCCCGGCCACTTGTCCAGCAGCGTCCGCGTGACGAAGCGCACCCCCTCGCGGCTGATGAAGGTCGCCCGGAAGTCACAGCAGCCCGAGGGGATCTCGCTGGTGTCGAAGCAGACCTCCTCCCGGCCGATCCCCCGGATGACCCGCCGCTGCCGGTCCTCCCCCGACCGCTGGCTGAAGAGGACCAGCTCGACCCGCCCGCCGGCGGCGAGGTGGGTCTCGCCGAGCAGGTGCACCCGGGCGTGGACCTTCCGGTACTCGTACCGGGTGTAGACGATGAGGGTGACGGCGCGGTCGGAGGTCAGGGGCTCGGGCATGGACCCTCCTTCAGAGTGGTATGGAACGAATCACTTGAGCAGAAGCAGCCGGCGCGTCTGCTCCCCGCCCGGGTGCTGCAGGCGGGTCACATAGACCCCGGCCGCGGCCGGCGCGCCCCCCTGATCCCGCGCGTCCCAGTGTACCTCGTAGGAGCCGGCCTTCCGGAACTCGTCCACCAGCGTCCGAACCCGCTGCCCCAGAACATTGAAGACCTCCAGCCGCACCGGGCCCGGGTCGGCCAGGCGGTAGACGAGCCGGGTGCCGGAGTTGAAGGGGTTGGGGTAGTTGGGCGCCAGTCCGCTGAGGGCCGGCAGACCGGACTCGACGGGGGAAGTCGCGACCATGGTTTCGGGTCGGGAGACGTCCAGGGCGATGTTCCCTACCCGGCCCAGTCCCGTAAGGAGCGTTGCCTCGTTGCCCTGCAGGTCGGACAGGTGGATCAGACCCCTCAGCGACCAGTACAGTCTGTTCTCGACCCCATCCACGGCGATAGCCTCCGAATTCTCCATGGGTATGCGGAGGTTCTCGATCTCGCTGCCGTCAAGGTTGGACCGGTGGATGGAGCCACTGATCCAATTCTCACTGTAAGTGAAGTGGTAATCTCGGTCTACCCAGTAGATCTTGGCTCCTACAGGGTCCAGTGAAATACTGCCCACACCGGGACCTACGATCCAACCCTCGGTAGGGTTGGCATCATGGAAGAGGACTTCAGCATTCTCACCGGCCAGCCCGGCTCGTCCGATGCTGCGCGTCATGCCATTCTCGCCACTCTCGTCCTCCCAGTTGCGCCATGCCATCCAGTACATCGTGCTGCCTTCCAGATCCAGGGCGATCCCTCCCATACCATCAAAGTCGGCCGGGATTGGGAGGCTCTCCACGTTGCTCCCGTCCAGGTTCGCCCGATGAATCACGCTCGTGTCCCGGTTCGTCCAGTACATCTTTCCCCCGGGCACGTCCAAGGCAATCTCCCCAGGGGCTGTCAATCCGCCGGCCAGATCCTCAATGAGGTTTCCGTCGAGGTCCGCCCGGTGGACCCTGTTCGTTGTCCAGTCCGTCCAGTACATCCTCTTTCCTGCCAGGTCCAGGGCCAGGCCGACAGGAGTCCTTCGTGCCCGTGCAACCACCGCCGTTTCGACATCGGTTCCATCCAGATCGACCCGCCGTATTCTCTCCGCTTCGGGTTCCGTCCAGTACACCTTGCCGCCGACCGGGTCGAAGGCGATACCTCCGGGAGGTTCTGCAGCAGTCAGGAAGGGTTCGGCATGGGAACCGTCCAGCCTTGCCCGGTAAATCACCTGCGAGTCCGTCCAGTACATTCTGCCGCCGTTGAGGTCCAGAGCCAGACTCCGCGGCGCCGGTTTCCCGTCCAGGGTGACGAGAGTCTCCCTGTTCGAGCTGTCCAAGCCCGCCCGGTGGATGCCCTGGCTGTCCGCCCAGTAGATCCTGCCTCCGGGTACGTCCAAGACGATGTCGAGAGTGTTCACGTCAGGGGAAGGGGTGCCCGTGTAGGCGAATACCCGTAAATCCCAACCATCGCTCGCGTCGGAGCCGTCAAGGTTTGCCCGCATGATGGAATATCCTGCCGTCCAGTACATCCTGCCTGCACTCAGGTCCAAGGCAATGTCCATGTTTGGGCCGGAGATATCCTCCGTCAGAAGGACTTGCGCATCTGAACCATGCAAGCTCGCGCGCCATATCCTGCCAATCTTGACGTACGAATTTCGCCGATCCCAGAACGACTCGTCGGTCGTGAAGTAGATTCTGTCTCCCTCGAGATCCAGAGCGATCCCCCTTGGATGCTCCGCCCCGGTAACAACGAGGGTTTCGAGATTCGAGCCGTCCAGGTCACTCCGTTGGATCTTGCCGGTTGCGCCCCATCCCGACCTCCATTCCGTCCAGTACAGCTTGCCCGCGGCGGGGTCCAGGGCGATCCCTTCCGGGCTCCCGCCTCCATCGATCACGCTCTTGATGTTGGAGCCATCCAGGTCGGCCCGCCGGATGGCCCCCGAGCCCGGGGCCGTCCAGTATATCCTTCCCTCCGACGGCTCCGGTGTCGACGTGCCACAGATGGGTCCGCCGACAAAGGCAAATGACGGCCAGTCCGGCACGCAGATCATCTCGTTGCCGGAGAGGTTCACAGAGATCCGGACCTCCGGATTCTGAAGTAGCATCTCGCTCAACTCTGGTGGAAGGGGGCCGCTCAAGCGGTTGTGGGAGAGGTCCACCTTGCCCTCCGGACGAAGTACTATTTCGCTCAACTCTGGCGGAAGAGGCCCGCTCAACCGGTTGTGAGAGAGGTTCAGGCTCCTGAGCCCCGCCAGTTGGACCACCTCCGGGGGAATCTCCCCCGTCAGATCGTTGTGGGAGAGATCCAAGACCTGTAACGAGGCCAATTGACCCAATTCCGGAGGGATCTCCCCCGTCAGATCGTTGTAGGAGAGATCCAAGACCTGTAACGAGTCCAATTGACCCAACTCGGCCGGAATGGCCCCGCTCAATCCCCCGAAGGACAGGCGCAAATGGGTGACCCGGTAATCCCTGAGCGTGCGGGTGATCCGGGTCGTGACACCTCGCCATTGCCAGATCGATGTGTCCGCGTTCCAGTTCAGGCTCGACAGATTCAACTGATCCCGCAGGACCCAGAGCACCTCGCAGTCCGCCACCAGGCCGGGCACTGGCGGGTCGGCCACAACCCCGTTCCGGCACAGCTCCGCGGCCTCGCCGTCCTGCGCCGCCACCGGCTCCGCCCACCCGGCCATCCCGGCGCCCAGTAGACAGATCCCGAGCCGACAAGCCTGCGCCGCCAGCCACCGGGGTCGGCGTACCGAGCCCCCGGCACCTGAAGAGCCACCTGGCCGTGAGATGCACTCGGATCCCTTTGTGCGTTCGGATCTCTCTTGCATGACTACGGCTCCCTTGCGGGAAAGGAACCTCCCCGCCGCGGTGCCCTCAACAAGAGTCCCCCGCCTTCTCCAGCACATACACGATGAAGTTCGGCGCCCGGAACTCGTCCTCCCAAGTCGGGTGCCGCTCGAGCTGTTCCGCCGTCGGCACCGGCTCGTGCAGCGCCTCCAGGACGAACCCCGCGTCCAGGAAGGCGGAGACGTAGCTGGACAGGGTCCGGTGCATGTTGAGGAAGCCGGGGCGCCACCAGTGGAACTCGCGCGGGCCCTCGCGCATGTAGTCGTCCACGGGGTAGAACAGCTTGCGCGGGCCCTGGCGGATCCAGCCGCCGGGCTGGGACATGCGCATGGGGTGGATGTTGCAGACCACCAGGCGGCCGCCGGGGCGCAGGACGCGGAAGGCCGCCTCGATGGCGCGGCGGTGGTCGTGGACGTCGACCAGGACGATGTAGGAGACGGCGAGGTCGAACCCCCCGTCGCCGAGGCCGTCCAGATCCTCGGCGTCGCCCACGAGGTAGGTCTCGCCGTCGGAGCCCTCCGAGCGGGCCCGGTCGATGAGCCCCGCCGTCAGATCGAGGCCGGTGACCTCGGCGCCGAGGCCAGCGAGGACCCGGCAGAAACGGCCCTCGCCGCAGCCGATGTCGAGGACGCGGCGGCCGGCGACCTCGCCGAGGGCGTCGAGCACCCAGTCGTCGAGGAAGTCGGTGCGCACCGCCTGGTCGTGGGCGATCCAGTCCTCGACCGCCTCCTCCCACTGGGCCTGCAGCCGCCGCCTCAGTTCGCTGTCGCCGGGAGTCGTCATGCGGAGAGGTGCCGACGGCGTCCGCGCCGAGCCTACGATCCCTGCTCGGCCACCCGGGACCGTTCCTGCAGGTCGTACAGGGAGGCGATCTCGCCCTGGTATCGCGGGACCGGAAACCTGTCCTGATCGAAGCGCGCCTCCCGCGCCGCCTCGCCTCGAACCAGGCGCACGTGGGCCTCTGCCTTGTGGGTCATGGGACCGCAGTAGATCGGGAAGGCGTCGGCCGCCCGGTAGCTGAGGATCATGGTCCGCCGCGGCCGCTGCGACCGGTTCGGCGCCGAGGCGTGCGGCGTCAGGCCGTGCATGAAGACGGCCGTGCCGGCGCGGCCCTCCGCCAGCACCGCCTCCGCCTCGTCCACCGCCTCGGTGACGCGGCCCTGGAAGTACCCGTCCCGGGTGTGCTCCAGCAGCACCGAGTCGTGGCGGCCCGGCAGCAGCTGCAGGGCGCCGTTGCCGCGGTCGGTCTCGTCCAGGTAGAACAGCACCGCCAGGCTGTCGCGATTCGTCAGCGGGTAGTATGCCAGGTCCTGGTGCCACTCGACCACGGAGCCGACCTCGGCCGGCTTCACGTTGAGCTTGCTGTAGTGGAACACCAGGTTCGGCCCGCACAGCTGCTCGACCACGTCCACCAGGCGATCCAGCTCCGACAGGGCGCGGGCCACCGGATAGTAGGAGCACGGCTCGTACAGGCGGCGCACCGCCGTGCCCTCCGGCGGCTGGTCGGGCTCCATCTCCAGGCGCGCGGCGTCGTGGCACCGGTTGGTGCTGCCGGCGCAGACCGCGTCGGCCTCGCCCAGCAGGTCGTCCACCTCGGCCTGCGACAGGAATCCCTCGCAGACCGTGAACCCGTCGCGGCGGTAGGCGGCGACCCGTGCTTCCGTCAACATCGGTCCGACTCCGTTCGGCCGGCCTGGTAGGGGAAGCTCTCGGCCCCGACAAGGGTGCCCTCCGGCCGGAACGAGCGGGGCTCCACGGTCGGGCTTTCGCCGGCGATCATGCGACGCAGCAGGCGCTCCACGTGGGGCACGACGATCTCGATGGCCCGTTCCCCCTGCTCGCGCGTGGCGAGGCCGGCGCCCTCGTCCTCGATCGCTTCCTCGTGCACCCGCTCGGGGAAGCCGGCCAGGGCGAAGGCGGTCTCGAACTCGTTGGCGTGACCCGGCACCCGCTTGCTGCGCACCAGGGAGTAGACCTCGTCGTCGGAGTAGAGGTCCCAGTACGTGGCGTAGACGATGCCGGGGCCCAGCAACTGGCGGTAGCGGGTCAGCTCCTTGCGCAACGGGTGCATGTGCCCCCCGTGGCCGTTGAGGATCAGCACGCGCTCGATGCCGGCGCGGGTGATGCTCTCGCAGATGTCGAAGACGTAGTCCAGGAAGGTACCCACCCGCGTCGTCAGTGTGCCCGGGTGCATCATGTGGTGCTCGGACACGCCCACCTGTACCGTGGGCGCCACGACCACGGCCGGGTGCAAGGCGGTGGCCGCCCGGTGCGCCACCAGCGTGGCGCTGGCGCTGTCGTGACACATCTCCAGGTGCTCGAGGTGCTGCTCCGTGGTCCCCGTGGGCACGATGGCCGCCTTCAGGGTCCCGGCCTGGAGCATCTCCCGGAACTCCCTGCGCGTGAAGTCTCCGATCAGGATCCGCTGGTCACGCATCTGTCTCCGCCTCTCATGGCCTTAGGATGGATCTGAGATTGTAGTCCGCTTGTAACACGGGGAGAAGCCGCCCGCGTCTCCCAGTCCTCCGACCGCCTCCTCGCACTCGGCTGCGGGCGCTGCCTGAGGTCTCTGTCGCGGGCGTCCTCACGCGAAGAGCCGGGTGATCTCGTCGACCTCGAACCGGGGCAGCTCGACGAGGGCGCCGTCCGGCTGACGCAGGCGCAGGCCGAATCCCGCCTCCCTCGCCGTGCCGATGCGGGCGCAGGCGATGCCCTGCCCCTGCAGCGCGGAGACCACGTCCCCGGCCGCCTCGGGACCGCAGCCGATGAGCAGGGCGCCGGAGGAGATCACGCCGAAGGGGTCCAGCCCGAACCCGGCGCACAGGCGGCGCGACTCGTCGCTGACCGGCAGGGCCCCGCCGTCGATCTCCAGCCCCACCTGCGAGGCCCCGGCGATCTCCGCCAGACCCGTGGCGACGCCGCCCTCGGTGGGGTCGTGCAGGGCGTGGACGCCCCCGGCCGCCAAGGCCGTCCGGGCGTCGGCGACAACGCTGATCCCGGGGTCGTCGAGGTAGCCGGCGCAGCGGTCCAGGTCGGCCCCGGTCCAGCCGCGGGACCGCAGTTCGTCCCGCTTCTCGGCGGCGATGATCGCCGTCGCCTCGATGGCCATCCCCTTGGTCAGCAGCAGGGCGTCCCCCGGACGCAGGCCGGAGGAGCGGACCACGCCGCCATGGGGGACCTCGCCGAGCATCTGGCCCACCACCAGGGGCCGGTCCATGCCGAAGGAGACCTCCGTGTGGCCTCCGGCCACGGCCACGCCCAGCTCCCCGCAGGCCTGGTGGATCTGTCCCATCACCTGCTCGAAGAGGGCCCGGGTGGCCAGCTCCTCGGGGACGATGACCGAGGCCAGGAACCACTTCGGCACCGCCCCCATGGCGGCGATGTCGTTGGCGTTGACGTGGACGGCGTACCAGCCGATGCGGTCGGTGGCGAAGGTGATCGGATCGGTCTTGGCCACCAGGCAGCGGTCGCCGAAGTCGATGACGGCGGCGTCCTCGCCGACGCCGGGGGGCACCAGGAGGCGCGCGTCGTCGCCACCGGTAAAGCGGCCCAGCAGTTCCTCCAGAACAGTCGCGGGCAGCTTGCCGGCGCCGAAGCGGCGCTCCCCCTCAGCGCCGGCCGCCATAGTGCTCGCACAGGGCCCGCACGAGGGCGGGCACGCTGCTCTGGCCCGGCTGCACGGCCACGGGCAGGCCGAGGTCGGCCACCGCCCGCGCCGTGGTCGGGCCGATGGCGGCGACGTCGAGGCGGCGAAGGTGCTCCAGGCCCGCCTCGCGGCCGGTGACGGCGAGGAAGTTGCGCACGCTGGAGGGGCTGGCGAAGACGGCGCAGTCGAGGCGGCCCCCGGTCAGGGCCTCCGGCAGCTCGACGGAGGCGGGGTCGGGGGGGCGGTTCTCGTAGGCCGTCACCCTCATGACGAGGGCGCCGCGGCGGGCGAGGCTCTCGTCCAGCTCGGTGCGGCCGATGGAGGAGGCGGGCAGGAGGACCTCGGCCTCGGTGAGGTCGACGGCCTCGAAGGCGGCCGCCAGGCCGGCGGCGGAGTGGACCTCGGGCACGAGATCCGGCTCGATGCCGCGCTCCCGGAGCAGCTGGCCCGTGGACAGGCCGACGGCGGCCACCCGGGCGCGGCCATAAGCGCGCGAGTCCCGCCCCAGCTGGCGCAGGCGATCGTGGACGAACTCGACGCTGTTGGGACTTGTGAACACGACCCAGGCGAAGCCGGCGAGCCTCGACAGGGCGCCGTCGAGGGCGGTCCAGTCGTCGGGCGGGCCGATCTCCAGGAGCGGCAGCAGGTGGACCTCGGCGCCCTCGGACTCCAGCATCAGCCGCAGGGGGCCGGCCTGCTCGCGGCTGCGGGTGATCAGGATGCGGCGGCCGAAGAGGGGGCGCGACTCGAACCAGGAGAGCTTCTCCTGAAGGCCGACGACCTCGCCCACGACGATCAGGGTCGGCGAGGCCAGGCCCACGGACTCGACCTGCCCGGCGAGGCTCTCCAGGGTGGCGGTCACCGTCTTCTGCCGGGGCCAGGTGCCCCACTGGATCGCCGCCGCCGGCGTCTCCGGCGCCCGCCCGCCGGCGGTCAGGGCCTCGCAGATGGCGCCGACCTTGCGGCTGCCCATGAAGACCACCAGGGTCCCCGGCACCTGGGCCAGCCGAGGCCAGTCGACGCCGGACTCCGGCTTCGACGGGTCCTCGTGGCCGGTGACCAGGACCGCCGCGGCGGCCAGCCCCCGGTGGGTGAGGGGGATGCCGGCGTAGGTCGGGGCCCCGGAGGCGGCGGTGACGCCGCAGACGACCTCGAAGGAGACCCCCGCCTCGGCCAGGGCCAGGGCCTCCTCGCCGCCGCGGCCGAAGATGTAGGGGTCGCCGCCCTTCAGGCGCACCACCCGGCGCCCGGCGCGGGCCTCGGCCACGAGCCGCCGGCTCAGCTCCTCCTGGCGGCGGCCGCTGCCGCCGCCGCGGTGGCCGGCGGCCACGAGGTCGCAGCCCGGCCGCGTGTGCTCCAGGAGCCGCCGGTCGATGAGGTCGTCGTAGAGCACGATGTCCGCCTCCGCAAGGAGGCGGGCGCCCTTGAGGGTCAGCAGGCCTGGGTCGCCGGGACCGGCGCCGACGATGTAGACGCGGCCCTCGACGGCCTCGGGGGGATGCTCCACGGGTAGCGGCTCAGGCGGCGCAGGCCGAGAGGATCGCCTGGCCGCCGCCGGCCTTGACGCGCCCGGCCAGGTCGGCGCCCAGCGGCTCGGCGGCCTCCAGGGGCCCGCGTACCGAGTCGCGGGTCGAGTCGCGGCCGTCCGGGCTCAGCACGGCGCCGTCGACGCGCAGCCCGCCGTCCTCGGGCCGGCCCCAGGCGCCGATGGGGGTGCCGCAGCCGCCGCCGAGGCCGGCGAGGAAGGCGCGCTCGGCGGTGACCGCCGCCAGGGTCGGGGGGTGGCTCAGGGCCGCCACGAGTCCGACGCGGCCGTCATCGGCGCGCATCTGCAGGCCGAGGGCGCCCTGGCCCGGGGCGGGCAGCACGGTGAGGGGGTCGAGATGGCAGCTGATCTCCGCCTCGCGGCCGAGGCGCCGCAGGCCGGCGGCGGCCAGGACCACGGCGTCGACCTCCCCGGCGGCGACCTTGGCGAGGCGGGTGTCGACGTTGCCGCGCAGGTCGACGAAGGCCAGGTCGGGCCGGACCGCGGCCAGCTGCGCCCGGCGGCGGGCGCTGCCGGTGGCCACCGAGGCCCCCGCGGGAAGGTCATCCAGGCCGGCGCCCCCTCGGCTGACGAGGACGTCGCGCACGTCCTCGCGCTCGGGGACGGCGGCCAGCCGCAGGCGCGGGTCCATGGTGGTGGGAAGGTCCTTCAGGCTGTGGACGGCGAGGTCGACGCGGCCGTCGAGCAGGGCCCGCTCCAGCTCGGCGGTGAACACCCCCTGGCCGCCGATCTGCGACAGCGAGCGGCGGTCGACGTCGCCTTGGGTGCGCACCACGCGAATCTCCGTCGGCAGCTCGTCCCCGAAGCGCCCGGCCAGGGCGTCGCGCACGAGGCCGGCCTGCCTCGTGGCCAGGGGGCTGCCGCGGGTCCCGATGACGAGCGGTGGTGCGTCCGGTGGCATGCTCAGGAATATAGGCCGGCATGAAAACAGGGGAGATCCCCGATGTTCGGGAACCTCCCCTGGTATCGACCCGCGGTGAGTGCGGGGTGGCTCAGACCATGTCGTAGTAGAGGGCGAACTCGTACGGGTGCGGGCGCAGGCGGATGGCGTCGACCTCCTCCTCGCGCTTGTAGGTGATCCACGCCTGGATCACGTCCTCGGTGAAGACGTCGCCCTTGAGCAGGAACTCGTGGTCCTCCTCCAGGGCCTGGATCGCCTCGTCCAGGGACGCCGGCGTCAGCGGCACCGAGGCGCGCTCCTCGGCCTCGAGATCGTAGATGTCCTTATCCATCGGCTCGCCCGGATCGATCTTGTTCTGGATGCCGTCGAGGCCCGCCATGAGCATGGCCGACATGGCCAGGTAGATGTTGCAGCTCGGGTCGGGGCAGCGGAACTCGATGCGCTTGGCCTTGGGGCTGGCCGAGTACATGGGGATGCGCACGGCCGCCGAGCGGTTGCGCTGGCTGTAGGCGAGGTTGACGGGCGCCTCGTACCCGGGCACCAGGCGCCGGTAGGAGTTCGTCGTCGGGTTGGTGAAGGCCAGGATGGCCCGGGCGTGCTTGAGGATGCCGCCGATGTAGTAGAGGGCGGTGTCGCTCAGGCCGGCATAGCCGTTGCCCGCGAAGAGGGGGTTGTCGCCCTTCCACAGGCTCTGGTGGCAGTGCATGCCGGTGCCGTTGTCCTCGAAGAGGGGCTTGGGCATGAAGGTCGCCGTCTTGCCGTGCTTCCGGGCCACGTTCTTCACCACGTACTTGTAGATCATCATGCCGTCGCCGCACTGGACCATGGGGCAGTACTTGATGTCGATCTCCCCCTGGCCGGCGGTGCCGACCTCGTGGTGCTGCAGCTCGATGTCGAGGCCGCAGTCGATCATGGTGAGGACCATCTCCGAGCGGATGTCCTGCAGGGTGTCGTGGGGGGGCACCGGGAAGTAGCCGCCCTTGTACGGCGGCTTGTAGCCCAGGTTGCCCGGCTCCTCGGCGGCGCCCGAGTTCCAGCGGCCCTCCACGGAGTCGATGAAGTAGTACCCGGAGTGGGCGTTCTGGTCGTACTGGATGCTGTCGAAGACGAAGAACTCCGCCTCGGGGCCGAAGTAGGCCGTGTCGGCGATGCCCGTCCCCTTCAGGTAGGCGTCGGCCCGGCGGGCGACGTTGCGCGGGTCCCGGCCGTAGTCCTCGCGCGTGATGGGGTCGACGATGTCGCAGATGAGAGACAGCGTCTTGTGCTGGGTGAAGGGGTCCATGAACGCCGTCGACGGGTCGGGCATGACGAGCATGTCCGACTCGTTGATCGCCTGCCAGCCGCGGATGCTGGAGCCGTCGAAGCCGAGGCCGTCCTCGAACATGTCGGCCTCGAACTCGTTCACGGGGATCGAGAAGTGCTGCCAGGTGCCCGGGAAGTCGACGAACTTGAAGTCGACCATCTGCACGCCGTCGCGCTTGGCCTGGGCGACGACGGAGCGGCCCGAGGGGGCGCTCGGCGCCGCCGCCTTCTTCTTCCTTGGTGCGGTCTTGGTCTTTGCCATTCCTGTTCTCCTTACAGGGGATCGAGCGGAAGGGTGTGTTTCGCGGGAAACCGGAAAATGATAGGGCTTCCGCCCCGGGCGGGCCACCTGGAGCGGCGCGGCCCACCCGGGGAAAGCCGGGTCCTCAGAAGCTGCGCCCGAAGACCAGGAAGCTGATCTCCGCGTCGGGGTTGAGGATGTACGAGGCGAAGTAGTCGCCGTCGGAGACGTCCAGGGAGATGCTCACCAGTCCCGGATCGCCCTCGGCGGCGCCGTCATTGGTGTAGACGCCGTTGCCGGCGCCGACGGTGAGGCCGACCTCGGTGTCGCCGGAGAGCGCCGCCAGCGGGATGGAGGCCTCCACCCAGAAGGAGTCGTCGGCGTCGCCGAGGAAGTTGAAGGCCGCCATGACGCTGGCCATGCCCAGATCCACGCCGGCCGACGCCTCGAGGACGTGGATCCCGTCCTCGTCGGAGAAGTTGAAGAAGTCGCCGGGCGCGCTGACCGGGAAGTAGTAGTCGGTTACGGTCACGGAGACCTGGCCGACCGAGTAGGTGACGTAGAGGTCGTTCTCGTTGGCGCCACCGCCGCTGATGGCCCACGAGGACCAGGCGCCGATCTCGACGGCCTCCCTGGAGAAGGCGATGCCCGGCTGCACGCTGACGGCGTTGCCGAAGTCGGTGCCGCGCCAGACGTAGCGGCTGACCACGTCGGCGCCGATGCCGATCTCCGCCGGGGCGGCGGCGGGCCAACCCGCCGCGGCGATCGCGGCGGCCGCGGCGAGGGTGCGGGTGAGGGTTCGCATGCGCATGATGTCCGTTCCTCCCATTCGGTGGGGTGGGGCTACAGAGCGCTGTCCCCGGTCTCTCCGGTGCGCACCCTGACGGCTTCCTGCACGGGAACGACGAAGACCTTGCCGTCGCCGGTCTGGCCGGTCTTGGAGGCCTCGACGATGGCGTCCACGGCCTGCTGCCGGTCCACCTCCCGGACCGCCACCTCCACCTTGATCTTGGGAACGAAGTCTAGGGTATATTCGGCGCCGCGGTAGACCTCGCGGTGTCCGCGCTGGCGGCCGAAGCCCCGGACCTCCAGCACCGAGAGGCCGGCGATGCCGATCTCCGCCAGCGCCTGCTGCACCTTCTCCAGCGACGCGGGCCGCAGATACGCTTCGATCTTGACCATTTCTCTCTCTCCTCTGTCGCTGTGTCAGTTGGCGATGTACTGGAAGTCGGCGTAGGCCGGCTGGCCGTGCTCGCCCAGGTCGAGCCCCTCGTCCTCCTCCTCGGCGCTCACGCGCAGGCCCAGGGTGTGCTTGACCGCGGTGGCGAGGACGAAGGAGACGACGAAGGCGAAGAGGGCATAGGACAGGGTGCCGGCGATCTGCACGCCCACGGTGTGCCCGGGACTGGTGCTGAAGAGGCCCACGGCGACGGTGCCCCAGACGCCGCAGACGCCGTGGACGGAGATGGCGCCCACCGGGTCGTCGACGCGCAGACGGTCGATGAGGACGATGGAGAACACGACGATCACGCCGGCGATGAGGCCGATGAGGATGGCCCCCGTCCAGGTCACCGTATCAGCCCCCGCGGTGATGCCCACCAGGCCCGCCAGGATGCCGTTGAGGGCCATGGTGATGTCGGGCTTCTTCAGGTAGGCCATGGAGGTGAAGATCGAGGCCAGCCCCCCGGCGGCGGCGGCCAGCGAGGTGGTGACGAAGACGAGGGAGACGGCCGCCGGATCGGCGCTGAGGACGGAGCCGCCGTTGAATCCGAACCAGCCGAGCCACAGCAGGAAGACGCCGATCGTCGCCAGCGGCATGCTGTGGCCGAGGATCGGCCGCACCCGGCCGTCGGGGGTGTACTTGCCGAGGCGGGGCCCCAGGACGAGGACCGCCGCCAGGGCCGAGAACCCGCCGAAGGCGTGGACGATCGACGAGCCGGCGAAGTCGTGGAAGCCCATGGCGTCGAGCCAGCCGCCGCCCCACTTCCAGGAGCCGGCCACGGGGTAGCAGAAGGCGACCAGGACCGCCGCGTAGATCATGAACCCGTTGAGCTTGACGCGCTCGGCCACGGCGCCGGAGACGATCGTCGCCGCGGTGGCCGCGAACATGGCCTGGAAGATGAAGTCGGCCCAGTAGGTGTAGTCGGCGTAGGCGGCGGTCAGGCTGGCCACCTCCTCGCTGAAGCCGATCGGCCCGAGGATCGCCAGGAAGCCGTTGAAGTCGCCGGGGTACATGGTGTTGAAGCCGGTCAGGGCGTAGGTGAGGATCCCGGCGCAGATGATGAACACGTTCTTGAAGAGGATGTTCACCGTGTTCTTCTGCCGGGTCAGCCCCGACTCGAGGGTGGCGAAGCCCAGGTGCATGACGAAGACGAGGGCCGCGGCGATCAGGATCCACAGGTTGTCGACCATGAACTTGGGGTAGACCAGGGGCATGCCCTGGAATCCCTCCATGGACGTGATCTCCGCCGCGTGGACGGGTGAGATGGCTCCGAGCAGGACCGCCGCCGCGGGCAGCAGTCTCCACGGGAGACGCCAGCGTTGGCACATGGCCGCTTCTTCCTCCTTGGGGGGGTGTGAGGCTGTCGCCCGACCCTTAGCAATCCAGGTACCACGCCCCGGAGACGACCGCTCCAGACCCTCCCAAGAGGCTGTTTTTACTCGATTTGCAGGATCTTGGTGCGCAGGTCTTCCCAAAGACGAATACGACAATTTCGTCTCTTTTAGATCCAAGTGCGACGAATTTGTCTCCTTCCCGGGTTCCTGGAGCTCAGCTGCGGTATTCCCTCGGGTCGATGTCGAGCTTCCGCGTCCGGTAGGCGAAGATGCGGGCCGTCGTCCCGAGGGCGCGGGCGGCCTTGGCCATGTTGCCGCGCGTGCTCTTGAGGGCCTCCACCAGGATCTCGCGCTCGTAGGAGCTCATCATCATCTCCAGGGAGCCGGACAGGTTGGTGCCCGAGGCGGCCGCCGTCTGCAGGGTCGGCGGCAGGTGGTGGCCGTGAACGACGCCGTCCATGGAGAGGATGACGGCGCGCTCGATGCAGTTCTCCAGCTCGCGCACGTTGCCGGGCCAGTGGTAGCTCATGAGCATGTCGATCGCCGGCGTCGAGATGCGCCGCATCGGCTTGCCGTGCTTGCGGCCGTAGCGCTCGAGGAAGGTGTCGGCCAGCAGCAGCACGTCCGACTTCCGCTCCCGCAGGGGTGGCACGTAGATGGGGAAGACGTTCAGCCGGTAGAACAGGTCCTCCCGGAAGCGGCCCCCGGCGACGGCCCGCTCCAGGTCGACGTGGGTGGCGGCGACGACGCGCACGTCCACGTGGCGGGGGGCCGAGCCGCCCAGCCGCTCCACCTGCCGCGACTGCAGCACCCGCAGCAGCTTGACCTGAACCCCCGGCGGCAGCTCGCCGATCTCGTCGAGGAACAGGGTGCCGCCGTCGGCGCGCTCGAAGCGGCCCTCCCGGGCCTCCGTGGCCCCGGTGAAGGCCCCCTCCTCGTGGCCGAAGAGCTCGGCCTCCACCAGGGACTCGGGCAGGGCCGCCACGTGGACCTTCACCAGCGGCCGGGACGAGCGCAGGCTGTGGTAGTGCAGGGCGTCGGCCACCAGCTCCTTGCCGGTGCCGCTCTCGCCGCGGAGCAGGACGGTGGCGTCGGAGGGGGCGACCTTGCCGATCATCTCCCCCACCTCCTCCATGGCCCGGGAGTTGCCGATGATGTTGGCCGGGTGGAAGCGCTCCTTCAGCTCCCCCTGGAGGCGCAGGTTCTCGTCGTGGAGGCTGGCCAGCTCGGCGCGCTCGCGGCGCCGGGAGGCGACGTCCTGGGCGATCATGCCGGCCACGATCGACAGGAGGCGCACGTTGCGGTGCAGGTTGGCGTCGTCCACCCAGGGGCAGTCGATGCTGAGGGTGCCCACCACCTCCCCCTGGAGCTGGATCGGCACGCAGATGAAGGAGCTGTGGGACTTGTCGTCGCTCGTGCGCGCCCCGGTGCGGTCGAGGAACAGCGGCTCGGAGCTGATGCGCGGCACGATCACCGGCTTGGCCGAGGCCACCACCCGGCCGGTGATCCCCTCCCCCACCTTGTAGCGGCCGCGGTCGATCTCGTCCTGGGAGAGGCCGGAGGCGATCTCGATGGCCAGCTCCCGGTCGCCGCGCAGCAGGCTGAGGGTCCCCAGCCGCATCTGCAGGCGCTCGGACAGGGACTCGAGGATACGGTGGAGGGCCTGCTCGAAGTCGGGGACCGACCCGAGGATCGACCCCACCTCGTGGAGGACGCCGAGCTGGTCCTGGTCGGACGTGGGCAGCGCAGCCGCGGAAGAGGCCGCCATCATCGCCTCCGTGGGGAATTGGGACAAAAGTGTCTCTTACAAATACCAAAGAGACAAATATGTCGGCTGCCATCTGATCGTCAAGGGTCGGTCGCGGCCGGCCCCCCGCGGTCGGACGGCATGCGCTCCTCTGGCTCGATTGACACTGCCGGGGGGCCGGGGTAACCTAGCCCCGGCCAAGGAAGAGACGAACCGCCATGAGCGCAGACATCACCGGGTTGCTCGACGCCTGGGCCTACGATCCCGAGTCGAACGTGCGCAAGATCAAGGGCGCCGACGGCGTCGCCAAGATCCAGGTGCGCGTCGACCAGGGGGCCTTCCAGGGCATCCTCCAGCTCAACCTCGACGGCCGTCCCGACGGCCGCAGGCCCCACGACCACGACTTCGCCCTCGACCACTACACGGCCGCCCTCAAGGACCACCGCGCCACCCACGGGGGCAGCGATCAGGACTTCCACCTCGACCGGGAGGTCTGCAAGGAGCTCTTCGACGAGAGCTCCCGCATCTACGGCCGCTACGTCTTCCTGCTGCAGATCAAGGAGTACCACCGCGTCGTGCGCGACACCGAGCGCAACATGGCCCTGTTCCGCTTCGTCAACCGCTACGCCGCCCACGAGGACGACCGCAACAACCTCGAGAAGTGGTGGCCCTACATCCTGCGCATCGACGCCACGGCACGCGCCATGCTCGCCGTCGAGGAGGACGACTTCGACCACGCCATCGGCCGCCTGAACAGGGCGCGCCGGAGTATCGAGGATCTCGACGACGTCGACGCCGAGGAGTTCCACGCCGAGCGCGAGCGCTCCATCCAGGCCCTCGACGAGCTGGTGGAGGAACTCACCGGGCGGCGGCCCCTCAGCGAGAAGGAGCGCCTCCGCCAGGAGCTGGAGACCGCCGTCTCCCGCGAGGAGTTCGAGCGCGCCGCCGAGCTCCGCGACCAGCTGAACCAGCTCGACGATTGACCGCCCCCGAGGCACCCCCCGCGGCCTCCGCGGCGGCGCCCGCCTGGTACCGCCGGCTGCACTGGCAGGTGGCCCTGGCCATGGTCCTGGGCACCCTCGCCGGGCTTGCCGGGGGCGAGGCCCTGGCCGCGGAACTGGGGTGGATCGGGCAGCTCTTCATCAAGCTGCTCAAGATGGTCATCGTGCCGCTGGTCCTGGCCTCCATCATCTCCGGCGTCGCCTCGGTGGGCGGCGCCGGCCTCGGGCGGCTCTTCGGCAAGACCCTGGGCTACTACCTGGTCACCAGCCTCCTCGCCGTCCTCACCGGGCTGGTCCTGGTCAACCTGATCAGGCCCGGCGCCGGCGCCGACCTCGGGGCCGCCGAGACCCGGCAGCTCCCCGACCTCACGGTGGTGACCTCCCCCGTCGACCTCCTCCTCGACATCGTCCCCGTCAACATCGTCGACGCCGCCTCCGAGGCGAAGATGCTCTCCATCATCTTCTTCGCCATCCTCGCGGGCCTCAGCATCGCCGGCCTGCCGCCCCGCCACCGCGACCCGTTGGCGAACCTCGCCGCCTCGGCCTTCCAGGCGATGATGCGCCTCACTTCGGGGATCATCCGCTGGGTGGCGCCCATCGGCGTGTTCTCCCTCATCCTCACCCTCGTGGGGACCACGGGACTGGGCTCCTTCAAGGCCCTGGGCCTCTACGCCCTGGTCCTGTGCCTGGGGCTGACCTTCCACCTCTTCGTCGTCCTGCCCCTGGTGCTGCGGTTCCTCGGCCGCATCGATCCGCGGATCCACTTCCGCAACATGGTGCAGCCCATGTGCATGGCCTTCTCCACCAGCTCCTCGGGGGCGACCCTGCCGGTGACGATCGACGCCGTGGAGCGCAAGGTCGGCGTCTCCAACCGCGTGACCTCCTTCGTCCTGCCCATGGGGGCCACCGTCAACATGGACGGCACCGCCCTCTACGAGTGCGCCGGGGTGCTGTTCATCGCCCAGGTGATGGGGGTGGCCATGGGCCTGGAGCAGCAGGCGCTGATCGTGGTCACCGCCCTGCTCGCCTCCATCGGCGCCGCGGCGGTGCCGTCGGCGGGCCTGGTGGTGATCTTCATCGTCCTCGAGGCGGTGAACCTCACGGGGCCGCAGGTGGCCCTCATCGTGGGGGCCATGCTCGCCATCGACCGGCCCCTGGACATGTACCGCACCGTGGTCAACGTCTTCAGCGACTCGTGCGGGGCCGCCGTCATCGCCCGCTCCGAGGGCGAGACGGAGGTGGACACGGTGGTCCGGGCCTGAAGCCCCTCAGGCGGCCGCCGCCAGGGCCGCCTCGATCTCCTCCAGCACCTCGGCATCGGTCTCGCGCTCCCGCGCATCGCGCAGGGCCTGCCTCGCCTCGCCGCCCCCGAGCTGGCCCAGGGCCCAGGCCACGTGGCCCCGCACCAGGGGCTCCTCGTCCCGCGCCAGGGCCCGCGCCAGGTGCGGCACCACCCGGCGGTCGCCGGCGTTGCCCAGGCAGACGGCGGCGTTGCGCAGCATGCCGCGGCGCTTGGGGCGCTTGGCCGGGTTGCGGCGGAAGCGCTCGTTGAAGGCGTCGCGGTCCAGCCCCAGCAGCTCCACCAGGTCCACCGGGTCGAGCCCCGGCCGCGGGTGGAAGGCCTCCTCCTCCGTGGCCGCGGCGCGGCGGTTCCACGGGCAGACCTCCTGGCAGATGTCGCAGCCGAGGACCCAGTCGCCGACGCCGCCGCGCAGTTCCCGCGGAATCGCCTCCTTCAGCTCGATCGTCAGGTAGGAGATGCAGCGCCGCGCATCGAGGACGTAGGGCTCGGGAAAGGCGTCGGTGGGGCAGGCCTCCAGGCACAGGGTGCAGGAGCCGCAGTGGTCGACCTCCGGCGAGTCGAAGGTCAGCTCGAGGGTGGTGACGATCTCGGCGAGGAAGAAGTACGAGCCGCCGCGGCGGTTGATGAGGCAGGTGTTCTTGCCCCACCAGCCGAGGCCGGCGCGGGCGGCCAGCTCGCGCTCGAGGACCGGCGCCGTGTCCACCGACCAGCGCCCCTCGCCGCCGCCGGCGCGCTCCCGCAGCGCCTCCCACAGGCCCTTGAGGCGGCTCTCGATCAGGCCGTGGTAGTCGTCGCCCCGGGCGTAGCGCGCGATCCGGCCCCGCGGCCGTCCGGGGGCCGGCTCCGGCTCGTCGGCGGCGGGGGGATCGTAGTGCATGCCGAGGCAGATGACGCTGCGCGCCCCCGGCACCCGCTGCCGGGGGTCGGCCCGGCCTTCGACGTTGCGCTCGAGCCAGGACATGCGGCCGGCGAAGCCGAGGGCCAGCCAGCGGGCGTAGAACCCGGCGCCGGCGAGGGGATCGGCCGGGGTGACCCCGAAGAGGCCGAAGCCCTGGCGCTCCGCCTCCTGGCGGGCGAACCGGGTCAGCGCCTGCCGATCGGACACACCCGGCCCCGCGAGGCTACTGGAAGAGTTCCAGGACGGGGTTGAGGACGAACTGGTTGAGGTCGTTGAAGGTGACCATGACCATGATGAAGAGGATGATCACCAGGCCGACCTGCTGGGCCACCTCCCGCTGGCGCACCGAGGGCGGGCGCCGCAGGATCGCCTCCAGGGTGAGAAAGGTGAGGTGGCCGCCGTCGAGGACGGGAATGGGCAGGAGGTTGAGGACGGCGAGGTTGACGCTGAGGAGGGCGAGGAACTGCAGGAAGTAGCGCAGCCCCATGTCGGCGGTGTCGTCGGCCATGATGGCGATGCGGATCGGGCCGCCCAGCTCCTTGTAGCGCCGGTCCTCGAAGATGCTGCCGAGGAAGTCGAGGATCAGCGACGACGACGAGTAGACGCTCCAGGCGCCGATCTTCACCGCCTCCCACCAGCCGATGCTCACCGACCCCGACTGGTGGTGGCGGATGCCGATGATGCCGATCGGCTTGTCGCCCTCCAGCCGCTCCTCGGGGGTGATGTTGGCGGCCATGGCGCGTCCGCCGCGCTGCCACCGCAGCTCGACCGCCTCGCCGGGGTGGACGCTGATCACCTCGCGCATGGCCGACCAGGTGGCCACCGGCTGGCCGTCGACGGCGGTGATCAGGTCGCCCCGCCGCAGGCCCAGCTCGGCGGCCGGGGTCCCGGGGTCGGTGCTGCCCACCCGCGGCGGCAGCATCACGGTCAGGCCGTAGGCGCCCGCCGGCTCGGGCGGCAGGTCCACCTCGACCCGGTCGCCGCCGCGCTCGACGGAGAGCACGGCGCCGGAGATGGAGGCCCGCTTCAGCCCTTCCACCAGCTCGTGGGCGTTGCTCACCTCCCTGCCGTCGACGGCGCGGATGACGTCGGCGTGGCGCAGGCCGGCGGCCTCGGCCACCGAGCCCTCGGCGGGATCGATGAGGGTCGACTCCACCGTCTCCATGCCGAAGCCGCCGTAGACGACGACGAATACGGCGAAGGCGAAGACGAAGTTCATCAGCGGGCCGGCGGCGATCACCGCCATGCGCACCGGCAGCGACTTGGAGGGGAACTCCCAGGGCTCGCCCCGGGCCTCGTCGGTCCCCACGTCGGCCATGCCCGCCACCTTCACGTAGCCGCCGAAGGGGATCCAGGAGATGCAGTACTCCGTCTCCCCCCAGGTGAAGCCGACCATCTTCGGCGGGTAGCCGAGGGAGAACCGCTCGACGCGGATGCCGGCGCGCTTGGCCACCAGGAAGTGGCCGAGCTCGTGGACGAAGACCAGGACGCCGAGGGCGATGAGGAACCAGGAGAGGCCGATGAGTCCGTCGAGGATCGATTCGAGCACGGGGAGAGTCAGCTCCTGAAGACGACGGTGTAGACGTAGGCGAGGGGAAAGGCGAAGAGGTAGGAGTCGAAGCGGTCGAGCATGCCGCCGTGTCCGGGGATCAGGACCGGCGCGTCCTTGACGCCGAGATCGCGCTTGATCGCCGACTCCACGACGTCACCTGCCTGCCCGCCGAGGGAGACGAGGAGGAACAGTCCGGCCAGCTCCGGCAGCGACCACGTGGGCAGTTGCGGCCACAGCAGCAGCGGCACCAGGCCGCCGGCGAGTCCGCAGACGAAGCCGGCCACCGTCTTGCCCGGGCTGATCGTCGGCGCCAGCCGCCTCCGGCCCCAGCGCCGGCCGCCCAGGTAGGCGGCGGTGTCGGTGAGCCAGATGCAGGCGAAGAGGGCGACCATCATCCAGCCCGCCTCGTGCCCGAGGCGCGGCGCCAGCAGCAGCGGGGCCGCCCCCAGGACGGCCACGTAGAGCAGCCCCCCGAGGGTGATCAGGGCGTTGGCGAGGAAACCCTCCACGCCCCGGCGCAGGGCCGCGCCCAGGGCCACGACGACGGCGGCCATCAGCAGCAGGACCAGCCCCGCGTCGGCGCCGCGCACCTGCAGGTAGAGGCACCAGGCGAGGGCCAGGGCGACACCCGCGGCGACGGCGGGCCGGTGCCCGGCGCGGCTCGCCATGTGCAGCAGCTCCCAGGTGCCGCGGCCGACGACCAGGACCACCAGGGAGAAGAGGGCCCAGCCCCCCGCCCACAGCGCCGCCAGGACGGCGGGCACGAAGACGCACGCCGACAGCGAGCGGCGCCCCAGGGAACGGTCTTCGGCGCTCACCGATCACACGCCGAAGCGCCGCTGCCGCTGCTGGAAGGCGCGAATCGCCTCGTACAGGTGGTGGCGCCGGAAGTCGGGCCAGAACACGGGGGTGAACCAGATCTCGGTGTAGACCATCTGCCAGGGGAGGAAGTTGCTCAGCCGCATCTCGCCGCTGCAGCGGATCAGCAGGTCGGGGTCGGGCAGGCCGCCGGTGTAGAGAGCCCCGCCGAGGGCCGCCTCATCGATCTCGCCGGGGTCGAGAGAGCCGTCGCGCACCCGCCGGGCCAGCTCGCGGCAGGCGTCGACGAGCTCGGCGCGGCCGCCGTAGTTGAGGGCCAGGTTGAGGACGAGGCCGGTGTTGCCGGCGGTCTCGGCGAGGGCGTCGTCGAGGGCCTTGCGGACCCGGGCGGGCAAGCCCTCGAGGCGGCCCACGGCGTTGAGGCGCACCCGGTTGTCGTGCAGCTCCGGCGTCTCCTGGCGCAGCGACTCCTCGAGCCAGTGCATGAGGGCGCGTACCTCGTGGCGCGGCCGGTTCCAGTTCTCGCTGGAGAAGGTGTAGAGGGTGAGGACCTCGATCTCCAGCTGGCCGCAGGCGCGCACGATGTCGCGCACCGACTCGCGGCCGTGGCGGTGGCCCTCGGTGAGCTTGAGGCCGCGTTCCTTGGCCCAGCGCCGGTCGCCGTCCATGATGATGGCCACGTGCCGGGGCAGCGGGCCCGACTCCCCCAGGCGCCGCTGGAGGTCGGCGTCGTCGGGGCTCTGGGCCGCGGCGGGACGTGCGCTGACGGTCATGGGGATTCGTTCAATCGACTGGCTGCAAAGGAGTTATCGAATCTACCGATTGGCCGCCGGGGCGTCCACATGGCGGTTTGACAGCCGGGCGGGGCCGGCTCTTGCATCCCCCCGCCATGACCGACCCGATCCCGCTGCAGAAGGCGCGCCGTCGCAGCGAGGCCCTCCGGCTTCTCGGAGAGCTGTCCCCCGGGCGCCGGGCCGCCGCGAGCGCGCGCATCGCCCGGTGGGTCCTCGAGTCCCCTGCCTGGGCCCGCGCGCGGACGGTGCACACCTACGTCGGCAGCCTCCCCGGCGAGATCGACACCCAGGCCCTCATCGGCGCCGCCCGGGCCCAGGGCAAGCGCGTTCTCGTGCCGGTGGTGGCCGGCCGCCGGGAGTCGCTGCGCCACGCCGAGATCGGCAGCCCCGGAGAGCTGTCCCGCGGCCCCCTGGGCCTGCTGCAGCCGAGCAGTCCCCGGTTCGTCGAGCCCGCCGCGGACCTCGTCCTCGTCCCGGGGCTGCTCTTCGACCGGCGGGGCTGCCGCATCGGCCGCGGCGGCGGCTACTACGACCGCTTTCTCGCGGGGCTGGCCGGCGGCGAGAGGATCGGTCTCATTTACGACGAGCTCTTCGTCGACCGGGTCCCCACCGAGGACCACGATGTCGCCGTCGACGCCGTCGCCACCCCTTCCGGCCTGCACCCGAGGAGAGAGGCCCCATGATCTACGAGCTGCGCATCTACCGCCTGCACCCCGGCCAGAGGACCGCCTTCGTGCGCCAGTTCCGCCGGGCCCGCCGGTTCATGAAGAAGTACGGCGTCACCTTCGTCGCCGCCTGGGAGACCGACCGCGAGGACGAGTTCGCCTGGATGCGCGCCTTCCCCAGCCGCAAGGCACGGGACGAGGCGATCGACGCCTACTACAACAGCCCGGAATGGCTGCGCATCGTCGACGACCTGCGGCCCATGATCCGCCGCCGGGAGGTGCGCGTCATGGACAAGGTCACCGACAAGGGCTCGCTCCTGTAGCCTCGAAGAGGCCCCGTCCGTAGCTTATCAAGCCGTTGCGGGAGAGGCGTTTCACCATCACCCCGAGGACCCCGTGTCGATCGACCGCCCCCTCCGGATCGGCAGTGTCCGCGCCGACCCCGGCCTGCTGCTGGCGCCCATGGAGGAGGTCTCCGGACCCGCCTTCCGCCTCCTCTGCCGGCAGCTCGGGGCCGACATGGTCTACACCGAGTTCGTCAACGCCGAGGGCCTGGTGCGGGAGGCCCCCGACGGCCCCCGGCGCACCCTGCACAAGCTCGACTTCACCGACGCCGAGCGCCCCCTGGGGATCCAGATCTACGGCGCCTCCGAGCTGTCCATGGAGCAGGCGGCGCAGATCGCCACCGAGCGCGCCCCCGACCTGATCGACATCAACTGCGGCTGCTGGGTGAGCAATGTCGCCCTGCGCGGCGCCGGCGCCGGCCTGCTGCGCGACCTGCCGCAGATGCGGGAGATCGTGCGCCGCGTGAAGAGGGCCACCCACCTGCCCGTGACCGTGAAGACCCGCCTGGGGTGGGACGCGGCCAGCATCCGCATCGTCGAGGTGGCGCGCATGCTCGTCGACGAAGGCGTCGAGGCCCTGGCCGTCCACTGCCGCACCCGCGCCCAGGGTCACAAGGGGCCGGTCGACTACAGCTGGATCCCGCGCATCAAGGAGGCGGTGGAGATCCCCGTGATCCTCAACGGCGACGTCACCGGCCCGGAGAGCGCCGCCGCCGCCTTCCGCGAGACCGGCTGCGACGCGGTCATGATCGGCCGCGCCGCCATCCGCCACCCCTGGATCTTCTCCGAGATCCGCCACTACCTGCGCACCGGCCGGCTGCTGCCGCCGCCGACCCCCCGGCAGCGGGCCGAGCTCTGTCTGCGGCACCTGCGGCTGGGCGTCGACTACGGGGGCGAGCGCGAGGGCCTGGTCGGCATGCGGCGCCACTACTCCGGGTACTTCCGCGAGCTTCGCGGCGCCGCCCGGCTGCGCGCCGAGCTCAGCGGCTACCGCTCGGTGGCCGAGGTGGAGGCCCGCCTCCGGGAGCTGGCCGCCAGCCTCGACGAGGCGCCGGCGCCGATGGCCCCCGCCGCCTAGGGCGCCAGGGGTGCCGCCGCGACCCTTCGACCCGGCCATCGGCCGCTACGCGCCCGGGCCACCTTTCCCGCCGTACCGCCACGAGCCCGGCGTGACCCCCCACCCGCGCACCAACCCCCGCGGCCACGGCCACGGCGAGCCCGAACCGGCCAGCGGCCCCCTGACCGATGACAACTGGACCGTCCATCCCGCCTACCTCTTCGGCGCGGACCTGTTCAACCACGCCTACTGGTGGGAGTCCCACGAGTGGTGGGAGGCGGCCTGGCGGGCCACGGATGACGAGACGACGCGGACCTACCTGCAGGGGTTGATCCAGCTCGCGGCGGCGCTGATCAAGTGGCACGCCGGCAACGCCCGCGGCCGGCGGCGGTTGTGGCGGCGCAGCCGCGAACGGCTGCGGGGGGTGGCCGCCCGGCACCCGGTCTTTCTCGGCGCCGACGTGGCGGAACTGGTGGAGGGCGCCGGCGCCCTGCTGGAGGCGGAGACCGCCGAGGTCTCGGAGTCGCAGGCGCGGGTGGATGGGCCGACGCTGCGGCTGGACCTGCCCCTGCAGGGCGGCGGGCCCACCGGCGCCGAGTCCGCCTGAAGCCCGCCCGGCCAGCGGTGCTCAGGCCGCCGCTCTCGCCTGGGGCGAAGACCACCCCCGACTGGCCGAGGGGCGGCAGTCCAGGCAGTCCCTCCCGGGGGCCGGCAGCCCCGAGGCGAGGGGCCGCGCACCTCTCCCCGCACGCTGGGGAGACAGGCGTCCGCAGGCCAGGGGGCTGCGAATCCTCGTCAGGCGGCGCGGTGAGGCTGACCACTCCTGCGCCGTTGAGACCACGGCGGTTCCGCCTCAGGCCGTGGCCGTGGCGGACCGCCAGTCGTCGACCATCCCGCAGGTCTCCAGGAAAGCCTCCACCAGGGCGCGCACCGCGGGTCCGAACCAGCGGCCCCGGCGCCAGGCGAGCCCGATCTGCCGCGACAAGGTCAGCCCGGTGACACGGACCTCGCGCAAGGCGCCGCTGCCCAGGGACTCGGCCACGGCCAGGCGCGGCAGGAAGGAGATGCCGATGCCGGCCTCGACCAGCTTGCCCATCGCCTCGGGGCTGCCCATCTCCATCGCCGACCGCGGCGAGACCCCGGACTCGGCCAGGCCCTCGTCGACGATGCGGCGCGACACCGAGCCCGGCGGGAAGAGGATCAGAGGCTCGCGCGCCACCTGCTCGAGGGAGATCCGCCGGCGTCCCGCCAGGGGATGCCCGGCGCCCACCACGAGGGGCATCTCGTCGCGCAGCACGGGCAGCGTCCCCAGCCGCGGGTCCTCGAAGGGCAGGGAGATGACCGCGAACTCCAACCGGTTGGCCAGTACCTCCTCCACCAGGTGGCGGGAGGAGGGCCCCACCTCGATGGCCAGCTCCACCCCCGGGTGGGCGGCCACGTAGCCGCGCAGCACCTCCGGCAGCAGGTAGATGACGGCGGCGTCGATGGCGCCGAAGCGGAAACCGTCTCCCGTCGCCGGCTCGCCGACGCCGACGCTCTCCCGGGCCTCGTCGACGAGGTCCTCGATGCGCACCGCGAAGTCCGCGAGGCGGCGGCCCTCGTCGGTCAGCTCCACCTGCCGGCCCCGGTGGAAGAGGCGTACCCCCAGGGACTTCTCCAGCTCGGCGATGGCGCTGGAGACCGTGGGCTGGGTCACGTGCAGGGTGCGGGCGGCCTGGGTGAAGCCGCCGCCCCGGGCGGCGGCGAGGAAGTAGCGGAGGTGCTGGAGGTTCATCTCTGATGATAGTCTATGTCTATGGTTTATATAGAAAGTATCGATTTGTGCGATGAGAAGGAAGGCCTAGCTTCGGTGCGCGGCGGACCTCTCCCAGGACGCCGATCTCCCCCACCAGCCAGGAGCTGCTTCCGTGAACCGACCCGAGTCGATCCAGGACCCCGCCGGCAAACTCGGCGTGCTCATGCCGGGCATGGGCGCCGTGGCCACCACCTTCGTCGCCGGCGTGGAGGCGATCAAGGCCGGCCTCGGGGAGCCCGTGGGCTCCCTGACCCAGATGGGCACCATCCGCCTCGGCAAGCGCACCGAGAACCGCTCGCCCCTCGTCAAGGACTTCGTCCCCCTCGCCGGGCTGGACCAGCTCTGCTTCGGCGGCTGGGACGTCTTCCCCGACGACGCCTGGACCGCCGCCTCCGAGGCCGGCGTCCTCGACGACCGCCTCCTCGAGCAGCTGCGGGAGCCGCTGTCGCAGATCAAGCCGATGAAGGCGGTCTTCGACCGGGAGTACGTGCGCCGACTCGAGGGCTCCCACGTGAAGGGGCCCGCGCGCAAGTGGGACCTGGCGCAGCAGGTGCGCGAGGACATCCAGCGCTTCCGCTCCGACAACGGCTGCGACCGGCTGGTGATGATCTGGTGCGGGAGCACGGAGATCTTCCTCGAGGCCGATCCCGTGCACGACAGCCTCGATGCCTTCGAGGGAGCCATGAAGAGGGACCATCCCGGCATCGCGCCGAGCATGATCTACGCCTACGCGGCCCTCCAGGAGGGCGTGCCCTACCTCAACGGCGCCCCCAACCTGACCGTGGACACCCCGGCCCTGGTGGAGCTCGCCGAGGAGCGCGGTGTGCCGATCATGGGCAAGGACTTCAAGACCGGCCAGACCCTGATGAAGACGATCCTGGCGCCGGGGCTGAAGGCGCGCAGCCTCGGCCTCCGCGGCTGGTTCTCGACGAACATCCTCGGCAACCGCGACGGCGAGGTCCTCGACGACCCCTACTCCTTCCGCACCAAGGAGGAGAGCAAGCTCGGGGTGCTGGAGTACATCCTCCAGCCCCACCTCAACCAGGCGCTCTACGGCGACATCCACCACAAGGTGAGGATCAACTACTACCCTCCCCGCGGCGACGAGAAGGAGGGCTGGGACAACATCGACATCTTCGGGTGGCTGGGGTACCCGATGCAGATCAAGGTCGACTTCCTCTGCCGCGACTCGATCCTGGCCGCGCCCCTCGTCCTCGACCTGGTGCTGCTCACCGACCTGGCGCAGCGGGCCGGGTGGAAGGGCGTCCAGGAGTGGCTCAGCTTCTACTTCAAGAGCCCCCAGACGGCGCCCGAGCTGTACCCTGAGCACGACGTCTTCATCCAGCTGATGAAGCTGAAGAACACGCTGCGCTTCCTGCAGGGAGAGGAGCTGATCACCCACCTCGGGCAGGAGTACTACGACTGAGCGCGAGCCCCGCCCCCGGGTCAGCCGAAGGTGCCGTCCCTGCGCTGGTGGAGCCAGACGTGGTTGCCGTCGGGGTCCTCGATGCAGGAGAGATGGCAGATGGGGCTCTCCTGGGCCGGGAAGACGACGGCCACCTTCAGTCTCCTTGCCGTCGGTCGGCCAGCTCCTCGGCGGGATAGGTGAGGATCTCGGCCAGGGTGGGGTGGTAGTGGGGGATCTCCATCAGTTGCTGGACTGTTCCGCGGAAGTACATCACCGCGGCCAGCTCGTGGATCAACTCGCCGGCCTCGGGTCCGACGATGCCGGCGCCGAGGATCTCGCCGGTGGCGGGATCGCAGAGGATCTTGGCGTGGCCGTGCAGCTCGCCCAGGGTCATCGACTTGCCGTGGTCGTCGAAGGGGTAGCTGGCGGCCAGGTAGGGGATGCCCTCGGCCCGGCACTGCCTCTCCAGGCGGCCGAGGGTGGCCACGGCCGGGTCGGTGAAGGTGACGGCCATGTCGAGGCGCGAGTCGACGCGCCGCGGCTCCCCCTGCAGGTGGACGGCGTTGTACCCGGCCGCCTCCCCCTGCACGACGGCGATGTGGACGATCTCGTGGAGGCCGTTGACGTCGCCGGCGGCGAAGATGTGGGGCTGGCTGGTGCGCATGGCGTCGTCCACGAGGACGCGGCGGTCGACCTCGACGCCGGCGGCGTCCAGCCCGAGGCCGTCGGTGTTCGGCCGCCGGCCCAGGGCCTGGAAGACTACCTGCCCCGAGGCGGTCCGTTCCTCCTCCCCGTGGCGGAAGTGGACCGTGGCCTCGCCGTTGGCGCGCTCGAGGCGGTGCAGCTTCGTCCCCGTGTAGAGCTCCATGCCCTCCTCGCGGAAGCGGGCTTCCACGGGGCGGGCGAGGTCCTCGTCGGTCTGCGACAGGATGTGGCCGCTGCGCTGGATCATCACCGTCCTCACGCCGAGGCGGCAGTAGAACTGGGCCAGCTCGCAGGCGATGGGGCCGCCGCCGAGGACGACCATCGACGCGGGAAGATCGCGCAGGTCGAGGGCGTCGTCGGAGGTGATGAAGCCGGTCTCCTCCAGGCCGGGGATCGGCGGGCGGCTGATGGCGGACCCGGTGGCGATGACGAAGGCGCGGGCCCGCAGCCGGCGGCCGGCGACCTCGATCTCGCGGGAACCGGTGAAGCGCGCCGGCGCCTCGTAGAGGGTGAAGCCGCGCAACTGCTCGACGCGGTAGTCGGCGAACTCGCGGATCAGGCGGTCCTTGCGGTCGATGATCGCCTCCAGGTCCGCGCCCGGCTCCGGCGCCGAGAGGCCGAACTCCGGGGCCCGGCGGATGAGGGACATCACGTCCGAGGAGCGCAGCACCGACTTGCTCGGCATGCAGCCCCGCAGGATGCACAGGCCCCCCAGCGGCCCGGGGTCGACGATGGCCACGTCGGCGCCCTCGTCGCGGGCGGTGCGCGCCGCCGCGTACCCCGCCGACCCGCCGCCGACGACGATGACGTCGTGATCGGTGCTAGATGCCGCCATGTCGTACCCTTTCGCCATGGCGAGAACAAGCGGTTTGACTCCGACAGCCGCAACGAGACGCCCCCCCGCCGGGCTCGCCCTGGCCCTGGCGGCGATCCTGCTGCAGGCGCCGGGGGCCGGGGCGCAGGAGCAGCCCGCCCCGGACGCCCCCTTCACCCTGCGCGGCCCCTCCGACCCGCGCATCCACGCCGGCATCGACCTGATCTACAGCCTGCGCTTCGAGGAGGCCGAGCGCTACTTCGAGGGCATCATCGCCGCCGACCCCGGCCACCCCCTGGGCCACTTCTTCCTGGCCACGGTCACCTGGTGGCGGATCCTCGTCGACCTGGAGGACCGCTCCCACGACGAGGCCTTCTACAAGCTCCTGCAGCGCTGCATCGACGTCTGCGACCGGCGCCTGGAGGCCGACCCCGACGACTTCGACGCCATCCTCTTCAAGGGCGGCGCCATCGGCTTCCGGGGGCGGCTGCGCGGCGACCGGCGCCAGTTCCTGAAGGCGGCCCACGACGGGCTGCTCTCCCTGCCGCTGCTGGAGAAGAGCCGCAGCCTGGAGCCGGAGAACAAGGACATCCTCTTCGGCCAGGGGGTCTACAACTACTTCGCCGAGGTGATCCCCCGGCGCCACCCGGTGGTGCGGCCGGTCATGTTGCTGCTCCCCGGCGGCGACAAGGAGCTCGGGCTGGAGCAGCTTCGGCAGGTGGGCCGCGAGGGGCGCTACGCCCGCACCGAGGCCCTCTACTTCCTGGCCCAGATCCACCGCCTCTTCGAGGAGGACGACGCCGCCGCCCTGCCCTACCTCCGGCAGCTCCACCGGCGCTACCCGGACAACTCCCTCTTCCACCGCTACGTCGGGCGCGCCCTCGTCGGCGTCGGCCGCTGGCGCGAGGGCGCGGCGGTCTACGAGGAGGTGGCGCGCCGCAGCCGCGCCGGCGACCGGGGATACCACAGGCGGGGCCACATCGAGGCCCTCTACTACATCGGCCGCCACGCCCAGCGCGAGGCCCGGCTCGGGGATGCGGTGCGCGCCCTGGCCGCCGCCGACAGCCTCTCCTACGGACTCGGGAAGAAGGCGAAGGCGCAGTCGGTCCGTGGGTACGTGCCGATGGCCAACCTCTACATGGGGATCGCCCTGGAGGAGCTGGGCGACCGGGACGCCGCCGGGACCCGCTTCCGGCGCGTCCTCGAGCTGCCCGACCACGAGGGCACCCGCGACCTGGCCCGCCGCTACCTCAAGCTTCAGAAACGCAAGGCCGCGGCCTCGTCCCCAGGCTCGTAGTCCCACTGGCGCAGGATCTCGTAGACGACGACGGCCGCCGCCGCCGCGACGTTGAGGGAGTTCTTGAAGCCGAAGACGGGCACCTCCACCAGCTCGTCGCAGCTATCCAGCACCGACGGCTGCACCCCGAGGGCCTCGTTGCCGAGGACCAGGGCCACCGGCCGCGGGTAGCTCACTTTGGCGTAGTGACGGCTGCGCGACGTCGTCTCCAGGGCCCACACCGGAACGCCGTCGTCCCGCAGCCGGCCGACGGCCTCCTCCGTCGTCGGGAAGTGCCCGCCGGCCACGTAGTCGAGGCTGCCGAGGGCGGTCTTGTCGAGGCGCGGATGGGGCGGATGGGCGGTGTGGCCGCAGGTGAGCAGCCCCGCCAGCCGGGCCGTGTCGGCGACCCGGAAGAGGGCCCCCACGTTGAAGGCGGAGCGCAGGTTGTCCAGCACCAGGACGACGGGGAACTTCGGGCGGCGGGCGTACTCCTCGGGGGGGATGTCGAGGTCGCGGCTGCGGACCTCGAAGCCGGACTCCTCCAGGCCGGAGACCGGCCGGCGGCGCCGGCTCAAGAGGCGGCGATCTCCACCGCCCGGCCGCTGCGGGCCGACTCCCGGGCCGCGTCGATGACGCCCATGACGGCGCGGACGCTCTCCGGCGTGACCGCCAGTGCTTCCCGCCCGCGGATGGCGGCGGCCACGTTCTCGTAGTAGCAGCGCCAGCGGCCGGCCACCGGCTCGAGCACTTCCTCCAGGGGGCGGCCGTCCCGGTGGCGTGACAGGCGCGGCCAGAGGAGGCGGTCGTCCTCGCGCGCCGAGTCGATGTCGCCGGCCACCATGGCCGGCTCCTGCGGGTCCAGCCCCTCCTTGACCAGGGCCCCCTCGGTGCCGAGGACGTACCAGCGGGGCATGGGGATCCGGGCGATGGAGGAGGTGACCACGTGGATCTCGGCGCCGCCGCCGAAGGAGAGGACGCAGTGGGCGTGGTCCTCCACGTCGTTGTCGAGGCCGGCGTCGGAGAGCCGGGCGTAGACCCGCTGCAGCGGCCCCGGGGCCAGCTGCAGGGCCTGGTCGATCATGTGGGCCCCGAGGTCGACGAACTTGCCGCCGCCGCTGGCGGCCCGGCCCCGCCAGGAGCGCGGCGCCCCGTACTGCCCCCAGGCGAGCTGGGCATAGACGAGATCGCCCAGTGTCCCGTCGGCCAGCAGCTGCCGCACCGTGAGGTAGTCGCCGTCCCAGCGGCGGTTCTGGAAGACCGACAGCAGCCGTCCGGCCCGGCGGGCGGCGGCGATCATGGCGTCGGCCTCGGCGCCGTCGAGGCTCATGGGCTTGTCGGTGACCACGTGCTTGCCCGCCTCGAGGGCGGCGATCGCCTGGGGCGCGTGCAGGTCGTTCGGGGTGGCCAGCACCACCAGCTCCACCTCGTCGTCGGCCAGGACCTCCTCGAAGCGCTCCCAGGCCCGCAGGCCCTCGGCGGCGATCGCCTCCCGCGCCTCGGCGCGGCTGGAGACGACGCCCTTCAGGGACAGCCCCGGCTCGGCGAGGCGGACCAGGTAGGAGTGGAAGCAGCGGCCGGCGTAGCCGTAGCCGACGACGGCGGTGACCACGGGATCGGTGGAGGTCATGGGCGCAATGGTAGCGGCGCCCCGGGAGGGCCGCCAGAAAAGCCCTGGCGGCGCGGCCGGGGGCAGGGCCACATTAGAAGATGCGCATCCGACTGACCTGGCCCGGCGGCCAGGCCCACGCCACTCTCGACGACACGCCCACGGCCCGCGCCGTCACGGCGGCCCTGCCGATCCGGTCCCGGGCCAGCACCTGGGGCGAGGAGGTCTACTTCGACACCGGCGTCGAGGCCGCCCTCGAGCCGGACGCGGCCCAGGTCGTCGATCCCGGGACCGTCTGCTTCTGGGTGGAGGGCCGCTCCCTGGCCCTGCCCTACGGCCCGACGCCCGCCTCCCGCGGCGACGAGTGCCGGCTGGTGACCGAGGTCAACCTCCTGGGGCGGCTCGAGGAAGACCCGAGGGTGCTGGCCGGAATCCGGGCGGGGATGGAGATCACGGTGGAGGAGGCCGCGGGCTGAGCGGCCAGGGGAACGGCACCCCCTGGCAGGGCATCCTAACGGAGGTGTGCACACCCACGGCACCGGCGCCGCTGCGGCGGCCGGGAGCGTTGCATGAGGCCGGATCAGGGATGAAGGGACGGGGGCCCTGGATACGGGCGGGCGTGGTCCTGCTGCTGGCGGGGGTCCTGGCCGGCTGCGCCGCCGGCTACTCGCGCACCATGGGCAAGAGCCTGGGTCGCGTGCAGAGCCGCGACTGGGAAGGCGCGCTGGCCAGCCTGGACAAGCCGTCGGGCGACACCAACATGCTCCTCTACCGGCTGGAGAAGGGGCTGGTTCTCCACTACGCCGGCGACTACACCGGCTCCAACGGCCAGTTCGAGAAGGCCGAGAAGCTCATCGACCGGCACTACACGCGCTCGATCAGCCGCGAGGTGGCGGCCCTGCTCACCAACGACGCCATCCGCGCCTACTCGGGCGAGGAGTTCGAGCGCGTCCTCATCCACTACTACCGGGCCCTGAACTACCACTATCTCGGCGACCATCAGGGCGCCCTCGTCGAGTGCCGCAAGGCGAACCTGCGGCTGTCCGACTTCGCCGAGGCCGCCGAGTACGAGCTCAGCTACGCCAACGACGCCTTCATGCAGTACCTCACCGGCCTGCTCTACGAGGCCGGGGGCGAGGTCAACGACGCCTACATCTCCTACCGCGACGCGGTCAAGGGCTACGCCGCCTACGAGGACGCCTTCGGCATGCGCCCCCCGCCGCCCCTGGCCGCCGACCTGCGCCGCGCCACCGCGGAGTTGGGTTTCGAGCCGGAGTGGACGGAGCTTCAGGAGCGCTGGGGCCTCGATCCCGAAGCCTCCGGGGCGCCGCCCCTCGGGCCCGGCACGGTGACGGTCTTCGCCGAGACCGGCTTCGTGGGGCGCAAGGGACAGAACGAGATCAACGTGCCGATCACCAAGGGCGGCAAGCTCAAGGAGGTCTGGACGATCTCCGACCGGGCCGTGCGGCAGTACCATTACGGCTGGGAGGGCAAGGTGGAGTACTGGCTGCGGGTGGCCCTGCCCGTGTACGAGCCGGTCCCCAGCCAGGTGAGCGGGGTGCGCCTGCGCGCCGGCGGCGCCGAGGCCCGCGGCTGGCTGGTGGAGGACCTCGACGCCATCGCCTGGCGCACCCTGCGCGACAAGGAGGACGTCATCCTGCGGCGCACGGTGGCCCGCGCCGCGGCCAAGTGGCTGGCCAAGGAAGCCGCCGAGGAGGAGAGCGAGGTCCTCGGGGCCCTGATCAACCTCTTCGGCGCCGGCACGGAAGCGGCCGACACCCGCAGCTGGCTCGCCCTGCCGCGGACCATCTGGATGGCGCGGATCCGCATGCCGCCGGGAACGCAGGAGGTGGCTCTGGAGTTTATCAATGCACAAGGCGGTGTCGTCGACCGGCACGAGTTCACCGGCGTGCAGGCCGGCGGCGGACACCCCGTATTCCTCAGCTGGCGCAGCTTCCGCTGATGGAGGAAGGATGGACCGAACGATGACGGGATTCCTCACCGGCGCCGCGGCCCTCGTGCTGCTCGCAGCCGGGGCGGCCCCGGCCCAGAAAGCCAGCCCCGCCGGCGGCGGCCGCACCCTGCCGCCGGGATACGTCTTCAACATCGTCGACTGGGAGGGCGGCGCGCTGCCGCCCCTGTACGAGCGCTCCGACCAGCTCCCCATGAGCCTTCACGACATCGTCTCCCTCACCGAGGCGAAGTTCAGCGAGGAGATGATCCTCAAGATGCTCGAGGAGCGCCGCTGCGCCTGCGACGCCTCGGTCGGCTCGCTGGTGCGCCTCAAGAACAGCGGGGTCACCGAGAAGGTGATCCAGGCCATGTCCCTGCATGCCCTGCCGCCGAACCGCTCCCTCGACCTGGCGATCCACATCGACTTCGAGGGCCTCGGCGGCGCGGCCGTCTCCACCCAGGCGCACCGGGCCTACCTCTACCTGATCATCCCCGACGGCGAGCGCGAGCGCGTGTTCTTCGGCAGCCTGCGCGACGTCCTGGCCCAGGCGGGGCGCCGCGGCACGGCGGTGGACAACACCGACCTGCTGTTGCCGAAACAGGTGCGCCGCGTCAGTTTCGTGGCCCGCGTGCCGCTGAAGGAGCCCGGGCCCAAGCGCGCCCTGGTCTTCACCTCGACGCGGCCGAACATCTACACCGAGGCGGACATCCCCGCGGCCGACCGCAAGGGCGTCCAGGAGTTCACCTTCGACTACCCGGCCAGCTCCCTGCAGCAGTTCTGCTCGCTGCAGGTCCTGCACCGGCAGGATGCGATGCTCGAAAACCGCTGGCACATGGAACGTTCGCACTTCGAGTGCGAGTGGGAGTGAAAGGCATGATGAACAGAACCGCGATGATGAGCGCCGCGGCCCTGGCCGCGATCGGACTGTCGGCCTGTGCGGGCCCCCGGGCCTTCACCCAGGGGACCTACACCGACCCCGAAGAGATCGTCATGCTCGACGACGACTGGAACCAGAACGACATGCAGCTGGTGGCCAAGAAGATCGTCGCCTCCCTGCAGTCCTGGAAGGAGCGCGACGCCCTCGACGGCGATCCGACGATCATCCTCGAGACGCCGAGGAACCGCACCACCGAGCACATCGACCTGGGGGCCCTGTACGACCACGTGAAGACGGCGCTGATCAACAGCGGCGAGTTCACCTTCCTCGACAAGGCCGCCCGCCGGGAGATCGCGAGGGAGTACGAGTACCAGGGCTCGGGCTACGTCGACCCGTCCCAGGCCAAGGGCCCCGGCCGGCAGCAGGCCGCCGAGTTCCTCCTCGGCCTGGTGATCACCTCGACGATCCAGCAGGTGGGCAAGGACAAGGTCGTCTACTACAAGGCGACCTTCGAGCTCACCGACATCGAGACCAGCGTGATCGTGTGGACCGACCACAAGGAGATCACCAAGGCCTTCAAGAAGAGGGCCATCGGCCTGTAGGAGGTGTGGGAATGAGAGCCTGGACCGCAGCGGCAGCGGTGACCCTGTGGACGGCGGGCGCCTTCGCGGCCGACCCGTCCCCGGGACGCACCGACGGCCCGGAGGGCAGCGAGATCGGCAAGGGAGGCTACCGCCACGCGGGCATCCCGGGGGTGTTTTCCGTCTCCCCCGTCCTCGGGGCCGCCATGGTCGAGTCCGACGGCGACTCCGAGACCGACCTGATGTACGGCCTGAACGTCGGCTGGCGCACCGAGGACTGGCTCGGCGTGCACGCCAGCTACGCCTTCATCCAGGACCAGGAGACCAGCCTCTTCGGCGTCGGCGTGCGCAACATCCTCGAGTACGAGCCGTTCAACTACCACCTCAGCCTCGACGCCGAGCTCTACGCTCCGGGTGAGGGCGACACCAGCTTCGGCATCGCCCCCGGCGTCGGCGCCGAGGTCCTGCTCACCGACAACCTCAGCCTGGGCCTGCAGTACCAGCGCGACTTCATCTTCGCCGACGAGCCGATCGGCATCAACCGGTTCACGGCGAAGGTGGGCCTGCGCTTCTAGCTTCGGCCCGCGGCGGCCGCGGCCGTCATCTCCAGGAAATGGCGGTGCACCTGCGCCCCGGCGCTCAGCTCGGGGTGGAAGGTGGCCGCCAGCAGGCCCCCCTGGCGGGCCACCACCGTGTCGCCGCGGCACTCGCCCAGCGCCTCGACGCCGGCGCCCATCCGCGTGATGCGGGGGGCGCGGATGAAGACCATCTCGATCTCGGTCTCCCCGCCTGAATGCGGCCGGAACCTGCCGGCCCCCTCGAAGCTGTCCAGCTGGCGTCCGTAGCTGTTGCGCTCGACGGTGATGTCCATGGCGCCGAGGCAGCGCTGCTCTGGGTTGAGGACCTCCGAGGCCAGCAGGATCGCCCCGGCGCAGGTGCCGAAGACCGGGCGGCCCGAGGCGATGAAGGCGTCGAGGGGCTCCCAGAAATCGAAGGCGTCCATCAGCTTGATGAGGGTGGTGCTCTCGCCCCCGGGGATGACGAGGCCGTCCAGGCCGTCGAGCTGCCCGGCCTTGCGCACCGCCGGACAGCGGGCGCCGAGGCCGCGCAGGACCCGCGCGTGGGCCTCGAAGTCGCCCTGCAGGGCCAGCACGCCGACGGCGGATCCCGCTCCGCTCACCGCATCCCTCTCCATCGCTCACACAAAGAAGGAGACGCCCCCGGGCGGGAGCGCCTCCTCGACCAACCGCGGGTTCTCTCCGATGCCTACCAGCCCCGCGTCTGCAGCTTCTCGCCCTCGCCGAGGGTCTCCATCTCGATCCCCGGCATCGCCTCCCCGAGCTGCTCGGAGACCTGCACGAGCACATCGGGATCCTGGTAGTTGGTCGTCGCCTTGACGACCGCCTCGGCGCGCTTGGGAGGATCGCTCGACTTGAAGATTCCGGAGCCGACGAAGACCGACTCGGCGCCGAGCTGCATCATCAGCGAGGCGTCGGCCGGCGTGGCGATGCCGCCGGCGGAGAAGTTGGGCACCGGCACCTGGCCGGTCTCGGCCACGAGGCGCACGAGGTCGAAGGGCGCGCCCAGCTCCTTGGCCTCGGTCATCAGCTGCTCCGGGGCCAGGGTGGTGAGGCGCCGGACGCCGTCCATGACGGCGCGCATGTGGCGCACCGCCTCGACGATGTTGCCGGAGCCGGCCTCGCCCTTGGTGCGGATCATGGCGGCGCCCTCGCCGATGCGGCGCAGGGCCTCGCCGAGGTCGCGGCAGCCGCAGACGAAGGGCACCTGGAAGGCGAACTTGTCCACGTGGAAGTGCTCGTCGGCCGGGGTCAGGACCTCGCTCTCGTCGATGTAGTCGACCCCCAGGGCCTGCAGGATCTGGGCCTCGGCGAAGTGGCCGATGCGGCACTTCGCCATGACCGGGATGCTCACCGACTCCATGATCTCGCGGATCTTGGCGATGCTGGCCATGCGCGCCACGCCGCCTTCCTTGCGGATGTCGGCGGGCACCCGCTCGAGGGCCATGACCGAGACGGCGCCCGCGTCTTCGGCGACGCGGGCCTGGTCCTTGTCGGTGACGTCCATGATGACGCCGCCCTTGAGCATCTCCGCCAACCCGGTCTTGAGGCGGTGGGTGCCGGTGGCCTGACCGTTGCCGCTCTGGGGATCCATCTCTCTTGCTGCTCCTGTTGAAAGGCGGCCGCCGCGCGGCCTGAAGGACGTTCCAGCGGGAAAAAGTACTGGCCCCGCCAGATCATGGAAAGACCGGCCCTACTCCCCGCGGGCGCTGCGCCACAGGCCCATCAGCTCGTTCCAGGCGAAGAGGCGGGCGCCGGCCAGGCCGCCGAGAGCCGCCAGCAACCCCCCGGCGGCGCAGGCGGCCAGCGGCGCCTCCGGCCGCCACGGCGAGGTCATACCCAGCGCCAGGGCCACCGACGCGGCTACCAGGGCCGGCCGCCAGAGCACCGCCAGGTAGTCGGCGAAGCCCATCTCCAGGAGACGGTTGGCCAGGTGCTGGGAGAGCACGAGGAACAGCACCGCGGTCACCGCGAGGGCGCCGCTGACGCCGGCGACGCCGTAGTCGACGGACCCGTAGAGGGACGGGACCAGTACGACGAGGGTGAACAGCGACCAGTAGAGCGCCCAGCTGGCTCGTCCCCGGGCGAGGAAGACGGAGCCCACGCCGGTGCCCGCGGCCTTGACGAGGGTGGCCAGGGCCAGCAGCCGCAGGGGCCACACGGCCGGGGCCATGTCGGGGCGGGTCAGGGTGACCACCGGCTCGGCGAGCAGGGCGAGGCCGGCGAGTACCGGCCAGTAGCCCAGGGCCATGGCGCCCACCGAGCGCAGGTAGGCGCGGCGCAGCAGGTCCGTGTTCTCCTGGATCGCCGAGAAGGTGGGAAAGAACACCCGCGTGAGGATGGTTGAGACCCGCACCAGCGGCAGCAGGGTCAGGCGGTAGGCGAAGCTGAAGTGGCCCATGGCCGCCTCGCCGAGGAGGGGGTAGATGAACAGCCGCGGCAGGTTGCTGCCGAGGTACTGGAGGCAGCGGGAGCCGGTGAGGTTGAGGCCGAAGAGGGCGATGCGGCGCAGGGCCTGGAGGCGCAGGGCCGGACGCGGCAGCCAGCGGGCGGCCACGGCCAGCCCGGCCAGCAGGACGACCTCGCGCGCCAGGGCGCCGTAGACGACGCTCATGACGCCCAGGCCGGCGGCGAGGAGGGAGAAGGAGAGGGCGGCGTGGGCGAAGGAGGCGGCGATCTCGGCGGCGGCCATGGCCCGCCAGCGCAGGTCCCGCTGCAGGCGGGCCCGGAAGACGCCGGAGACCGAGGCGAAGGGGACGAGCAGGACCAGGCGCGACAGGATCGACTCGAAGTCCCGGGTCTCCTCCCGCGACAGCCAGCCGGCGAGGGACGGCGCCAGGGCCAGGACGAGGAAGGTCACGGCCGAGCCGAAGGCCAGGCAGGTCCAGAAGGCGGCGTCGAAGTGCTCGTCGCCGGCCTCGCGGTCCTGCACCAGGGCGCTGCCGAGGCCGAGGTCGCAGAGCAGGGCCGCGAGCATGACCAGCAGCAGGGCCCACTCGAAGCCGCCCATGCGCTCGGCGCCGAGGAGGCGGTAGAACACGAGGGTGGTGGCGATCTGGAGGGCGAAGGCGCTGCCGGTCCAGAACAGGCCGCGCACGGTGCGGGTGGCCAGTGACTGGGTATCGCTCACGGCGCGGTCGATCGGTTGATTTCGGAGGCGGAGGCGGCGAGCTTCACGGCCGTAAGATAGGCATGACCACCGGAGAGCCGATGCAAGATCCCTGCGACGACGGCGATCTCGTCCTCGGCGGCGGCCGGGTTCACACCCTGGACGCCGGCCGTCCGCAGGCCGAGGCCCTGTGGATCCGCGGCGGGAGCATCGCCGCCGCCGGCACCGACGACGAGATCCTGTCGGCCGCCCCCGCCGGGGCCCGCCGGATCGCCCTGGAGGGCGCCTGCGTCCTGCCGGGCCTGGTGGACGCCCACCTCCACTTCGAGGGATTCGCCCTCGGCCTGACCCGCATCGACGCCGACCTGCCGCGGCTGCAGGACGTGCTGGCGGCCGTGCGAGAGAGAGCCGCCGCCGCCCCTCCCGGCGACTGGATCCTCGGCCACGGCTGGAACCACAACCGCTGGGGCTCCGGCGAGTGGCCCACGCGCCAGCTGCTCGACGGCGCCGCGCCGGATCACCCCGTCTTCCTGACCGCCAAGAGCGGCCACGCCTCCTGGGCGAACACGGCGGCCCTGGACGCCGCGGGCGTTACCCGGCGGAGCCCGGATCCCCCCGGCGGCACCGTGGTCCGCGACGGGACCGGCGAGCCCACGGGGGTTTTCCTCGAGGAGGCCTCCGGCCTGGTGGCCGGCCGCCTGCCGGAGGTGACGGCGGAACAGGCGGCCGACGCCATGGCCGCCGCCCTGCCCACGGCCTGGGCCTGCGGCCTGACGGGGGTCCACGACCTCGACGGCATCCGCGCCCTGCGGGCCTGGCAGATCCTGCGCGAGCGCGGCCACCGGGGACTCCGGGTCTGCAAGTCGATCCCTGCGAGCCGGCTCGACGAGGCGGTCGGCACGGGACTGCGCTCCGGCTTCGGCGACGACACGCTGTGGATCGGCGGCGTCAAGCTCTTCGCCGACGGCGCCCTCGGTCCGCGGACGGCGTGGATGCTGGCACCCTACGAGAACGAGCCCGACAACCTCGGCATGCCCCTCATGACGCCGGAGGAGCTGCGCGAGACCGTGACCCGCGCCAGCCGCCACGGCCTCGCCTGCTTCGTCCACGCCATCGGCGACCGCGCCAACCGCGAGGCCCTGGACGCCCTGGCCCTGGCGCGGGCCGAGGAACCGGCCGGCGGGAGACGGCTGCGGCACCGCATCGAGCACGTGCAGGTCATCGACCCGCAGGACGCCCCCCGCTTCGCCGAGCTGCAGGTCATCGCCTCGGTGCAGCCGGTCCACGCCACCAGCGACTACCCGATGGTGGACCGGTTCTGGGGCCCGGAGCGGGCCCCGTGGGCCTACGCCTTCGAGTCCCTGCGGCGGGCCGGGGCGGTGCTCGCCTTCGGCTCCGACACGCCGGTGGAGCCGATCCCGCCGCTGGCCGGGATCCACGCCGCGGTCACCCGCCGCCGGGCGGACGGCTCGCCCGGCGCC
>JAPOZM010000054.1 GCA_026706075.1 Gemmatimonadaceae bacterium
GCGAGATCCTGCGCTGGGTGGAGGAGGAGCAGCTCGAGGGCCGCCTGCGGGACCGGGACTCGGCCCTGGAGACGGTGCGGCGGCGCTGGGTGGAGTAATTCGGTCCTGGTGCATGCGGGCCAGGCCCGCCTTCGAAGGAGAGCGCCGGGGCGACCGAGGCCGCCAGGGCGCACCGCCGCGAGCCGGGCCCGACGAGCGCGGGGGCATCGGCCCGACCGCAAGACCCGCTTCCCCCTGGGCGGCCTGGCGACGCCCTCGCGGGGGGACCCTACCCGAGGCCGGCGGCCAGCACCTCGAGGACCGGCGCGTGCCCGGCTGGCGACATGAGGTAGACCCCGGACCATCCCTCGGCGCGCAGTCGCCGGATCTGCCCGGCGGCGATCTCCGCTCCCACGCGGGCCTGGTCGTCCGCCTCGCGGCACCCCTCCAGGCGCCCCACCACCTCGTCGGGCACGACCATCCCCGGCACGGCGCGCATGCGCAGGGCGTGGTCCAGGCCCCGCAGGACGAGCACCCCCGCCAGAATGGCCACCTGCTCCCGGAAGGGCTCCAGGCCGTCCAGCGCCTCCGGGCGGAAGACGGGCTGGGTCATGACGTAGTCGGCTCCGGCGTCGATCTTGCGCCGGAGCCGGTCCAGCTCGCGCTCCCGGGCGGGGGCCTCCGGCTCGAAGCCGGTGCCGATGGTGAAGCGGGTGCGCGGGTCCCGGTGGCGGCCGAGGGGCTGGCCCCCGAAGTCGAGGCCGGCGTTCAGCCGCGCGTGGGTCAGCCGCACCATCTCCACCGAGTCGACGTCGAAGACCGCCGTCGACCGCGGGTAGGTGGGCGCCATCTTGGGGGGGTCGCCGGTGATGAAGAGGACGTTGTGGATGCGGTTCGCCCAGTAGCCGATCAGCCGCGCCTGCACGCCCATGAGGTTCAGGTCCCGGGAGGTGAAGTGGGGGATCAGCTCGAGGCCGTCGCCCTCGCCAGCGGTCCAGCCGAGGCGCCGGCGCAGGACGTGCACGAAGTCCCCCGGAGGCATGAGCGGGATCCCCCGCGAGCCGTCGGTGATGTCGAGGGCGTCGGCCAGTCCCGAGGCGGCGAGGCGGCCGACGAAGTCGACGCTGGCCTGCAGCTGCTTCGGCGCCGTGCCCCGCGGCGGCAGGATCTCGACGCTCACGGTGAATCCGCCGCTGAAGATCTTGCGGGAGAAGCCGCCGTTGCCGGACTTGATCTCCGGCCCCGCGGGAGCCCGCTCCCCGGTCCACTCCACGGCCACGGATCGGGCGCCGGCGGCGCGGCTCCGCAGGTAGCTGGCCATCT
Source organism: Gemmatimonadaceae bacterium (assembly GCA_026706075.1). Classification (GTDB taxonomy): domain Bacteria; phylum Latescibacterota; class UBA2968; order UBA8231; family UBA8231; genus UBA8231. The sequence continues at coordinate 1,303 of JAPOZM010000054.1, forward strand.
CGGCCACGTGGGGCGGGTGGATCTCGCAGCAGCCGCCCACGAGACTGGCCCCCGACTCGCAGAGGGTCCGCCCCAGGCGGCCCATGAACTCCGGGTTGACCCGCGTCATGTAGCGGTTGCCGATGTGCTGGAAGCCCCCGGCGTTGGGCATGGCCGAGATCAGCAGGTGCCGGTCGGCCGCTTCCTCGGAGCCCGCCGCCTGCGCCACGAAGCGCTCCGCCTCCCAGGGGGTGCAGCAGTTGATGCCGATCACGTGGGCGCCGGCGTCGGCGGCGCCGCGGGCGAATCGGACGGGGTCGACGGACCAGCCGCCGCCGTCCTGCTGCAGGGCCATCTGCGCGATCACCGGAAGTCCTGCGGCCTGCCGGGAGACGAGGCCCAGCACGCCGAGGAGCTGGTCGAGGGAGCGGAAGGTCTCCAGCAGGAGAGCGTCGACGCCGCCGACGACGAGGGCGGCGAGGTGGTCTGCGTAGGCCTCGGTCAGGGCTTCACCGGACTCGTCCCCGGCCGGGGTCGGGCCCACCGAGCCGAGGAGAAAGAAGCGCTCCCGATCCTCGCCGGCGGCGCGGCAGTACTCGTCGATGGCGTCGCGGGCGACGGCCGCGGCGGCGGCGCTCAGCTCGGCGGTGCGGTGCCCCAGGCCGGCGGCCGCCAGGCAGGCGCGGTTGCCGGCGAAGGTGTTGGTCGTGAGGCAGCGGCTGCCGGCCTGCAGGTAGGCGAGGCCGACCTGCCGCAGCACCTCCGGCCGGTCGGCGCCGAAGGCCTCGTACACGTGGTTCTCCTCCGACAGGCGGCCGGTCAGCTCGAAGAGGTAGGAGCCCATGGCTCCGTCGGCCAGCAGGGGGCCCTCTCGCAGGGCCTCGAGGAAGGCCGTCATTCAGCGGGGTTCATCGAGGAGAGGGTTACGCCGCCAGGCCTGCGGCGTTCGGCGGCCCAGTGCGCACGGGCGTTTCGCAGCCCGTTGCGAGGGGGGCGACAGCACCCCCGGGGCAGATTGCCGGTCCCGGGGGGCCGGGGTAGATTCGCTCCATTCCAGATGCGTCCCTTCCCACATCGAGGCGAGGCCCTCCCAGCAGACGGACCCGGGTCCGGGAGGGCCGGACTCCGCCCGGCGGGACGGCGCGCCCTCTTGACCGTGCGGCCCGGCCGGGCGAGGGCGCCCACGCCGGCGACAGCCGCGCCGGCGCTTGCGGCCCCTCCCGGCCGGAGAGGGGCCGCGTGAAGCCGGCCTCGTCCGCCCAGGGCCTGGCCGAGCGCCGGCGCGTGGTCGTGCGCGACGGCGCCGCCGCCGACCCGGAGCCGGACGTGGTGACCGTCGAGGAGCCCCTGGAGATCCGCATCGACGACGAGCCCGTTGCCGTGGTCATGCGCACCCCCGGCGACGACTTCGATCTCGTGGCCGGGTTCCTGCTCACCGAGGCGATCCTCCCCGAGCCGGCCGCTCTCGGCACCCTCTCCTACTGCCCCTCCGCGTCGCCGCCGAACGAGCGCAACGTCGTCGACGTCCGTCTCGCCGAGGGCGTTCCCTTCGACGGCGCCGGCATCAAGCGCAACTTCTACGCTACCTCCAGCTGCGGGGTCTGCGGCAAGGCGAGCATCGACCAGGTCCGTCTCCAGGCCCGCCGGGATCTGGCCGACTTCGAGGTGGCCGGCGCCACCCTCCACGGCCTGCCCGACCGGCTGCGCACGGCCCAGGACCAGTTCGAGCGCACCGGCTCCCTGCACGCCGCCGGCCTCTTCGACCCGGCCGGTGAGCTGCTGGCCCTGCGCGAGGACGTGGGCCGTCACAACGCCGTGGACAAGCTCGTGGGCCACCACGTCGCCGCCGGCCGCTGGCCGCCCCCGGCGGCGATCCTCATGGTCAGCGGCCGCACCAGCTTCGAGATCGTGCAGAAGGCGCGCCTGGCGGGGATCGGCTTCATCGCCTCCGTCTCCGGCCCTTCGAGCCTGGCCGTCGACCTGGCCCTCGAAGCCGGGGTCACCCTCACGGGGTTCGTCCGCGGCCGGGGGTTCAACGTCTACGCCAATCCCGGGCGGCTGCGCCTCTGAGGATCCCCTTGACCGCGCCCCAGCCGAGCCGCCGGACCGCGGTCGCCGTGTCACCCTCCACTGTCCGTTCGGAGTCGACCTCATCCTGGATGGAGGACACCCCCAATCGGGTGGGATCGCCGTCGAGGGCGGCGATCACGGCGCAGAGGACCGGCCCCTGGTCCTCCGGTCGAGCCACCTTTCCCCACGACACCCAGGCCCCTTTCGGCGTGTCCAGCTCCACGATGTTGCCGGCCTCGTCCAGACCTTGGGTGACAGTGACTTCCCGCCAGATCCGATACGCGTCGGCCTCGTCGACGGTGGTCCAGCACAGGCAGACGAAGCCGCCCTGCCCCTCCGTCGGCTCCTCGGCGACCATGGTCCAGCACTCCTCGTCGCTCCAGACCGAGTCGGGCGCGGCGGGTTGAGCCTGGGCGCCGGCACCCCACAGGAGAACCACCGGCAGGATTCTGCGGACGGTCTTCACGGGGCCGCCGGCGGGCCGGCCCGCCCCGGGGCCAGCAGCAGCACGGACAGAACCAGGCATCCGAACAGCAGGCTCCCCAGGACAAGGTGTACCAACTGCAGGACCGGGGGCAGGGCGAGGGAGGTCAGCCCCAGGCCGGCGGCGATCTGCGCCAGGGTGAGCCAGGCGGGAGCCTGCGCCAGGCGCCGCAGGCCGGGGCTCTCGGGCAGGCGGACGTGGGCCTGCCACAGCAGCCAGGCGCACAGCAGGGCGACGACGAGGGCGCCGGTCTTGTGGACCTCGTCCGCCGCGCCGACGCGGCCCAGGAGCCGGGAGCGCTCCAGGTCCGGGTCGGCGGCCACCACCCCCTCCAGCCCGCCCCGCAGGAAGGCGCCGAGCATCACCTGCACCACCGCCGCCCCGAGGACCACCAGGGCGGCGCGGAAGAGGGGAGCCGCTCCGGCCGGGGGACGCGGCAGCCGGCCGCCGCCGGCGTCGAAGCCCTGCACCACCAGGTGCAGGAGCAGGCCGACGATGGCGAGGGCCACGAAGAGGTGGACGCTCACCAGCCGCGGGTCCAGTTCGTGGGCCACCACCTGGCCGCCGAACCAACCCTGGAAGGCGACGAGCAGGGCCGTGGCCGCCGCCGGGACCACGATCGCCGGCCGGCGCCGGTGCACATACCAGGCCGAGACCAGGACCGCCACGATCAGCAGGCCCACGACCACGCCCAGGAGGCGGTTGACGTACTCGATCCAGGCGAGGGCGAAGTCGAACCTCTCGGGGTCGATCTCCGGCGGCAGCTGGCTCACGTCGGTGGGCGGGATCCACCGTCCGAAGCACCGGGGCCAGTCGGGGCACCCGAGGCCGGCGCCGGCGGCGCGCACGAAGCCGCCGACGGCGATCAGCAGGAAGGTCGCGGCCGTGGCGGCGACGGCGATGTGGCGGAATCCTCTCATCCGGCTCTCCTCGGGAATCAACCTACCCGCCGCCGTCCGGGGCGGCAACGAAAGGGCCCTGCGCGCGGGGGCGGCCCCTGATTGACGGTATTCTGAGCCCCCGGTAACTTGGAACGGCTTGCGCCGTTCTCCGGACCGCGCCTCGTCGGGCGGCCGACCGCAACCCCCACACCGAGCCGAACGATTCGCAGATGACCGCCGAGAGGTGTCACTCCACCGGCCCCGACGGCCGCACCGCGCCGACGCGCCTCCGAGGGCCTTCCGGCGCGGGCGCCGGCCCGGATGTCCGGACGGGTTCCCGGAGCCCCCGGGCGCCGTCCGGGGTGCGGGCCCCCGCGAGGCCATGAGCGCATCCCTCGGCATCGGCCTGATCGGCCTGGGCACGGTCGGCACCGGCGTCGTGCAGCTCCTGCGCGAGGCCCCCGCCGCCGTCCGCCGCCGCAAGGCCAGCTTCGAGGTCCGGCGGGTGGCCGTGCGTGATCCCGCCAAGGCCCGCGATGTCCAGCTCGCCGCGGGCGTGCTGAGCGGCGACGCAGAACAGGTGATCTCCGATCCGGCGGTGCAGGTGGTGGTCGAGCTGACCGGGGCGCCGGGGGCCTTCGGCTGGATCCGCCAGGCACTGCAAGCCGGCAAGCACGTGGTCACCGCCAACAAGGCGGTCATCGCCGAGCACGGGGACGAGCTCTTCGACCTGGCCGCCGAGGGCGACGTGGACCTGCTCTTCGAGGCCAGCGTCGCCGGCGGCATCCCGATCATCCGCTCCCTGCGCAACGGCCTCGTGGCCAACCACGTGGAGAGCCTCTACGGCATCCTCAACGGCACCACGAACTACATCCTGACGCGCATGGCCCGCGGCGAGGGCGACTATGCCGGGATCCTGGCCCAGGCCCAGGCCGCGGGGTACGCCGAGCCCGACCCGGCGGCCGACGTGAGCGGCGCCGACGCCGCCGCCAAGCTCGCCATCCTCAGCCGCATCGCCTTCCACACGCGGGGCACGCCGGCCGACATCTACTGCGAGGGGATCGAGGGGATCGAGGCCAGCGACATCGAGTTCGCCCGCGAGCTGGGGTTCGCCATCAAGCTCCTCGCCATCGCCCGGCAGGCTTCCGGGGGCCGCGTCGAGGCCCGCGTCCACCCGGTGATGATCCCCGCCGAGTCGCAGCTGGCCAACATCCAGGACGAGTTCAACGCCATCGAGGTCGTGGGCAGCGCCGTGGGCACCCAGGTGTTCTCCGGCGCCGGCGCCGGCCGCATGCCGACGGCGAGCGCCGTGGTCTCCGACCTCGTGGAGCTGGCCGAGCGCCGCCGGCGGGGGGCCTCCACCTCCATCGAGGACATGATCCTCGGCGAGGAGGCCGTGGGCTTCGCCGACATCTGCGGCGTGGAGATGCGCTACTTCCTGCGGGTGCTGGTGGAGGACCGCCCCGGCGTCCTCGAGCAGATCGCCCGCATCCTCGCCCGGGAGGGCATCAGCATCGCCTCGGTGCTGCAGAAGGAGCGCGACCTCGAGGGCGGCGCCGTGCCCCTGGTGATCGTCACCCACGAGGCGCGGGAGCGGGCCATGCAGCAGGCGGTGGGGGCGATCGACGCCCTGCCCATGGTGACCCGCGGGGTGCGCCTGATCCGGATGCAGGAGCTGTGAGCTACGACGTCGCCGTCATGGGCGCCACCGGCGCCGTGGGCCGGGTGATGCTGGAGATCCTGGCCGAGCGCGACTTCCCCGTGAGGGAGCTGCGCCTGCTGGCCTCCAGCCGATCGGCCGGCAAGAAGATCGACTACCGCGGCGAGAGCCTCACCGTGCAGGAACTGACGGCGGATTCCTTCGCCGGCATCGACCTGGTCCTGTCCTCGGCCGGCGGCAGCCTGAGCCGGCGGTTCGCCCCCGCGGCGGTGGAGGCGGGCGCCGTGGTCGTGGACAACACCTCCGCCTTCCGCATGGACCCGGAGGTGCCCCTCGTGGTGCCCGAGGTCAATCCCGGCGACCTGGACGACCACAGGGGCATCGTCGCCAACCCGAACTGCTCCACCATCATCATGGTCGTTCCCCTCTGGCCCCTGCACCGGTCCCACCGCGTGCGCCGCGTGATCGTCTCCACCTACCAGGCGATCTCCGGCGCCGGCGCCCCCGCCATGGAGGAGCTGGTGGAGCAGACGCGGGACGTCCTCCACGACCGGCCCGCCGTGCCCCGCGAGCTGCCGTACCCGATCGCCTTCAACCTGTTCTCGCACAACACCGAGATCGACGCCGACGGCTACTGCGAGGAGGAGGTGAAGATGATCCGGGAGACGCGCAAGATGTTCCACGAGGAGTCGATCCTGGTGTCGCCCACGTGCGTGCGCGTCCCCATCCTGCGGGCCCACTCCGAGGCGATGACCGTCGAGTTCGAGGAGCCGGTGAGCGAAGCGGAGGTGCGGGAGATCCTGGGCGGGGCGCCGGGGGTGTCTCTCGTGGACGACCGCGAGACCAACCACTTCCCCATGCCCCTGGAGGCCAGCGGCCGGGACGAGGTGCTGGTGGGCCGCATCCGCCAGGACCTGTCGCGGCCGGACGGCACCTCCGTGAGCATGTTCCTGTGCGGCGATCAGTTGCGAAAAGGCGCCGCTCTCAACGCCGTCCAGATCGCCGAGGCCCTGGCCGCCGACGGCCGACTGGGCTCCTGACCCGCCTCTCCGGCGGGCCTTCCGGGCCGCACCCCCGCATCGCGGGCCAGCCGCTGTTCAGGTCTTGACCGGGCCGCGCGGCGATCGGCTCTCGTCCATCGTGTCCATGGTGATGAGCTGGATGATGTCGTTGCTGGTGACCGCGCCCAGGAACCTCTCCGAGTCCCTCTCCACGACGGGCATGACGGACAGGGAACTCTCCGACATGCGCTGCAGCACGTCTTCGACATGCTCGTCGGGCCGGGCCAGCGGGGTCTGGCGGCGTACCACCGCATCGAGCCGGGTCTCGTTCCAGGCGTTCTTGGGCAGGTAGCGGAGCATCTCGAGGGAGACGACCCCCACCAGCGTTCCCTTCTCGGCCACGACGTAGTGGGGCTGGTGCGGGACGATCCACTGCTCCGTGAAGTCACGGACCGTGACCGCAGGCGCCGGATGCGGATGGGAGCGGTCCAGAATGTCATCGATCCTGATGTCTTCCAGGGCGAAGCGGACGATTCCCAGGGGAATGTCGTCGAGCTGGGCCGGCAGGTCGGTCCTGTGGCTGGCCCGGCCTACGGCGAAGTTGATCACCGCCGGCATGAACAGGATGTAGCAGAACATGACCAGCACCAGGAATG
>JAPOZM010000070.1 GCA_026706075.1 Gemmatimonadaceae bacterium
ATCGCCGTGATCCTGCGGCGCCAGTGGATGGAGCGGGAGCGGCTGAGCTATCCCATCGCCCAGGTCGGCCTGGCCATGATCCGCGGCGAGGACGAGAAGGGACTGGTGAACGGTTTCTTCAAGCGCTGGTCGGTGCTGGTGGGCATGTCCATCCCCATCGCCGCCGGCAGCCTGAGGGCCCTGTGGAGCTACTACCCCTCCATTCCCCTGGTCTCCCTGGACCTGCCGATACCGTACCTGGGCGGCAAGTTCAACTTCGCCCTGGCGGGCTTCACCTACTTCATCGACACGCGGATCTCGGGCAGCGTCTGGGTCTTCTACCTCTTCGGCAAGGTCCAGAAGGAGCTGCTGGCCACCGCCGGGGTCACGTCGGAGCAGGTGCACTTCCACGGGGTGTACGACGCACCCCTTGTCGGCTACCAGGGGATGGGGGCCCTGCTGGTGCTCGTCGCCATGGCGCTGTGGAGGGGCCGCGAGCACCTGAAGGAGGTCTGGCTCAAGGCCCTGGGCCGCGCTCCTCTCGTCGACGACCGCGACGAGATTCTCACCTACCGGGGCGCCGTCATCGGCGCCCTCGGCGGGACCGCGGTCATGACCTTGTGGCTGTGGATCATGGGCACCCCGCTGTGGGTCTCCTTCTTCTTCATCGTTCTGGCCATGGCGATCTTCATCGGCATCACCCGGATCATCGCCGAGGCGGGGCTGGCTACGCTTCGGGCGCCCGTCAACGCTCCGGACTTCGTCGTCATGGGCCTCGGCTCCTCTCTCGTCGGTCCCACCGGCGTCTTCAACCTGACCATGGCCTACATCTGGGCCAGCGAGGTCCGCGCCTTCGCCATGGCCACATGCACCAACTCTCTCAAGCTGATCGAGGAGATGGACACCCGCAGCCGGCGGCTGGTCTCCCTGGCCCTCGTCCTGGCCCTGCTGATCGGGACGATGGGCTCGTTCTGGATGATCTTCCACGTCGCCTACCGCTACGGCGGCGTCAACCTCGACTCCTGGTTCTTCAAGCTGGGGCCGGCGGTGGCCTACGACAGCGCGGTGCGCAACATGGAGCCCGCCGGCGTCTACTGGCCGGGCATGGGCTTCCTCTTCGGCGGCGGCGGCATCATGGCCCTGCTCCACTGGGCCCGCCACCGCCTGATCTGGTGGCCTCTCCACCCGGTCGCCTTCCCTGTTTCCGCCGTCAACCTGATGACCTTCACCATCACCAGCGTCTTCGTCGCCTGGTGCATCAAGGTCCTCGTCCTCCGGTTCGGGAACGTCAACACCTACCGCTGCACTCAGGGGCTGTTCCTGGGGATGATCGCCGGCCAGATGCTGACAATCGGCTTCTGGCTGATCGTCGACTACTTCACCGGCAAGACCGGCAACTACCTCTTCGCCTGGGGGTGAGGGGCGCGACGCCGACCTATGTCAACAGGATGCCACACATAGACTTACGGGGAGCTGCGACGGGCCGCGCAGCTCCCCGAAGAGCCGGGAAGTGGTGCGCCCACAGGGACTCGAACCCCGGACCAACTGATTAAGAGTCAGCCGCTCTACCAACTGAGCTATGGGCGCGGAAGGAAGCGGCGCCGAGTATAGCGGCCGGATGACATTCCGTCAACCGTTCCGGCACCTGAGCGTGAATGCAAGTGGTTGTCCTGCCTGACGATATGCGTGTCCCGCAGGCCCCCCGGGGTGAGTTGACAGTACGCCGATCCGGGTTTAGGATGGAGGGCCGTTCAAACCCCCGTCACAGCTGTTGAGGCAGGTCCCTTCGGTGCCAGTCCGCTCGTCCACAGGCTGCTGAGATCTGGTGTTCGCACGCACCAGCAAGGTGGAGAAGGCCTTTCGGCGTTTTCCCCGGATCCCCCTGTTCGCGCGCCTGGCCGACGAGTACCTGCGCAAGGGCCGCCCCCTGCGCGCCCAGGCCCTCTGCGAGGAGGGCTGCGAGCGCTTTCCCCGCTACCCCACCGGGTTCTTCGTCCTCGGCCGCTGCTACGAGGCCCGGCGCATGTGGCAGCAGGCCCGGTCGGCCACCGACCGGGGGTTGCAGCTCGATCCCGGCAACCTCTCCGGCCTCCGCCGACTCGCCGGGATCCACCGCCGGCTCGGTGAGGGCCAGCGGGCCCTGGAGTGCCTGCAGCGAGCCTCCGCCCTCGACCCGCTGAGCGCCCGGCTGGAGCGCGAGCTGGCGTCGCTGGCCGCCGAGGTGAGCCCCGGTCCGGAGGCCGGCCCGGCTCCCGCGCCGCCGCCGGCGGAGGTCCCGGTTCCCACCCGAGCCCCGGCGCCATCCGTCTCCCGCTTCGGCGCCCCCGGCGATGCCGAGCTGACGGCGCTGCTGCGGCAGATCGACCGGCCCGCCGCCGCCGGCGGGGAGCCGGCAGGCGGGGGGATCGACGAGCGCGGCCCGGTGCCAACGGTGACACTGGCGCGGTTGTACGCCGGGCAGGGGTTCCCGGAGCGCGCCCTGGAGATCTACCGGCGGGTGCTGTCCGCCGACCCCGGCAACCAGGAGGCCCGGCGCGACGCCGAGGCTCTCACTGCCACCTGAGAAGGGAGAGATGGCCGACACCACCAATTTCCGCAACGGCTTCACCCTGCGTCTCGACGGCGCCCTGTTCTCCATCGTCGAGTTCCAGCACGTCAAGCCGGGCAAGGGCGGCGCCTTCGTGCGCACCCGCCTGAAGAACATGAGCACGGGCGCCGTCATCGACCGCACCTTCCGCTCCGGCGACAAGGTGGAGGAGATCCGGGTGGAGAGGCGGGAGATGCAGTTCCTCTACTCCGATACCGGCACCTTCCACTTCATGGACTCCGAGACCTACGAGCAGGTCGGCCTCGACGCGGCCCTCCTCGGCGACTCGGCCGGGCTGCTGCAGGAGAACGAGAACGCCTTCGTCATGGTGGTGGAGGGCAAACCGATCGGCGTCGAGCTGCCCAACTTCGTGAACCTCAAGGTGGCCCACACCGAACCCGGAGTGAAGGGCGATACCGCCACCGGGGCGGTCAAGCCGGCCACCCTCGAGACGGGAGCGGTGGTCTCGGTGCCGCTCTTCGTCAATCAAGGCGACACCCTCAAGATCGACACGCGCACCGGCGGCTACGTGGAGCGGGTGTGATGAGGGCGGTAGAGGCCGTGTTGCCCACGCACGGGGGTTGGAATACGATCATCGAACATTCGGCGAGGCGGCCCTTCGGGGTGACACGGGTCCACGCCGGCGTCGTCTGACCATCCGAAGAGGAGCGATCATGGCAGAGTCGGAAACCAGGGTTCCCGAGGACCTCCGCTACACCGAGCAGCACGAGTGGATCTCCCTCGAGGGGGAGCTCGGCACCATCGGCATCACCGACTACGCCCAGTCCGAGCTCGGCGACATCGTCTTCGTCGAGCTGCCCGAGGTGGGGGACACGCTGGAAAAGGGTCAGGCCTTCGGAGCGGTGGAGGCGGTCAAGACCGTGGAGGAGCTCTATTCTCCGGTGAGCTGCCAGGTCGTGGAGGTCAACGAAACCCTCGAGGAGAGTGCCGAGCAGGTGAACGCCGACCCCTACGGCGACGGCTGGCTCCTCAAGGTCCGCCTCGACGACCCCGAGGAGGCGGGCGGCCTTCTGGGGCCTTCCGAGTATGCCGAGTTGATCGAGGACGCCTGAACCACATCGTTCCATTCAAGTTGACGATGTGCGCGGATCCCCCTTGATTCTCCGGGATATATGGGATGATTCGCGCCATCCACCATACCGCCGCACGCAGGCAGGCCCCCGTCCTCGACGAGGCGGTCCTCGTGCTCAACCAGAACTACGAGCCCCTCAACGTCTGTTCCGTCCGCAGGGCCCTGAGCCTCGTCTTCGGCGGCAAGGCGATCAGCGTCGAACCCGCCGACCGCCTGGTGCGCTCCGTGTCCGACGCCTTCCCGGTGCCCAGCGTCGTCCGCCTCGAGCGTTACATCCGGGCCCCCCGTCGCCGCGTCGTGCTGTCCAAGCGCAACATCTTCAAGCGCGACAACTACGAGTGCCAGTACTGCGGGACCGCCGACCGCAAGATGACCATCGACCACGTTGTCCCCAGGAAGCACAGGGGCCCGGAAACCTGGGAGAATCTGGTCACCGCCTGCGCCGCCTGTAACGCCCGCAAGGGAGACCGGCCGCCCGAGCAGGCGGGTCTGCGGCTGCGCCGCAAGCCCAAGCGCCCGAACAACGTCACCTTCATCCGCAACCACGTGGGCGTCGCCGACCACCGGTGGAAACCCTACCTCTTCCTTGACTGAGCCAGGCCGCCTCGAGTCCGAAGGCTTCCTCGACCCGTACGGCGTCCGGCTCGAGGTCTTCGAGGGGCCTCTCGACCTGCTCCTCTACCTCATCCGCAGGAACGAGGTGGACATCTACGACATCCCCGTGTCGACGATCACCGCCCAGTACCTCGGGCTCCTCGGGTCCGAGGTGCACCTCCTCGATCTCGAGAGGTCCGCCGACTTCGTCCTCATGGCGGCGACCCTGATGAAGATCAAGTCGCAGATGCTGCTCCCCCGCGAGGCCGGCGGCGAGACCGACGACGAGAGCGGCGAGGACCCGAGGGAGGAACTGGTGCGCCGGCTGCTGGAGTATCAGCAGTTCAAGGAGATCGCCCACTGGCTCTCCGACGCGGGCCTCGAGCAGCGCCGCGTCTACAGCCGCAGCGGTCAGGCCGACGAGTCCGAGGCCGGGCTGCATCCCGTCTCCCTCTTCGACCTGCTGAAGGTCTACAAGCACGTCATCGACAACGTGCCCCGCTCCCTGGTCCACCGCATCGTCGAGGAGCGGGTCACCGTCGAGGAGTGCATCGACCTCATCCTCGGCGCCCTGAACCGGCGCTCCCGCCTGCGGTTCCACGACCTGGTGGAGGGCCGCAACCGCCACGACCTGGTGGTCACCTTCATCGGTCTTCTCGAGCTGCTCAAGTCCCAGCGTGTGCGCGTGCAGCAGGCGCGGCCCTTCGGCGACATCTGGATCGAGGGCGGCCAGGGCGGGGTTGCGGCGGAACCATCGTGAGCGGATCCCTCGACCCCGGCGAGCTGCGCGGCATCGTCGAGGCGGTGCTGATGACCTCCGACGCCCCGGTCTCCCCCGGCCGCCTGGAGGCCGTGGTGAAAGGGGTCAAGGGCTCGCAGCTGCGCCAGGCGGTGAGGGAGCTCAACGAGAGCTACCGCGAGGGCGGCCACGCCATGACCATCGTCGAGATCGCCGGCGGTTACCAGGTGGTCACTCTCAAGGAGTTCGCCCCGTGGCTGCGCAAGTTCCACGACCGCGGCCATGTGCGCCTCTCCCAGGCGGCTCTCGAGACCCTGGCCATCGTCGCCTTCAAACAGCCCGTCACGCGCATGGAGGTCGACAACCTCCGCGGCGTCGATTCCGCCGGAGTCGTCCGCAACCTGCTGGAGCTCAATCTCGTGCGCATCGTCGGCCGCTCCGAGGGCATCGGCCGCCCCATGCTGTTCGGCACCACCCGCGATTTCATGACCCACTTCGGTCTGCGGTCGCTGGCCGACCTGCCCAAGCCGAAGGAGCTCGAGGAATTGCTGGCCGAGGGCGAGCGCAAGGCTCACGCCGGGGCGGAGAACGGCCAGGTGGAGAGCGGCCCCGAAGAGGGGCAGGGTCCGGAGGCGGACCGGCCGGCAGAAGGCCTGCCCGCGGAGGGCGGCGAGGCAGAGGCCGGGGACCCCGCCGAGGGGCCGGACCCGAGGGCGGAGGAACGGCCGGAGGCGGACCTGCCCGAGGTGGGCGGCCGGATCGAGGCCGAAGAAGAGTTGCCGGAGGGGGGGAGTGCCGAGGATCGCCGAAGCTGAGAGCCCCCGGACGGAGGGCATGCAGCTCAACCGCTTCCTCGCCCGCGCCGGTGTCGCCTCCCGGCGACGGTGCGCGGACCTGATCTCCGCCGGCGCCGTGCGCGTCAACGGCGCGCCCGCCTCGGGGCCGGGGGACCGGATCGACCCCGTTCGGGACCGGGTGGAGCTCGAGGGCCGGGGCCGCGTGGCCCTGCCCGAAGGCTTCGAGTACGTTCTGCTCCACAAGCGCCGCGACACCCTCGTCACGAGCCGCGACGAGCGCGGCCGGACCACGGTGTACGAGGGGCTCGAGCTGAGGCCCGGGACCGTGGCCGTGGGGCGCCTCGACCGCGACACCACGGGGGCCCTGCTGCTCACCGACGACGGCGATCTGGCCTACCGTCTGACCCATCCGCGCTACGGGATCGAGAAGCGCTACGTCGCCGTCCTGCGAGGGAGCCCGGACGACGGCGCCCTGCGGCGGCTGCGGCAGGGGCTGGTGCTCGAGGACGGACCGACCGCCCCCGCCGGCGCGCGCCTCCTGGGCCACACCGGCGAAGGCCGGGGCCGGATCGAGCTGGTCCTCACCGAGGGCCGCAAGCACCAGGTCAAGCGCATGTGCATGGCCGTCGGCCACAAGGTGACGAGCCTGCGGCGGCAGAGCTTCGCCGGCCTGGCTCTCGGCGACCTGCGCGCCGGCCAGTGGCGCCGGCTGCGCCCTGCCGAGGCGGCGCGCCTTCGCCGGCTGGTGGGCCTGGGGCCGGAGCGGTGACCGGGAAGGGGTTGACGATCGCCATCGACGGGGTCATCGGCGCCGGCAAGTCCACGGCGGCACGGGGGGCCGCCGCCGCCCTCGGCTACCGTCATCTCGACACCGGCGCCATGTACCGGGCGGTGGCCCTGGCCGCGGCCCGCGGCGGCGTCGAGCCCGGGGCCCCGGCGCTCGGGGCGTTCCTCGAGGGCCTGAGCCTCGAGTTCCCGGCGGGCCGGGGCGGGGGCATTCACCTCGGGGGGGAAGATGTGAGCGAGGCCATCCGCAGTCCCGAGGTCTCGCGCTCGGTGGGCGCCTTCGCCGACGATCCCGTGGTGCGCCGCGTCCTGGTGCGGCGGCAACGCGAGATCGGCCGTTGCGGCGGCGTCGTCGCCGAAGGCCGTGACATGAGCACGGTCGTCTTTCCCCATGCGGACCTGAAGGTGCGCATGGTCGCCGACCTGGAGGAAAGGGCCCGCCGCCGGCACCGCGAGTTCCTCGCCGCCGGCGTCGAGATCAGCCTGTCCCGCGTTCGCGCCGACATCCGCCGGCGCGACCGGGAGGACGCCGAGCGCGACTACGGCGTCGAGGGAGGAGCCCCGGAGGATGCGGTGGAGGTGGACACCAGCGGCCTGACGGCCGATCAGGTGGTGGACCGCATCCTGGCGCTGGCGCGCAAGCGCGGCGCTTGAGGGGGTCCCGTTTGGCCGGTCCGCCACGAGGGCGAGCCGGTTCATCAACCCGGGTTCCCGGCCTGGCCGGAGCCCACAACCCTCCCGGCGCCGGCCTGACGGGCGGCCCCGGAGGCGAGACGGAAGAAGCCAGATGACCGAAGAGACCGCGGCGCCCGTGTACGGGCAGGCCAGCATCGAGGAGCTCGACCGGCCGGAGTACGACGAGCAGGAGTTCGAGCAGCTCGCGCAGATGTACGACGACAGCTTCTCCGGCATCAAGGAGGGCGAGATCGTCAAGGGGAAGGTGGTGAACGTCAACCCCAACGAGGTCCTCGTCGACATCGGGTTCAAGTCCGAGGGGGCGATCCCGATTCGCGAGTTCGGCGACGATCCATCGGCGATCGACATCGGCCAGGAGATCGACGTCTTCCTGGAGAACGTGGAGGATCTCGAAGGGTGCGTGGTGCTGTCCAAGCAGAAGGCCGACTTCATGCGTGTCTGGGACAGCATCAAGGACGCCCACGAAGGCGGCACGACGGTGCGCGGCCGGCTGATGCGCCGGATCAAGGGCGGCATCGTCGTCGACCTCCTCGGCGTCGAGGCCTTCCTGCCCGGGTCGCAGATCGACATCCGGCAGGTGAAGAACTTCGACCAGTACCTCGGCAACGACTACGAGTTCAAGATCATCAAGCTCAACAAGGCGCGGCGGAACATCGTCGTGTCGCGGCGATCCGTCCTCGAGGAGGAACGCGAGAAGATGCGCCAGGAGCTGGTGGCCGAGCTCGAGGACGGCCAGATCCGCGAGGGGGTGGTCAAGAACATCACCGACTTCGGCGCCTTCATCGATCTGGGGGGCCTCGACGGCCTGCTGCACATCACCGACATGTCCTGGGGCCGCGTCTCCCACCCGTCGGAGATGGTCTCCATCGGCGACCGCATCCGTGTCAAGGTCCTCAACTACGACCGCGAGCGGGAGCGCATCTCCCTTGGCCTCAAGCAGCTCACGCCCCATCCCTGGGACGACATCGGCGACCGGTTCCCGGAGGGCACCACCACCAAGGGCAAGGTGGTGAGCATCACCGACTACGGCGCCTTCGTCGAGCTCGAGGAGGGCATCGAGGGACTGGTGCACATCTCCGAGATGTCCTGGACCCAGCACGTGCGCCATCCCTCCAAGCTGGTCTCCATCGGCGACCGGGTGGAGGTGATGGTCCTCAAGCTCGACGTGGAGAACCAGAAGATCTCCCTGGGGATGAAGCAGACCGACCCCGATCCCTGGGAGACCCTGGACAACCGCTATCCGGGCGGCACCCGCCTGGAGGGCACGGTGAAGAGCCTGACCAACTTCGGCGCCTTCGTCGAGATCGAGGAGGGCATCGACGGCCTCGTGCACATCTCGGACATGTCCTGGACGCGCCGCATCCGCCAGGCCAGCGAGATGTTCAAGAAGGGGGACGTCATCCCCGTGGTGGTCACGGATATCGACAAGAAGCGGCGCCGCATCTCCCTGAGCCACAAGATCGCCTTCGAGAACCCGTGGCCGGAGCTGGTCAGGATCTACGCCGTCGGCACCGAGTCGAAGGGCACGGTGTCGCGCATGCTCGAGCGCGGTGTCGTGGTCGGCCTCGAGAACGACGTGGACGGCTTCGTGCCGCTGTCGCAGCTCGCCATCGACGGGCTGCAGACTCCGCGGCAGAGTTTCGAGGTCGGCCAGGAGCTGCCGCTGAGGGTGATCGAGTTCGACGAGGAGCAGAAGAAGATCGTCCTCAGCGTCCTCGAGTACCTGCGCGACAAGGACCAGAGCGAGGTCGACGAGTACGCCGCCGCCCACCCGGTGCGGGAGGTGGAGGAGGCGGAGGAGCCCGAGGACCAGGACGAGGAGATGGAGAGCTGGGGCGACGCCGACTCCGGCGCCGACTCGGAGAAGGAGAAGGAGGAGGAGACGGCCTGAGCCGCCGGTCAGCAGCATCGCTGGAGCGCGGCCGGCGCAGGGGTCCGGCCGCGCTCTTTTCGTGTTCCGGGGGGTGGTTATCTTAGCGCTCATGGCCGAATCCAAGCTGTCGCCGGCGATGGAGCAGTACATGCGCTTCAAGCGCGAGCACGACGACGCCATCCTGTTCTTCCGCATGGGCGACTTCTACGAGATGTTCTTCGAGGACGCCCGCGAGGCGGCCCGTCTCCTCGGCCTGACCCTGACCTCGCGCAACCACGGCAAGACCTCAGGCGACGTGCCCCTGGCCGGTGTCCCCCACCACGCAATGGAGGGGTACGTGGCCCGCCTCATCGGCATGGGGCGCAAGGTGGCGATCTGCGAGCAGGTGGAGGACCCGAAGAAGGCCAAGGGCCTGGTCAAGCGCGACGTGGTGGAGATCGTCTCCCCCGGGACGGCCCTGTCCGACAGCATGCTCGACGGCCGGCGCAACAACTTCATCGCCAGTCTCTGCGCCCGGGGGCCGGCGGCGGGCATCGCCTGGGTCGACCTGTCCACCGGCGACTTCGCCGTTGAGGAGGTGGCCTCCTCCGAGCTGGACGACGAGGTCGAACGGTCGGCACCGGCAGAGCTGGTGGTGGGCGAGGACTTCGACGGGCAGCGCCTCGAGAGCCTGAAGGCGGCCCTGCCCGGCGCCGCCGTCACCCGTATCGAGGACTGGCGCTTCGAGTATCACACCGCCCGCGAGGCCCTGCTGGATCAGCTCGGGGTCCGCTCCTTGAAGGGGTACGACTGCGAGGATCTCGATCTCGGCGTGCGTGCGGCGGGCGCCGCCGTCGCCTACCTGCGCGAGAACCAGCGTTCCACCGTGGCCCACGTGCAGCGGCTGCGCCGCCGCCGCCGGGAGAGCTCCCTGCTCCTCGACGCCACCGCCCAGCGGAACCTCGAGCTGGTGGCCAACCAGCAAGACGGAGGCCGCGAGGGGTCCCTGCTGAACGTCATCGACCGCACGTGCACCCCCATGGGAGCCCGCCTGCTGCGGCAGTGGCTGCTCTCGCCCCTGCGCGACCCCGCCGGGATCGGCCGCCGCCACGACGCCGTGGAGGCCCTGGCCGCCGCGCGCCCGGAGCGCGCCCGCCTCCGCGAGCAGCTGGAGCGCGTCGGCGACGTGGAGCGCATGATGGCCCGCCTCTGCTGCCGGCGGGGCACGCCCCGCGACCTCTCCGGGCTGGCCGCCTCCCTCGAGGCCCTTCCGGACATCGCCGCCGTGGCCGCGGCCTTCCACGCCGACCTGCTGCGGCGCCTGTGCGGCCCCGATCTGCCCGACCTCGGGCCCCTCGTCGCCCTGGTGCGCAAGGGCCTGGTGGACGACCCGCCCGCCGTGGTCGGCGACGGCGGCGTCATCCGCGAGGGCTACGACGCCGGCCTCGACGAGCTGCGGCTCGTTTCCTCCGGGGGGCGCGAGTGGATCGCGCGGCTGCAGGCGGAGGAGCGCCGGCGCACCGGGATCAACAGCCTCAAGATCGGCTTCAACCAGGTCTTCGGGTACTACATCGAGGTGAGCAAGGCGAATCTCGAGCGGGTGCCGGAGGACTACACGCGCAAGCAGACCCTGGCCAACGCCGAGCGCTTCGTCACCCCGGAGTTGAAGGAGCAGGAGGCCAGGGTCCTCCAGGCCGAGGAGCGCATCGGCGCCCTCGAGTCGGAGCTCTTCGCCGATCTGCGGGACCGGGCGGCGCGCCACTCGGCCGAGGTTCAGCAGGCCGGCGCCGCGGTGGCCGCCGTCGACGTCCTCGTCGGGTTGGCCGAGGCGGCGGTGGCCGGGGACTACGTGCGCCCTGCCGTCGACGACGGCCAGGTCATCGAGATCGAGGGCGGACGCCACGCCGTCGTCGAGGGCCGGCTGCCGCAAGGCCGCTTCGTGCCCAACGACGTGAACCTGGACAGCGACGGCGACCAGGTCCTGTTGGTGACGGGACCGAACATGGCCGGCAAGTCGACGATCATCCGCCAGGTGGGGCTCATCGTCGTCCTCGCCCAGATGGGCGCCTTCGTCCCCGCCCGCGGCGCCCGCATCGGGGTGGTGGACCGCGTCTTCACCCGCGTCGGCGCCTCCGACGATCTCGCCCGCGGCGAGAGCACCTTCATGGTCGAGATGAACGAGGCCTCCACGATCCTCAACAACGCCGGTTCCCGCAGCCTGATCCTGATGGACGAGCTCGGCCGCGGCACCAGCACCTACGACGGCCTCAGCCTCGCCTGGGCGGTCGTCGAGTACCTCCACGACAACGGCCTGGTGCGCCCGCGAACGCTCTTCGCCACCCACTACCACGAGCTCACCCAGCTGGAGGACCGCCTCGACCGGGTACGCAACGTCAACGTCCGGGTGCGCGAGGAGGGCGACCGCGTCCTCTTCCTGCACCGCCTGGCCCCCGGCCCCTGCGACCGCAGCTACGGCATCCACGTGGCCCGCATGGCGGGCATGCCCGGCGCCGTCCTGCGGCGCGCCGAGGAGATCCTCGCGGGCCTCGAGGCGGGGGACGGCGCCTCCGCCGGAAGCGGGGGGCGGGCCGTCGACCCCTCGCAGATGGACCTCTTCGGCCAGGGCTCGCCGCCGGAGGCCTCCCGCCTGCTGCAGGAGCTGCGCGACCTCGACCTGGACCGTACCACTCCGATGGAGGCCCTGGAGCTGCTGAGCCGGTGGCGGCGGCAGGCGGACTCCGATACCGGGGAGCCGGCCTGACCGTGCTCACCGCCGCCGGCCCGCCCACGCCTTGAGCCGTCCCGGCGGCGAGGACGTCCTCTTCGGCCGGCGGCCCGTCCTCGCGGCGTTGCAGTCCGAGCGGCCGGTCCACCGCCTCCTTCTGTTGCGCGGAGGCCGCGGCGACGTGGTCGACGGGATCCGGGCCCGGGCCCGCCGGCTCGGCGTGCCCGTGGACGAGCGCGACCGTCCGGCTCTGGACCGGGCCGCCGGGGGCGGCAACCACCAGGGCGTGGTGGCCCTGCTGGCGGCCCGCTCCTATGCCGACTTCGAGCAGGTCCTGTCCGGGGCCCGGGAGGCCGGCTTCCTGGTCTTCCTCGACGGCATTCAGGACCCGCACAACCTCGGCGCCATCCTGCGCACCGCCCACGCCCTGGGGGCCGACGCCGCCGTCATCCCCCGACGCGGCGGCGCCGGGCTGACCTCGACTGCAGCCAAGGCCGCCGCCGGGGCGGCCGAGCAGCTCCCCCTCTGCCGGGTGGCCAACCTCCGGCAGAGCCTCACCCGGGCCCGCGGGGCCGGACTGTGGGTCACCGGCCTCGATGCCGCCGCCGGCCGGTCCTTCGACTCCCTCGACTTCACCGGACCGGGGGCCCTCGTCGTGGGCGCCGAGGGGCGCGGCCTGCGGCCCCTGGTCCGCCAGAGCTGCGACTTCATCGCCCGCATCCCCATGGGCCGGGAGCAGGCCGGCTCGATGAACGCCTCCGTCGCCGCCGGCATCGCCCTCTACGAGGTCTTCCGCCAGCGCCGCGGCGGCCGCCCTTGAGCTCGCGCGGCCGACTCCTCTTCCCGGTGATGGCCCTCTTCGCCGCCGGGGCCGCCGCCGGGGAGCCCGACGAGGAGCTGGACCGCCTCCGGGAGCTGCTGCGGGCGGCGCCGGACAGCGGTTTCGCCTACCGGGCCGACCGCTACGTCGACTACGCCGAGCAGGACTCGATCCTCCTCGACGGCAACGCCGTGGTCGAGCATCGCGGCGCCCGGCTGGAGTCGGCGCGGATGGTCTACCTGCGGGACCGCCGCATCATCGTCGCGAGGGCCGCAGTGGACAGCAGCGGCCAGCCCTTCGGTGTCCCTACCTTGACCCGGGGGGAGGACGTGCTGAAGGGGGAGTCCATCGTTTACGACATCGAGTCGGGGGAGGGCCTGATCCGCCGGGGCCGCATCGGTCACGGCGACGGGTTCTACGCCGGCCGGCGCATCCGCACCCGCAACGAGGAGGAGTTCCACGTGGGCTCGGGGTCGTACACGACCTGCGACGAGGAGGAGCCCCACTTCGACTTCTACAGCCCCCGGATCAAGGTCCTGGTGGGGGACATGGCCATCGCCCGGCCCGTGTACTTCCGCGTCGCCGGGCGGCGGCTGTTCTGGGTCCCCTTCTACGTGTTCTCCCTGCGCGAGGACCGCCAGTCGGGGGTGCTCACCCCGGGCTTCGGACGGCGGCCGGTCTCCTACGGCAGCGCCCTCACCGAGTGGGAGGTGCGGGACCTGGGATACTACCTCGCCCCCAGCGACTACTGGGACCTGACGCTGGCCGCCGACCTGCGCCAGCGCTCGGGGTGGCTCGCCCGGGGCGCCCTGGCCTACGCCTGGCGCTACCACTTCGACGGCGGGCTGCAGACCCGCCTGCAGAGCTTCCAGTCGGGGGACCGCACGAGCTGGTCCTGGTGGCTGTCGGGCAACCACCGCCAGGACCTCGGCCCGGGGTCGAGTCTGCGCGCCACGGGAACCTTCGTGAGCGACCGGGACTTCCTGCGCAACAACGCCACCCGCCTCGGCGACCGCCTGCAGCGGACCCTGCGCTCCAACCTCCGCTACGAAAAGCGCTGGCCAAAGGCGGGATGGTCCCTCAGCGCCGGAGCCGGCCGGACGAAGTACCTGGACTCGGGAAGGTCCGACGACGTGCTGCCCGAGATCAGCCTGCGATCGAACCGCAGGGCCCTCTTCCCGTCGGCGGGGACCGACCGGCGGGGCTGGGGCTCGGGCGTCTTCTACGACGGCAGCCTGCGCCTGCGCCACACCCGCCAGCACCTGGCCGGGTCGCGGAGCGAACGCACCCGCGGCGAGGCCAGCCTGCGCCTTTCCTCGCAGCAGCGGCCGCTGAGCTGGCTCAATCTCAATGGCGCGGTGAGCAGCCGCTGGCTCGACCCGGACCTGCGCGCCGGCGACGCCGAGGGCGTGCGCAGCGATCGGCTGCGAGCTTCGGCGACCCTGTCACAAACCCTCTACGGACTGTTCCATCCGGCCCTGGGACCGGTGACGGCGCTGCGCCACGTGCTCAAGCCCGACGCCGGAGTCTCCTTCAGCGCCACCCGCGCCGACAGCGGCGGTATCGGCTTCGGTGGGCGCGCCGGCGACTGGCGCACCATCCGCCGGCTGAACTTCCGGCTCTACAACACGTTCCTGGTGAAACTGCTCCAGGGGGAGGAGGAGCTGAAGCTCCGATTGGCGCAACTGAACCTGTCCACTTCGTACGACTTCGACAGCCGGAGCCGGCCCCTCTCGGACCTGGCTACCAGCCTCACCCTGGACGCGGGCCGGCGCCTGAGGACGAAACTGAGCCTGCGCTCGGAGTTCTACGACGACGAGGACAGGCTGATCCCGCCCCGGGTGCGCCGGTTCGTGGTCGACACCACTCTGCGCCTGGCCTCGAGCCCCGGGGGCCCGGGAGGCGGCCTGGAAGAGGAGCGGGGGGGAGCCTACGGTTCCTCCAGCCGCGGATCCAGCTACGGGGAGGACTCCTACGGCGCCTACCGCGGCGGCGGGTTCGGCTACGACAGCGGCCTGCAGCAGGACATCCGCCGGGGCCCGGGCCGGCGGCTGCGGGTGGGCCACTACTACTCGCGCCAGCGCCGGGCGGGGGCCGCGGATCATGAGAGCTCGCGGCTGCAGGCCTCGGTCGGGGGCCGTCTCTTCGGCGGCTGGCACCTCGACTATTCCGTGTACTACAATCTCAAGGATCCGGGGGCCGCATTGTTCGACGCCGGCCGGGTCACCGCCGAGCTTCTGTCCCTGCAACGCTCCTTCCACGACTGGACCGCGACCCTGAACATCGAGCCGAGCGGCTTCGCCGAGAGCCGCGCCTTCTACTTCAAGGCGCAGCTCAAGGACATCCCCCAGATCCGCTTCGAGCGCGGCGACCGCCGGCGCCGGAGGTTCTGAGGTGCGGGTCCTCCTGCAGCGTGTGCGCTACGGGCGCGTCGCCGTCGACGGCGAGACTTGTGGGCGCATCGGCCCGGGCCTGGTGGCCCTCGTCGGCATCCACCGGGGCGACGGCGCCGGGGAGGTCCGCTTCTGCGCCGACAAGTGCGCCGGCCTGCGCATCTTTCCCGACGACGGGGGGCGCTTCAACCGCTCCGTCCTGGAGGCGGAAGGAGGGATACTGGCCGTCTCCCAGTTCACGCTCTACGCCGACTGCCGGCGGGGCCGGCGTCCGAGTTTCTCCGAAGCCGCCCCCCCGGCGGTGGCGGCGGTGCTCTTCAAGGCCTTCGTGGAGCGCCTGCGGGTGGAGCACGGGCTGCACGTGGAGTGCGGGCGTTTCGGCGCTCACATGGACGTCGAGCTGGCCAACGACGGGCCCGTCACCGTCCTCGTCGAGAGTCCGCGCCGGGAGGAGGGCTGAGCTGCCGGCCAATCCTGCCATCGTGCTGGCCTCGGCCTCGCCGAGGCGCGCCGACCTGCTCCGGCAGCTGCGCATTCCCTTCGAGCAGGTGGTGAGCCCCGTCGAGGAGCCCGAGCCCGACGGCGGCGACCCGAAGGCGTTCGTGATCCGGTCGGCCACCGCCAAGGCCCGGGCGGTGGCCGCTCTCCTCGCCCCGACCAGGGGGACGCCCGGCGACCGCGGGAGCTCGACCCTCGTCATCGGGGCGGACACCGTGGTCTGGTGCGAGGACAGGGTCCTGGGCAAGCCCGGCAGCCCGGAGGAGGCGGCTCTCACCCTGCGCTGGCTCGCCGGACGCCAGCACACCGTGTGCACCGGAGTGGCCGTGCTCGGGCCTGCGCCCGACCGGGTCGCCACCGCCTGCGAGACCTCCCGGGTGACCCTGAGCGCCATGTCGGAAGCCGCCGTCATCTCGTACGTGGCGACGGGAGAACCCCTCGACAAGGCCGGCAGCTATGCCATTCAGGGTCTCGGCGCCCGCTTCGTTGAATGTGTGGAGGGGTGTTACTATAATGTGGTAGGTCTGCCCCTGGCCCGGCTCTGCTCTCTCCTCCGGTCGGCGGGGTACGACACCGATTCGATCCAGGATTCAGGATGAGCGAGGAACTCAGCCTGTCCGAGGAATTGCGCCGGGCTCGTGAAGGCCGCGGCGAATCCCTCGATCAGGTTCAGCAACGTACTGGCATCAGCTGGAAGATCCTGCAGGCCCTCGAGGAGGGGGACCTGGAGGCCGTCGAGGCGGTGTACATGCGCATGGGCCTCCTCCGGTACGCCTCCTACCTGGGGCTCGACGGCCAGGCCCTGGCGCAGGGCCTCGGGGGGCCGGGGTCGAGAGAGAGAAGGCCGACGCGGATCCCGCCTCCCTGGGGGGGGCCCGTGCTGGGCGACGGCCTGATCAAGTGGGCGGCGGGTCTCGCCGTCGCCGCCGTCGGGGTCGTCCTCTACCTGATGACCACCGGCGAGACGGACCCCGCGCCCTCTTCGGTGCCGGTGGTCGAGGAGCTTCCCGCCGCGGCTGATCCTTCCGCCTGGGAAGAGCCCGTTGCCGCGGGGCCCCCGGAAGCCGTCGGATCCGGCGCGGCGCCGCTGGCGGAGCCCGGTGCCCTTGTCGAGGTCACGGGCGAAGCTTCCCAAGGCGCTGCCACAGGGGCAGCCATCGCCGCCGACGCGGCGAGCCCCGCCCAGGTCGTTCTGGAAGGGGAGGCCTCCGACACGGTCTGGGTACAGGTCTTCTGGGACGACCTGGACAGCGCCATGGAGACCATTTCCGCGGGCGAGCGGCGGACCTGGACGGCGGAGCGCTTCTTCCGGGTTCACGTCGGCCGCTCCGGCAACATCCGCTTCCGCTTCCAGGGCCGACTGCTGGGCGAGGGACGCCTCGGCGACCCCGGCCAGACGCTGCGGTTCCGCGTCTCCGACGACGGGTATCAGCTCCTGGGCCCCGATTTCGAGCCAATCGCCCCGCTCACCGGGTTCCAGCCAGAGGAGAGGACGGAGTCGAGCCAGCCGGAGGCCCGCTGATGGGCCGGCGGCTTGTGCAGGTCGCCCTGCCGCCCCCCCTGTCGCGGCAGCTCACCTACAGCGTGCCCCCCGAGCTCGGCGCCCTCGTCGGTCCGGGGGCGGTGGTCCTCGTGCCCGTCCAGCAACGCCTGGTCACCGGCTTCGTCGTCACCGACGAGCCCGCCGAGCCGGAGGTTGCGCGCGGCCGCATCCGCGACATCACCCAGGTGGTCGATACCGAGGCTCCCATCAGCGCCGAGGTCGTGCGGCTGTGCGCCTGGCTTGCGGACTACTACATGGCGCCGGTGGGCGCGGCCCTGGCGGCGGCCCTGCCTCCCGGCGTGCGCCTGACCTCCAGCCGCACCGTGCGGCTGACGGAGGCGGACGGGGCCCCGGCGCCCCCGGACCCGGCGCAGGACCGGGTGCTCTCCGAGCTCAGGCGCGCCCGGGGACCGCTGAAGGTGACCACCCTGCGCAGCCGTTTGGGCAAGCGCGGGCTGGAGGGCGCCCTTCGGCGGCTGCTTCAGCACGGACGGATCGAGATGCGGCCGGACCTGGCGGGAGGAGCGGCTCGCGCACGGCGGCGCCAGCTCGTGCGCGTGGCCGACCCGGACCGGGCTCGGGACGACCTGCCGGCGGTGACCCGGCGCGCCCCGGCCCAGGGGCGCTGCCTCCAGCACCTGCTGCAGGCCGGTCCGGTGCCCAAGCGCCGCCTCCTGGAGGAGGGATTCGGCTACGCCGTCCTGAAGGGGCTGCAGGGGAGAGGGCTGACCGAAACCGTGGAGCAGGAAGTCCTGCGCGATCCCCTGGCCGCTCTCGACGTGGCGGATTCGCCCGCGCCGGAACCCACGGCCGACCAGCAGGAGGTCCTCCGGTGCATCCACTCCGCCCTCGATGAGGGCCGCTTCGAGCCACTTCTCCTGCGCGGGGTCACCGGCAGCGGCAAGACACTGGTCTACCAACTGGCGGTGGAGCGAGTCCTGCGGTCAGGCCGCAGCGCCATCGTCCTCACCCCCGAGATCGCCCTGGCCTGGCAGATGGTGCGCCGCTTCCGGGCCCACTTCGGAGCGACCGTGGCGGTCCTCCACAGCCAGTTGTCGGCCGGGGAGCGCTACGACACCTGGCGCCGGCTCCGGCGCGGCGAGCAGAGGCTCGTCATCGGCGCCCGATCCGCCGTGCTGGCCCCGGTGAAGGGGCTGGGGCTGATCGTCGTCGACGAGGAGCACGACGGCTCCTACTTCCAGGACGACCTGGAGAGTCAACAGCCGCTGGTCTACCATGGCCGCGACCTGGCGGTGATGAGGGCGCGTCTGGCCGGCGTGCCGGTCATCCTCGGGTCGGCGACGCCGAGCCTCGAGTCGTGGTGCAACGCGCGGAGCGGCAAGTACACCTCCCTGAGCCTGCCGCGGCGGATCGACGACCGGCCCCTGGCGCGGGTCGAGGTGGTCGACATGAGGCGGGAGCCCTTCCAGGGACGGCAGCGCACCCTGTTCTCCAAGACCCTGCGCCTCAAGATCCGCGAGCGCCTCGAGCGCGGCGAGCAGATCGTGCTCCTCCAGAACCGGCGCGGGTTCTCACCCGTCGTGCAGTGCGCCAGCTGCGGCGAGGCCGTCGCCTGCGGCCGGTGCCAGGTATCCCTCACCTACCACCGCCGCCAGGGCGAGGGCCTGCGCTGCCACTACTGCGACTACCGCACTCCCGTACCCGGCCAGTGCCCGTCCTGCGGCAGCGCCGAGGTCAGACTGACCGGCGCGGGGACCCAGAAGGTGGAGACCGCCCTCGAGGAACAGTTCCCCGGGATCCGCGTCATTCGTATGGACGTGGACACCACGGGATGGAAGGGCGCCCACGACGGCCTGGTGGAGAGATTCCGCCGGCGCGAGGCCGACGTGCTCCTCGGTACGCAGATGGTGGCCAAGGGCCTCGACTTCCCGGAGGTGACCCTCGTCGGCGTGATCTCCGCCGACACCGGCTTCCACCTCCCGGACTTCCGTGCCGCCGAGCGCAGTTTCCAGTTGCTCACGCAGGTGGCGGGACGCTCCGGGCGAGGCTCGAACCGAGGCGAGGTGGTCATCCAGACCCGTCTTCCCGAGGACCCCGTGCTGCTCGCCGCGGCACGCCAGGACTACGACGCCTTCGCCGAGGGCGAGCTCGTCGAGCGCCAGGCGGCGGGCTTCCCGCCCTTCGGGCGCCTCATCGTCTTCCGCTGGCGGGGCGAATCGGAGGAGGCGGTGAGTCGGGCGGCGGAGCGGGGGACGCGGTTGCTGCGGCAAGCCGGTCCGGCGGGGGTCTCCGTCCTCGGGCCGGCGCCGGCCCCGCTGGCGCGCCTGCGGGGGCGCTACCGCTGGCAGGTCCTGCTCGCCGGCGCCGGCGGGCGTCAACTGCGGCTCACGGCGGGGTCGGCCCTGGGCCCCATGCGCCGGGAGGCCAGCCGCTGCGACGTCGATCTGGGAGTCGTCGTCGACCCCCAGTCCACGATGTGAGGCCCCTCCGGTGATCATCCTTCTCCTTCTCGCTCTGCTTCTCAGTTCCCCGGCACGGGCCCAGACATGCGGCGAGGACTGGTCGGCCTATACCAGCATGAAGCACATCGAGAAGGTCCTCCTCGACAGCTCCGGCCTCTGGGCTGCGACGAGGGGCGGGGTCCTGCGCTACGACCGTTTCCGTGGCGAGTACGATCGTCTCACCCGCATCGACGGACTGGCGGGCAACCGCATCCTGTCCCTGGCCGCCGACGACGAGGGCAACCTCTGGTTCGGCAGCGATGGGCAGGGACTGAGCCGCTACCGCCCGGTCACTTCGGACTTCGAGCCGGTCTACCAGGAGTTCCGGGGCCTGGCCATCACCTCGCTCCACAGCGAGGGCACGAAGCTCTTCGTCGGCACGAACAGCGGCGTCAGCCTCTTCCTGACCGACCGGGAGGAGGTCAAGGAGACGTATCGTCTTCTCGGCCACCTGCCGAAGGACACGGCCGCCCTGTACATGGCCGTCCTCGACGGCACGCTCTTCGTCGGTACCAAGGTGGGGATCGCCTGGGCCCGGATCGATCACCCGAACCTGCAGGATCCGGAGAGCTGGCGGTCTACCGCCCGGGTGGGGGAGGTGAGGGGCATCGTCGTCATCGGCGGGGCCCTTTACGTGGCCAGCCGGCTGGGTGTCCTGGCCTATGACCCCGAGGAAGACCGCTTCCGCGGGGACTTCGGGGAAGCCGTCCGGAGCCTCGGGGCGCGCGGCGGACAGGTTGTGGCTGCCACCGTGGACGGACGATTGCTGACGCGGGTTGAGGCGGAGAGTTGGGAGGGACTGGGGACGGACCCGATCAAGGACATCACCGCCATCAGCGACACCGGCGAGGAGATCCTCTGGGTCGGCACCCCGGAGGGGCTGCGCGTCATCGGCGACCGGTCGATCCGCCAGTCCAGTGAGCCGGGATCGAGCCAGTTCTACGAGATCAAGGTCACCGGAACGGGGGAGCTGTGGGCCACGAGCGTGCCGAATGACCAGCATCGAGCGGTATCGGCCGGTGTCTATCGCCTCTCCGAAGGCAAGTGGTCGGCCTTCAACCGCTGGAACGGCATGCCCAACGACGAGATCGTCGCCGTCGAGACCGACGCCAAGGGGCGCGTGTGGGTCGGAAGTTGGGGTGGTGGCGGGCTCATCCGCGAGGAGGATCGCCAGTGGGAGGCGATCTCCACCGAGGAAACGGTGCTGCGAGGCATTCCGAGGAACCCGG
This sequence comes from Gemmatimonadaceae bacterium, assembly GCA_026706075.1. Classification (GTDB taxonomy): domain Bacteria; phylum Latescibacterota; class UBA2968; order UBA8231; family UBA8231; genus UBA8231. The sequence goes on from JAPOZM010000070.1 coordinate 20,794, forward strand.
AATTCGTGGTCATCAGCGACATCAAGCGGGACTCGGCGGGCCACATGTGGTTGATCAACACCCTGGTCGGTGTCGCCGTCTTCGACGGCTACCCCCCGAAGCGCGAGTACCTCTTCGATCAGAAGGAGCTCGGCCTGGCCACCGACCTTGATCTCTACCGCATGGATGTCGGACCAGAGGGCTTGAAGTGGATCGTCAGCAGGAGGTCCGGCCTCTTTGTCCTCGACGACGGGGGCACGCCTTTCACCGGCGGCGACGATCGCTTGACGGGGCTCTCCCCGGACCAGATGAGCCGCCTGACCAGCGACCGCCTCTTCGACGTCTTCGTCAGCCGCGATGGAAGGATCTGGCTCGCTGCAGAGAACGGCGTAAACGTCATCACCCCCGAGTACGACCGCTCCAACGGAAGACTGTCGATCACCTCCTGGCAGGCCTACGACGCGTCCGACGGGTTGCCCTCGGCCGAGATCAACGCTTTCGAGGAGGACGAAGGCGGCAACATCTGGGTCGGCACCGAGGCCGGCCTTGCACGGATCGACGACGACGGCCGGGTTGACCTCGTCCTCGATACCGGCAACAGCTGCCTGATCAGCGACCGTGTGAAGGGGCTGCACTACGACAGCGACCGTGGAGATCTGTGGATCGGCACCCTCGACGGTCTCAGCCGTCTGCGCCTCTCCATCGGGGAGGAAGGCGGTGAACCGGAAACCCTGAGCCTCTATCCCAACCCCTACTTGAGAGCGGGGCGCCAGCCGTTGACTTTCTCCGGGATGCCCCTCGGGGCCACCCTGCTCATCTACTCGGCCTCCGGCGATCTCGTCGCCACCCGGCGGGGGGAGGCCGGGCGCGGCACCATCACCTGGGACGGCCTGAACGAGGCCGGGTACCTGGTGGCCGCGGGCGTCTACTACTACGTCGCCGAGAGCGAGTCGGGCGAGTCGGTCTCCGGCCGCTTCGCCCTTGTGAAGGGGGCCCGCCCTTGAGCGCGGTCCGGGCGGCCGGCGCTCTTCGGGGTGCGGTGCTGGCGGCGGCGGTCCTGGTCCCGGCGGCCCCGGGCCAGGCCGGGGAGACCGACCTCTTCACCATCGCCCGGCTCCAGTACGACGGCGGCGGCGACTGGTACAGCGACCCGTCGTCCCTGCCCAACCTGCTGGCCTTCCTCGCGCGCCACACGAGACTGCCTGCGGCCTCCTCCGAGGCGCGCGTGCGCCTCCTCGACCGCGAGCTCTTCGCCCATCCCTATCTCTACATGACCGGACACGGCAACGTCTCCTGGACGGCCGAGGAAGCGGCCCGCCTGCGGCGCTACCTCGAGGCGGGCGGGTTCCTCCACGCCGACGACAACTACGGCATGGACGAGTCCTTCCGCCGGGAGATGCGCAAGGTCTTCCCCACAAGGGAGTTCGTCGAGCTGCCCGCCGGCCACGACCTGTTCCGCTGTCACTTCGATCTGTCCGGCGGCCTGCCCAAGGTCCACGAGCACGACGGCCGGCGGCCACAGGCCCTGGGTCTCTTCGGCGGGGAGCGCCTCCTGGTCCTCTACACCTACGAGTCCGACCTCGGCGACGGCTGGGAAGACGCTCACGTCCACGGCGATCCCGAGGAGGTGAGGCAGATGGCTCTGCGCATGGGAGCCAACATCGTCCTCTACGCTCTCACCCGCTAGCCCATCGTGACCGAAGCCCCGGCACGCGCCCTGCTGCTCGAGCGGCTCCGCCGGCTGCGCCGCCGCCGGCTGCTCCTCGAGGCCGCCGCGGCTCTGGCGGCGGGCCTGTTCACGGCCGTGGCCGCCGGCGTCCTCGCCGTCGGCCTGGAGGCCCTCCTCTACCTGTCCTCCCCCTGGAGATGGGTCCTGATCCTGGCCGCCGCCGGGGCCGCCGGGGCCGCCGCGGCGCGCATCCTGTGGCCATGGCGCGGGGGCCTCTCGCTGAGAGCCGCGGCCCTGGCCATCGAGGACCGCGCCCCGGAGCTGTCGCAGCGGCTGATGACGGCCCTGGAGGCGGGCGGTGGCCCGAGAGCGCGGCTCTACTCCTCCGACCTGCTCGCCGCGTCGGCCTCGGAGGCGGCCGCCCTCCTCGACCGTCATGGAGAGGCCCGGCTGGTGCCGGCGTCGAGGCTGCGCCGCACCGTCCTGAGGGGCGCCGCCATCGCCGGTCCGCTCCTCCTCCTCCTCGGGCTCTCGGGAACCGCCGGCGGCGAGGCCCTGCACCGCTGCCTCAACCCGGGGACGGCCTTCGAGCGCCCGCAGCGCACCCGGCTCCATGTCGAGCCCGGCCACCAGCGGGCGATCCGGGGAGAGGACGTGGCCCTCTCCATCCGGATCGAAGGCGACCTGCCGCCGGCGCTGCGGGTCCGCCGACGGGACGTGCGCGACGGGGACTGGGTCGAGGAGGAGGTGATCCTCGAAGCCGGCGGCCCCGATTCCCTGCGCCACCTCTTCGAGGAGGTGCGCTCCACCTTCGACTTCGAGGTCGCCGCCGGCGACGGCGAGGCCGGCCCCTACCGCGTCACCGTCATCGATCCGCCCGAGGTCACCCGCTTGAGTCTGCGCTACGACTATCCGGAGTACAGCGGGCTCCCGCCGCGGGTCGAGGACCAGGGCGGTGACGTCCGCGCCCTCGCCGGGACCGTCGTCGAGTGGGGGATCCACGCCAGCAAGCCTCTCTCCGCCGCGGCCCTGGTGATCGACGACACCCTGCGTCTGCCGGCCCAGGTGGTCGACGACGGCGCCGCCGTGAGCTGGACCCTGCCGGCCCCGGAGGACAGCGCCAGGGCCCGCCGCGAGTACCTCGTGGCCCTCACCGACCGCGGTGGGGTCGGCAACCGGGCTCCCATCCGCCATGCCCTCCGGGTGCTGCGAGACCAGCCGCCGGAGGTCGTCATCTCCGAGCCCGGTCCCGAGGCCGACCTGCCCGAGAGCCAGCAGGTGCGGGTGCGGGTCGAGGCCGCCGACGACTTCGGGGTGAGCCGCGTCGACCTCGTCTTCCGAGTCGGCCAGGGTCCCGAGAGGCGCCGGCCCATCCCCTTGGAAGGCGGTCCCCGGGTGGTGCTCTCCCACCTGTGGGACCTGGCGCCTCTGGAGCTGCTGCCGGAGGACCGGGTGCGCTACCGCGCCGAGGCCTTCGACAACGACGCCGTGGGCGGGCCGAAGCGGGCGGTGAGCCCCGAGCACGTGCTGCGCTTCCCCTCCCTCTGGGAGTTGTTCGACGAGGTCTCGAGGCAGCAGGAGGAGCGCCTGGAGTCGCTGGAGGAGGTGGCGGCCGGGGAGGCGGGGGCCCGGGAGTACGTGGAGCGGCTGCGGCGGGAGGTGCTGCGCACCGAGGAGCTCACCTGGGACCAAAAGCAGGAGCTGGAGAGCGCCTTGGCCGCCGAGGAGGAGCGCGCCCGGGCCGTGGAGGAGGTCGCCCGGCAGATGGCCGGCAGCCTGGAGAAGCTGGAGCAGGGCGGCGCCGACTCGCGGGACCTGCTCGACAAGCTCGACGAGATCCGCGAGCTGATGGCCGCCGTCGCCTCGCCGGAGCTGCTGGAGGCCCTGCGGGCCGTGCAGCAGGCGGCCGAGCAGCCCGACGCGGAAGAGCTGGCCGAGGCTCTGAAGCAGTTCGCCCAGGACCAGGAAGCGTTTCAGCAGCGCCTGGACCGGACCCTGGACCTGCTCCGGCAGGTGCACGCCGAGCAGCGCCTGCTGGCCGTCGTCGAGCAGGCCGAAGACCTGGAGGAACGCCAGGGGAGGATCAACGAGGCCCTCGAGCAGAGCTCCGCGGAGGCCGCCCTCGGGGACGAGGCCCTGCGGGACCAGGAGGGGAGGCTGGCCGGCGACACCGACCGCCTGCGCCGGGAGATCGACCGGTTGGGGCAGGAACTGAGGGACCTGAGCGCGCGGACCTCGGAGTCCCTGAGTTCCGAGGCCGAAGAGATGGAGCAGCAGGCCCTGTCGGAGCGCATGCGCCGCATGGAACGCCTCCTGGCCTCGGGCCAGCGGCCCCAGGCGGGGAGGATGGGCGCCGGCCTGCAGCAGGATCTGGAGGAACTGTCCGCGTCGATGCGCCAGCTCCGCGAGGAGTTCTTCGGCGACCAGCGGCAGGAGCTGGCCCGCCTCCTGCGCCGGGCCATGGCCGACCTGGTGGACCTCTCCCGCCGGCAGGAGGAGCTGGCGCAGGACACCTCTCGCCAGCCGGGGGGTTCCGACGCCGCCCTGGCCGCCGGGCAGCAGGCCCTGGCCCAGGGCGCGGAGCTGGTCACCGAGGACGTCGCCCGCGCCGGCTCGAGGACGCTGGCCCTGGAGCCTTCCCTGGCCGCTACCCTCGGCGGCGCCCTGCGCCGCATGGAGGAGGCCGCCGGGAGGCTGGGGCAGCTGGAGAGGGGCCGGGCCGGTCAGCTCCAGACCGAGGCCATGGGCTACCTGAACCAGGCCGCGCAGCAGCTGCGGCGGAGCCTGGACAACCTGAGCCAGGCGCGCACGCCCTCCTCCTTCGGCGAGGCCATGGAGCAGCTGATGGCCCTCTCCGAGCAGCAGGCCGCCCTCAACGAGGCGACCCGGCAGGCGATGCAGCAGGGTTCCCGGAACCCTCGGGGCCCCGGAGGGCGGATCCCGGCCATGCCCGGACTCGCCGCCGAGCAGCGGCGCCTCCAGCAGGCCCTGGCCGAGGTGGAGCGGTCCCTGCGCGGCCAGCGCTCGCTGCAGGAGCGCATCGGCGCCATTCAGCAGGAGATGAAGGAGGTCCTGGCGCGCATGGAGCGGCTTCGCGCCGACGCCCGCGTCACCGAGGGGCAGGAGCGGGTCCTGCAGCGCCTGCTGGACGCGAGCCGTTCCATCCACTCCCGCGGCTTCGAGAAGCGCCGCCATGCGGAACAGGCCGAGCAGCGTTCCTTCGCCGGTCCGGGATGGCTGCCGGTCGATCTGGGCCAGCGTCCGGAGGCCTGGCGCGAGGCCATGCGCCGCGCCCTGGCCGCCGACTATCCCGCCGAGTACCGCGAGCTCATCCGCCGATACTACGAGAGCGTCTACCAGGACCTGCATCAGGAGGACGGGCCGGAGGCCCTGCCGTGAGCCGCGCCGCCGCCCTCGCCGCCGCTCTGCTCTGGCTGCCCGCCGCCGCCGCCGGTCAGGCGCCGTGGCCGCAGATCCACGGCTCCGTCTCCGACCTGCGCCAGGCCTCGAGGTTCCAGGAGGCGGCCGAGCTGCTGGCCAGGTGGATCGAGGACCATCCCCGGTACGAGGAGGCTCGACTGGTCCTGGGCGAAGTCCTCGCCGAGGCCGGCCGCCCGGCCGAGGCGGTCGAGGTCTGGACCCGGATGCTGGACGAGCTGTCTCCGGACCTCGAGCGCTACCGTTCGGTGAGCGCGCGCATGGCCGGTCTGGGCTACGTCGAAGAGGCCCTGGCCGTCCTCCAGGAGGGCTCGGGGCGGGTCGACGGCGACGACCCCTTCCCCTGGGAGCGGGCCGAGCTGGCCCTGCGGCTGGCCCGCTTCGAGGAGGCCGTGGCGGCGCACCTCGAGTTCCTGCGCCAGCACCCCTGGCGGCTCCCCCTGGTGGAGAACCGCATCGCCGACATGGTCCGCGCCGGGTCGGGGGAGGGGCAGGCCCCCGGGGATCCCGGGCTGGCGTATCTGGAGGCCGCCGAAGAGTCCCTGGCCCGGGCCGAAGGCGAGGCACGCGTCCTGGCGGCCCAGCTCGCGGCCACCGCCGCCCTGGAGACCGGGCGTCCCGGGCGCGGCGTGCGGGCCCTGGGGCGGGCCCTCCCCGAGGAGGGGGCCCTGCAGGCCCTCTACTCCTTCGCCTCCCGCTGCGAGGCCCGCGGCGATGCCGCCGCCGCCGCCGAGGCGTATGCCCTGATCGCCGCCCACGGGGGCGAATCGGCGCAGCGCTACCGGTCCCTGCTCAAGCAGGCCGAGATGCGCGAGGTCCTCGGCGACGGCGAGGGCGCCGTCGAACTCTACACGCGACTGGCCGCCGGCCACCCCCGCCGCGGCGAGGCGGCGGAGGCCCTGCTGCGCGCCGCCCGTCTCCAGGCCGGGGGCCACGGCACGGCGGCGGAGGCGATGGAGACCCTGTCCACCCTCGAGACGCGGGCCGTCACCCCCGACCTGCAGCGCCGCTGGCTCGGCCTCCTGGCGGAGTGCCACATCCTCCTCGACGACCTGCCGGCGGCCCGGCGCGAGCTGAGGCGGCTGGCCGCCCTCGACGGAGGACTCGGCGAGGCCGCCTACCACCTGGGGCTCGTGGCCTTCTACCAGGGCGACTTCGAGCACGCCGAGGCCCTCGTCGACTCGATGGTCACCGCCTCGCCCTCCGATCCGCTGGCCAACGACGCCCTGGCCCTGCTGCTGCTCCTGGAGGAGTTCGGCCACCAGCCGGAGGCCCTGGCCGTGCTCGCCCGGGCGCGGTTGCGCCAGCGCCAGCGCCGCATGGAGGAGGCCGAGGCGGAGTGGCAGTGGCTGCTCACCGAGGCGCCCCCGGCCCTCAGGCAGGCGGTCCGCCTGGAGCGGGCCCGCGAGTTGGAGGACCGCGACCCGGTGCGGGCCCTGGCCCTGTACGTCGAGGCGGGATCGGCCGCCGAGGACCGCAGCCGCACCGCCGTCATCGCCTCCATGGGACGGGCGCGGGTGCTGGAGAGTCTCGGCGAGGCGGGGGAGGCCCTGCGCCTCTACGAGCAGACGCTGCTGGCCTCGCCCGAGGACTCGCGGGCCCCGGAGATCCGGCGCCGCATCGAGGAGTTGCGGCGGCTCCTGGAGCCCAGTGGATGAAGGGCCTCCTCCGGCTGGCGTGCACCCTGTGGCTGCTGTCCTCGACCCCCGGCGGGGCCGAGCGGCTGCTTGTGCCCATGGACCTGACCCAGCAGCAGCACCTCAAGGCCTACGGCCTCGCGTTCTGGGTCCTCGATCGCGGCATCGACGTGGAGTGGCTCCTCAACTACCGGGGCGGCTCCTTCGCCTTCGAGGCCCACGACCTGATCGCCCGGGAGGCGCGCATCCGGGGGGTCACGGTACACACGATCTCCGAAGCCGACATGGCCCGCATCTATTCCGAGATCGAGGGCGCCAACATGGACGTGGTGCGGCTGGAGAAGGCTCCGCGCATCGCCGTCTACACCCCTCCCAACAAGCAGCCCTGGGACGACGCCGTGACTCTGGCCCTGGAGTTCGCCGGCATCGACTACGAGAAGCTGTGGGACGAGGAGGTGCTGGCCGGACGCCTCCAGGACTTCGACTGGCTGCACCTGCACCACGAGGACTTCACCGGCCAGTACGGCAAGTTCTGGGCCAGCTTCCGCAACGAGGCCTGGTACCGCGGCCAGCAGCGGCTCTACGAAGCCCAGGCGCGCAGCCTCGGCTTCGCCAAGGTGTCGGAGCAGAAGAAGGCGGTGGCCCGCCGCATCCGCGAGTACGTCGCCGGCGGCGGCTTCCTCTTCGCCATGTGCTCGGCCACCGACACCTTCGACATCGCCCTCGCCTCCGACGGCGTCGACCTGGCCCACTCCGTCTTCGACGGCGACGGCATCGACCCCGACGGCCAGGGGCGCCTCGACTACAGCCGCTGCGTCGCCTTCGAGGACTTCACCGTCGTCACCGATCCCATCGTCTACGAGCACTCCGACATCGACACGACACCGAGGGACGCGCGCCTGATCCGCACTCCCGAGGCCGAGTACTTCACCCTCTTCGAGTTCTCGGCCCGGCACGACCCCGTACCGACGATGCTCACCCAGTGCCACACCAGCGTCGTCGATGGATTCCTCGGCCAGACCACCGCCTTCCGCCGCCACCTGATCAAGGACCACGTGGTCGTCCTGGCCGAGGTGGAGGGCACCGACATCGTCAAGTACATCCACGGCCAGGTGGGGCGCGGCACGGTCACCTTCTACGGCGGCCACGACCCCGAGGACCACAAGCACCACGTGGGGGACCCGCCGACGCAGCTCTCCCTCCATCCCACATCCCCGGGCTACCGGCTGATCCTGAACAACGTCCTCTTTCCGGCGGCCCGGAAGAAGCAGCGCAAGACGTGATCCCAAGGAGACTCTGAATGTCCGCCAACGACGTGCAGGCCGTGGCCGATCTGGCTTCGGCGCGACGGCGCCTGGAGGAGGAGATCGGCAAGGTCGTCATCGGCCAGCACGGCATCGTCGAGGGGCTTCTCGTGGCCCTGATGGCCGGCGGGCACTGCCTGCTCGTGGGCGTGCCGGGCCTGGCCAAGACCCTCCTCATCCGCACCCTCGCCCAGGCCCTGGACCTGAGCTTCGGGCGCATTCAGTTCACCCCCGACCTGATGCCCTCCGACATCACCGGCACCGAGGTCCTGGAGGAGGACCAGGAGACCGGCCACAAGGCGTTCCGCTTCGTCCACGGACCGATCTTCCACAACGTGATCCTCGCCGACGAGATCAACCGCACGCCGCCGAAGACGCAGGCGGCCCTGCTCGAGGCGATGCAGGAGCACGCCGTCACCGCCGGGGGGAAGACGATGAGGCTGAAGGAGCCCTTCTTCGTCCTGGCCACCCAGAACCCGATCGAGCAGGAGGGGACCTACCCCCTGCCGGAGGCGCAGCTGGACCGGTTCCTCTTCGAGCTGCGCATCGACTACCCGGAGGCGGCGGAGGAGGAGGAGATCGTGCGCACCACGACGGCGGTCTCGCCGGAGCCGGTGAGTCGCGTCCTCGACGGGGAGCGGATCGCGGCCTTCCAGCGGCTCGTCCGCCAGGTGCCGGTGGCCGACCAGGTGATCGAGTACGCCGTGCGCCTGGTGCGCGCCACCCGTCCCGGGGAGGGGGCCTCCGAGCGCGTGAGGGAGATGGTCAACTGGGGCGCCGGACCCCGGGCCTCCCAGAACCTGGTGCTGGCCGGCAAGGCGAGGGCGGCCCTGCAGGGGCGCCACTCCGTCTCCCTCGACGACGTGCGCGCCGTGGCCCTGCCCGTCCTGCGGCACCGCATCGTCGTCAACTTCCACGCCGAGGCCCAGGCCGTCGACGCCGACCAGCTGGCGCGGCGGCTCCTGGAGGAGGTGCCCGCGGCGTGACCGAGGGCGCCGCCGCCGGCCTGGCGGACTACCTGGATCCCGAGACGGCCTCCCGCCTGGGCCGCCTGGACCTGATCGCCCGCCTCGTGGTGGAGGGGTTCATCACCGGCCTGCACCGGTCGCCCTACCACGGCTTCTCCGTCGAGTTCTCCGAGCACCGGCCGTACATGCCCGGCGATCCGCTGCGCGATCTCGACTGGAAGGCCCTGGCCCGAACCGACCGCCTGTACGTGAAGCGCTACGAGGAGGAGACCAACCTCAAGGCCTGCCTCGCCGTCGACGTGAGCGGCTCCATGGCCTTCACCGGCTCGGGCCGCGTCAGCAAGTCACGCTACGCCTGCTGCCTGGCGGCGGCCCTGGCCTACCTGATGCTCCGCCAGCGCGACGCCGTGGGCTTGGCCCTGCTGGGCGGGGGCCTGCACTCCCTGGTGCCGCCGCGCTCGGTGGGCAGCCACCTCAACGTCCTCCTGCGGCAGCTCTCGGGCGCGGAGCCCGCCGCCGAGACCGCCCTGGCCCCCGGCCTCCACGACCTGGCCGAGCGGCTCTCCCGGCGCGGCCTCGTGGTCGTCCTCTCCGACCTGCTCGACGATCCAGGCGAGGTCCTCGGGGGACTGCGCCACCTGCGCCACCGCGGCCACGAGGTGCTGGCCCTGCAGGTCCTCGACCCGAGGGAGCTCGACCTGGAGTTCCGCCGGTCCGAGACCCGATTCGTCGACCTGGAGGACGCCGAAGGCGGATCCATCGTCACCCAGCCCTGGCACGTGCAGGAGAGCTACCGCGCCCACGTGGAGTCTCTGCTGGGCCGCTACCGCCGCGGCTGCGCCGAGGCCGGCGTCGACTACGCCCTGATGGACACGTCCACCCCCTTCGACACCGCCCTGAGCCGCTATCTCGTGCGCCGGCGGCGGATCGGCTGAGCCCTCCGTCTCAATCTTGCATTTTCCTGCAAGATTTGTAGATTCCCCTTGACGGATTCGCGGGCCCCGGCCTGCAACCCCCTGTAAAGCAAACAGATAGGACCAAATGAGCGAATCGACTCCCGGCGCTTCCGTCCAGAGCCTCAGCGACACCGAGGTCCTCGAGCAGTTCGCGCAGCGCGAGTACAAGGAGGGGTTCTACACCGATGTCGAGGCCGAGTCCGCGCCGCCGGGCCTCGACGAGCAGACGATCGCCTTCATCTCGGAAGTGAAGAAGGAGCCCGAGTGGCTGCTGGACTGGCGCCTGAAGGCCTACCGCAACTGGCTGAAGATGCACGACCCCACCCGGCAGCCGGCGCCGCGGCAGTGGGCGATGGTCCACTACCCCGAGATCGACTACCAGGCGATCTCCTACTACTCGGCGCCCAAGGGCCCCGAGGACGGCCCCCAGAGCCTGGACGAGGTCGATCCCGAGATCCTGGCCACCTACGACAAGCTCGGCATCCCCCTCGAGGAGCAGAAGATGCTCGCCGGCGTCGCCGTCGACGCCGTCTTCGACTCGGTCTCGGTGGCCACCACCTTCAAGGAGAAGCTCGCCGCCGAGGGCATCATCTTCTGCTCCTTCACCGAGGCCGTCCACGACCACCCCGACCTCGTGCGCCGCTACCTCGGCTCGGTGGTCCCGGCCAACGACAACTTCTTCGCCGCCCTCAACTCGGCGGTCTTCACCGACGGCTCCTTCGTCTACATCCCCAAGGGCGTGCGCTGCCCCATGGAGCTGTCCACCTACTTCCGCATCAACGCCGCCAACACGGGCCAGTTCGAACGCACCCTGGTCATCGCCGACGAGGGCGCCTACGTGAGCTATCTCGAAGGCTGCACTGCCCCAATGCGCGACGAGAACCAGCTCCACGCCGCCGTGGTCGAGCTCGTCGCCCTCGACGACGCCCAGATCAAGTACTCCACCATCCAGAACTGGTACCCCGGCGACAAGCAAGGCCGCGGCGGCATCTACAACTTCGTCACCAAGAGAGGCGCCTGCCGGGGTCCGCGCGCCAAGATCAGCTGGACCCAGGTCGAGACCGGCTCGGCGATCACCTGGAAGTACCCGAGCTGCATCCTCCAGGGCGACGACAGCGTCGGCGAGTTCTACTCGGTGGCCGTCACCTCCGGCCGGCAGCAGGCCGACACCGGCACCAAGATGATCCACCTGGGCCGCAACACGCGCAGCACGATCGTGTCGAAGGGCATCTCGGCGATGAACGGCCAGAACACCTACCGCGGCGCCGTGCAGGTCCAGAAGCGCGCCGCCGGCTCGCGCAACTTCACCCAGTGCGACTCGATGCTGATCGGCGACCAGTGCGGCGCCCACACCTTCCCGTACATCACCGTGCGCAACCCGACGAGCACGGTGGAGCACGAGGCCAGCACCAGCAAGATCGGCGAGGACCAGATCTTCTACTGCAACCAGCGCGGCCTGAGCACCGAGGACGCCGTGAGCATGATCGTCAACGGCTTCTGCAAGGAGGTTCTCGCCGAGCTGCCCATGGAGTTCGCCGTGGAAGCCACCAAGCTCCTCGGCATCAGCCTCGAAGGCAGCGTAGGCTGACCCCCTGGGCGCCGTGAGCGCAGCGAACTGGCGCCCAAGAAGGTCCCGCGAGAGGAGGCTGTCGCTGTTTTCTCCTCGAAGCCGCGCCGCGGAGGTCCTCAGCGGGTCTCTACAGCCGCCGGGCCGCGATCGCGGTCTCCCTTGGGCGTCGGGCGTGGGCCCGCAGGCGCATTACGCCGGCAGACCCACGCACCCGGGTCTGAAGGACCCCGAGACTCGACAAAGTCGAGGCTCGCAAGCACTTCAGAACGACTGAAGGCAAAGAAAGACTGAACTCAACCGGCGTACCGCGCCGAAGGGCCCACGCCCGACGCCCCCCAGGAGAACAACCAAATTGCTCCAGATCACCAACCTGCAAGCCGCAGTAGAAGAAACCCTCATCCTCAAGGGGGTGGACCTCACCGTCGGCCCCGGCGAGATCCATGCGGTCATGGGTCCCAACGGCTCGGGCAAGTCCACCCTCGCCCAGGTCCTGGCCGGCCACGAGGCCTTCGACGTCACCGGCGGCTCGGTGAGCTACGAGGGGCGGGACCTGCTCGACATGGACCCGGAGGAGCGGGCCCGGGAAGGCCTCTTCCTCGCCTTCCAGTACCCGGTGGAGATCCCGGGGGTCAACACGACCTACTTCCTGCGCACCGGCCTCAACGAGATCCGCCGGCACCGCGGCGAGGAGGAGATCGACGCCATCGACTTCCTGTCCCTCATCCGCGAGAAGCTGGAGCTGGTGGAGATGGACGAGAGCTTCCTGCGGCGCTCGGTGAACGAGGGGTTCTCCGGCGGCGAGAAGAAGCGCCACGAGATCCTGCAGATGGCGGTCCTCGAGCCGCGCCTGGCGATCCTCGACGAGACCGACTCCGGCCTCGACATCGACGCCCTGCGGATCGTCGCCGACGGGGTCAACAAGCTGCGGGCGCCCCACAAGAGCGCCGTCGTCGTCACCCACTACCAGCGGCTGCTCAACTACATCGTGCCCGATCACGTGCACGTCCTCCTCGACGGCCGCATCGTGCGCTCCGGCGGCGCCGACCTGGCCCTGCGGCTCGAGGAGCAGGGCTACGACTGGATCCGCGAGGAGGCCGCCGAGCCGGCGGTCTGAGATACCGATGAGCGCAGAGGAGAACCGACGCGGCCCCGAGGCCGTCCGCGACCGCTACCTGGCCGCCTTCGAGGGCTTCGAGCGATCCCTGAACGGCGGCGCCGGCCGGCTCCACGCCCGCCGCCGGGAGGCGATCGCCCGCGTCGCCGACATCGGCCTGCCGACTTCCCGGTACGAGGCCTGGTCGCACACCAACCCGGCCCCCCTGACCCACACCTTCTTCGCCCCGGTGGCCGAGCCCGGGCCCCTGACCGCCGCCGAGGTGCGGCCCCTGCTGGCCGACGGCGTCGACGGCGCCGTGCTGGTCTTCGTCGACGGCTGCTACGTCCCGGACCTGTCGCGGGCCGGCGCCCTTCCCGCGGGGGTGCAGGTGCGCTCCCTCGGCGACCTGGGTCCCGAGGAGTGGGAGGGGCTCGACGACCTGGGCGCCCACACCCTCGACCTCGACGAGAGCTTCGCCGCCCTCAGCACCGCCTTCGTGCGCGACGGCGCCTTCATCTCGGTGCCGGGGGGCGCCGCCTTGGACACCCCGGTCCAGGTACTCCACGTGGCCAGCGGCCAGGGGCTGACGACGCCCCGGACCCTCGTGGCGGCCGGCGCCGGCAGCCAGGTCACGGTGATCGAGACCTTCGCCGGCACCGGCGCCGGCGCCGGCCGGCTGGTTGCGCCGGTAACGGAGATCTCCGTCGGCCCCGGGGCCGGCGTCGAGTACGGCCGGGTCCATCTCCACGGGGAGGCGGCCTGCCACGCCGGCACCCTCCACGTGAAGGAGGCCGGGGAGGCCCGCTTCACGGCCCACACCCTCTGTCTGACGGGCCGGGCCGTGCGCGAGGACGTGACCACCGTCCTCGACGGCGAGGGCATCGACTCCACCCTCAACGGCCTGTTCCTGCCGCGCGCCCGGGAGCTGGTTGACAACTACACCACCATCGAGCACGCCGCCCCGAACTGCAGCAGCCACGAGCTCTACAAGGGGATCCTCGGCGGCCGGGCCCAGGGAGTCTTCCGCGGCAAGATCCACGTCCACCGGGTCGCCCAGAAGACCGACGCCTTCCAGTCCAACCAGAACCTGCTGCTCTCCGACGACGCCCAGGTGACCTCCAAGCCGCAGCTGGAGATCTACGCCGACGACGTCCGCTGCAGCCACGGGTCGACGACCGGTCAGCTCGACGCGGCGGCCCTGTTCTACCTGCGCTCCCGCGGCGTGGGGCTGGCCGAGGCCCGGCGCGTCCTCACCCGCGCCTTCGCCGGCGAGCTGGTGGAGCGCGTCACCCACGACGGCCTCCGGGCCCACGTGGAGGGCCTGGTCTCCCGGCGCGTCGACGCCGTCCTGGCCGGCGGGGAGGCCGCGTGACCGCCCCCCAGCCGGTCCTGAGCCCGCCCGTGAGCAGCGACGGGCCCCTCGACGTCGACGCCGTCCGGCGGGACTTCCCGATCCTCGGGCGGGCGGTGCGAGGCCGGGCGCTGGTCTACCTCGACAACGCCGCCACCACCCAGAAGCCGAGGCCGGTGATCGACGCCGTGGAGCGCTACTACGAGGAGGAGAACGCCAACATCCACCGCGGCGTCCACTTCCTCAGCCAGCAGGCCACGTTCTCCTACGAGCGGGCCCGCGGCCGGCTGGCCACCTTCGTCAACGCCGCCGAGAGCGCCGAGGTCGTGTTCTGCCGGGGGGCGACCGAGGCGGCCAACCTCGTGGCCCACGGGTACGCGAGGTCCCGAGTGGGCCCGGGGGACGAGATCCTCGTCACCCACATGGAGCACCACTCCAACATCGTCCCATGGCAGATGTTGTGCGAGGCAACGGGGGCCCGCCTGCGGGCGGCACCCGTCACCGACGAAGGCGAGCTCGACCTGGCGGCCTTCGCGGACCTGCTCTGCCCGCGCACCCGCCTCGTGGCCGTGGCTCACGCCTCCAACGTCCTCGGCACCGTCAACCCCGTGCGCCGCATCTGCGATCTGGCCCGTGAGTACGGGGCCGCGGTCTTCGTCGATGGCGCCCAGGGCGCGCCCCACCTGCCGGTGGACGTGCAGGCCCTGGGCTGCGACTTCTACGCCCTCTCCGGCCACAAGCTGTTCGCGCCCACGGGGATCGGTATCCTCTACGGCCGCCGGGAGCTGCTCGAGGGCATGGCTCCCTACGAGGGCGGCGGCTCCATGATCCAGTCCGTCTCCTTCGAGGGCACCACCTGGGCCGAGCCGCCGGCCCGCTTCGAGGCCGGCACGCCGAACATCGCCGGCGCCGTGGGCCTGGAGGCCGCGGTGGACTACCTCAACGGGCTCGGCATGGAGCGCGTCTCCGCGTACGAGGAGGAGTTGCTCGCCTACGCCTCGGGGCACCTGGCCGAGGTCGAGGGTCTGCGCCCCTTCGGCGAGGCCCGGCCCAAGGTGCCGGTCCTCTCCTTCGCCCTCGACGGGGCCCATCCCCACGACATCGGCACCATCCTCGACGCCGAGGGGGTGGCCGTGCGCACCGGCCACCACTGCGCCCAGCCGCTGATGCAACGCTTCGGCGTGCCCGCCATGACCCGGGCTTCGCTGGCCTTCTACAACACCCGCCGCGAGATCGACCTGCTGGTCGAGGCCCTGCACGAGGTGGATGCGGTGATGGGAGGCGCGTCGTGACCGAGCTGCGCGAGCTCTACCAGCAGATCATCCTCGACCACAACCGCCGCCCGCGGAACTTCGGCCCCCTGGAGGAAGCCAATCGCCGCCAGGAGGGCCACAACCCGCTCTGCGGCGACCACCTCCGCGTCTACCTCCTCCTGGCCGACGGGGGGTTGATCGAGGAGATCCACTTCGACGGCTCCGGCTGCGCCATCTCCAAGGCCTCGGCCTCGCTCATGACCGAGCAGCTCAAGGGCCGCAGCGTAGAGGAGGCGAAGGCCGCCTTCGACAGCTTTCACGACCTGGTCACCGGCGACCCCGCCGAGCCCGTCGATCCGGTGAAGGCCGGCAAGCTCGCCGTCTTCGCCGGCGTCCGCGAGTTCCCCATGCGGGTCAAGTGCGCCACCCTGGCCTGGCACACCATGAAGTCCGCCCTCGACGGCGATGCCGCCGAGCCGGTCACGACGGAGTGAGAAACGTGGAACCGACCGAACCCCAGGAACATCCCCCCGGCAGCGTCGAGGCCAAGGTCGTCGACGTACTCAAGACCTGCTACGACCCCGAGATCCCCGTCGACATCTACGAGCTCGGGCTGATCTACGCCGTCGAGGTGGAGGAGGGAGAGGAGGGGGGCCGCAAGGTCCACGTCACCATGACCCTCACCTCCCCGGCCTGCCCCGTGGCCGGGACCCTGCCCGGCGAGGTGCAGCGCAAGGTGCTGGAGGAGGTGGCCGAGGTGGACGACTCCCAGGTCGACATCACCTGGGACCCGCCGTGGAGCGTCGACCGCATGTCGGAGGCGGCCAAGCTGCAGCTCGGGATGATGTAGGATGAAGCTCAGCGCCCAGGAGGAATACGGACTGCGCTGCCTGCTGCAGGTGGCTCGCCGCGCCCCCGGCGGCAGCGCCACGATCCCCGAGATCGCCGAGGCCGAAGGCCTGTCGCCCCACAACGTCGCCCGCTACCTGGCCACCCTCAGGCGCAGCGGCCTCGTCGACAGCGAGCGCGGCCAGCACGGCGGCTACAGCCTCGCCCGCCCGGCCTCGCGGATCGCCGTGGCCGAGGTCGTGGCCGCCCTCGGGGGGCCCCTCTACGACCCCACCTTCTGCGATCACTTCACCGGCGCCGAGGAGAGTTGCTGCCACACCCCCGTGGACTGCTCGATCCGCGGCCTCTGGATGCGGGTGCAGGAGGCCGTGGACGGCGTCCTGTCGCGCACGAGCCTGCAGGACCTGCTCGACGCCGCCCACGGCGTCGAGGCGTCCCGGGCGGAGGAGCCCGGCGCCCTGCTGCAGGTGGAGAGTCCCTAGAGCCGGTCGACCTCGAACCGCTCCACCTCGTTGGCGGCGGTCTCGTAGAGCAGGAAGGTCTGCGGCTTGCCCATGGCCGCCAGGGTCCCGGGGTTGGCGAGCAGCACCCGGCCCTCCCCCACGGTCAGGATCTCATGGCGCTGGTCGTGGTCGTGGCCGAAGAACACGGCGTCGTACTCCCCCGTGAGGGCGAGCCCCCGCGCCAGGGAGGGGTAGTGCTGCACGGCGATCCGGCGCTCCCCCAGGTCCAGCTCCGCCCGCTCGGCCCCGTGGAGGTGGAGGTGCGGGCGGTCCCCGAAGCGCGCCTCCATCAGGAAGGGGTCCCCGTCGACGTTGCCGAAGGCCAGGTGCACCTCGCCCTCGTACTGGTCGAGCAGGTGGCCGAGGGTGAGGGGGGCGCAGACGTCACCGCAGTGGATCAGGGCGCCGATGCCGCGGTCGGCCATGAACCGGCAGACGCGGTCGAGGGTGGGCCAGTTGTCGTGGGTGTCGGAGATGACGCCGATCTGCATGGGGGCCTCCTGACGGTCGAGGGGATGGGGTCCGCGCAACGATAGCAGGCGGGCTCCCGGCGGCAAGCTGCCCCACCCTGGCGCGGGTCAGCCTTTCCCGGATTCCAGGTCGATGCCGAGGGCGGCGAGTTGGTCCTCCACCTGCCCCGCCCAACCGCGGTTGGCCGCGGGGCTCGCCGGGCTCGGGTGGAGGATCTCGCCGATGTCGGAGCCGCCGCCGTCCAGGGCGGCCCGGGCCCGGTCCCGCCCGAAGCGGCCGACGCCCAGCACCCATCGCGGGGAGAGGTGGTCGGCGATCCGCACGAGGGCCCGGTCGCAGATCTCGAAGAGGGGAGCGCGCTCTGCGGCCGGGAGCTTGTCGGGGGTGCGGTTGCGGCCGCTCTCCTCGAGGAAGGCGAGGGGGCAGTAGTTCCACACGAAGAACCGCTCGAAGAAGCGGTCGGGGGTGCCGAAGCGGTCGCGGGCCCACCCCCACAGCCGCCGGCCGCTGACCTCGCTGCGGCGGCAGGCGAAGCCCTCCACCGGCCGCCGGGGGTGCTGCGACCGCGGGGTGCGCACGCCGCCGTCGATGCCCAGCCAGTCGCGGACGAGGCCGACCTCGCCGAAGGGGACGCCGGTCTGCACCATGCCCCAGGGGCCGGGGTTCATGCCCACCAGCAGGATCTCGGCCCCGGGCCGGCAATAGCGCTCCAGGTACGCATGGTGGGCCTCGGAGGCGTAGACCAGGGGGTTGTACACGTGGGCCACCGGGGCCGAAAACCGGAGCCGCCCCGCGCCACGGCCAAGGGCGCGGGCCACGGAGGCAGGGGTCACTCGCTGTAGACCGCCTCGATGAGCCCTCTCATGTAGCCGATGGCGTAGAGGCGTTCCATGGAGTGGACATCCTCGAAGTCCTCCCAGGTCAGCTGCGGGAAGTGGTCGGGCCGCGCCACCCCGGCGTAGCCGACGTCCCGGTAGGCCCGGACGCAGGCCGCCATGTCGTGCTGGCCGTCGTCGTGGAAGGCCTCCTGGAACTTCTCCGGGGTGCCGCGGATGTCGCGGAAGTGGACGAAGTGGATCTTCTCCTGCGCCCCGAAGTGGCGGATGACGCCGGGCAGATCGTCGGTCATGAGGCCGAAGTTGCCCTGGCAGAGGCCGATGCCGTTGGCCGGGCTGGGCACGAGATCGACCATGCGCTGGTAGTTGTCGACGCTGCTGATGATGCGGGCCACGCCCTGGATCGGCGACAGGGGCGGGTCGTCGGGATGCATGGCCAGCTTGACGCCGGCCTCCTCGGCCACGGGCACGACTTGCTCGAGGAAGTATCTCAGGCTCTCCCACTGGTCGGCCTCGGTGACCTCGCCGTGGGCGCCGGCCTCGTGGGTGCGGTTGAACTCCTCGAGGTCGAATCCCGTCACCCGGGAGCCTCCCCGCGACGGGAGCTCGCGCGAGGTGCGGATCACCATGTGGACGGGCATCCAGGCCGGGCACCAGACCGGGATGCCGGCGGCGCCCATGTTGCGGATGAACTCGCAGCAGACGGCGATCTCCTCGTCGCGCCCGTCCCTCCCGAGCTTTGCATTCTCCATGGGGGGGCGGCTCTCGATGACGGCCAGGCGATAGCCGTTGCTCTCGTACTGCGCCCTGCGGCGGGCGAGGGAGGCGCGGCTGAAGGGCTGGGCGTCGTCGTCGATCGGCTTGTCAGCCAGCGGCGTCAGGTCGAAGGTGCCGACGGCGTGCTCGACGCCGCACTGGGCGCCGAAGGTCGATACGGGGCCGGCCTCGGGGGGGAGGGCGAGGGCGATATGCATGCCGCGGTCCTTTCCTTGAGTAGTCTGGCGGTCTGCTCCGGCGGGATGAAAAAACGGCGCCGCAGGCCCATGTCAATCGCCCCCCGCGGCGCGACTTGCCAGGACCGGCGGCATCCCGTAGTTTCCTCAAGCTATGATCGCCACGCCTGCACCAACGACGCGCTGTTGTCGCTGTATGCCCACCATCTCCGGGCGGGAGGCCGTGCCCCGGAACTGAGCCGGCCTCACAGCACGACGGCAGCAGCCGTTTCAGCAACCGCCCCGACGATCGCCATCGGGGCGGTTTTTTTGCGTTTCCACGCCGACAAGAAGAGAGAGATGGTCGAATCAGAATGGACAGAGGAGCGCCTCGCCCAGGTCAGCGAGGCGCTCGAGACCGCTCACCCCCGCCAGATCATGGCCTGGGCCCTCGACAACTTCCATCCGGACATCGCCCTCGCCTGCAGCTTCGGCGGCGTCTCCGGCATGGTCCTGCTCGACATGGCCATGAAGAGCGACCGGTCCGTGCCGGTCTTCTACGTGGACACGGGCGTCCTCTTCCCGGAGACCCACGCCCTCAAGGACGAAGCCGCGCGCCGCTACGGGTTCCTTCCCCTGGCCTTCCGGCCCGACCTGACCGTCGAGCAGCAGGCCGTCCTGCACGGACCGGAGCTGTGGAAGGCTGACCCCGATCTCTGCTGCGAGATCCGCAAGGTCGCCCCGAATGAGCGCGCCCTCGAAGGGCGGAGAGCATGGATCACCGGCCTGCGCCGCGACCAGGGCGAGACCCGCCGCGACGTTGCCATCGCCGACTGGGACACGAGATTCAACCTCGTCAAGATCAACCCCCTGGCGGCGTGGACCGAGGACGATGTGTGGAACTACGTCCGCGACAACGACGTGCCCTACAACGACCTCCACGACCGCGGGTATCCGAGCATCGGCTGCGTCCACTGCACGCGCGCCGTCAGGCCTGGGGAAGATCCGCGGGCCGGCCGTTGGTCGGGGGAGGACAAAGTGGAGTGCGGCCTCCACACCGGCCCCGAGGGCCGGCCGAGGCAACTCCATCAAATCGCAGAGCTCACGAAAGGAGCGTGATTCTTGGACCACAAGGGAGTGACCATCTGGTTCACCGGGCTGTCAGGCGCGGGCAAGAGCACGATCGCGGAACGGCTGGTGGCGTTCCTGCGGGAGCGGGGCGTAAAGGCCGAGCTGCTCGACGGCGACGTGGTGCGCACGAACCTCAGCAAGGGGCTGGGATTCAGCAAGGAGGACCGGGACACCAACATCCGCCGCATCGGGTTCGTCAGCCAGTTGCTGACGCGCAACGGCGTCGTCAGCATCGTCTCGGCCATCTCGCCGTACCGCGAGGTGCGCGACGAGGTGCGCCGCGAGATCGGCAGCTTCATCGAGATTCACGTCCACGCATCGCTCGACGAGCTGGTGCGGCGTGACGTCAAGGGTCTGTACGAGAAGGCCCTCAAGGGAGAGATCCCCAACTTCACCGGCGTCTCCGACCCTTACGAGGAGCCGCTGAACCCCGACGTCTTCCTCGACACGGAGCAGGAGAGCATCGACGAGAGCCTCGGCAAGGTGCTCTCGGCGCTGGAGGCGCGAGGTGTCATCCCTTCCGGAGCGGCGAGCCAGATGGCGGAGGCGGCGGTCGGATGACGACAGCCATCGCGCCTCACGGAGGCCAACTCATCAACCGTCTGGCCTCGACCGCGGAGGCGGAGGAGATCCGTACCCGTGCCGGCGGCCTGCCCCGCCTCACCCTCTCGGCGCGGGAGTCCGCGGACCTCGATCTCATCGCCGTCGGCGCCATGAGCCCCCTTGCCGGCTTCATGGACCGCGCCGACTACCAGCGCACCGTGGGCGAGATGCGCCTGGCCGACGACACGCTCTGGAGCCTTCCCATCACCCTGTCCGCGCCGCCGGAGGCCGCCGCCGCCCTCGGTGCCGGCAGCGAGGCGGCCCTGCACGACGCCGCGGGACGGCTCGTGGGAATCATCGAGGTCGCCGAGGTCTACCCGTACGACAAGCAGGCCGAGGCGCGGAACGTCTTCGGAACGGATGACGAGGACCACCCCGGCGTCGCCTCCGTCTACCGTCAGCACGACCTGCTCGTGGGCGGCGCGGTCACCGTCGTCGAGCGCGAGGAGCTGGAGGAGGTCCTGCGGCCCTACCGGCAGGACCCGGCCGAGACCCGCGCCGCCTTCGCCGGGCGGGACTGGCGCACCATCGTCGGGTTTCAGACGCGGAACCCGGTACACCGCGCCCACGAGTACATCCAGAAGGCGGCCCTGGAGATCGTCGACGGCCTGCTGCTCCACCCCCTGGTGGGCGAGACCAAGCCCGACGACATCCCCGCCGACGTGCGCATGCGCTGCTACGAGGCGCTGCTGGAAGGCTACTATCCGGCCGGCCACGTGCATCTCTCGGTGCTGCCCGCGGCCATGCGCTACGCCGGCCCGAAGGAGGCGGTCTTCCACGCCCTCCTCCGCAAGAACTACGGCTGCACCCACTTCATCGTCGGCCGCGACCACGCCGGCGTCGGTTCGTACTACGGCACCTACGAGGCCCAGGACCTGTTGCGCAGCCTGCCGCCCGACGACCTCGGCATCACGCCCCTCTACTTCGATCACTCCTTCTACTGCCGGCGCTGCGAGGGCATGGCCTCCATGAAGACATGCCCCCACGGGGCGGAGGAGCGGGTGATCCTCAGCGGCACGCAGGTGCGCGACATGCTGGCCGCCGGACAGGTGCCGCCCATGGAGTTCACGCGGCCGGAGGTGGCGCGGATCCTGATGGAGACGGCAGCCTAGCCGAGCCATCGGCTGCGGCGAGGACGCAAGTCGCTCGATGGCGGCGGGAGGCCTCGCGGCTCCGCCGGCCCGGGCGCGAGCATCGGCGCGGCGATGGAGGGGCACACCTGCCGGCCGCGGGAAGAGCTGCGGGCGTAGGTGGTGCACGGGGGGCGATTTGGTACGGGGCGTGCGCAGGCCGCGCGCCGTGCTTGCGGCGATCCGGTACGGGGCGTGAGCCCCGGCTGAAGCCGCGCTACTCCACTTCCACAAGCACCCGGCGCCCGGGCGGGTCGAAGGCGGCCAGGGCCACCCCGTCTTCCAGCAGGAAAGTCCCGCCGCGGAAGGCGGCGCGGTTGGGGGCCCGCTCCAGGGGGCGGCCATCGACCCGCACCGAGCGCACCTCTCGACCCGTCAGGCGCAGAGTGAGATCCGGCGTCTGCACCGGCAGGTCGAGGCGGACCGCGTTCCCCTCCACCGAGACCTCGGCCATCTCCCGGGCGCAGGCGTAGGTGGTGATCTGGCTGCAGGTGCGCCACCGGGTGCGCTCGCCCCGGGGATCGCGTTCGGCGAGGCGGCCCACCACCTGCTGGAAGGCCCGGAACCCGCGCCGGTCGCCGTCGTGCATCCCGTAGAACCCCTGCCAGTGGCTGATGAGCACCGCCGGCTCGCCGGCGTCGATGAGGGCCGGCAGACGGCCCCCCTCCAGGTCGGGTGTGATGTACCTGTCGGCATCGACCTCGCCGTAGCCGGTCCAGCTGCCGGTCCAGTCGCCGGTGGAGGCGATGATCTCGCCCGTGGCCTGTCCGGCTCGGCGGTCGGGGTACCACACGGGCGTGTCTACCGCGGCCTCCGAGGAGACCCTCTGGAAGAAGAACGGCACCGGGTTGCCGGTGACCTGGCGCACGGCCTCGCCGGCGCAGCGGGCGTAGAAGGGCAGGGTGCGGCCACCGAAGCCTCCGGGTGAGGTCACCCCCTGGGGGGGCAGGCCCACGGCGTCCAGGATGCGGCAGGCCCGGGCGATGTACTCGGTGACCAGCTCCTCCTGGTCCTCGGGCAGGGCGGCCCAGTCGTACTGCTCCCAGATCCCGGAGGGGAGCGGCCGCAGGGTCTTGGGATCCACGACGAAGGTGTGGGTCAGCATCTCCGGGGTGATGTCGAAGGCGGGGACGATGACCTCGCGGCACATGGCCAGCCACTCGTCCTGCTGGGCCTTGCTGAAGAGGGGAAGCCCCTCGTCGATGCGGCCCAGGGCCGCAGGGCAGGGCACCACCGAGAACTTGCCCCTCACGCCGCTGGCCAGGCACCACTCGGCAAACTCCCGCGTGAAGGAGGTGGGATGGACCACGGGCAGGTCTTCCCAGCGCCGGTCTCGGTCCTCCGCCATGGAGCGGACGGTCGTGCGGTCGCGGAGGAAGAAGTAGTTGAGGTTCACCAGCACCGTGGAGTCGTCGAAGATGATCGACAGGGGCACCCGGTCGAGGGCGTGACGGGCGATCTCGGCGGCCAGGAGCGGCCGGCCCTCCCGGTCCACGGTCGTGCCGTTCATCTCCATCTCCGCTGTCACTCGACGACCATGGCAGCAGCCAGACGATCCAGGAGCCCCTCATCGGCCGGCATCAGCCCGGAGGCCGGCAGACGCCGGAGCAGGTCGACCCAGCGGGGGTTCTGGGCCTGCGCCCGTTGCAGGTAAGGCACGGCCTCCTCCTCGCGTCCCTCGCCGGCCAGAGTCACACCCACCCAGAACGGGGCCTCGCCGCCGGTTGCCTCGTCGGACACCAGTCCGGTGGCGGCGCGGTAGGCATCCATGGCGGCCTCCAGGTCCCCCGCGGCCACCAGCTCGTCACCCTCGTTGAGCTTGTGGTAGGCGCGCGCCAGACGGACCAGGCGCCGCAGCTCTGCAACCGGCTCGGGGTGATCGTCCACGCGCAGGTCGAAGACGCGGTCGACCCACGGCCGGCCGGTATCCTCGGCGGAGACCACGAGGATCGCCGCCGACTGGCGGCCTCGCAGGTCGCCCCCCTCGGCCTCGGCGGCTTCCAGGGCCGCGAGCAGCCGCTCGGCCAGATCGCCCTCGGCGCTCTCGTAGGCGCGCGCCATGGCCGGCCAGACGCTGCCCCGGTCCATCAGGTTCGCCTGTACGCTGTACTGGGCACCGGCGTGGTGGCCGGCGGCGGCAATGGCGCGCTCGCCCGTGTGCACGGCGACGTTCCCTTCGGCATCGACCATGGCCACTTGCCGCACCGCGGCGCCGGCATCCCCGGCGAGCAGGGCGGTGAGCGCCTCCCGAGCCGTCTTGTCCATGGCCATCAGTTCGAGGCCGAGGGGACCGTAGGCCGGGTCGACGAGGGACTGGGTGGCCACGGCTCCGACGCCGGGACGGGCCCACGGAACGATGGGACCCACGGAGAACCAGTGGGACTGCACCGCCACGCCGAGTTGGCCGCTGACGGAGTCGCGGGCGACGATGGAATAGGTAGCCACGGGCCGCCGCCAGTCCGGTGGGGCCGCCGCCGCCAGTTGTGCCGTGGCGAGAATCAGGATGATCGCGCCCATGGTTCCTCCTCGGGGGGCTGCCATTTTCAGAAGATCTCCAGAACCGGCCGGCCTTCCCAGTCTTCGGACAATGGCAGGTCCAGGACGTGGGCGAGTGTCGGCGCGGTATCGATGATGCGCACCGGCTGCTCGATCTGGCCGGTCTTCCGGATCTTCGCTCCCGCCGCGATCCACGGGATCGTCAGGTCCTCGGGCATGTCCGTTCCGTGGCTCTGCCCGTGCCCGCCGTGGTCGCTCTGGAGGAGGATGAAGTAGCGGTCCAGGAGACCCGCTCTCTCCAGTTCCTCCAACAGGATCCCGATCGCCCGGTCCGCGGCGCCGATCTGCTCGATGTACTCGGCGGACATCCACCCATGCCGGTGCCCCACGATGTCCACGATGCCCAGGTAGACGAAGCAGAAGTCCGGCTCCTCCTCCGCCAGGTGCTCCGCGGCCACGCGCCCCATCGTCAGGTCGCCCTCCGGCTCGTCGAGGTTGGCCCGGTAGTAGGAGAAGTCCAGGGAGCCAGGGCCCGCCAGGTCCCGGAGCTGCTCCCAGTTGTAGACGAAGGCCGTCTTGCGGTTCGCGGCGTGGGCGGCCTCCGCGATGCTCGGAACGGGGCGCACCATGGGCACCCACGTGTTGGTCGTGATGCCGTGCCGCGACGGTGTCACGCCGCGGAACATCGAGGTGTGACACGGCAGGGTGGAGGAGGGGACGACGCTCTGTGCGTTGAGGGTGTAGGCCCCTCGGGCCATCAGGCTGTCGATGGCCGGCGTCTCCGCCTGCTGGATGCCGTCGGGGCGGCAGCCGTCGATGACGATGAGGATGGTGCCGCAACCACTGGGACTCTGCATGGGATATCTCCTCCGCGGGTGATCCTGCAAGTAGAGCCTGGTCTCGAGGTAATGGAAGTCGGGCCAGGTCCCGAACTCGCTGAGAAACATAAGCTCTTCCGAGGTGCTTCCCGTGGGCCGCCGGCCGCGCGCCAGGACCGCCCCGGCCACCACCTCCACCTCGTCCGCGACCGACCAGACGAGGCCGGCTGCGCCAGCGGGAGCCGTCCCCCGGTGCCCACAGCAGGGCGAGGGATCCGCTGACCAGGGGTGGATCCGGCCGCTGGCGAGCCCTCCGAGCAGATGGCGCGAGGTGTGCCTGAGTTGGCCCCCGGCCACCAGGGCAAGGCGTTCCTTCAGGTTCCCGCGGGCGCCGCCGTTGTAGAAGTACTCCGCCCGCAGCTGGAGGTCGCGGAAGGGGAGGACCAGCGCTGTGGGGAGGGCTCTCACGCCGGGAATATACGGGACGCCCGGACCGGGCCGCCGGCTTCCCGGGGAGCGGGGGCCACTGGTATCTTTCCGTCAGAGGCCCGGCGTGCTACAGGCGGGCACGATGCTCTCTGACCGGGGCCGTCACGATTCTCACGGGCGGAGGATGCAGGGCGTGGAAAGTGAAACCCGGCCGCCGCGCCGGCCGATCTGGGAAGCCGAGGTCCTCCTGTACCGCCGGACCTTCGTGTCAGCAGCCCTGGGCGGAGACGGCGCCGTCCGGACCCACGCGCGCAACGAGCGGGGCCGGGACTTCGTCGTCGGCGACATCCACGGGATGTACTCCGCCCTCGAACGCTTCCTCGAGGAGCTGTCCTTCGAGCCCGACAGGGACCGCCTGTTCTCGGTGGGCGACCTGATCGACCGCGGTCCGGAGTCGAAGGCAGCGCTCCAATGGCTGACCGGGCGCCGCTGGTTCCACGCCATCCGCGGCAACCACGATCAGTTCCTGCTCGACGCGGCGGCCGATCCGGCGGGGGAACGGGGGGAGGAGTACAGTGTGTGGGACTACAACGGCGGAGGGTGGTGGGATTCGGTTCCGGCGCCGGCTCGCGACGCCTGGGTGCGTGCCTTCTCCAGGCTGCCCTTCGCCGCCGAGGTGGACTGCGAGATGGGGACCGTCGGCATCGTCCACGCCGACGTTCCGGAGGACCGCACCTGGGAGGAGTTCCTGTCCGCCCTGCGGGACGGCAGCCGCGAGGACAGCTACCACGCCATCTGGTCCCGCCGCCGCATGGAGCGCCACCTGCACGCCGGGTCCGCTGAGACGGCGCCCGCCGTCGAAGGACGGGTGGCGTGCGTCATCTGCGGCCACGCGCGGGGGCAGCGGGCCGAGAAGCTTGCCAACCTGTGGATGATCGACACCGGAGCGGCCTACACCCGGGCGATGCCCGGCTCCCGCTTCACCATCGCCCGGATCCACCCGGGGCCGGTACGGCTTTTCGAGCATCCCACGTAGCCGGATCCAGACGGCGGAGGGCGTCGTTCCGCTGGACGGTTTCCCGGTTGACGGGGGAGCCGTTGATATATATCGTGAGATGTACCCAATCCTGCGAGGGAGAGAGCATGAGCACACCGGACTTTCAAGGCATCGCCAAGGTCTTCTGGAGCGGCCGCAGTCAGGCCGTCCGACTGCCGGCCCAATGCCGGTTCGAGACCTCCGAAGTGGAGATCGTCAAGGTGGGCGACGAGGTGACCCTGCGTCCGCGCGGCAAGAACTGGCGCGCCTGGTTCGATTGCGGCTCTCGCGGCTCCCTGCCCCCACGGGATCAGCCCGCCATCGAGGAGCGGGATGAGATTCGCTGATGTACATGCTGGATACCAACATCTGCATCTACGTGATCAACCAGCGCGACGAGGCGCTGCGCGAGAGATTCGAAGAGCACGCGGCCGAGATCTGCATCTCCTCGATCACCTGCGCGGAGCTATGGTACGGAGTCGCCAACTCGGAGCGTGTCGAGGAGAACAGGAGGGTGCTGGACGGTTTCCTTCACGACTTGGCGGTCTTGCCGTTCGGCGTCGAAGCGGCGGGGCACTACGGTGAGATTCGGCATGCCCTCAGGAAGCGAGGCCGACCGATCGGCGCGAACGATCTCTTCATCGCCGCCCATGCCCGCAGTCTGGAGGCGATCCTGGTCACCAACGACCAGGGTGAGTTCGGGCGCGTGCCGAACCTGCGGGTGGAGAGCTGGTCCCGGTCTTGACCGAACGGCCTCTGGAGTCGAGGTGCGCGGCCCCCCTTGACGGTCAGCGGCGCCAGTCCTCGCCGGGCATGATGCGGAGCATGAACTGGTCGAAGAGGGGCACGGTGAAGGCGGTGTCACCGTGGCCGGGGCTCCAGATCATGCCCTTCGAGATCAGCTGAGCTCTCGCCGGCCCGAGGGAGGTGACCTTGAGGCCCAGGGCTTGCGCGATGTCCCCCGAGCGATGGGGCCCCGCCCCCAGTTCGGACATGGCCCGCAGGTACCTCTTCTCCGACGTGGTCAGACGGTCGAACCGCACCCGGAAGAAGCCTTCGTCCAGGGCCCCTACGGCAACGACCGAGGCGCGCTCGACGTCGGCGGTCCCGATCGACGGCCCCGCCGCCACGTCCCAGGAGTGCTTCCCCCACTCCTGAAGGAAGTACGGGTAACCGTGAGTCTCCTCGACGATGCGCTCCAGGGCGTCATCGTCGATGGCCACGCCTTCTTCCTCGGCCGGCTTGGCGATGGCTGTTCGCGCCGCCTCGGCTGTGAGGGGTCCGACCTCTGGAAAGTCGAACAACCTCTCGGCGTATGACTTCGCCCTTCCGGTTCGGGCCCGGAGCTGGGGCAGGCCGGCTCCGACCATGACGACGGGCAACCGCCGCTGGGCGGTCAGGTGCAGGGAGATGATCAGCGCCGCCAGCTCCTCCTCCTCGACGTACTGGAGCTCGTCGACGAACAGGGCCAGCGCCGTCTCCGCCTCCTTCGCCGCCAGACCGGCGGCTTCCAGCAACGCCTGCAGATCCATCTCGAGGTCGCCATTGTCGGCCAGGCCCGGCTCCGGCTCGAGATCGAGCCCCACCTCGATGTCCTGGTACTTCACCTTGAGAGCGGCGGCGAAACCCGCCAGGCCCCTGAGTGCCCTGTGAGCGAGATCCTTCGCTTTCTCGTTGTTCGACAACTGCAGCAGCGACTGCCTCAACTGGGGGGCCAGCAGGGCGGGGAGGGAGCGACTCTCCGGCGCCTCGACGGACAAGGTGCGGATACCGGCTGCCTGTGCTTCGACGCGCATGCTCTCGAGGAGCACGGTCTTGCCGACCCCCCTCAGGCCGACCATGAGCAGGCTCTTGGACGGACGGCCGAGCTTGATTCTGGCCAGCGCCACACGGACGCTCTCGCGCAGATCGTCCCGGCCTGTCAGCTGGGGGGGAGGCGTGCCGGCCCCGGGAGCGTACGGGTTCCTGATCGGATCCATGGCCGCCGATTATGGGGAGTTTAGTCGATTATGTCAATGTTATGTCATATGCATAATTTTCCTAACTTCACCCAAACTACCAGCCACAGGGAGGTGCGTGGCGTCCCCGGAGTCCCCGGAGATCGGCCCCCACCGGAACCACCCTGGTTGCGGAACGTCGGCTGGCCGGGCATATTGGCGATAACGGAACCAAGATGAGAATCCCCCGGGCCATCGCGCTGGCAGCGCTCGTCGCGGCGCTGCCGGCCAGCAGCGTCGCCGCCGCGGCGGACTGCTCGCCGTGCTCGCTGGCGGCCGCCGCCCCCGGGTGCCACGCTCCCGCGGCGGCTGACTCCGAGCAGCTCCGAGCCGCCTGCTGCTGCGCCGCCCTGGCCTGCGCCGAGGATCCCCGGCCGGCCGCCGATCCCGCCCCTTCCTGGCTGCCCTCCGGCCCCGGGGCTTCAGCCATTGCCCCCGCGGGCACCCCCGTCCTGGCCCCAGGCGCCACGGACCGCCCGTCTGCTGAACTGCAGCCTCCGCCCCGGGCCGCCAAGGTCCCCCTCTACGCGCTCCACGGCATCTACCTGATCTGATCCTTCTCCGCTCTCGTCGCGCCATCCCGCCGACGCAGAGCCGCATCGAGCGATGCGCAGGCCGGTCCGGGCTCTGAGGGCCGGGCCGTGCGCCCGCGCGTGTTGCGTACCGGCCGCAGGCCGGAAACAGGAGAAGGAAGCATGCACCGGAGAACCATCGGCGCCGCGGTCGTGTCCCTGGCCGCCGCCGTGTCCGCGGAACCACCCGACCTCGACCTCGATCTCCTGATCGAGGAGGCCCTCACCTCGAACCTGTCGCTGCAGGTGCTGACGCACGGCGCCGCCGCGGCCCGGGCCGGGGTCGCGGCGGCGGGGGCCCTGCCCGACCCGGGGCTCAAGGTGGAGCTGAGCAACGTCCCCTTCCGCCCCCTCGACATCGACGGCTCGCCCATGAGCGGCCGCCAGGTCACGCTGTCGCAGAAGCTGCCCTGGGCGGGGAAGCGGGCGGCCCGGGAGCGCGTCGCCTCCCACGCCGCCGCCGCCGCCGAGGCCACGCGCCAGGAGCGTGAGGGGACCATCGTCAACCTGGTGAAGCAGGCATGGTTCGACCTGGGCTTCCTCGACCGCTCGATCGCCATCACCGAGAAGAACCGGGCCCTGCTGCGGGACTTCGTGCGCATCGCCCGGACGAAGTACTCCGTGGGGCGGGTGCCGCAGCAGGACGTGCTCAAGGCCCAGGTGTCGCTGTCGAACCTGCGCCGGCACCTGCTGCACATGGAGGGGGAGCGCCGGCGGACGGGGGCGCGGCTCAACACCCTCCTGGACCGGGACCCCCGCGAGCCGGTCGGCCGCATCCCGGCCCGGGAGCGGACGCCCCTGGAGTTGGAGGCGGTCCGGCTGCTGGAACTGGCCCTGGACGAGCGGCCCCTGCTGCGGGGACTGAACGAAGGGCGGGAGCGCTGGCGCGCCGCCGAGGAGCTGGCCGTCCTCGACCGGCGGCCTGACTTCGAGGTGACCGCCGGCTGGCGCCAGCGCGGCTTCGAGGACGATCCCGTCTCGGGCAGCGACTTCTTTTCCGTCGGGGTGATGATGACCCTGCCCGTCTACAAGGGGCGCAAGCAGGACTCCCGGATCGCCGAGGCGAGGGCGCGAGTCCGCGAGGCCGAGGCCCGCATCGAGGCGCAGGTCCGCGAGCTGGCGCTGCGGATCGAGGAGCTCCACGTCGACGCCGAGACCCACCTGCAGGAGATGTCCCTCTTCCGCGATGTCATCATCCCCCAGGCCGACCAGTCCCTGGCCGCGGCGATCGCCGGCTACCAGGTGGACGAGGTCGACTTCCTCACCCTCCTCGACAACCAGATGACCCTGCTGGAGTTCGAGATCGACTACCACCGCCACCTGTCACAGTACGAGAAGAGCCTGGCCCACCTCGAGTCCGTCGTCGGCCGGCGGCTCTTCTGAGCGCGGAGGAGAGACCATGTGGAGATACGCGATCGCCGTGATCCTGTCGCTGGCTGCCGGCACCGCCTTCGGGCTCTGGCTGGGGGGCGCCGGCGGGGGAGCGGGGGCCATGCACGCCCACGAGGAAGAGGCCGACGTCCACCGCTGTCCCATGCACCCCACGGTCGTCTCCGACGGGCCGGGAAGCTGCCCGGTCTGCGGCATGGACCTGGTGGCCGACAGGCCGGCCGGGGGGAGCAGCGCCTCCGACGGCGAGCGCGCCGTCGCCTACTGGCGGGCGCCGATGGACCCGTCGTACACCTCCCACGAGCCGGGGAAGTCGCCCATGGGCATGGACCTGGTGCCCGTCTACGAGGACGAGCTGCAGGCCGAGGGCACGGTGACCATCGACCCGGCGACGGTGCAGAACATCGGCGTGAGGACGGCGCCGGTGGAGCGCCGGCCCCTGCACCGCACGGTGCGCACCGTGGGCCGCGTCGACTACGACGAGACCCGCATGACCGACGTCAACACCAAGATCGCCGGCTGGGTGGAGCAGCTCTTCGTCGACTACACGGGGCAGATGGTGGAGAAGGGCGAGCCGCTGCTGCGGATCTACAGCCCGGAGCTGGTGGCCGCCCAGGAGGAGTACCTCACCGCCGTCGAC
>JAPOZM010000115.1 GCA_026706075.1 Gemmatimonadaceae bacterium
GACATCGTCCACTGCGGCGGCATCTCGGAGTTCAAGAAGATCGCCGCCATGGCCGAGGCCCAGTACATCCAGGTCTCCCCCCACATCACCTACAGCCGGGTCGGCATCGCCGCCGAGATCCACGTGGGCCTGAACTGCCCGAACAGCGTCATCCAGGAGATGTCGGGCTACGAGGCCGACTCCTCCAGGGAGCAGACCGGCTGGAGAGACGACCTGTTCTACGGGCACCGGTTCCAGGTGAAGGACGGCTTCGTGACCCTGCCCGACACCCCCGGCCTCGGGCTCGAGCTGAACGAGGAGGTCGCCCGGGCCCACCCCTACGTGCCGCTGCTCCGCCCGGAGCTGCGTTACGAGGACGGCTCGGTGGAGGACAACTGAACCCGGCCGAAGCGGGGCTTCAGCCGGGGATCTTGCTCCGGAGGGCCTCGAGCCGTTCCCCGTCGATCGATTCCCCGGCCCGGCGCAGCAGCTCCCGGGCCTTTTCGTAGCGCTTCTGGTCGACCAGGTACTCGATGTAGACCCGCCACGCCGTGAAGTGGTGGGGGTTGGCCTCCAGCGCCCGGTCGAGCATCTCCGTCCCCTCGGCCAGACCGCGGGAGAGGACCATGGCCCCCATGTTCGTGAGGGACTCGAAATCGTCGGGATTGAGCTGGGCGGCGATTACGTAGTGCCGCCACGCCCTCTTCCTGTCGCCGCTGTTCGACAGGGCCCAGGCGAGCATGCGGTGGGCGGAGGCCCTGTCGGGCTCGACGGCGAGCACGGCTTCGAAGGCGGGGATCGCCTCGGCGAAGCGCTTCGCCTTGATCAGGCGCAAGGCGGCCCTCTCCCGCTCCTCGTTGCCGTCGAGGGCGCGCTTTCTCGCGTCGGCCGTGGCGGCCAGCTCCCCGAGTTGCGAGGCCAACGACTCATCCTCCGCAAACATCTCCTGCCAGGCCGGGATGACATACCAGATGACGGAGTGCCGGGTCGCGATGCTCCGGGCGGTTCCGAGGAGGATCTGCCGAAGGTCCATCTCCGGGAACAGGTGCTGGAGCATGAGCAGGTAATCGGTGCCCGTCGTGGACACGACGCTCTCCTGCGTCCCCCGGTACATCTCGATGGGCGCCCGGTACTCCAGCCAGAGGTTGTCGTCGGTGTTGCGGATCGGCGAACGGAAGGCCTCCGCGTTCTCCGGGAACCGCAGGAAGGCGGTGGCGAAGAGGTCGAAGGGCGTCGCGATCCGGATCCGCCGCAACGAGCTGCGCACCTCGGGCAGGGAGAAGCGCTCCGTGTAACGCCGCACCGAGCCTTCGATGGGCGAGTGGGAGGCGACGCAGATGAGGTCGTCGTTGACCTTGAAGACCACCACGTAGGGAAACTCCGACGCCAGGGTGTGGAGCACCACGCCCACGGTCTCGGCGGAGGTCTCGTAGGCCTGCATCCACTGGCAGAAGAGACCGCCCGGCTCGAGCCG
Source organism: Gemmatimonadaceae bacterium (assembly GCA_026706075.1). Taxonomy (GTDB): domain Bacteria; phylum Latescibacterota; class UBA2968; order UBA8231; family UBA8231; genus UBA8231. The sequence continues at coordinate 1,454 of JAPOZM010000115.1, forward strand.
CTCCGACGCGGCCCGGTAGTACTCGGAGGTGAAGAGGGAGCTGATGCCCGCGATCCACGGGTTGGAAGGCTGGGAGAGGATGACGTCGTAGGTCTTCCGTTGGTGACGGAGGAAGTTGCGCCCGTCCTCCGTGTAGAGTCTCACCCGGTCGTCTTCGAGGATGTCGTGGTTGACCGAGCCGAAGTACTCCGATGCATCGAGCACCGCCTGCTCGATCTCGACCACGTCGACACCCGTCACGTGCGGGTGCACGGCCGTGGCGTAGACCGTGGCGCCGCTGCCGTAGCCGATGATGCAGATCTCCCGCGGCTCTGGATGGAGGAACATCGGCAGGTGCCCGAGCAGGTACTGCGAGTCCATGTCCTCGCCGGTCGAGGCGTCCGCCTTGCCGTTGACCTTGAGCACCGTGGAGTTCCGCGAGCGGAAGATGGTGACGGTGGCGTTGGTCCCCTCCCGCGCGTAGAGCAGGAAGCTTCCCGTCGACGCGCGCTCCTCCTCCGCCTGGAGCCTGCGGAAGACGCCCCGCTGGAGGTTCACGATGTCGGTCTGCGGCAGGGTGAAGGCGAAGGCGGCGACCATGGCGGCGAAGACGCCCGCCCAGCCGAGCCTCTGTCGTTGCGAGCCGGCGCGGTCCAGCAGGAAGAGGACTACGGTGACCACCATGCCGAGTACGGCCCCGAGGCGGATCACCTCCGTCGCCCCGAGCCGCGGCAGCAGCACGAAGCCCGCCAGCACCGAGCCGACGATCGCTCCGATGGTGTTGGCCGCGTACATGCCTCCCACCGCCCAGCCTCTCGATCCCACCTCGTTCCGCCAGGCGGCGATGCCCAGCGGCAGGGCAGCCCCCATGGCGCAGGCCGGGACGAGGACGATGGAGGCCGCCAGAACGCCCTGGGAGAGGAAGAGGAGCCAGGTGCTGTCGCCCGTGCCCCGGGCCATGGCGGTGAACATCGCCGGCAGCTCGTTCACGGCGAAGAGCCCCGCCAGGGCCGAGCACGAGCCCACCCCCACGGTGACGGCCACCGCCCGCCAGCAGGAGCTCTCCCGGAAGGAGGGGACGGCGGCCAGCAGGGAGCCGACGCCGATGCCGAGGAGGACCGTCGTGAGGATGATGGTGAAGGCGTAGACCGAGGATCCCACCACCGGGATGAGCAGGCGCGTCCAGGCGATCTGGTAGAACAGCCCCAGGCATCCGGCCATGGCCACCGCGGCCAGCAGCATGCGCGGGGTCCCGGCCGCCCCGGCCACCGGCCCGGGACCCTCCTCGGCGGCATCGCGGGGGCCCATGCGCAGGTCGAGGAGGTACCCCCCGGCGGCCACCACGACGCCCGCGGCGACGGCGACCCACACCGTGTCGGAGATCCCGAGGACGGGCATCAGGACCATCCCCGCCACGAGGGTGCCGACCGCGGCCCCGACGGTGTTGATTCCGTAGAGGAGGGCCACGCTGCGGCGGAAGGCCTCCTCCTCGGTGACCGCCACGATGAGCAGGGGCAGGGAGGCGCCCATGAGGAAGGTCGGCACCGCCATCATGGCGAAGGAGAGGAGGAACTGCAGCAGCAGGTAGAGGGCGAAGTACCCGTCGGTGAGGCCGTAGAGCGGATCGAGGATACCCGCCATGTTGCGCAGGAGGGGCACCGAGACGACGCCGTAGACGGCGATGCCCAGCTCCAGGAAGGCGTACGCCCTCAGAGGCCTGCGGATGCGGTCGGCGCGGCGGCCGGCCCAGGCGCCCCCGGCCCCCAGACCCGCCATGAAGCTGGCCACCACCGTCGAGATCGACCACGCGGCGCTGCCGAACTGGAGGGTGAGGAGCTTCACCCATACCACCTCGTACGCCAGGGCGGCGGCGCCGGAGAGGAAGAACAGGCAGGCAGCGAGAAAGACCATTGTATTCACCGCGTCAGGGGGCGCAGAAACGTCGACCCGGTGACCCGGAACCGCAAGAGGAGAAGGAGATGCCCGATCTGAATCTGTACTGGGGAGAGTTGCACAACCACAACGAGCTGGGCTACGCCCAGGGCACTCTCGAGCGCAGCTACGAGATCGCCCGTTCCCACCTCGACTTCTACGCCTTCACCCCCCACGGGCTGCACGCCGACGGCGGCGTCCCCGACGGCTACCCGGTGGTGGTCGCCAACTGGGATCGGATCCGCCGCGCCGCCCGCGACAACGACCGCCCGGGCGAGTTCACCTGCTTCCCCGCCTACGAGTGGCACTCCTCGGCCTGGGGCCACCTCCACGTGATCAGCGCCGGCGACATGGAGTCGATGTACTGCGCTCGGAGCCTCGCCGACCTGCAGGACCACTTCCGGGGCGGCCAGGCCATCCTCGTTCCCCACCACACCGCCTACGAGCGCGGCGTCGACTGGGAGGGCTTCGACGGGTCCCTGTCGCCGGTGGTGGAGATCTTCTCCGAGCACGGCTCCTCCGAGCGCGACGGCGGACTCCACCCCATGCTGGGCCACAGCGGCGGCCCCGCCGGCTACGAGTTCACCGTGCAGCACGGACTGGCCCTCGGCCATCGCTTCGGCTTCACGGCCGGCACCGACAACCACGACGGATACCCCGGGGGCTACGGCCTGGGGCTCACCGGGATCTGGGCGAAGGAGAACAGCCGCGCCGCCCTCTTCGACGCCCTGCGCAAGCGGCGCACCACCGCCGTCACCGGAGACCGCATCGAGGTGCTCCTCCGCGCCGGGGATGCGTGGATGGGTGAGGCGGTCAGCGGATCGACCGGGCGCCGCCTCGACTACCGGGTCGAGGGCTGGGACACGCTCCGGAGCGTGGAGGTGGTGCGCGACAACCTGCCCGTCCACCTGGAGACGGCGGACCACGCCGCGCCCCGGACAGACGGACCGCAGCCGTACCGCCTGCGCTTCGAGTGGGGCTGGGGGCCGATGAAGGGATACCAGGTCTACGACTGGCAGGGGCGGCTGCGGGTCGAGGGAGGACGGCTGTCGCGGGTCGTGCCCTGCTTCGCCTCCGACCCCTTCGACGAGGGGCGGCGCAAGGCCGTCCTCGAGCGGGACGAGGCGGGCTGCGCCTGGCGGTCCCACACCTCGCGGGGCTCGGTCTTCACCACCCGCAACGGCTCGACGGCGCCGAGGGCCAACGACGCTCTGTGCGTGGAGGTGGAGGGGACGGAGGAGACGCGGGTCCGGCTCGACTTCGACTGCCGCACCGGCAAGAGCCTGCTGGCCACGGCCACCGACTTCACCCTCACCGGCAAGCTCGGCCGGTCCGAAGCGAGCTTCACCATCGGCGAGCTGGTGCGGGGGCGCCGGGGCTGGCGGGTGGACGGGCTGCCCACCTGGATCGTCGCCCACCGGGCCCTGCCCCCGTCGCTCTACGCCCTCGAGGGCCACTTCATCGACCCGGGCGGGCCGTCCTGCTGCTACCTGCGCGTCACCCAGGAGAACGGCCAGATGGCCTGGAGCAGCCCCGTCTGGTTCGAGGCCTGAGGCCGGCGCATCGATCAGCTTCCGGGCTGTCGCTCCTGCGGGTCGGTCGGCTTACCAGATGCGGGTCACGCCATACCGGTCGAAGAGCGTCTCCAGCGACACGAGGGGGAGGTCGAGGGCGAGGGCCTGGGCGATCAGCATGCGGTCGAAGGGGTCCCGATGCGGTCCCGGCAGGCGGCCGGCGCGCTCTCCGTTTGGGACGGTGATCGGCAGCTCCAGGAACCCCTGGCCCGCGATGCAGCCGGCCACGTCGAGGGCCACATCGTCCGCGCCGGGGAGCTTCCCCAGGCGATGCTTCACGGCGATCTCCCACGCGGAGGCGGCGCTCACGAGGATGTCGTTCTCCGGATCGCCGATCGCGTCGCGGGCGGCCCCGGACAGACGCTCGCTGCCGGCCAGCCACCACAGGAAGGCATGGTGTCGAGCAGGACGCGCACGGTGACTCAGGAATCCCAGGCGCCCAGCTCGGCTTCCGGGAGGGGGTCGAAGAAACCGTCGTCGACGACGAACCGGCCCTTCATCGCGCCGAACCTCCGCACGCCCGGACGACTCTCGTAGGCAACGAGCCGAGCCACCGGTACCCCGTTGCGGGTGATCACCACCTCTTCGCCCGCCTCGGCCCGGGCCAGGAGGCGGGAGAGTTGGGTCTTGGCTACATGGACGTTGACGGCCGGCATCCCCGGACTCCTTTCACCCTGACTTAGCCAAGGATGTGGCTAAGTCGGCTCTCGTCAGGCCCTCTACAGCCCGAGCCAGCGGTTGAGCTTGATCAGGAAGATGCTGTCGCCGTCGTCGGCGAAGGCGCGGGTCAGGTCGCCGGTGGGCCGGAACCGGGGGTCGCGGACCCCGTCGAAGTCGCGGTCCCGGCTCTGCTGCCAGACGGCGAAGAGGGTGCTGCCGGGCCCGTACTCCCAGCGCAGCACCAGGTTGGAGCGCAGGGAGCGGCGGTGGAAGTCGGGGTTCTCCTCGAGGCCTGTGTAGGGGAGGAACTCGTACGAGCGCGGGCGCGCCAGCTCCTTGATCGCCCCGTAGTCGCCGGTGGTCACGAAGGGCTGCAGGTACAGCTGCAGGCTCAGGCCCGGCGTGAAGGCCCAGTCGCCGCGCAGGCCGACCTCGAGGACGCGGCTGTCCAGCTCGCCGAAGACGAACCGGTCGTCCTCGCCGTCGCCGTCGTCGTCCGCGTTCTCCACCCACTGGGCGAAGTTGCGGTTGTAGCCGTAGCCCGGCCCGACCTCCAGGGACAGCCGCGACATGGGGCGCAACTCGAGGTTGAACCCCACCCACGTGCCCAGGTTGTCGCCGCCCCGGCTCCACCTGACGTTCCACCAGAGCCGACCGCTGACCGGCTTGCGGTCGTCGGCCCAGACGTTCATGCCGACCCAGGTGCTGGCCGGTGACAGCATCAGGGGGCCGCCGCGGGTGACCAGATCGTCGACGGCGGCCAGGTTGCGGCTGACGCCCATCCAGAACCCCCAGTAGTTGTGGAGGTTGTTCCAGGTGTTGAAGTTGACGCCCCGCCAGATGCGCTCGCCGTCGAAGTTCCAGTGGGTCCAGGCATTGAGGTTGAACCCGGAGCGGCGGGCCAGCCACCAGGGGTCGAGCCTGTCGTGGTAGACGTGGACGCCGGCCTGAATGCGGTCGTTGCGCCGCATGTAGCCCAGGTCGTTGGCCTCGAAGCCGGGCGAGTTGGCGTCCATGTAGGCCTGGCCGCCGAAGGCGCCCCCCGACTTCTGGAAGTAGAGGGCCCCCTCCCAGCCGCTGTCCCGCTCCTCCTCCTGCCCGGCGAGGCTGGCGGCGAAGCGGCTGTAGAGCCGGTAGGCGTTGTCCCCCCACCTGAGGTGCACGTCCCCGGCCCCGACGTAGGCGGGCTCGAAGCCGGCGCCGTTGACCGCGGTGAGCTGGGCCCCGGCGGTGGAGCTGGTGAGCAGGTCCTGCTGCACTCGGCCGATGAAGTAGTTGGTGAGGGGCTCGACCTCGACGCGGCGGCGCACCGTGTCGACGAGGCCCGTCTCGGCGACGGTGAGGCGCTGTTCGACCAGGGCCCGCTCGCGGCCGGTGACGGCGTTGAGCAGGCCGAAGGCGGTGCGCCCGGCGGTCTTTCCCGAGATCTTGGCGGCGCCGAGGATCGTGGTGTTTTCCGGCCGCTCGACCTCGTCGCTGTCGTCGGGCAGGTCGAAGCGGGAGGGCGCCCGGCCGATGCGCCGCGAGTGGAACAGGGTGGAGGGCTTGTTGATGCTGACGATGAAGGGCCCGGGCGACTCGAAGATCTGGATGCCCTCCAGAAAGAAGGGCCGCCGCTCGCGGAGGAAGGTCTCGAAGACCCCCAGGTTGAGCACCGCCGGGTCGCCCTCGACCTGGCCGAAGTCCGGGTTGACGGTGGCGTTGAGGGAGATGTTGGACGACAGGCCGTAGCGCAGGTCGACGCCGGCCGAGGAGAACAGGTCGTTATCGCCGGCGGCTCCCTGCGACAGGGTGCCGCGGCCGAGGGCGAAGGGCAGGACCTCCAGGCTGCGCTGCGGCCGGATGCCCTCGATCCCCTCCAGGTGCCCGAAGCGCGAGGCGTAGCCGGTGACCCCCCGGGGCGTGAAGCTCCACGCCGTCCATTCGGCGCGGCGGGAGACCTTGCGGAATATGTTGATCCCCCAGGTGTAGGTCTCCTTCTCGCCGAAGCGCAGGACGTGGTAGGGG
>JAPOZM010000104.1 GCA_026706075.1 Gemmatimonadaceae bacterium
ATCGCCCACCGCGACTTCCGGCCGATCGAACCGCTGAGCGACGACTGCCTGCTGCAGATCTAGGGCGGTTCGTATCCCCATTCGCGCACCGCGAACCCCCACTCCCGGTCCACCTTGTCGATGAGGGACCGATCGAACCGGTAGCGGTTCTTGCGGTAGCCGGCCAAGCTCTCCAGGTATTCCGCGACGGGCTTCCGCGCCCCTTCCCAACCCGGCAGACCCAACGCCCCATAGACGCGTTCCAGGACGCCCATGGCATCGGCCTCGACGTCCTCGAACCGCACTTCGATCAGGCTCCCCTTCGGAATCGATGCCCGGTCGCGCAGGTACCGGCGGGTCATGTCAACGTAGTTGGACAAGACCGAGGCCTCGATAACCTCCCAGTCCACATCCTGGAGCCGGTACATGGGAATCAGGGTGCGGTAGAGCTTCATGGTAGAGGAGAACACGACATACGGATTGCGCACGACGAAGACGAACCTGGCGCCGGGAAAGAGGGAGTGCAGGAGGGCGGTGCGGCCGAGGTTGGCCGGCGTCTTGAGCACCAGCCGGCGGCCGTCCGAAGCCAGCGTGGCCTTGCGCAGCACATGCAGATAGGTGTCCGTCCACTCCCGCATCTCCGCCTCGGTCAGGTGCATGGCCCCCATCTTCGCCACGATCTCCCTCGCCCGGCCCGGAAACGAGAGTTGGTGCACGGACGACAGCCGCGACGCGGCGGCCAGGGCCAGTTCCTCCTCCTGGGGCAGGTCCAGGGAGACCGCGACATTGTCCATCGGGCGTTTCGACGGGAGCCGTCCGGCGATCAGCCGATCCAGCCATCCGCGCGAGATCAGGAAGCAGGGGGCCGCGGCCGCCTGGAAGGTCGACACGTACCCCAGACCGGGATCGTGGGCCATCAGGTTGTGAAGATGGGTGGTGCCGGAGCGGGCAAAGCCCTGAATGAAGATCGGCGGCTGGCTGATCTCCGTCCGCGCCACCTGACGGCCGAAGCGAAGCCTCTCGGCGAGGCGCAACGGCGCCGTGACGGCGCTGGTCGCCAGTATCCCCGCCAACCTTCCCCAGTAGCGCGGGGGCACGCCGCCGTATTCTCGCAGCAGGCTCCACCACAGCCGGAGGGGCGAGGTGGCGAACAGGTGAGGCTGAAATGTGCCGGGCATGGACAACGTCTCAGTGGCGATGGGCCAGGACGATCTTGAAGCCGGGTTTCGGGGCCGCCACCGTCGAATGGCTCATCTTCAGCCGGTACTTCGGCGGATGCATGGTGATCTCGGCCCGGTGCAGCATGGACGCGAGGGTCAGGGCCAGGCTGACCTCGGTGAAGCCGTTGCCCAGGCAGCGGTGCGTTCCCAGTCCGAAGGGTGCGTATACGCCCGGCGCCCGGTGTTCGGCGCGTTCGGGCGTGTAGCGGTCTATGTCGAACCGTTCCGGCTCGGGGAAGTGCTCGGGCAGGACGTGCGGCACGGTGGTGGCGAACATGACCCTCGTGCCGGCCGGAATCACCTGCCCGGCAAACTCGAAGGTGTTGACCACGGTGCGCACCTGAACCGGTGCGACCCGATAGAGCCGCAAGCTCTCCATCGCCACGCGGTGGGTGACGTCCATGGCGCGAAGCTTGTGGGCCGTGGGGCCGCCCGAGGCGAACAACGCATCCACCTCGGGGAGCATCCGCGCCAACGTCTCGGGGTGCTTGAGCAGCGCGTAGAGCATGCAGGTGGCGACGCTGGCGGCCGTATGCAGTCCGGCCACGAAGGGTCCGATGCAGGCGGAGACCAACTCCGTTTCGGGCAGGAACTGCGGGTCGGCTCGGTGCAGGGCCAGAACGTCGTCGATCAGATCCGGCTTTTCCCCCGGGCCTGCTTCGTGCACTCTCACGAGGTGCTCGCACAGGGCCTCCATGCGGGCGCGGGCGCGCCGCATGCGTGGTGTTCGCATCAGGAACGCGGGACGGCGCATCGTGGTGACGGCGATCACCCGGTCGAGGTAGGCCACGAGGTCCGGCATGTACTCGTCTGCCGACACCCCGGTGCAGAGTACTCCGATCTGCCTGGCGATGATGCGCCGCAGGATCGGCAGGGCGGTCACCGGCGTTCGCTCGGGCACAGCGGCGGTCTCCCGAGCCACGATCCGGGCCGCCTCCTCGAGGCGGTCGAGGTAGTACCCTCGGGAATAGCCGTGGGCCAACACCTTGCGCAGGCGGGAGTGCTCGGAACCGTCCATTCCGAGGGTGAACCGATGAGCGCCGAGGGCCCGCGTCATGCCGGCGTAGAAGTCGACGTTGCGGAGGTGCAGCCCACCGTGTTGCTGGAGGAACGTGTTGGCTTCCGGCCCGGCAAGGACAGTGAACCGGTGCGAGAACGCCCGGAGGCGAAAGACGGGGCCAAGCTCCCGGTACTGTCGGGCGAGATAGGGTATCGGATCTCCGGTCATGCGGAAGGCGTTGCCCACCAGCGGCAGTCCGCCCCCGTCGGCCAGGGGGATGGCGGCCAGCGCCCGGGCCCGGGCCGCCTGGGAACTCAGGGCCGGCCGCGGTCGTTCGCGGGACTCGGCGGGAACGCCCGCCTCGCGTATGGCGGCAAAGACCGTCCGGCCGATCAGGTCCATCCTGCAAATGAGCTCGAGCCGGTCCCGAACCTCCGCCATTTCCCCGGGCGAGAGCAGTCTTGAGAAGATCCCGCAAGCGTTCACGAGGGCGATCAACATCACATCCCGAGGGGTTGGCACCTCCTCCGAGAACAGCACGGTCATGACGCGCAGCTCGACTTCACGCCCGGCCTCCCCGTCCACCTGCGGATACCGGCGCGAGCGGACGACCCTGCGCGTCACCGAATGCAGTCCCCCCGTCTCCCGCTCCACGATGCCTCTCTCGACCAGGCGGTCCAGGGCGCTCCTCTGCACCCGGTCCGCCTGCGCCGGTTCGGCCAGGCGGTCGATCCAGTAGGCCGTGTCCCGGGTCTCGGCCTCCCGGGCGACGGATTCCAGGCAGGGATCGAGCAGGTCATCGCCCACAGGGGTCGAATCGACCAGGAAGAGACGCTCCGGGTCCGTGTCGATGCGATCCTCCAGCGCCAGGTCCATCAGCACGGCCCCGGCCAGGGCACAGTGCAGGGATCGATCCGGAACCGGGGCGAGCGCTCCCGTCTCCTTGTCAAGCAGAAGGAGAATCAGCTCTTCGGCGAATCTCAGCACCGTGCCGCCCTTCCACCGTTCGCCGCCCACCCCGGATCAGGGTCGCCGGCCATCGCCTTGCGGATCTCGGCGCCGGGCGGTCCGGCCGTGCCCCAGAGGTCCGCGGTCTCCGGCACCCGTCTCCACACCGCGGGTTCGTGCGCGGCTTCGTCTTCGATCTCCTCCAGGTCGCTGGAGAGTTCGACCACGTATCCGGCCGGGTCCTCGTAGTAGCAGAAGATGTTGTGGCCCGGGCCGTGGCGCCCCGGTCCCCAGCCGGGCTCCTGCCCCCGGGCGCGCAGGCCGGAGACCCCCTTCATCACGTCGTCCACACTCGCCATCGCGTACGCCACATGGTTGACCGATGGGTGATCGGCGCGACTGAAGACGATGGCGTGATGTCTCCGGCCGCATCGCAGGAAGGCCATCTGGTCCTCGATCCGATCCGAGACCCGGAACCCGAGAACACCGGTGTAGAACTCCACGATCTGCTCGAACGACGCTGTGTTGAGACCGACGTGGCACAGCCGGCGGGGGCCGGCTCTCCCGGTGGACCCGCGGCTCGGGTGCTCGGCCACGCCGGCCGACAGCTCGATGCAGCGGTTCTCCGGGTCGAGAAACCGCAGCCCGTATCCGCCGCCGGGTTCGTCCTGGGCGTCCGGCTGCGCCGCGAGGGGGACTCCCCGCCCTTCGAGCTCGGTGGCCGCCGCGTCGACGGCCGCGGGTCCGTCAAGGCGGAAGGCCAGGTGGTGAAGCCCGGTCCGGTCCGCGGGATGCAGGCTCAGAGCGTGATGCTCGCTCGACGCGGCTTGGAGATACCGCGCGTGCCGGTCTTCTCCGGCCGGGTGGAGTCCCAGCGCCTCGACGTGGTAGCCGGCGTGGGCCGCGACCGCCGGCGACAGCAACCCCACGTGGCGGATGTCCCGGATCCTCACGACTCCCTCCGGGTCAGCTCGATCTTCAGGTCCCGCCGAATGTAGATCTCGACGAACTCCCGCAGCCCCACTTCCCTGGCAAGGGTGAACCGCTCGACCAGTCGAGCTTCGGGCCTGTCCGTGAGGTAGACGATTCGCCACAGGTTGAGAGGCCGCGACTCGCCGCCGTCGACCGAGTGCTCGACGTGAAAGAGAGGCTGTCCTTCGCCGGCTCGAAGCAGGTTCCCGTCTCCGTCGAGGAGTTCCGCGGCCCCGATGAACGTGGCGCTCTGCCGCGCCGGGTTGAGGAAGACCTGCTCCAGGACCAGCGCGTGCTCCGACGGCTCGAGCCAGAGGCGCTGCCGCGAGCAGCGCACGAACGATTCGGCTCCCCCGGCCTCCGCCTGGCGGCCCCACCAGCGGGAGGTTCCCTCCTCTACGACCGAAGGGATGTAGAGGTCGGGCCGGAACGCCTTCTTCACCTCCATCTCCCACAGCATGGTCCGGGTGAAGCTCAGCGGTTCGCTCGTGCGGTAGTGCCTGGCGAGCACCCCGTTGACGTCGACCGGTGGCAGCTCGATCCGGGTGTTGGCCGGGTCGGTCCAGGCCCGCTCGAAGGTCTCTTCATGGTCCAGCGGGGAGGTCGGCCTCGTCGCCTCCTCCCGGGGGCCCGCCTCTCCCGCTTCGATCACGATGCGCTCTCCCGGCTCTTCCCCTCGCCCGGCTCCGGGAGCTTCACGTGGACCGTCACGATCTCCGTGTCGTGGAACTGCTGGTGGCGGACGGACGAGGCGATGTGCCGCAGCAGCCGCAGCGAGACCTCCCGCTCCATCAGCACCTCGTCGGGGGTATCGGTGAGCAGGGCGATCCGGTTCTGGAGGTTCTCCTCGCCGGAGGCGGCGATGAACTCGAGGACGGCGCCGTCGGCTTCCTTGCGCGCCTGCAGCAGCAGGCGCCGCCGGTCGCGCTTCCCGTCCTCCTCCTCGCCGATCAGCGTCAGAAGGGTCTCCTCCGTGGCGGCGTCGAGGCGGTCGACCATGCTCTCCCCCCAGCCGCTGCGGGAGGCGAAGGCGCCGAGAAACTCCCTGAGCCTGGGCAGCACGGAGAGATCGAGCTCCCCTTCGATGCGGCTTCGGCGCGGTGCGGTCGCTTCGAGGAACAGGGTCATGAGGATCGCCACGATCCCCCCGGCGGTGATGCCGTTCTTCAGCAGGCCGCCCGCCAGCTCCGAGAGAAGCCCGGGGAAGAGCAGGTCGTTCTGGCAGCCGACTCCGACCCAGAAAGCGACGCCGCAGATCAGTCCCTTGCGATGGTCGATCCCGCCCTGCACGACTTCCATCATGCCGCGGACGAAGGTCATGGCCAGCACGACGGCGAGGTAGGCGACGATGACCGGGCTGGGTATGGCCAGGATCAGGGCCAGGGCCTTGGGCAGGAAGGCCAGCGCCACCAGCACGGCGCCGGCGGCGATCCCCACGACGCGCGCCGCCACCCCCGTCAGCTCAGTCATGGGGACGCTGACCCCGATCGTCTGGGTCGGCACGATCGCCGCGACGCCGGAGAGAAGCTTGCCGATGCCGTCGGCGGCCACGGCCCCCTCCACGGCCCGGTAGTCCACGGCCCTCGGCCGGCGCCACGAGACACGCTGGATGGCGACGGATGCGGTGATCGTCTGGATGGCGCCGATGAGGGCCACGAAGACGAAAGCGGGCAGCAGCTGCACGAAGGCGGGACCAAGGTCGAGCCCCACACCCGGCCAGCCACCCTCCGGCGCACCGATCCACGGCGCCCGGGCCACGCGGTCCGGATCGTAGAGGCCCAGCGATCCGGCGACGAGCGAGCCGGCGACGACCCCGACGAGGGGAGCCCACAAACGCAGGGTCGGCCCCGCCTTCAGCGAGATGCCGCTGATCACCAGAAGTGTCGCTACGGCCGTGAGCGGCGCACTCAGGGCCATGTCGTCCGGCATGTCGGTCAGGCGGCTGAATACGACGGGCAGCACGGTGGCCGGCACGAGCATGTTCACCGTGCCGACGATCGTCGGCGTGAGAAGCCGCCGGAACAAGGCGAGGCGCATGGAGATCACGATCGGGGCGAGGGACGACGCCACGACCAGGGTGGCGAGCAGCGCCGGACCGCCCTCGTGGAGGGCACTGACGCAGACCCCGATGAAGGCCCCGGCGGGGCCCATGAACAGCAGGTACCCCGCTCCGACCCGGCCCAGCCGGAGCGCCTGCAGGGCCGTGCAGATGCCACTGACGGAGACCGCGCCGAAGACCGCCCAGGACAGGTAGGCGTCGCTCCCCCCGCCGGCCCGGATGACGATCGTGGGGATGAAGATGATGCTGGTGATGCCGAGAATGACCAGCTGCAGACCGCAGGCGAAGGCGAGGGCCGCCGGCGGCTTCTCGTCAGCCTCGTAGCGGATGCCGGTCTCCGGCCGCGGGCCACCGCCGCTCACAGCAGGGTTCCCTCCCAGGAAGGCACGTCAACGCTCACGGCGCAGGGCCCGGCAGCGATGTGGGCCGGTGCCGGGCGACGCGCCGGGTGATCCGGATCAGCTCAGCCGGGCCGCCCCGTCAACCAGTCCCATGGCCGGACGTGGGACTCGGCGAAGAGACCTGCCTGGCCATAGGGGCTGCCGGCGACGAAGGCCCGGGCCGCCTCGAGGGAGGGAGCCTCGACCGCCAGGAGCAGGCCGTTGATCTCTCCATCGTCGCCGAGGGTGGGCCCCCCGTGGTGAACGACCACGTCCGGATGGTCGGCGTGATCGCGAAGATAGGCGGCGAACCCGTCCCGGAGACGGGTCCGCTCCGGCCCCGTTCCTTCTTTGTGGGTTACGAAGACGGCGAAGTACATGGGCGCTCCTCCAAAGCCAAGGGGTATGTTGCCCTGAAGGATGTTGGATTCTCCCGGGGGGATCAAGGGGTTTCAACTGTTCTGGGGTAGTCTTGTGTCGGATCGACAGGATCTGGATAAGCACCCAGTCCCGAGGGTTTCCTGGCACGAGGAGGTGTATGGTGATGCGCGACACGGGGGACCGGATGTGCTCAACGCGCACTGTCCGATCCTGAGACTGGGGCGCTACGGGGCGGGGATTCTCGGGAAGTTGAGCGCGATCAGCACCGCCGGGGGCGTCGGGGATCACGCACGGGATCTGGACTCGGGCTTGGCAGGAGTGGGGTGTAGTCTGGTCTCAAGCCTCGATGGCTTGCCCTTCGATCCCCGTGTGGCGAGTCTGCAAAGCCCCTTCCAATTGAGAGGCAAGCGCGCGTTCTCCGACCGATCTCAGCTGGTCTGGCAATTCAGGGCGAGACGCAGGATAGGTATCTGCCCTTATCAAGCATGCGCGGGCCATCTGGGTCAACATCATAATGTACTGTTCCTCAGCGGCATCCTCGTCACCAATCATCTCGAGATCATCGAGAATCTGCTTCGCTCTTGCCGCCCGGTGGTCCGCTACTCTGGCCGAAGGGAGGGACAGTCGATCCTGCCAGATGTCGCACAGGTTCCTCCAGTAGGAGTCTCTCTCATGCAAGACCCTTCCGAACCGGATTGTCCAACACAGAAGTTCATGTCCCTCCCGAAGGAGAGCTTCTATATCCTCTTGGCGATAGGACCGAATATCGACATCAAGGGGTGGGAGACCATAGTCCGGTCTCTCGTTCTCGTGAATGACCAGCAAATCAACATCGAAACTGTGCTTGGCCTGCCGGCGAGCTATGGACCCGAGGACGACAATTGCCCAGATGTCAGGTTTCTGACACCACGTTTGAAGGAAGTTCTGAACCCACTCCTTGGCAGGCATACTGGGCCATTTGTCAATTGTCCTGAGCACGTCAGATGCGTCCTGGCGCGTATCATGCATCAGTTGACTCGCATGATTCGCTGGACTCGCCTGACTCGTCTGCAAATAAGGTAGCAACAGCTTCGACATACTCTTCGATTCTGGTAGCCAGGTCCTCTGCATCCAACTCTGGAAAGTCCACATCACCATAGGCGGCGGCCTTGCGAGCCATATTGAGATTGGAAAGCATATCGGCAACATCGGGCAGACTGTGAGACTGAAGCGAACGCGCCGCTCTGGCTTTCCCTGGGTGAGATCTACTGGGCTCCATGCCCACTTTCAACGCTGCCGCGACAATGGAGGCTTCGAGACAATAGAATCCATATAGTGAAAGATCTGCCCAATCGGTAGGCTCATCCCAAGCAACGAGGACGCGTTCCAGGTGCTTCTTGGCAAGTGCCAGGCGTTCCTCAGCTTCGGGGTGCGGCACAGCTACTTTTCTGTCCCCTGCCTGTTGGTTATCTGGTGGAGGCGGCGGGAATCGAACCCGCGTCCGAAGGCGAGTCCTTCGAGACCCCTACGTGCGTAGTCGATCTACTCTGGAGCTCTCTCGTCCGCACCGGTTCCGATCGACAGGATCCGGATAGGACCAGCCCCGAAGGTTTCGCCGGCGGAGCCGGGACGGTCGCCGCAAGCTAGCCTGCTATGATGTCGCCGAGGCCGGCGGCGCAGGCTCCACCGGCCCCGACGGGCTACCTGATTGCTCAGGCGGCCAACGCGTACGAGTTATCGTCGGCGTTTGTAAGAGTTCCCGAGGATTAACGAGGTTGTCGGGGACCTCGGCACGCGCTCTCGAATTCTCCACCCCCGTCGAAGCCAAGTCGCCCCCACGAAGCCGGATCATCCGTTCACTGCGGCGAATGTACCCGGCGCCGGCCCTTTCTGCAACGGGTGGATCGTCACGCCTTCTCGCGGTAGGAGATGTCGAGGCGGACCTCCTTGAGCACCACGGTCCGCCGAGGGGAGTCCGGCCCTCGAACCAGCCGGACGCGCAGCTGGTTCTCCCCCCGGCGCGGCGGGGGAGCCCCGACGTCCAGCCCGATGAGCGTTCCATCCTCGGTGGTGGTGCCGATGTTCGGATCGAGGGGCGAGCCGGCCAGGGCGGCCGCGGTCCAGCCGTCGCGGGAGACGCGCCGCTCCTCCCACGGCAGCACCCGCCCGTTCCACTCGACCTCCAGCTCGTCGCCCTCGGAGAGCCCCTCCAGCCCGAGGCCGAGAACGCAGCGGTCCAACTCGCCCGCCGCCGCGGCCGTCTCCGTGTCGTCGGTGATCTCCAAGGTCAGTTCGCAGCCGCCTCCGGGCCGGGTCTCCTCCAGGAAGACGGGCAGGGAGACCAGCGGGTGGGCGTGGTTGAAGGCGCCGCCGTGGCCCTCCTTGCCGAGCAGGCAGCGGTCGAGGCCGTAGCGCTTGTCGCGGCGCGACAGCCCGTCGCGGTCGGCGATCTCGCCGAGGACGCGCCGCTTCCACTCCGGCGGGGTTCCGTAGTAGTTGAACAGGTAGAGCCCGTCGACGCCGGCGTCCCACCAGCGCGCTGCCAGGGCCCGCAGGGCCCCCTCGTCGAGGCAGGGGCGCAGGGCCTCGAGGCTGCCGTAGACGCGGCAGTCCGTGCCCTCGGCGGCGGCGACGAACTCGTCGATGGGCGTCTCGAAGGGGATGAACCCGCCCCCGGCCGCCACCGCGTCCACGAGGCCGTCGCCGATCCAGCGCTCCACGTCCAGGCCGAGGCGCCGGGAGTCGGCCAGGGTCGGGGGCACGCGCACCAGCAGCTCCACCCGGCGGCCCCGCCGGGAGCACTCGGCGTCGAGGCGCCGGCGGATGCGGCCCAGGAAGTCGGTCATCAGGTAGCCGCAGGCCAGGCCCTCCTCGACCCGGAAGAAGGCGGGATGGCGCATGTAGTCGAGCTCGACGCCGTCCACGTCGAAGCGCTCGAGCAGCTCGCAGACGACGGCCTCCATGTGCTCGCGCACCACCGGAAACTTGTAGTCCACGCCGCGGCGGATGGCGTGCTCCACGCTCGGCGCCGGGATGTGCTCGTCGAGCCGGCCGATGAGGCAGTCGGCGTGGCGCCGCCGGAACTCGCCGAAGCCCGGCGAGGCGTACTCGGCGACGTAGTGGCTGTTCATGCGCACCGAGGCCAGCAGCCCCATCCCGGCCTCGTGGAACTGGCGGGTGATCTCGGTCAGAGGACCCCCGGCGGCCTCGATGAGCCGTTCGCGGTTGGCCTTGCGCACCGCGTCCGGCCCCTCCAGGTCGTCCCGCCCCTCGCCGAAGCGCTCGCCCACGTCGGTCTCGTGGTTGTAGACCTCGCGGTTGCCCACGCACCAGCTCACGGCGTCGACGGGGGAGCCCTCGTAGGTGCGGACCATGTGCTCCTGGATCGCCTGGGGCGTGGCCTCCACGTCGCCGTTGGAGACCAGCCAGCCGTCGTCGTTGCTGATCATGCGGGGGCCTTGCGCGGCCTCCGCCGATCTGCGATGGTCCATCATGTCATGCATTTGAGATACGGCCTCCTGGCCGACTCGGTGGCCCCGGGCGCCCAGGGCAAGAAGAACATCATCGGGACCTTCCAGGCGATCCATGCCGGGAAGTACCCCTGCGTCCACCCCAGTCTCTCGCTGCTCATCCGGATCGAGGGAGACGCCTCGGAGACGGGTCCCCATGAGATCGAGCTGGTCTTCGTCGACGCCGACTACAAGGCCATCGCGAAGCCGATGAAGGCGGAGTTCCGACTCGATGAGAAGAGCCGGCCCGCACCCGGCGTACCCGTCTCCGCCGAGGTGGTGATGAACATCCAGAACCTGCCCCTGGCCAAGGCGGGACCGTACGAGTTCGTCCTGAGGGTGGACGGGCGGCACCTGGGCGGCATACCGCTCTACGCGGTGGAGGCGAAGCAGCCGGGGGGGTGAGGGGCGCGAGGCGGACGGCCCGGGGGATCACCGGTAGCGAGGTGCCGTTCGCTCAAGCCCGCTCGACCTCGAAGGCCGCGAGGTTGCGGGTCTCCCTGCTGAACTCGACGGCCACCAGGTGGATCGGCTGACGCAGGCCGCGGTACTTGTCGGCGTAGCGCCTCTCCTTCAACTGCGCCATGGCGGCGCCTTCGGGCTCCATCTCGACGACCTTGAACTCGAAGAGATAGACGTTGTCGTTGAAGCGGACCGCCATGTCGAGGCGGCCGTGGCTGCTGCTGTCCTCGACGGTGACGTCCAGTCCCAGGGCCGCGAAGTACGAGTAGAACACGCTGGCGTAGTAGCCCTCGTAGGAGGCGATGTCGTTGCTGGTGTACCACTCGTAGGGAATGCTGGCGTAGAAGGCGTGAAAGAGGGTCTCGAGACCGGCGAAGTCGTTGGCGAGCAACAGGTCGTAGAGCCGGGCGCTGTGCGCCGCCCCGCGCGAGGCATCGCCGGTCATGCGATTCAGGAGGCTCCCGTTCAAGCTCTGCCGAACTTCCTGGTTCGGATAGCCCAGCCGGTAGTACACCTGCCCGCCGCGCGGCTCGGTGTGGCGGATGGTCAGGTAGCCGGTCTGGAACAGCAGCGCCTCCGTCGCGATGTGATCGACGTCGAAGGCCGACAGCAGGTCGCTGCTTCCCAACATGTCGTCGAGGGCCAGCGAGCTCACTCTCCGCTGGAACAGCAAATCCACCAGGAACGAGGGCGTGCCGGTCTCGAACCAGTGGGCCTTGAACTCCCGGCTGTCGAAGAGCAGTAGAATGTCGAACGGGTTGTACACGTTCTCCTCACCCAGCCAGCTGTAGCCGTTGTACCAGTCGCGGATCTCGTCCCGGTCGAGGCCGGGAAGCTCCGGCGCGAACACGGTATCCAGATCGGCCTCGGTGTAGCCGCAGATGGCGGAATAGCGAGGGTCCAGGGTGATGTCCCTGAGGTTGTTGAGGCCGGAAAACAGGTTGACCTTGGAGAACTTGCTCACGCCGGTGAGGAAGCTGAAGCGGATGTCGGCGTCGCTGTCCTTGATCGTCGAGTAGAGGCCGCGCAGGAAGTCGCGGTGGGCCCGGGCGAGTTCCGGCGTCTCCAGGGCGTCCAGGATCGGCTTGTCGTACTCGTCGATCAGCACCGCCGCCGGCTGTCCGGACCGGCCGTGCAGGGCCTCCAGCAGAAAGGCGAGACGCCGGGGCGCCGTGGCGGACTCGGAGACCACTCCCGCCCGGCGTTCGATGGCATTCAGTTGATCCGCCAGGTCGGCCTGCAGGGAGCCCGGCTCCGTGAAGTTGCCGCTGCCGAAGCTCAGGCGCACGACCGGGTGCCGCACCGACCAGTCCCAGTGTTCGTGGATGTGGAGCCCCTCGAACAGGGGTTCGTTGCCCTCGAAAAGCTCCTTGCAGGTATCGAGGAACAGGCTCTTGCCGAAACGCCGGGGCCGGGAGAGGAAGTAGTGCTTCCCCCCGTCGAGCAGCCGCCGGAGGAAGGCGGTCTTGTCGACGTAGTAGCAGTCTCCCTCGCGCAACTCGCGGAAGGTCTGGATGCCTATGGGGAGTCTGCGTCTGGGCATGGGAGGGGTCTCAGACCGCAAGGGCTCTGCAGGGCGCTCCGGGGTTCCAGATGGCCTCGACACTCCATCCCGCCGTGCGGGCACGGTGAGTGTCCCATATTCCGGGGGTACTCTCAAAGTATAGCCACAAGACGACCCCCATGGACTGCTGGCACGCCAGCCTCGCTGCGGTCTGGCTCTCCTCCCTGCTGGCCTGCGTTCAGTGTACCTGGGGAATGACTTCGAACCCCATCTGCCGGAAGTGGTGGTCCAACGTCAGGACTCGGCGGATCCGCAGCTCTCGCATGAGCACGAAGCTGCAGCAGTCCGTGAAGGAGAACTCCTTGTCCCGGTATCGGAAGAAGAGCGATCGCGCCCGTTCTCTTCGCCGCTCGTCGATGGCCTCGATCCGGAGTCGAGCGGACTCGTCGACCTGCGACCACCAGGTCTCGGCAGCCTCCAACCCAAGGCGGAACCGAATGGTGGTCAGCGTCTCGTCGATTACGTAGTCCGACGTCGTCAGGATGCCGCTGGAAGACAGCCACTGATCCCTTGCCTGGCGTACAGCAGGACCCGTCTCATCACTCTGGTCGGCGGCGGCGACCCATGCAGCCGTGTCCACGAACATCTGCCTCACGGGTACAGGATCTCGTCATGGCGGGCGGCGGCATCCCCCGAATCCGACGCACCAACGGCCGGCGCCTGGTAGAGAGAATCCGTCTCCAAGGGGGCTTTGTCGATCGGTGGACTTCCAACCGGGACGATGTCGAAGGCGGGACGACTGCGGTAGAGGACGGTGAACCGCTCCCCGTGCCGAACCTTCATCACTACGTCCTGCAGGCGCTCTCGAAGCTGCTTGGCACTGATGATCTCCGGCATTTCCTTACTCCCTTCAAGTTCAACTCAAGATAATCTCTTCCCCAGGTGGGGCAATCGCCCAGCCTTAGCTGCAGGAGTCCCCGACGGCAGTCAAGTCCACAGGTCTCTGAGCATCCGATGAGTCTCCGTCATCTCGCCCTCGCCGCGCTCCTGCTCACCCCCCTGCTGGCCTCCCCCTCCCCCGCGGACCCCGCGCCAGATCTGCAGGAGAGCCTGCGTCGCACCCTGGCCGCCCTCTCCGCCCCCGCCTGCAGGATGACCGGCTATCCCGGGATCCTCCAGGCCGGCGACTGGCTCACCGCCGAGCTGAAGACCCTGGGCATCGAGGAGATCTACCGCCACGAGTTCCCCGTGCCCGTCCCGGTGGACGAGGGGTTCCGGGCGGAGGCGGATGGGGAATCCCTGAGGCTCTACGGCGTGTGGCCCAACCTCGTGCGCACGCCGACCCTGCCTCCCGGCGGCCTGGAGGGGCCTCTGGCCGACGGCGGGGACGGCAGCGGCCTCGAAGGCCAGCCGGTGGCCGGGCGCATCGTGCTCCTCGACTACGACTCCGGCCGCGCCTGGGTCGACGCCTTCCACCTGGGGGCGGCGGCCGTGGTGCTACTCGAGTCGGCGGGGGCCCACGGCAAGGAGGCGGAGCTGAAGTTCCTCGACGTGCCCGCCGACCTGCCGCGGCTCTACGCGCGGGCGCCCGAGGCCGGCCGCCTGCGACAGCTCGCCCGCGAGGGAGCGCGTGTCCGCCTCTCCGGGCGCATGACCTGGCGCCAGGCCACCGGGCGGAACCTCGTGGCCGTCGTCGAGGGGCGGGACCCGGCGTTGCGCGGGGAGGCGGTCCTGCTGACCGCCTACTACGACGCCGTCTCGCCGGTGCCGGCCCTGGCGCCGGGGGCGGAGCAGGCCTCGGGCGCCGCGGCCCTGCTGGAGCTGGCGCGGCGGCTGGCGGCGCGACCGCCGGCGCGCACGGTGGTGCTCCTGTGGACGGCGGGCCACTTCCAGAATCTGGCGGGCATGCGCCACTTCACGCCCCTGCTGCTGCAGGCCGCCGGCCGGCGCGAGGACCAGGTGGAGGACTCGTCCCTGCTGCGGCGGCTCTCCGGTCTCGACCTGCGCTTCGTGGCCGGCCTCGACCTGTCCGCGCGCAGCTCGCGGATGGGGGTGTTCAGGCCCCGAGATCCCTACCGCACCTCGCTGCTGGTCCCGCCGGTCACGTCCCGCATCCTGGAGCTGGCCGCCGCGTACGAGGACTCGGCCGCGGGGGGCGCCCTGCAGCTGGTCAACGGCCTCAAGCCGGACCTGTCCCGCCAGGGGCTCGGCGGCCTCGCCCTTACCGTGCCCCTCGACGCCTCCGTCGCCGCCCTGGCCGGCTGTCCGGCGCTGGCCTTCGTCACCGTCAACGACAGCCGCGCCGGCTTCGACTCGCCCACCGACTTCGCCGGGCAGGTGGACTGCGCCGGGCTGGCGCGACAGGTTGACCTGCTCGCCCATCTGGTATCCGGCCTGGCCGGGGACCCCCGGCTGCCGGACTGGGCCTGGGGGGACGACGCCTTCGGGACCGTCCACGGAGACGTCGTCCACTACGGGCCCCGCAGCTACCTGCCCGACCAGCCCACGGCCGGCGCCCTGGTGCGGGTGCGCCTGCGGCAACCCACCCTGAGCGGGGTGCGGCCGGACTTCCTGGCCGTGGCCGGCGACTCGGGCCGCTACCGCATCCCGGGGCTGGAGTCGGGCATCATCTACACCCAGCCGGTGCGGCTGGAGGCCTACGGGCTGGACGCGGAGACGGGAGCCGTGACCCAGGCCCCGGACTGGGGCGTCAACGGCGAGCGCCGGCTGCCGCGGCGGACCCTCACCGTGACCATGGACGGCGAGGAAGAGGAGGTGCAGATCGTCACCGCCCCGCTGCGGGGGACGGCCCTGCTCTCCCTTTTCGACCCGCGGAACCTCATCACCCCGGAGCGCCTGCAGGTGATCGACGCGGCCCTGGAGGCCGAGCCCCCCGTCTTCGGCGCCTGCCTGCCCCTGACGGCGCCGGAGATGGAGCTCTTCGGGTACCGCAACCGCGTCGGCTCCTGGACCGAGCCGGTGGGCGTCCTCTTCGCGCGGCCGGGGACGCGCTTCAAGGCGGTCATGTCCACCGGCCGCTACGGGCTGGGGCGCCGGCTGCTGCTCGTCAACGGCTCGCCGGAGGCGCCCGGGGGCGCGGGCTACGCCGCCGAGCAGGGGCGGCTCCCGGAGACGGCCCACCGGGTGGCCGCCGACATGCACGGCCTCAACGGCGAGCGCATCGAGGGCCTGCTGCTCCACGGGGTGCGCAACGCCCGGCTCGCCGCCTTCCACGAGCGCTCCGGGGAGCTTCTGCGGGAGGCGGGGGAAGCCCGCCTCGCCTTGCGCCACCGCGACTCCGTCGACCGCGCCCGCCGCGCCTGGGCCCTTGCGGCGGCGGCCTACCGCGAGGTCGAGGGCACCCGCTCCGGCGTCGTGCAGGGCGCCCTCTTCCTGCTGGCGGCGCTCATCCCCTTCGCCCACTTCGCCGAGCGCCTGCTCTTCGGCTTCGTCGGCCTGCGGCGCCAGGTGGCCGGCTACTTCGTCCTCTTCCTGCTCGGGTTCGTCGCCCTGCGCTACCTGCACCCGGCCTTCGAGCTGTCGATCTCGCCGGTGATCATCCTCCTCGGCTTCGTCACCCTCTCCCTGGGGATCCTGGTGGCCACTCTCGGCGTGGGGCGGCTCAACCGGGAGCTGCGCGAACTGGCCGGCGGACGGCGGGCGCGCGCGGGAGTGCAGCGCTCGGGGGCGGTGCTCGCCTCGGTCGCCGTGGGCCTGGCGCAGATGCGGCGCCGGCCGTGGCGCACCGGTCTGACCTGCGCCACCCTGGTGATGCTCACCTTCTCGGTCCTCTCCTTCACGTCGATCCGCGACTCCCTGCGCACCAACCGGGTCGACATCGGTGAGGGGGCGGCGTACGACGGAGCCCTCGTGCGCATGCCGGGGTGGAAGACGATGGAGCGGGAGGGCTGGCGCATGCTGCGAGACTGGTTCGGCGCGGACCGGGTCTCGCCGCGGGCGTGGATGACGGCCTCGTCCGCCGGGGCCGCCTTCCGGGTCGAGCGCCAGGGGCCGGAGGACCGGGCGGTGGGGGTCCTGGGGTTCGCCGGCGACCAGGGCCTGCCGGAGGCGGGGCCGGCCGCCGGGCGCTGGCTGCGCCGCGGAGAGGAGAAGCGGGCCGTGGGAGTCCAGGGCTTCGCCGGGCTCACCGCCGGCGACGAGGGGCTGCTGGGGGCGGGGGTGGTGGCCGGGCGCTGGCTGCGCCCGGGGGAGGAGGACGCGTGCCTGCTGCCCGTGGCGCTGGCCGATTCCCTGGGGATCACCGCCGGTGGGCTGGACGAGGCGAGGCTGCGGATCTTCGGCGAGGTTTTCCGCGTGGCGGGCCTGCTCGCTCCCGGCGCCCTCGACCGCCCCGACCTCAACGGCGAGCCCCTGACGCCGCTGGACCCGGAGGCCCAGCAGCCGCGCGAGGCCGAGGTCGGCGGCGAGGGCGGGGAGCCCCTCGTCTTCGCCCATCTGCCCGGCAACTCGACGCTGGTCCTGCCCTTCGCGGCCCTGATGCGCTGGGAGGGGGCGAGCCTGACCTCGGTGAGCATCCGCCTCGGCGGGGGCCGCGAGGAGATCCGCCGGGACCTGGAGGAGCTGGCCCGCACCCTCGACCTGAACCTCTTCGGCGGCCTGGCGGGGCGGCGCCTGCTGATCAACACCGTGGGCGCCGCCTCGGTCTCGGGCCTGGCCGGGCTGGCGGTGCCGCTGCTGATCGCCGCCCTCATCGTCCTCAACACCATGCTCGGCGCCGTGTGGGAGCGCACCCGGGAGATCGGCACCTTCAACGCCGTCGGCCTGGCGCCGGCCCACGTGAGCGGGCTGTTCATGGCCGAGGCCGTGGCCCTGGGGGTGGTGGGGGCGGTGGCCGGGTACCTCCTCGGCCAGACGGCGGCCCAGCTCCTGGGGCACCGGGGCTGGCTGCAAGGCCTGGAGCTGAACTACTCCTCCCTGGCGGCGGTCCTCACCCTCGGATCCGTGGTGCTGCTGGTGGCCGCCTCGGCCCTCTATCCCGCGCATCTCGCCGGACGCATCTGCACCCCCGGAATCGAGCGCCGCTGGAGCCTGCCCGCCGGCTTCGGGGGGGACCGCCTCGAGGTGCCCCTGCCCTTCTCCCTGCCGCGGGGCGAGGCCCTGGGGCTGGCCGCCTTCCAGGCCGAGTTCTGGGCCGAGCACCGGGAGCAGTCGATCGGCGCCGGGTTCTACGTGGAGTCGATCGATCTGAGCAGGGAGGATGACCGCCTCGGTCTGGCGGCCCGGGTGTGGCTGGCCCCCTTCGACCAGGGGGTGGTGCAGCGCGCCGAGCTGCGGATCCGCCCGGGCCAGGACCCCCGGTTCTGCGACCTGGAGATGGGCCTGGAGCTGCTGGAGGGCGACCCGTCGGCGTGGCGGCGGGTGGTGCGCACCTTCCTCGACGACGTGCGCCAGCAGTTCCTGGTCTGGCGGACCCTGGACGAGGAGGAGCGGCGCCGGTACGCGGCCGAGCTGCCGCGCTGGGAGGGGGCCGGGTCCGTGGAGGCCGAGGCGGAGGCGGCGCCTGCATGAGGCTGGCCCTGCTCATCCTGGGACTCACCGCCGAGGCGGAGGCGGTGCCGGCGTGAGGCTGGCCCTGCTCATCGTCGGCCTCACCGCCGGGGCGGCCTGGCTGGCGCAGCGCGTCGAGCTGGTCTACAACGGGCCCTACCTCGCCGGGGCGGGGAGCAATCCCGGCGGCCAGGTCTTCCTCGCCGTGCCCCTGGCGGCGCTGGCCGCGGCGGCCCTCTTCCGGGGTCTCCTGGGCCCCGGGGACCGGGCCGTCCTCTACGCAGGTCTCGCCGTGGGCGCCTCGGTCACCGCCTCGGGGATGATGCACCGCTTCCTGCCGGCCCTGGTGACCGGCTTCTACGGCGGCTTCGCGCGGCCCGACGGGCCATACCACCGCTTCCTCCAGGTGGTGCCGGGCTGGCTGGTGCCCGGCGGGCCGAACGAGGCGCCGGCGGTGGGCGCCTTCGAGGGTGGGGCCGCCGTGCCCTGGGGGGCCTGGCTGCTGCCGCTGCTGGCCTGGACCGCCTTCTTCGGCGCCTTCTTCCTCACCAGCTTCTGCCTCGTCTGGCTGCTGCGCCGCCGCTGGCTGGAGACCGAGCGCCTCGGCTTCCCGCTGCTGGAGATGCCCCGGGCCCTGATCGAGGGCGGCCTCTTCCGGCGGCGCCCGTTCTGGTGGGGAATGCTGGTGCCGGTGGTGCTCCTCGGCGTCAACGGGCTGCACCACTACGCGCCCGACGTGCCCGAGATCCCGGCCGGGGTGAACCTGGCCAACTTCCTCCTCGACGATCCCTGGAAGGCGATGGCCACCTTCGAGTCGCCCTTCTGGTTCGACTTCGACCCGCTGCTGGTGGGGGTCGCCTTCCTGATGCCGGTGGAGGTCTCCTTCAGCACCTGGGTCTTCTACCTGCTGACCCGCGCGCAGCTGCTGGTGGGCCACTTCCTCGGCCGGTCGGAGTACCGGGGCGACTTCATCCCCGGCCACGGGTCGCCGTGGCTCGACTGGCCGGCCCACTTCCCCTTCTTCATGAACCAGGCCCGGGGCGGGCTGCTCCTCCTGGGGATCATGAGCCTGTGGGCGGCGCGCCGCTCCCTGGGCGCGGCCTGGTCCTGGCGCAGCCCGGCCGTCTGGGGGCTGGCGGGTGGGCTGGTCTTCCTCTGGGGATGGACGACGGCCCTGGGCGTGCCGGCCGTCATGGGCGCGGCGGCCCTGGGGCTGATCCTGCTCGTCTGCGTCGCCTTCGCGCGCCTGCGCGCCGACGGGGGCCTGCCGGTGACCGGCACCCCCATGCTCGCCGGCTACCTGTTCTTCGTGGCCGCCGGCACCGGCGCCGGGCGCTTCGCCGATTCCACCTACGTCGGCTTCGCCTTCCTCGCCGTCTTCGGCTTCACCATGATCGGCCTGTGGCCGGCGCTGCAACTGGAGGGACTGAAGCTCGCCGAGACCAGCGGCGCCTCGCCCCGGCGCCTGGTCTGGGGGATGGCCCTGGGGCTGCTGGCCGGCCTGGGGGCGGGCTACCTCTTCGCCCTGGAGACGATCTACGACCACGGCCTCTTCGCCCTCCAGGAGCAGGGCGGGGCCCGGGCCGAGGCCCGCATCGGCCGCTACTACAACTACCTCTTCAAGGACGCCGGCACCGTCACCGGCCCCACCGACTGGGTGCGCCTCACCTTCCACGCCGCCGGCGCCGCCTTCACCGGGTTCCTGGCCTTCATGCGCCAGCACTTCCTGCGCTGGCCCCTGCACCCCATGGGCTTCGTCTTCGGCACCGGCTTCGGCTGGCTCGTCTGGGGGTCGGTCCTGTGCGGCTGGCTGTGCAAGTGGCTGGCCGTGCGCTACGGCGGCGCCCGCACCTACCGGCGGGTCCTGCCCTTCTTTCTGGGGATGATCTTCGGCGAGGTCTGCATGCGCCTGCTGTGGGCGGCGGTGGCCCTGTGGCAGGGCGGGATGGGGGAGGGCTACCGGATCTGATGGAAGAGCCCGCCAGCATGCAGCCGCCCGGGCGCTACGCCGAGGGATTCACCCTGCGGACGGTGGCCGGCGCCTTCTTCGTCGGCTTCATCATGATGCCGGGGGCGATCTACATGGGCCTCATCGCCGGCGTCACCATGGGAGCCGCCGCCGAGTGGGTGACGATCATCCTGTTCTCCGAGCTGGCGCGGCGCTCCTTCGCGCCCCTGACGCGCCAGGAGATCTACCTCATCTACTATATCGCCGGAGGCCTGGCCGGCGCCGTGGGCGGGGCCATGCTCGCCGGCGGCCCCTTCGGACAGCTGGTCTGGCACCAGTACCTGGTCCAGTCCCAGGCCGCCGCCGGCTTCGGCATCGCCGACCAGGTGCCGGGCTGGGTCTCGCCGCCGCCGGGCTCGGAGGCGCTCACCGGGCGCAGCTTCCTGCACCGCGCCTGGATCCCGCCCATGGCGGTGCTGGCCGCCTCGCTCGTGCTCTCCCGCGTCGAGTGGTTCACCCTCGGCTACATCCTCTTCCGCGTCACCTCCGACGTGGAGCGCCTGCCCTTCCCCCTGGCCCCGGTGGCCGCCCAGGGGGCCACGGCCCTGGCCGAGGGCGACGACGGCCGCGGCGGCTGGCGCTGGCGCGTGTTCTCCGTGGGCATGGGCATCGGCCTCCTCTTCGGCGCCGTCTACCTCGGGCTGCCGGCCCTGACCGGGCTCATCGCCAGCGACCCCATCGCCCTGCTGCCGATCCCCTGGATCGACCTGACCCGCACCACCGAGTCCTTCCTGCCGGCGGCGCCCCTCGGCCTGGCCACCGACCTCGGCCTGGTGCTGGTGGGCACGGTCCTGCCCTTCTGGATCGTGGTGGGCTCCTTCGCCGCGGCCATGGTCCACTCCCTCGGCAGCCCCGTCCTCTACCACCTCGGGGCCCTGCCCCACTGGCGCCCGGGCATGGACACGATCCTGACCAACTTCTCCAACGACGTCGACGTGTGGATGAGCGTCTACATCGGCGCCGGCGTGGCCGTCGGTCTCATCGGCGTCGGCCACGTCATCGTCACCCTGAGGCGGTCGCGGGGGACGGGGGAGCGGGGCCGGCTGGGCCAGGCGCCGCCGGGCCGGGGCGACTTCCCCCTGTGGCTGGCCGCCGGCGGATACGTCCTCTCCACCCTCGCCATGGTCGGCCTCTGCCTGCTGCTGCTCGAGGACGACGAGTTTCCCCTCGTTTTCCTGCTGCTCTTCGGCTTCCTGCTGACGCCGGCGATCTCCTACGTCAACGCCCGCATGGCGGGGCTCACGGGGCAGCCGATCAGCTTCCCCATGATCCGCGAGGGGGCCTTCATCCTCAGCGGCTACCGGGGGGTCGACATCTGGTTCGTGCCGATCCCCTACGCCGACCACGGGCGGCGGGCCCAGCTCTTCCGCGAGGTGGAGCTCACGGGCACGCGCTTCACCTCCATCCTCAAGGCGGAGCTGCTGCTGCTGCCGCTGAGCCTGGTCTGCGGCTTCCTGTTCTGGTCGCTCATCTGGCGCATGGGGCCGATCCCGTCGCCCGCCTTCCAGTACGCCCAGACCTGGTGGCACCTCATCGCCCTGCGCCAGTGCCTGTGGTACTCGGCCACCCTCGGCGGCGAGTCCCTCTTCGAGGAGGCGATCAAGGCGGAATGGATATTCGGCGGCTTCGCCTTCGCCGGCGGGACCTTCGGCCTGCTGTCGCTGCTGCGGCTGCCCGTGGCCCTGATCTACGGCTTCGTGCGCGGCCTGCCGGGCCTGCCCCACCTGCTGATCCCGGAGATGGTGGGCGCCCTCATGGCCCGCTACTGGCTGGAGAAGCGCTTCGGCACGGCGCGCTGGCGCCGCTACGCGCCGGTGCTGCTGGCCGGTTACGCCTGCGGCATGGGGCTGGTGGGGATGTCCGCGGTGGCCGTGGCGCTGATCTCGAAGTCGGTGACGCAGTTGCTGTACTGACCCAGGACCAGCCGTCGGACCGTAGAAGCGGCTTCCTGCCGACGCCGGCGATCTCCTGCGTCAACGCGCGCATGGCGGGGCATACGGAGCAGGGCCCTCGGCCTGCTGCCCCGCGGCAGCCCTGGTCTGCGGCTTCGTGCGCGGCCACAGCGCACTGTTCTAGTACTGTAACAAAAGTGAACACGTTATAGTCGAGTGTGTACACGAAGGGCACGACGGACGGCACCTGTCCAAATCCCAAAGCGGTCAGAAACTGTCCCCAATGTTTTTTCACACCCTGGGGGACAACGGACATCCCCTGTCCCCTTTGGTCCCATCTTTGTCGCGGGGAAGGAGGACCAATGCTCATTGCAGACGCGATCCACAAGACGGATCGACTCGAACAGATCAAGATCCTGTTCCGGCGGCGCCCGGAAGGGGTTGGGACTGCAGAGATCGCCGGGCTCCTGGGGGTGAGCCAACGGACCGCCCGGCGCTACGTGAAGGAGCTGTCGGAGCACGGACGGCTGCCGGTGTACCGGGAGGGGCGGCTGTGGAGGCTGGTGGAGGGCGGGCACATCGACCTGCTCCGCGTCCAGCTCAACCTCGACGAAGCCCTCTCCCTCTATCTGGCGGCGCGGATGCTGTCGGCCTACAGCGACAAGCACAACCCGCACGTGGTGGCATCGCTGCTCAAGCTTGCGGCCACCTTGCCCGATACGATCGGGGAGCACGTCGAGAAGGCGGCCGTGGCCGTTTCCCAACGACGGCTCGCGCCCGCCTACCTCAAGGTACTGGAAGGCCTGACCCGGGCCTGGGCCGGGCGGCGGCAGGTACAGCTCGTCTATCGAGATCCCATCTCCGGGGAACGATCGGAGCGCCTCTTCGACCCCTTCTTCATCGAGCCGTCCTTCGTGGGCTACTCCTGCTACGTCTTCGGGTTCGATCACTTCCGCGAGGCGATCCGCTCCTTCAAGATCGAGCGGTTGGAGGAGGTCGAGGTACTGGATTCCCGTTTCGAGCCGTTGGCGGACTTCGATCCCTACGACTACCTCCGGCACTCCTGGGGTATCAGGGGCGGGGACGAGGTGGTGGAGGTCAGACTGCGGTTCTCCAAGAGGGCGGTCTACCGAGTGAACGAATCGGACTGGCCGGGGGTGGTGGCCAATGAGGAAGACCGGGAAGGGCGCTGCACGCTGACGTTCCGGGTCAATCACATCCTGGAGATAAAGTCCTGGATCCGGGCGTGGGGACCGGAGTGCGAGGTGCTGGCCCCGGAGGATCTGCGCCGGGAGATCGGGGAAGAGATGGAGGCCGCGGCAGAGCTGTACTCGAACCCTCCCGGGGATGGCCGGGAGTCCGGCCGGACGTAGTCGTCTGGAGGCGAACAGGCTGCTGACAAATCCGACTTGCACACCCCATCGAGGAGGCACTCAGGCGGCTCCACGATGACCCGGCATTCACACAGTCCTTCACTCATCCTCTGGCTGGTCGCCCTCCTGACCCGGGTGGGCGCCGAGCCGCTGGGCGAGGGCCGGGTGCGGCTGGACTCCGGGCAGCCGGTCTCCGGGGCGCAGGTGCTGCTCTTCGACCTGGCCGATCTGCGAGCGCCGCCGGTGGCGGCGACGACCGATGAGGCGGGCCGGTTCGCGCTGCCGCCGGGGGTGTTGCCGGGGCGGGCGGTGCCGGAGCGGTTCGGTCTGGGGGCGAACTACCCCAACCCCTTCAATCCTTCCACGATCATTCCGTACCAGCTGCCGGCGGCGATGTACGTGCGGCTGGAGGTCTTCAACATCCTCGGGCAGCGCGTTGCCACGCTGGTGGAGGGCGAGCGCCCGGCCGGCTCTCACACCGCCACCTGGGGGGCCGCCGACGCCAAGGGGCGCGCCGTGGCCGCCGGGGTCTACCTCTACCGCCTGACGGGCGAAGGCAGGCGTCTGACCCGCCGCATGGTGTTGATCGACGGGCAGGCGGGGGTGGCGGTTGGGGTCCCCGGTGCCTCAGCGGTCACGGGCCAGGAGTTCCCCGAGGCGGCAAAGGTCTATGGACTGACTGTCTCGGGTGAGGGGCTGGTCACCTACCTGGATCCGTCCTTCCGGCCGCAACCCGGCATGGCTCCGCCGGACATCGTCGTCGAGGAACCGCGCGGCACTCCCCGGGCCAAGGCAGCGGCGGCGGCGATCCTCGGGGATGTCGACAACAACGGCCGGGTCGACATTTTCGACGCCCTGCTGATTGCCGTGTACAGCGCCAATCCCGCCCTCGTCATGCCGAACAACGGGGACATAACCCTCGGCGACGTCAACCGGGACGGCCGGACCGATCTCACCGACGCCTACCACGTCGCCACCTACACGGTGAATCCCTCCGATCCGACGCTGCCCGCCGGGATCGGGCAGGCCCTTGCGCAACAACCGCCGCCTCCCCCGCCACCGGGAACCGCTGCGTCGAAGCTGTACTGGTCGGACTGGGGGACGGACAAGATCCAGCGGTCCGACCTGGACGGCTCCAATGTCGAAGACGTGGTCTCCGGCGCCGGACTCAACGGTCCGGACGGACTGTCGCTGGATCTGGCCGGCGGCAGGATCTACTGGGCGGATGCGGGCACCAACAAGATCCAGCGGGCCAACCTCGACGGCTCCGGGGTGGAAGACCTGGTCACCGGCCTGGGGATTCCCTACGGGCTGGCCCTGGACGTGTCCGGCGGCAAGATGTACTGGACGAATCGGCAGACGAACAGGATCCAGCGGGCCAACCTCGATGGTTCCGGGGTCGAGGACCTCGTTACCAGCGGCTTGACCTTCCCCGGCGCGCTGGCCCTCGACCTGGCCGGCCGCAGGATGTACTGGACGAACTCGGGCGCGGGGAAGATCCAGCGGTCCACCCTGAGCGGGGCCAATGTCGAGGATCTGGTCACCAGCGGGCTGAGCAGTCCCCTCGGCCTGGCCCTGGACGTCTCCGGCGGCAAGATCTACTGGACCGACCGGGGCACCGACAAGATCCAGCGGTCCAATCTGAGCGGCACCAATGTCGAGGACCTCGTCACCAGCGGCTTGCAGAGTCCCAACGGGCTGGCCCTCGACGTTGCCGGCGGCAAGATGTACTGGGCCGACGAGGGTACGAACAAGGTGCAGCGGGCCAATCTCGACGGCTCCGGGGTGGAAGACCTGCTCACCGGGGCGGACGGACTGATCGATCCGTCCGGTATCGCCGTCGGGGGAACCTCGGGTACCAGCACGGGTGGCGGTGGCGGTGGAGGCGGAGGTACCGGGCCGGCGCCGGACCTGATCGTCGAAGCTCCGACGGTGAGCAGCAGCAGCCCGGCCGCGGGGGCCTCGTTCACCTTGCGGGCGACGGTGCGCAACCAGGGGAGCGGCCGCTCGGCCTCGACGACCCTGCGCTACTACCGCTCGACGGATGCGACGATCACCACCAGCGACACGGAAGTCGGCACCGACTACGTAGGCAGCCTTTCCGCCGGCCGCACGAGCGCCGAGTCGATCAGTCTCCGGGCCCCGTCGAGCGCCGGGACCTACTACTACGGCGCCTGCGTGGAGAGCGTCAGCGGCGAGAGCAACACGGGAAACAACTGCTCGAGTGCGGTGACGGTCACGGTCGGCGCGGGACCGGCGCCGGACCTGATCGTCGAAGCGCCCACGGTGAGCGGCAGCCCGCTCGCCGGGGCCTCGTTCACCTTGCGGGCGACGGTGCGCAACCAGGGCAGTGGCCGGTCGGGTTCGACGACGCTGCGCTACTACCTCTTCACGGACGCGACGACCACCAGCGGCGACACGACGGAAGTCGGCACCGATTATGTGAGCAGCCTGTCGGCCGGCCGGACCAGCGCCGAGTCGATCCGGCTCCGCGCCCCTTCGAGTGCGGGGACGTACTACTACAGTGCGTGCGTGGAGAGCGTCAGCGGCGAGAGCAACGCGGGGAACAACTGCTCGAGCGCAGTGACGGTCACGGTGGGCGCGGGTCCGGTGCCCGACCTGATCGTCGAAGCCCCGACGGTGAGCGGCACTCCGGCCGTGGGGGCCTCGTTCACTCTGAGGGCGACGGTGCGCAACCAGGGCAGCGGCCGCTCGGCGTCGACGACGCTGCGTTACTACCTCTCCACGGACGCGACGATCACCGCTGGCGACACCGAGGTCGGCACCGACTATGTGTTCACCCTTTCGGCCGGCCGTACCGGCGCCGAGTCGATCCGGCTCCGGGCCCCGTCGAGCGCGGGGACCTACTACTACGGCGCCTGTGTCGAGAGCGTCAGCGGCGAGAGCAACACGGGGAACAACTGCTCGAGCGCGGTGACGGTCACGGTGGGCGCGGGTCCGACCCCGGACCTGATCGTCGAAGCCCCGACGGTGAGCAGCAGCAGCCCGGCAGCCGGGGCCTCCTTCACGTTGCGGGCGACGGTGCGCAACCAGGGGAGCGGGCGCTCGGCGTCGACGACGCTGCGCTACTACCTGTCTACGGACGCGACGGTTACCACCAGCGACACCGAGGTCGGCACCGACGGGGTGTTCAGCCTGTCGGCCTCGCGGACCAGCTCCGAGTCGATCAGTCTCCGCGCCCCGTCGAGCGCGGGGACCTACTACTACGGCGCCTGTGTCGAGAGCGTCAGCGGCGAGAGCAACACGGGGAACAACTGCTCGAGCGCGGTGACGGTCACGGTGGGCGCGGGTCCGACCCCGGACCTGATCGTCGAAGCCCCGACGGTGAGCAGCAGCAGCCCGGCAGCCGGGGCCTCCTTCACGTTGCGGGCGACGGTGCGCAACCAGGGCAGCGGCCGCTCGGCCTCGACGACGCTGCGCTACTACCTCTCCACGGACGCGACGGTTACCACCAGCGACACCGAGGTCGGCACCGACGGCGTGTTCGCCCTGTCGGCCTCTCGGACCAGCTCCGAGTCGATCAGTCTCCGGGCTCCGTCGAGCGCGGGGACCTACTACTACGGGGCCTGCGTGGAGAGCGTCAGCGGCGAGAGCAACACGGGGAACAACTGCTCGAGCGCGGTGACGGTCACGGTCGGCGCTGCCCCCGCCCCGGACATCGTGGTTGGTACCCCCCGCGCGAACCCCAGCACTCCGACCGCGGGAGCCTCCTTCATTCTGAGCGTCACGGTAGAGAACCAGGGCAATGCTCAGGCGGCGGCGACGACCCTGCGCTTCTACCGCTCCACGGACGCGACGATCTCCTCGAGCGACACCCAGGTGGACACGGACTCGGTGCCTCTCCTTGGGGTAGGTGGAGGATACGTCGCGAATAGCACTCAGACCGCGCCCGCCAGCGCGGGGACCTACTACTACGGCGCCTGCGTGGCGAGCGTCAGCGGCGAGAGCAATACCGGGAACAACTGCTCCCCGGCCGTCACCGTAACCGTGGGGTCGGCCCCGGCCCCCGACTTGGTGGTTCCGTCTCCTTCCGTGAGCGACAGCAGCCCCACGGCCGGGGCCTCCTTCAGGCTGAGCGCCACCGTTCGAAACCAGGGAAGCGGCCGGTCCGCGGCGACGACCCTGCGCTTCTACCGCTCCACCGACGGGAGGATCTCCACCAGCGATACGGAGGTGGGATCATCCCAGGCCGTGGGCGGTCTGGCAGCCTCCGGCACCAGTGCCCTGTCAACCGACCTGACCGCCCCGTCCAACGCCGGCACCTACTACTACGGTGCGTGCGTGGCGAGCGTCAGCGGCGAGAGCAATACCGGCAACAACTGCTCTCCGGCCGTGACCGTCACCGTTTCCGCGGCCGGCACTCAGCCGGACCCGCAACCCTCCGGGACGTCGAAGCTGTACTGGTCGGACTGGGGCACGGACAAGATCCAGCGCGCCGACCTCGACGGCTCCAATGTCCAGGACCTGGTCTCCGGCGCCGGACTCAACGGTCCGGACGGGCTCTCTCTCGATCTGTCCGGCGGCAAGATCTACTGGGCGGATGCGGGCACCAACAAGATCCAGCGGGCCAACCTCGACGGCTCCGGGGTGGAAGACCTGGTCACCGGCCTGGGGATTCCCTACGGGCTGGCCCTGGACGTGTCCGGCGGCAAGATGTACTGGACGAACCGGCAGACGAACAAGATCCAGCGGGCCAACCTCGACGGTTCCGGGGCCGAAGACCTCGTCACCAGCGGCCTGACTTTCCCCGGGGCGCTGGCGCTGGACGTGTCCGGCGGCAAGATGTACTGGACCAACCCGGGCGCGCGGAAGATCCAGCGGGCCGACCTGGGCGGCACCAATGTCGAGGACCTGGTCACCAGTGGGTTGAGCAGTCCCCTCGGCCTGGCCCTCGACGTTGCCGGCGGCAAGATGTACTGGACCGACCGGGGCACGGACAAGATTCAGCGGGCCGACCTGGGCGGCGCCAATGTCGAGGATCTCGTCACCAGCGGCCTGGACAGTCCCAACGGCCTGGCCCTCGACGTTTCCGGCGGCAAGATGTACTGGGCCGACGAGGGGGCCAACAAGGTCCAGCGGGCGAACCTCGACGGCTCCGGGGTCGAAGACCTCCTCACCAGCTCCGACGGACTGGTCGATCCATCCGGCATCGCCGTGGGAGCCGGGGGGAGCGCCAGTGGCAGCAGTACTACCTATGGAGTGGGCGATGCCCTCCCGAATGTCCCCACGGGCTTCTTCGTTCCAACGCGTCTTTCCGGCGGTGCGAGTCTATCCAGCTCTGGCGGCACCACGACCATCACCTTCAACAATGGCGGAGTGATCGAGCTGCAGGACGGAACCACCTATACCTGCATCGCCACGGGAGGCTGCCGGGTCGAGAACGGACGCGTCACCCTGGGGCTCTTCGAGTAGGATCCCAACGAAAGGCCGTCATGCAGCGTTTCTCACTCGTTCTTCTGTTGACCGGGCTTGTAGCGCACTCGCCGCTCTCCGCTCAGAAAATCGAAGATGTCATCTACCTGAAGAATGGAGAGACCGTTCGCGGCACCATCATCGAGCAGAATCCGGGCGAGTCGCTGAAGATCCAGACCGCCGACGGCAGCGTCTTCGAATTCACCATATACGAGATCGCCGAAATCAGCCGGGAACCGGTGATGAAAGTGGAAGAGGGCTTCATCAAGACGAGGGAGAAGAAGCCCTGGCTTGCGTCCGGCCTGTCCTTCATGATCCCCGGCACCGGCCAGTTCTACAACGACCAGTACGAAAAGGGGCTGCCCCAACTCGGTGTGGCCGTGGCCGGGGCCGGCCTCGTGTGGTGGGGTCTGCGAGACAACTGGGAGACCCATGACAGCTACGAAGGACAGTCGTCCCTGAACCCGCTCCAGTGGGTCGACCAGGATGGAGATGACTGGACCGTCTTCATCGGGGCCCCTCTCTGGTTGGCCAGCTCGATATGGTCGGTGATCGACGCCAACCGCTCTGCCCACCGGATCAATCGGGAAGGTCACCAACCCGCCCTCGGGCATCTGCTGGAGCTCGGTGGGAACCGGGTCACGCTCGGGATCGATCCCGTGATTCAACGCGACGGGTCAGGCGCCCGGCTGGTGCTTCACTTCTGAGCTCTCAGAAATGCACGCGGCACCCCCCATCATTCGGAAACGTCAAGGAGACACGGTCATGAGATATCCGGCACTTCTGGTACTGTTGGTATTCAGCCTCGCTGCTTGCAGAGGTCCCCAGGGACCGCCGGGCCCTGCTGGGCCCATGGGACCCACGGGAGAACAAGGACAGCAAGGACAGCAAGGCGAGACCGGCAGTCAGGGGCCCCAGGGCGAGAAGGGTGATCAGGGGGAGAAGGGAGACCAGGGGGATCAAGGTCCGGCAGGCCCCCAGGGAGAGCAAGGCGATCAGGGTCCTCAGGGCGAACAGGGTCCGGCAGGTCCTCAAGGGGGGCAAGGTCCGGCAGGCCCCCAGGGAGAGCAAGGCGATCAGGGTCCTCAGGGCGAACAGGGTCCGGCAGGTCCTCAAGGGGGGCAAGGTCCGGCAGGCCCCCAGGGAGAGCAAGGCGATCAGGGTCCTCAGGGCGAACAGGGTCCGGCAGGTCCTCAAGGGGGGCAAGGTCCGGCAGGCCCCCAGGGAGAGCAAGGTGAGCAGGGTCCGGCCGGTCCCCAGGGGGGGCAAGGTCCGGCAGGCCCGCAGGGGGACAGAGGTCCGGCAGGCCCCCAGGGCGAGCAAGGGGAGCAGGGTCCGGCCGGTCCCCAAGGGGGTCAAGGTCCGGCAGGGCCTCAGGGCGAGCAGGGTGAGCAAGGTGAGCAGGGCGACCGGGGTCCAGCGGGTCCCCAAGGCGACACCGGCAGCCAGGGAGCTCAGGGGGAGAAAGGCGACCAGGGCGACCCAGGCCCCCAGGGCGAAGCAGGTCCTGCAGGCACCGGCGAGGGAATCCCGGGGCCTCCGGGTCCTCAAGGCCCCCAGGGCGAACAAGGGGAGCAGGGTGAACAAGGCCCCGAAGGTCCTGAAGGTCCTGAAGGCCCCGAGGGCCCCCGAGGTCCCCAGGGCCCTCAAGGGCCTCCAGGCGCCGGCGCGGGACAGGGCGGGGGGACACCTGCCACCGGAGACCGCGCTGCGCTTGTGGCGCTCTACAATGCCATGGGAGGAGTCAACTGGACGGACAATGCCAGGTGGGCGAGCAGCCGTCCCCTCGACGAGTGGTACGGGGTCACGACCAATCCTAGCGGAGACATCGTCCTCGAGTTGAGACTGGGAGACAACGGACTGTTCGGGACCCTGCCGCCGGAACTGGGAGACTTGCCCAGCCTTCAGCGCCTGGATCTCAACGACAACCAGGTACAAGGGGAGATTCCGGTGGAGTTGGGCAACTTGGCCGACCTTCAACACCTGTCGCTTACGAGGAACCAGTTGCGAGGGGAGATTCCATGGGAGCTGGGCAACCTGACCCATCTGGAGGTTCTGGCCCTCGGCGGAAACCGGCTGGAAGGGGAGATCCCATCGGAACTGGGGGACCTCGCCAACCTGAGGGAACTGAACCTCTCGGGTAACCGCTTGCGAGGGGAGATTCCACCGGAGCTGGGCAATCTCAGCGCGCTGGAAAAGCTTCACCTCCAGGACAACTTGCTGGAAGGGACGATTCCACCGGAACTGGGAGACCTCGCCAACCTGACCGAGCTGAACCTCACTGGAAACGCCGCGCTGAATGGATGCATGCCCGAGGGGTCCGCCGTGCCGTTCTGCACAACTCCACAAGCCTTTGTCTTCACCCGGGTCGGACGAACGGCGGAGCTGAGCTGGGAGCCCGTGGATGGGGCTTCCCACTACAACATCTACTACGACGACCTATGGAGTTGCGAGGAGAACCCCCAATACTGTGATCTCCTGGATTCGGTCACCGAGAACGCCTACACACACACGGAGGCAAATGACGGGTACTGGGGCAGTCAGTACGGGGTCGCGGCTTGCAACCAAGATGGATGCTCCGCATGGGCAACGGCCGAGGATGGAAATTGACCTCTTCCCTTGGAAAAGGAGGGATGCCATGAATCACTTGACGCTTGCGTTGCTACTGACCTTCGCCTTCACCGCATGCACCGGCCCCCAGGGCCCGGTGGGACCACAAGGCGAGAAGGGCGACCCGGGGCCCGTGGGGCCTCAAGGTCCCGCAGGAGACCAGGGTCCCCAAGGAGAGTCGGGACCTCAAGGACCCGAGGGGTCACAAGGACCACAAGGCCCGCAGGGCCCCCAGGGTACCCCGGGAGCCCCAGGCTCCGCCACGGGAGAATCGACATACAGCATGCTGTACTGGGCCGACTCCGACGCGGGCGAGATCCAGCGGGCCAACCTCGACGGCTCCCAGGTTCAGACCATCGTCTCCGGACTGGACGAGCCGGAGGGCATTGCGGTCGACGCGTCTGGCGGAAAGGTCTACTGGACCGAATCGGAGAGCGTGAAGCGGGCCAACCTCGACGGCTCGCAGGTCGAGAGTCTCGGCACCGCATTGGGGAGTGACCTCGCACTGGACGTCCCCGAAGGGAAGACGTACCTGGCGAACTGGAAAGGGACGATCTACCGCACGGGCCTCGGCGGCTCTCCGGTGGAAACCCTCGTCACCGAAGCGGGCGCATCGGAGGTGATCGCCCTGGATCTGAGCAGAGGCATGATGTACTGGGGGGGCTGGCGCGGGGAGGAGCTTCGGCGGGCCGACCTCGACGGATCCCAACCCGAAATCATCGTCACGGGAGTGGATCGTGCGCGCGACCTGGCCGTTGACGAAGCCGGGGGCAAACTCTACTGGGCGTCGGATACCGGGGTTCAGCGGGCGGATCTCGACGGTTCGCAGGTCGAAACCCTGTTCTCCGAACAGAGCATGGGCATCGCCCTCGATGTGGCCGGGGGAAAGATCTACTGGTCGGAATGGATCGAGGAGAGGATTCGGCGGGCCAACCTCGACGGGTCCCAGGTCGAGACCATCGTCACCGGACTGGGGTGGCCGCGGGATATCGCCTTGAGTCCCTGACCCGGGAGGGGACCCAGGTCCCTCGCGTCGAGGATGGGCTGACCGCGATTGGAGACAGCGATAGCACGTTGCTGCTCGCGGAGGTATTCGGAGGCGATCCATACATGGTCATTCCCGCTCCAACCTGGAGGAGCTTGAAATGCTGGTACTGATTCGGTGAAGGGCCTGCGTGTTCGAATCCGGCTGTAGGCCACCCCTGCCCTTCATCTGTTGCCTGGCAGCAACCTGGAGCTTCTCTCCATGGCCTCTCCAGGCCCAGGTTGATGTCGATGTCGTCTCCGAGAGCATCGTCCGTGTCCGGGCGTACGATGACGACAACGAGCTCGCCATCGAAGGAGTCGGGTTCGTCGTCAGCCAGATGGGACACGTCCTGACGAACGCCCATCTCCTAGACAACGCAGGGAGGGTAACGGTCCTGTCCCTGAAGACGGGCGCCGAGGTGGTTCCCGAGCAGGTCTTCGCCAATCGCGAGATCAACCTGGCCCTCCTGCACGCGCAGAGCCTGAACCTGCCTCCCCTGAGGCTGTCCGACAGGGGAATCGACGCGGGCCGGGCCGTGCAGACACTGCGCTTCGACGCCATGGGAAGTCTCTGGGCCCCCCGGGGGACCGTCGGCGCCTACGAGACGATTCTCGACAGGAAGGCGGGGCGCCCCGTGGGGCGCCTGGTGCAACACAATGCCCTGGTAACCGAAAAAGCCTTCGGCATGCCGGTGCTCAACGAGTGTGGAGATGTGGTGGCCATCAATGTGCCGAATCCCCGCGGCGAACCGTGGCCCTTCCGGACGGCCAGACCGAAGGGCGCGGTCTTCGCCTTGAGCAGCAAGAGCATGATAGCCGCCCTGGACGACCGGGAGATCGCCCATGAGGTGGCGCATGCTGAATGCCTGAGTGCTCTCGAGCGGGCGGAACGGGCTCGGCTGGCCGCCGTGGACAGCCTCAAGCTGCTCCGGGACGAGGCCGACTCCGCGAGAGCCGCCGCCAGAGCGGCCGAGCAGAGGGAGGAGGAGGCCCGGCGGGAGGCGGAGAGAGTGAAGGCGCGGGCAGCCGCGGAGAGGAAGGCCGCGGCCGAGGGCATGCAGGCGGCCAGGGCGCGGGCGGATCGTCTGAAGTCGGCGGCGGCACCGACGGATACCGCAGCCGCCGCGGCCAGCGACCCTCTCCCTGAACCGGCCAGGGCTGAGAGCGATCCCGCGGCGCCTGCGGCTTCCGGCAGCAGAGAAGAGGCTGGCTGGGAGATCCCCCCGGGCCTGAAGTGGGGGACACCAATAGGGGGGGGCCTGGTCCTGCTCGCCCTGCTCGGCAGACTGCTGGCCTCCAACCGAAGGAAGGAGCAATTGCGTAGCGCCGAGTCCCGCTTGAGGGCCGCGGAAGAGACTGCCGAAGCAGCGCGGCAGGCCGCGGCGGAGGCACCGAGACCGGCTCCCTTCCGCTGCCTGCTGGAAGGCGAGGACAGCTCCGGGCGGCCCTTCGCATTGACGGTTCCGGCCCTGGCACTGAGCGATCCCGCCGGCGTGACCGTAGGGAGAAGCCCGGCCGTCGCGGACTTCGTCGTCGACCACGAGGAAGTCTCGCGCGAGCACGTCCGCCTCGGGTGCGCTGGCGCCACCCTCTGGGCGGAGGACCTGAAGGCCCTGAACGGGACCAGGCTGAATGGGCGATTGCTGGACCCGGAGGAGAGGGCCGCTCTCCAGGACGGGGATCGACTCGAGATCGGCCCGATCGCTTTCTCCGTGCGCCTGGTCCGGGAGTGAACTGAGATGAAGAGACGCAGACCGGAGCTCACCGTCTTCGGCATGTCCGCACTCGACCTGCTCGCTTCGGCTCTCGGGGCCTTCATCCTGATCACGGTCGTGCTGATCCCCCTCTTCCCGAACCTGGAGATCCTGGGCCAGGTGAGGGGGGAGCTGGCCCGGGTCAAGGCCGAGTTGCACCAGGCGAGGGCCGACCTCGACCTGGCGGCCGCCGCATTGGACCAGGAGCAATCCAGGTCGGAGCGGGAGATGGCCGATCTGGAGCGGCTGAGAGAGGAGAAGGCCAGGCTCGAGCAGAGAGGGGCCCTGGCGCAACAGACGAAGGCGGAACTCGTCGAGCAGGTGGAGGCGTTGCAGCAGCAGATAGACGACACCAGCGTGCTGCTGGGCATCAAGACCAGGGCCAAGCGGTTCGTGTTCGTCATCGACATGACGGGGAGCATCTACCACCCGGGAGAGCACGACTATCGCGAGTTCATACGACTCTCCATACAGGACATGCTCGATTCCTTCAAGTCCGAGATAGAGGTCTGCCTGATCGGTTTCCACGCCCCGCGCAGGGAGACGACGCTGCACTACTGGCCGGAGAGCAGGCAGTACTTCCGGGTTAGCGAGGACTCCCAGCCCCGCCTCATCGAGCAGGTGAGCACCTGGATGGGGATGGTGGATGGCGTTACCCCCACCCGCGCCGCCCTGCTGGCGGCCATCGACCTGAAGCCGGAGGAGATCATCCTCCTGAGCGACGGGGCCCCCTCGGAGGACTGGCGCACGGTGGTGCGAGCGGTGACGGCCGAGAACAAACAGAGGATCCCCATCCACGCCGTGGCCGTGGGCAACTACACCGCCGACCGGAAGTTCATCGACTTTCTCGTCCATCTGACAGAGCAGAACAACGGCTACGTGGTGGGAGCCAAACCGGGCTGACCCGGGCAGCCGAGAGGAGGACAGGCATGGGGAAGGACATCAGCAGGGAGCAACGCCTGATCGCCACCGTCGTCAGTCTGACGGGCGGCGCTCTGTACATAGCGGCTCTGAGCTATGTCTTCGATCATCCGGATTCGATTGCGGGCGACTTCCTGCTGGATCGCAACTCGAAGAACTTCGCCTATCCCTTCACCATCCAGAACCTCATGTGGCTGCTGTTCTGGGTCGGCTGCGGCGAGCTCTGCGTGCGATTCGGCCAGGCGAGACTGGAGATGCAGCAGATCCGCAAGGGCTATCTGCCGGAAGAGGACGAGGTCATGCTTCGGGCCGACGAGCTGGGGGCCCTGCACCAGCGGTCCATGCCCGTGGCCAGGGAGCGGACCTTCTACCTGCCGCGCCTGATCGTCCGCTGCATCCTGCAGTTCCAGGGAAGCCGCTCCGTCAATCAGGCCAACTCCCTGCTGAACTCCTCCCTCGAGCTGTTCCAGCACGAGCTCGATCTGAAGTACTCGATGTTGCGCTACCTCGTCTGGCTCATCCCGACGATGGGGTTCGTGGGGACCGTCCTCGGCATCGCCCTCTCCCTGGACTATGCCGCCAAGATCGTGGACCCCCACGACCCGACCTTGCTGCGCCAGATCACGGGACGGCTCGGCGTCGCCTTCTACACCACTCTGCTGGCCCTGGTGCAGTCGATCATCCTGGTCTTCCTCCTCCACATCGCCCAGAACCGGGAGGAGATGGCCCTCAACCAGTCCGGGCAGTACTGCCTCGACAACCTGATCAATCGGCTCTACGAGAAGTAGGAATCCCCGAGGAAGGAAGGGAACCATGCGCGTCTTTCGCCGCCCCGACGGCAATATCACCGAGAAGAGGACCGAGAAGCCCGAGAAGGAGTCCCCCTCGCCCGACCAGGAGAAGGAAGGCGCCGGCCCCGGGCCTTTCGATTCGGCCACGCGGCGGATGGAGAGAGGCCAGGTTCAAGGCGAGGCCGGGGAAGAGGAGAAGACGCGGCTGGTGGGTGGACGGGTGCGGCGGCCGGACAAGGGTGTCCGCCAGGAGGACGCCGCCGAGGCCCGCGGCATGGACGATCCCGTTGTGGGATGGCTGGTCATCGTCGAGGGGCCGGGAAAGGGCCGGGCCCTCCAACTGGGGTATGGATCCAACTCCCTCGGACGCGGCGCAACGGACCGTGTCAAGCTGGACTTCGGCGATGATCAGATTTCGCGCAACGGCCATGCCGTGGTCACCTACGATCCCCGGGGGCGGAAGTTCTACGTGCAGCACGGCGGCGGCACCAACCTGACCTATCTCGGGGACAAACCCGTTCTCACCCCGGCCGAGTTGCCGCCCCGGGGCCGCATCCGCATCGGAAACACGGCTCTTCAGTTCGTGCCTTTCTGCGGTACGGAGTTCGACTGGCAGGACTCGGAAGAGAGCGAGGATCCTTGACCGAGGCCGGCCGCTGTGCCGCGAGACAGATCCGCGGCAAGCGGCGCCACCAGGAGGACGACTACGGCTTCCTCGATGCCTGCGCCCTCGGGAAGGACCCTCACGAGCACTCCCTGTTGCTGGTGGCCGACGGCATGGGCGGCCACGTCGGCGGCGCCACGGCCAGCGGCCTCCTGAGAGAGATCTTCGTCGAGTCCTACCCGCGGGCTTCCGGGCCGATCACCGATCGCCTCCAGGGTTGCCTCCAGGCGGCCAACACGGCCATGGCCGAGGCGATCGCCCGCGATCCCGACTTGGACAGCATGGGTTCCACCCTGGTGGCGGCGGTGGTGTCGAGCCAGGGCCTTCACTGGATCAGCGTCGGGGATTCCCCGTTGTGGCTGTTCCGCGGGGGCGCGCTGGAGCGGCTGAACGCGGACCATTCCATGACCCCCGTTCTCGCGGATCTGGTGGCCACGGGCCGGATGACCGAGGACGAAGCGGCCCGGGATCCGGGCCGGCACTCGCTGAGGTCCGCGGTCATGGGCAGGGAGATCCATCTGGTGGACGTGTCGCCCGGGCCCGTCCCCGTGGAGAAGGGGGACCGGCTGCTGTTGGCGAGCGACGGTCTGATGACCCTCGGCGATCGGCAGATCGCCGGCATTCTCGAGGAGACGCAGGACGCGTCACTGGAGCATGCCGCCGCGGACATGATTCAAGCCGTGGAGGCCGCCGACCGTCCGCATCAGGACAATGTCACCCTGGTGTTGTACGCCCCCGCCGGCGGCAGGGAGTCGGCGGATCGGGGCCTGCCCCGATTGAGACGCTGGGCCCGACGGTTCGGACGCCCCGAGGGCCGCATGGAGGGCGAGTCCCAGTCCCCCTGAGTCCCGGCCGATGAGTGAAGAGCAACAGCATCGCCTGGCGCTGCCGAGAGGGACCCGCATACGCGACTTCGAGTTTCAGCGGGTACTCGGCCACGGCGGGTTCGGCATCACCTACCTGGGGTGGAACGTCACCCTCGATATCCCCGTGGCGATCAAGGAGTACTTCCCCGCGGACCTCGCCACCCGCGAGCGCAACCTGTCCGTGGTGCCCCAGACCGACCAGGCCGCCCCGGACTTCCAGTGGGGCCTGGAGCGCTTCCTGGACGAAGCCCGCATCCTCGCGCGCATTCAGCATCCCGCCATCGTCCGCATCCATCACTTCTTCGAGGCCCACCGCACGGCCTACATCGTGATGGACTACGTGGAGGGAGAGAGTCTGTCCGCCCATCTGAAGCGGAAGGGAAAGCTGAGCGAGAGCGAGCTCAAGGGCCTTCTGGAGCCGCTGCTCAGTGCGCTGGAAGTGGTACATGGAGCCGAGTTCCTGCACCGGGACATCAAGCCCGCCAACATCATCCTCCGGGCGAAGGACGGCTCTCCCGTATTGCTGGACTTCGGGGCGGCGCGCCAGGCCATGGGGGCCAGGAGCCGCTCGGTCACGTCGATCGTCACCCCCGGCTTCGCCCCCATCGAACAGTACTCGACCCGGGCCTCCCAGGGAGCCTGGACGGACATCTATGCCCTCGGAGGGGTGTGCTACCGGGCGTTGACCGGCGAGGTCCCCTTCGACGCGACGGACCGCATGCGGAGCGACCCGCTGGTTCCGGTGGCCGAGCGCTGCGCGGGGGAGGCGAGCCCGGAGTTCCTCGGGGCGATAGACGCCGCCCTCGGCGTGGATGCCCAGGATCGTCCCCAGAGCGTTGCGGCGTGGCGGAAGGTGCTGAGCGGCGCAGGGCCGGAGGCGGCGCCATCGAAGCCCGTGAAGAGCTTCCCCTACAAGCGTCTTGCGGCCGTCCTGGGTCTGGTCGCTCTCCTGGTCGGCGGCCAGAGGTACGTGGAGCATGTCG
Source organism: Gemmatimonadaceae bacterium (assembly GCA_026706075.1). Classification (GTDB taxonomy): domain Bacteria; phylum Latescibacterota; class UBA2968; order UBA8231; family UBA8231; genus UBA8231. Next base: position 38,223 of record JAPOZM010000104.1, read on the forward strand.
AGCAGGCGGCCGTGGACCAGGAGAGACAGGAACAGGCGGCGATCGACAAGCGGGCCCGGAAGCAAGCCGCCCTCGAGAAGCGGCGCCGGGAAGAGGCGGTGCTGGAGGAGCAGCAGCGCCAGGAAGCGGCCCTGGAGAAAGAGCGCCGGGAGCAGGCCCGACTGGAGCAGCAGCGCCAGGAGGAGGCCGAGTTGACGCGGCAGCGCGAGGAACGAGCGGCGCTGGAAGAACAGCGTCGGGAACGGGCGGAGCCGGAGAGACGGCCGGCCGAGGAGCAGGCCGCGTTGGGGAAACAACAGCGGGAACAGGCGCTGGAGGATCAGCAGCGCCAGGAAGAGGCCCTGGAGAAAGAGCGCCGGGAGCAGGCCAGACCGGAGCAGCAGCGAGAAGAAGCGGCGCTGGAGAAGCAACGTCAGGAGCAGGCCGCGCCAGAGAGAGGGAGCGAGGAACAGGGGGCGCTGGAGGAGCAGCAGCAGCGGGAACAGGCGGCGCTGGACGAACAGGGCCAGGAAGAAGCGGCGCTCGAGAGACAGCGCCTGGAGAGACAGCGCCAAGAACAGGCATTCGTCCAAGAGGTGGGGCGCCCCCCGACACCGGGTGGGATGAACAAGGGCGACACCGACCTGCACATCGCCGCCCGGCTCGACCTGCCCCTGGTGGCTTCATCCCTCTTCGAGCAGGGAGCCGATGTCCACGCCAGGAACGAGGCCGGCTGGACACCTCTCCACGTGGCCGCGAAGGAGGCCGCTTCCGGGGCCGCGGAAGTCCTGCTCGAGCACGGCGCCGATGTCAACGCGACGGAAACACTGTTTCGCTGGACGCCCCTGCACCTGGCCGCGGCGGGAGATGCTTCCGCAACCGCCGAGGTCCTGCTTGGACAGAAGGCCGATGTCCACGCCAAGGACAAGTTCGGCTGGACGCCGCTGCATTCGGCGGCGGCCAACAATGCCCATGAGACCGCCGAGGTCCTCCTGAAGGGGGGAGCCGACGCGAACGCGAAGGACAATCAGGGCTGGGGGCCGCTCTACTGGGCGCTACGCAAGAGTGCTCTTCAGGCTGCCAGGGTCCTGCGCCGTCACGGTGCCCGGGAGTGAGGAAGATATCCACATGAAAACTCCACTTGTCCACATCTCGTGTCTTGTGTTCCTCCCACTCCTGCTCTCTCCGACTGCCAGACATGCCTCCGGCTCCCCGATCGACTGGACGAATTCCTGTCGTCCCCTCGATGCCGGGCACTGGGAGGCCGATCACCCGGGCCCTCCGGCCGCCAGGAGCCTGGCCGCCTCGGCCGCCGCCCCGGCCCGCACGGTCCGGCTGATCTACTTCATCCCCAACGACCGCACCTTCGACTCCGACGTGGTCGACTCGATCAAGGTCAGGATCCCCCGGATCCGGACCTTCTTCCGCGACCAGATGGGAGCTCACGGCCACGGCTCCACCACCTTCCAGCTCGAGACCGACGACCAGGGGGACCCGGTGGTGCATCGGGTGGACGCCCCGGAATCGGACGCCAGCTATCTCCGCTCCTACCGCCTCGTCGGCGTCGGCAACGTCCTGCGGGATCTGGGACCGACCTTCGACGCCGGCAACAGCATCCTGCTCATCGTCGTCGACCACAGCACCTACAACAACCTCGGCTGGGGCAACGTGGCGGGGTTCGGCGGCCGGTGGGGCAAGAACAGCGGCTACGCCCTGCTTCCCGCCAGCTTCATCGACGCCACGGCCGCCCACGAGCTGGGCCATGCCTTCGGCTTGCAGCACGATTTCAACGACGGCGCCAACATCATGTCCTACGGCCCGGGATGGAACCGGCTGTCGGGGTGCAGCGCCGGGTTCCTCGCCGTGCATCCCTACTTCGATCCCGACGTCCCCATCGAAGAGCAGCAGACCTGGGACCTTCTGGCGCCGACCGTCGAACTTGCCTCCCCCCTCCGGTATGCCGCGGGTTCGACCAGCCTGTCCATCCAGCTCCGGGTCAGGGCTTCGGGAGGCCGGGGACTCCAGCAGGCTCTCTTCTTCCTCAAGTCGAGGGCGCCCCACCCGGCGGCGGGATCGTTCGAAGTCAAGGCGTGCCGGGATTTGCGGGGGGCCCAGGATACCGTCGTTGCCTTCAGCCATGACGGGGTGGTCCCGTCCGCGGGTTCCGGGAGTCTCTCCGCCTCCCCGGCGCACTTCGTCTCCGTGCAGGCCGTCGATACCGGGGGGAACGCCAACAGCGGGCCCTACCGCGATGTCCATTTCGTCCTGGCGGAGGAGTCGCCCCACCACCTCGCCACGCTGTTCCGGTATACGCGAGACACATCCCCGGAGATCTACGGGGCGAGGTTCTCCCCGGACGGAGCGATCCTCGCCGTCAGCTCGTCCGCGGGGATCCAGATCTGGAACACGGCGGCACGGGCCGCGGTGGGCACCCTCAGCGGGGGCAGCTCGGCCCTGGCCTTCTCGCCCGACGGGGCCACCCTCGCTTCCGGGTCCACCCGAACCGACCGGGCGAACATCAAGCTGTGGGACCTGACAGACCGAACGCTCATAGCCACCTTGCCCGGGCACACCGGGGGACCGACGGGGGTCCATTCGCTGGCGTTCTCGCCCAGCGGCGACACTCTCGCTTCCGGGTCGGGGGACCAGACGATCAAGCTGTGGGACGTGGCCGACGAGTCCCTGATCGCCACCCTCACCGGGCATACGAGTCATGTCTTTTCCGTCGCCTGGTCGTCGGACGGAACCCTCGCCTCGGGGTCGCGCGACGGCACCGTCAGGCTGTGGGACGCGGCATCGCAGACCAGTACCGCCAGCCTGGAGGGCAACACCGGCCGGGTCCTCGACGTGGCGTTCTCGCCCGACGGGAGTCTTCTCGCCGCGAGCACGGACGGCCCGGTGCTGCTGTGGAGCGTGGCGGCAGGAGATACGATCGCCCTCCAGGGGCATGGGGAGGCGTCCTTCTCCGCGGACGGAGCGACACTTGTCACCGGTGCGCGGCTGGGCGAGATCGTGCTCTGGGACGTGGAGACGGCGAAGAGCATCGCAAGGCTGGGCCATCCGGACCGGCTGAAGGACGCCAGTGGCTTCGGGATCAACGGAGTCTTTTCCCCCGATGGATCCCTGCTCGCTTCGGTGGGGCTGAACGGGATCGAGCTGTGGGACGCCTCCGAGTGGACGGGAGCCGTTCCTGTCACCTCCCCGCCCGCTCACCCGGACAGGGTCGCGCTGGCCGCGCTGTACAACTCCACCAACGGGGGGAGTTGGCAGAGAAGGACGAACTGGCTCGGCAGCAGGCCCCTCGGCGAGTGGGAAGGCGTCAGGACCAACAGTCTCGGCCGGGTATATGATCTGGAAGTCAGTTGGAACGGGTTGAAGGGGCCGATTCCTTCCGAGCTGGGCAACCTCACCTTCCTGTCGAGCCTGTATCTCCATGCGAACCAGTTGAGCGGCTCGATCCCTCCCGAGCTGGGCAACCTGTCCAACCTGGTCTATCTGGAACTCAATCACAACCGGTTGAGCGGACGGATTCCCTCGGAACTGGGGAATCTGTCCAGGCTGGAACGGTTGTGGCTGCAGAGCAACCAGTTGAACGGAGGGATCCCGGCCCAGTTGGGTGATCTGCTGGACCTCACGAGACTGAATCTCGCCGGCAACCAGTTGAGCGGGGCCATACCGGCCGAGCTGGGGAACCTGACCAACCTGACGAGCCTGGGACTCTCCGGCAACCAGCTGACCGGGTCGATACCGGCCGAGTTGGGGAACCTGACCAACCTGACGAGCCTGGGGCTCTCCGACAACCAGCTGACCGGGTCGATACCAGAGGACCTGGAGAAACTGACCCACCTCACGCATCTCTACCTCGCCGGCAACCGGTTCACGGGGTGCATCCCCGCGGGCCTGCGGGACGTGGCGAACAACGACCTCGACACGCTCGGTCTGTCCGACTGCGGTCAAACACAGACCCAGGCCGCCACCGATTTCAACGGCGACGGCCAAACCGACTTCGCCGACTTCTTCAAGTTCATCGACGCCTACGGCACCACCGACGCCCGGTATGACCTCGACGGCAACGGCACCGTCGATTTCGCCGACTTCTTCATGTTCGTCGATGCCTTCGATCAGCCGGGGCAGGGCACCAAGCTGGTGGCCATGGCCCGGGAGATGCTCGGGCTGCCGGCGGGACCCGAGCTGCACCAGAGCAGCCCCAATCCCTTCAACAGCGAGACCGTCATCTCCTGGTTCCTGCTGGAACCGGGACCGGCGCGGGTGGAGGTCTTCTCCCTGACCGGGCAGCGGCTGGCGGTCCTGCGGCAGGGCCCGCAGGAGGCTGGATTCCATCGCCTCAACTGGGACGGCCGAGACCACGAGGGCCGGCCCCTGGGCAGCGGCGTCTACCTGTACCGGCTGGTGACGGGGGAGACGGTCCTGACGCGGAAGCTGACCCTGCTGCGATGAGGGAATCCTTGACCCGAAAGCCAACAACGGCGCCGCGGATCCGCAGGAATAGGCATGGACCAACCTTCAGACTTCACCCGAGAGGGGGAGCGGACCACATGGGAACGCCAACTGTGAGATTGGTGCTTTCTTGCGCAGCCCTTCTGCTCGCGGCGGCATCAGGCGCAGCCTCCCCGGTCTCCTACGACAGCGATGGCGACGGCCTCATCGAGATCAGCAGCCTGACGCAGTTGAACGCGATCCGCTGGGACCTGGACGGAGATGGTGCCGCGGACAACAGCACGAACGCTTCCTCGTATGCCGCGGCCTTTCCCGATGCCGCCGCGGGCATGGGCTGTCCCACCACGTCCTGCACCGGGTACGAGCTGAACGCGGATCTCGACTTCGACACCAGCGGCGACGGCGCCGTGAACTCCGCCGACGAGTACTGGAACGGCGGCGCGGGCTGGGAGCCCATAGGCGATTCCGGTTCCGGCAACGAATTCATCGCCACCTTCGACGGCACCAGGCACACCATAACCCGCCTGTACATCGATCGCTCCTCGGGCCGGATCGGTTTGTTCGGGGTTGTCGGCGACGGCGGACAGGTGCGAAACCTGGGGGTTCTGGAGGTCGCTGTGACCGGCTCGGGCCGGGGGATCGTCGTCGGCGGGCTGGCGGGGACGAATGCAGGAGTCATCGCCGGGAGCTACGTGACCGGGGCGGTGAGCAATACGGGAACGGGGGCCGGCTACGTGGGAGGGCTGGTTGGCAGGAACGCCGGCTCCAGCGGCGCCAGCCGAAGCATCGTCGCCAGCCATGCTTCGGCGTCGGTGACCGGCTCCGGCAGCCATGGCAGGGTCGGCGGGCTGGCCGGGTACAACTACGGCAGCATCCGCGCCAGCTACGCGACCGGGGCGGTGAGAGGCACGGGCGGGAATGCGGAGGTGGGCGGGCTGGTGGGGTTTCACAACGGCGGGAGCATCGCGGTCAGCTATGCGTCGGGCGCGGTCACCGGCGAGAGCCATGTGGGCGGGTTGGTGGGGAAGAACTGGGGCGGTGGTATCTGGGCCTGCCATGCGTCGGGTGCGGTGACCGGCGATGGCTACGTCGGCGGGCTGGTGGGGGAGATCCAGGGGAGCATCCGGGCCAGTTACGCGACAGGCTGGGTGACAGGGACGGGAACCAACGTCGGCGGGCTGGTGGGGAGAGACTATGACCTGGTCATCAACAACCGCCCTTCGTCCATCCGCAACTGCTATTGGAATACCGTGACCTCCGGCAGGGTGACAAGCGCTGGAGGCGAGGGCAAGACGACAGCGGAACTACAGACCCCCACCGGCTACGCGGGCATCTACGCCGCATGGAACGTGGACGTGGACAACGCGGACGGCGACTACGATGGGACCACGGGCGGCGACGACCCCTGGGAGTTCGGGACCGCGCAGCAGTACCCGGCTTTGCGGGCTGACCTGGACGGCGACGGCACCGCCTCCTGGCGGGAGTTCGGAGAGCAGAGGCCAGACGCCTCCCCGCCGACCGACGCCGGTTCCCCGGATGACGCCACGCTGAAAGCGCTGGGGGTCAGTCCCGTGGACATCGAGGGTTTTTCCGCCGACGTGCTCGCCTATCACATTGGCGTGGCCCACGCCGTCAGCCAGGTCACGGTAACGCCCTACCCGAGTGACGAGGGGGCAACCATCGACATCAATGGAACCACGGTCTCCAGCGGATCGGGCCACACCGTCTCGATGAGAGAGGGAAGAAACCCCGTCATCGCCATCACGGTAACCGCGCAAGACGGCACGACCACCAAGGAATACAGCATTGCCGTGGACCGGGGCTCCGACGCTCCGTTCCGCTGGAAGGTTGTCGACGACTTCAACGACCTTGACCTGGACCATAGATGGTATGGAGGGCCCTACGGCATCTGGTCCAACGGCACGACGATGTGGGTGACGTGCCCAAGGGGCCAGAACCTGGGCGAGGAGCTGTGCTCATACAGCATGGCCAGCAAGAAGCAGGGCCCGGACTTCCATACGCTGGAAACGCACGGCAATCGGCGTCCAATGGGCATCACATCGGACGGAACGACGATGTGGGTGTCGGAATACCCCAGAGGATACGCCACAGGTGGAATATACGCCTACAACCTGTCAAACTATGCGAGGAACTCCTCCCGGGAGTTCGACCTCGTCAGTGCTGGAATCGACAGCGTTGGAGGCCTGGCAGTGGATCCGGTTCTAGAAGGGTTCTGGGTTGTCGCAGACGGAAAGCTACTCGCATTCAACCGACACTCACTACAGAGGAATCCTCAAGCAGACTTCAACACGTTGGAAGCCGCCGGAAACACGCACATTGGAGGCATCTGGACAGATGGACATACGATGTGGGTGGCGGACATTGTAGACGACAAGCTGTACGCCTACGACCGAAACACAAAACAGCGAGCGCCCTCGAAAGACTTCAACTGGCTGATCGACACGGACGGTAGGGCGCCCTGGGGGATATGGTCTGACGGCGAGACGATGTGGGTGACGGGCTTTGAGATCGTGACGGAGTTCGTGCCGGACAGAGAGAGATGGGTCGGGATAAAGATCCAATCCTACAACATGCCCAGCCGCGTGGATGCCACGCTCAGAGGACTGACGGTCACACCAAGGGACATCACGGGTTTCTCACCCGACGTGACAACCTATGACCTGGGCGTCGCCAACGACGTGACGCAGGTCTCGCTGACGCCAACCGTCAACCTGTCAGGTGGCACGATCGACGTCGACGGGAGCACCGTCGCCAGCGGCGCCTCCCATTCGGTATCGCTCTCGGAGGGGCGGAATGACGTCACCATCACGGTGACGGCCGATGACGGACGGACGACCAAGATCTATACCGTCACCGTAGTGCGGAGCGTGGCTGCAACCTTTGGCTGGAACGCCGCCGCGGACTTCAACACCCTCGACGCCGCTGGCAACCGCTCTCCGGGCGGCATCTGGTCGGACGGCACCACCATGTGGGTGGTCGACACCGGCGGTGACAAGATCTATGCCTACAGCATGGCCACGACCGCTCGTGATGCCGCCAAGGACCTGGACGCGCCGATGACTGCCGGCAACAACAGTCCGGGGGGCCTCTGGTCGGACGGCACGACCATGTGGGTCTCCGACTCCGAGGACGACAAGTTGTACGCCTACAGCCTCTCGGCGGGCGCTCGAGACGCCTCCAGGGACTTCGACGGGCTGAAGGCGGCCGGAAACGAGGATCCCGCCGGAATCTGGTCGGACGACAGCACCATGTGGGTCGTGGACGACGAGGACAACCGCATCTATGCCTATGACCTGCGCACGAAGGCTCGCGACTCCGCCAGGGACTTCGATTACGTCACGGGCCCCGGCTCCGGTCTGTTCGAGTACATCTGGTCCGACAGCACGACCATCTGGGTCGCGAACTGGTCCCAAAGCAGGCTGTACGCATACTACCTGGCCTCCGGGGCCAGGGATTCCTCCAGGGACTTCGCCACCCTTCGGGCCGCCGGAAACGGCTCGCCCCGGGGCATCTGGTCCGACGGGGTGACCATGTGGGTGGCAGACGGGGACATACATGATGGGGCGAAGATCTACGCATACAACATGCCGGCAGCGGCAGAGCCCCCTCCGCCACCTGTTCCGCCTGCGGTCGCCACGCTTGGCAGCCTCTCCGTCCGTCCGGTGGAGATCGCCGGCTTTTCCGCCGACGTGACCACCTACCACGTGGGCGTCGCCAACTCAGTCACCCAGGTCAGCATCACCGCCACGGCGACCGATGCCGGCTCCACCATCGACATGGGCGGCATCTCCGTCTCGAGCGGCTCTTCCTACCCGGTCTCGCTCACCGAGGGCCGAAACGAAGTCACAATCACGGTCACCGCCAGCGACGGGCAGACGACGAAGGCCTATACCGTCGTAGTCGGCCGCGGGGTGGCGGCCCCCTTCGGCTGGAAGGCGGTCGATGACTTCAACACCCTGGTCCCCGGGAACAATCATCCGGCCGGCCTCTGGTCGGATGGCACGACCCTGTGGGTGGCCAACTACAACAACGCCCCCGAGTCCAAGATCTTCGCATACAACCTGTCCACCAAGGCCAGGGATGCATCGAAGGACTTCAACACTCTGAAGGCCGCCGGCAACGACGATCCCCGGGGCCTCTGGTCGGACGGCACGACCATGTGGGTGGCGGATGGGGCCGACGCCAGGATCTATGCATACAGCCTGTCCACCAAGGCGAGAGACGCGGCCAGGGACTTCGGCACCCTGGGCGCGGCCGGGAACAACGACCCCCGGGGCCTCTGGTCGGACGGCACGACCATGTGGGTCGTCAACCACGACAACAACGATGACAAGGTCTTCGCCTATAGCCTGGCGACGAAGGCGAGGGATGCTGCCAAGGATGTCAACACGCTGCGCTCCGACGGCAACCAGAGGGCCTTCGGCATCTGGTCGGACGGCGTGACCCTGTGGGTTGGAGATTCCCTGTTCCTCAGGCTGTTCGCCTACGACCTGGCCACCGGGTCGCGGGACTCGTCAAGGGACTTCAGCGCTTTGCATCCAACTCTGACCCACGTCACTCTCGGTATCTGGTCGGACGGCGAGACGATGTGGGTCACCGATCTGGTCGACAGGAAGATCTACTCGTACAACATGCCCTCCGGGGCCGGGGGAACCCAGGCGCAGGCCACGACCGACTTCAACGGCGACGGCAGGACCGACTTCGCCGACTTCTTCCTGTTCATCGACGCCTACGGCACCACCGACGCCCGCTTCGACCTCGACGGCAACGGCACCGTCGACTTCGCCGACTTCTTCAGGTTCATCGACGCCTTCAACCCGTCGGGGCAGGCCAAGCTGGTGGCCATGGCCCGGGAGCTGATCGGGCTGCCTGGCGAGACCGAGCTGCGGCAGAACTGGCCCAACCCGTTCAACAGCGAGACCGTCTTCTCCTGGTTCCTGCTGCAACCGGGCCCCGTGCGGCTGGAGGTGTTCTCCCTCACCGGGCAGCGGCTGGCGGTCCTGCGGCAGGGACCGCAGCCGACCGGGTACCACCGCCTTCGCTGGGACGGCCGCGACGGCGAGGGACGCCCCCTGGCCAGCGGCGTCTACCTCTTCCGGCTGGTGACGGGGGAAACGGTCCTGACCCGCAAGCTCACCCTGCTGCGATAGGAGACTTCGATGCGACGTCCGGTCCGCGCTCCGTGCTGTATGCGACAGTGGTTCCTTGCGGTCCTCCTGCTGGCGGCCTGGGCAGGTGTCTTCCCCGTCGGCTCGCAGGAGATGGAAGATGTGCTCTACCTGAAGGACGGAACCAGCGTCCGCTGCCCCAACGGTGGAGAGGACTCCCGCACCTGAGATCGAAGAGACCGCAGCTTGGGAGGCGGAAGCGGCAAAAAGGAGAACTCACGATGAAGGCACTCTCTTTCCTGTCGGTGTCCGTCCTGCTCTGGCTGGGGTGTTCCCACAGCCGCTTCGTCCTCCACGACGCGGCGCGGGAGGGCTCTGAGAAGGATTCCCAGCGTGTGGAGGTGAGTAGCAGGGATCGGCTTTCCATCTTCTACCGGGCGGACGGAGAGACCCAAAGCATCCCCGAAGTGAATGCCGTCGCGGCGGAAGGGCAGCACCTACTCGTGTCCTCGGAGGACTGGAAGACGGTGAGGCAGGTCCCCCGGCGCTACCACTCCATGAGCGGGATTCGAGTCCGCTCGCCCAGCTCCGATTACGACGAGCCCACCGTCGCCCTGCCCGTCTCCTCCATCGAGGAGATCCGGATCGAGGAAAGAGAACTTCAATGGCCTCCGGTCATGGAGCGGATAGGCAGAGTCCCGCGATGGTTTATCCAGGGGGCGATCGGCGGATTCCTGGCCGGTGGTTTGTTCGCCATCAGTGAGGTCTTCCTCTCCGACTCGCCTGACCCCTCCCATGAGGGCTCTCGCACCTTGGACCGCGACGATTGGGAAGTCGCCGGGGCCGTGGCGGTCCTCTTCGGAGCCGGGGGCGCGGTGCTCTTCCCCGCGGGGAGGCTGTTGTGGCCCGAGTCCAGGAAGACCTGGCGCAGCTATCGCAGCCGCGGTCAGGGCTTCAGACTGGAGTTCGGAGACTCCGGAGCGGGAGCAACCGGGGCCGGCGTGCCCAAAGGTCTTGGCGCTGACGTGCCAGGGGGGTGAGGGTGCTGTACGAGGGAAGGCGGGTTCCACCGCCCGGGCTGGGACGCCCTCGACGATCAGGGCCCAAACCGGCCCAGCGGTGTCTACGTGTACGGCCTGGTGACGGGAAGCCGTGCAGACGCGCAAGCTGACCTTGCTGCGATGACGCGGGGCCCCGCACGGGCGTTTGACGCGCTGCCCGGGTTCCGATAGGCTGAGGCCAGGTCCGGACCGAACCCTGCATCGGAGCGACAGTTGCCATGCGGCCTCGATCACTTCTCCTGGTTCTATTGCTGGCGGCTCTTGCTGCGCCGTCTCCGGCGCCAGCCGCCCCCGCCGAGGCGGACCGGACCGACACGACCGACGTGTACGAGACGCGGCGCAATCACCTGCTCGCCCTTCCGAAGTACGCCTGGAACGCCCTGGTCCATCCCATCGGCCGGTTCACCATCTGGGTCGAGCACGAACAGGTGCCCGCACGGGTCTTGGACCTGTTCACCAACGAGGCGGAGACCTTCGGCGTCTTTCCGTACGGGGCCCTGGGCGGCGAGACGGGGACCGCCGGCGGACTCACGACGTTCCATACCGATCTGTTCGGGCGCGGAAAGGGGTTCTCGGCGAACCTGATCGGGAACCGGGACAACTACAAGGGGGCCGCCCTGTACGACGACCCGGGCATCGGCGGGGGCCCCTGGTACTGGAACGCCTCCGTCGAAGCGCTGAGGACGGGGCATGAGAACGCCACCATCAACGGCGAGCTGCGGGGCTCGGGATCGCTGCTCCAGCTGGAGCAGAGGGATGCGAGGATCACCCTCGGGCGGCGCTCCAACTACGGGGAGACCGATGGCTACGAACCGGAGGCGGTCATCGAGCTGCGCCTGTCCCACGGCTTTCGGGAGTTTGTCGCCGACGGTCCCTTGTCCGGCGGCATTCCCGGTCTCAACGAAGCCATCAACCAGCTCTCGGTGGGCGCCTCGGCCGCCTTCGACGACCGCGACTTCAAGGCGCCCACCACCACCATCAGCCATTCCCTGAACTACCAGTTCCCCGGGCGCGTCCTCCTCTTCGCCGACGACCACTACTACAGCCTCCGCGACACCGCCTTCCCGGAGCGCGGCGGACTCGCCGGCATCGAAGCGGACTACGTAGTCGGTTCCGGGGACGTTCGGTATATCCGGTACGCGGCCGAGTTCCATCGCTTCTTCACCCTCTTCTACAGGGACCGGATCCTCGGCATAAGGGTCCGGCTCGAGAACGCCCACCCCCTGGGGGAGGACAGCCTCGTCCCCTACTCCGACATGCCCGCCTTGGGCGGCGGCCAGCGGCTGCGCGGCTACCGGCGCGGGTACTTCCGGAACCAGGGAAGCCTGCTCCTCGGCGCCGAGTACCGCTACCCGATCTGGGATACCTGGAACGCCTTCCTCTTCTGGGATGAAGGGCAGGTCTTCGGGAGATACGGAGACCTCGAAGCCGGCCGGTTCGAGTACAGCTTCGGCGCCGGCATCAGCGTGCGCACCGAGCGCGCCTTCCTCTTCGGCCTGCGCATCGCCCGCAGCGAGGAAGAGAAGGCGCTCACCGGATTCTCGCTGGAGAAGGAGTTCTGATGGGCGCCCCGGGAGCTGCCTTGTTGCTGGCCGTCGTGCTCCTGTGGCCGGGCGCGGGTATCGCCGCCCCCAGGCTGACCACCGCCCCAATCAAGTGGTTCGACGCCGACAACAAGCCGGTACCCGAGCCCGCCGAGGCCGCCGAGAACAAGATCTGGGACTTCATCGACATGACCACCTTCTACCAGGTCGGCAAGCTCCTCGACCTGGGGTACACGGCCCGCCGCGTCGGCGATCTCATCGGCGTCGTCGGTCCGCGCCAGGCCGACAACGTCAACGTCCTCGACGAAGTGCCCAACTCCTCGTGGTACACCAACCGCCACTTCCTGCGGCCCATGAGCCTGGAGGAGCTGGCCGAAGGGCCCGGGGCGGCCCGGCCCGACGACAGCGGCCCCTGGGAGATCGTGGCCGGCAAGTTCGAGGGCATCACGGCGGGCTTCACCATCAAGGACCCGTCCGGGCGGTACTTCCTTCTCAAGTTCGACTCGAAGGGCAACGACGAGATGGGGTCCGGCTCCGAGGTGGTGGTCACCAAGATCCTCCACGCCGCCGGCTACAACGTGCCGCGCAACTCGGTGGTCCACTTCGATCCCGCGCGTCTGGAGATCGGTCCCAAGGCCAGGGTCTCGGCGGGAGACGGTGAGAAGCGGCCCATGACCCGGGAGGACCTGCGGGAGATCCTCGACAGCCTGACGCCGCGGCCGGACGGCAGCCTGCGCTGCCTGGCCAGCCGGTTCCTCGAGGGCAAGCCAGTGGGGGTCTTCAACTATCACGGCCGCCGCAAGGACGACCCCAACGACCGGGTGGACCACGAGCACCGGCGCGAGCTGCGGGGGCTGCGGGTCATCGGCTCCTGGCTCAACGATGCCGACCGCCGGGCGGCGAATACCCTGGACATGTACGTGACCGGGGAAGACGGCCGCCGGTACGTCCGCCACTACCTGATCGACATGGGCTCCGCTCTCGGCAGCGGCAGCTGGA
>JAPOZM010000051.1 GCA_026706075.1 Gemmatimonadaceae bacterium
TCCCACCTCTTCGGGTTCTTCTCCACCTTCAACCCCGACGCCATCAAGGACGTGCAGCTCTACAAGGGGGCCTACCCGGCGAAGTACGGCCGCACCCTCGGGGCCGTCCTCGACGTGGCCAACCGCGAGGGCAACCGCCAGCGCTTCAGCGGCCGCGGCGGCATCAGCCTCATCTCCAGCCGCCTGCTGGCCGAGGGGCCGATCGACGGCGGCTCGTGGATGGCCGCCGGCCGCCGCACCTACCTGGAGCCCGTCCTCGGCGCCGTCCGCGCCTTCGACGTCGACATCCCCCTCAGCTACTACTTCTACGACTTCAACGGCAAGATCAACCAGCGGCGCGGAGACGACACCTTCACCCTGAGCACCTACCTGGGCCAGGACGACCTGCGGGCCGAGTTCTTCCGGGAAGATGATCAGGAGGACGTGGAGGACTCCTTCGCCGACCTGCGCTGGGGCAACCGCGCCGTGACGGCGCGCTGGACGCGGGTGTTCTCGCCCGATCTCTTCGGCCACTTCATGGCCGCCGGCTCCTACTACGAGAGCGTCCTCGACTTCAGCGTCTTCAACACTCCCTTCACCGTCGTCAACAGCATCCGCGACCTGTCCCTCAAGGGCGACCTCGACTACTTCGCCCACCGGGACCACACCCTCACCCTCGGTTTCCTGGCCACCCTCTACAGGTTCCACTTCGCCCAGAGCTTCAACGGCGAGGAGCAGGACGACCTGCGCCAGGGCTCGGTGCTGCTCTCGGCCTACGTGCAGGACGAGTGGGAGCCCGACCCGGTCACGCGGCTGCGGCTCGGGGGGCGGGGCGCCTGGTTCAGCGAAGGCCGCCGCCTGCACTTCACACCGCGCCTCTCCCTCAGCCGGGCCCTCACCGAGAAGGTGCGCGTGAAGGCCGCCGGGGGGATGTATCGCCAGTACCTGCAGCTGATCACCACCGAGGGCTTCACCGGCGGCGACGGCTGGGTGCCCCTGGACGACAGCGTCGAGCCCGGTCGCTCCTGGCAGGGGGTGATGGGCGCCGAGTGGAACCCGTCGCGGACCTGGCAGTTCACCGTGGAGGGCTACTACACGGACCTGGCGAACCTCGTGGTCCTCGACACCGCCGTGGCCGCCGACAGCGAAGCCGGGAACTCCGAGGAGATCTTCGTCAGCGGCGGCACCGGCTGGGCCCGTGGGGTCGAGCTCTTCCTGCAACGGCGCTCGGGCCCTCTCACCGGCTGGGTGGGCTACACCCTGGGCTGGACGCGGCGCACCTTCCCGGAGTTGAACCAGGGGCGCGCCTTCCCCCCGAAGTACGACCGCCGCCACGACCTCTCCTTCGTCGTCTCCTACCGGGTCGGGAAGTGGCGCCTGGGCTCCAACCTCGTCTACGCCACGGGGCAGGCCTTCACCCCGGCCTCGGTGCGCTACTCACTGCGCGAGCCGACTACCGGCGTGGTCGAGGACTACGTGCTGCCGTCGCGGCGCAACAGCGGCCGCCTGCTGCCCTACCACCGCCTCGACGCCAGCGTCACCCGGGACCTGACCCTGTGGGGCCTGGAATCCGAGCTCTTCCTGCAGGTCTTCAACCTCTACAGCCGGCGCAACGAATGGTTCGTGCTGTACGACACCAGCGAGTCGGAGACCGAGGCGGAGGTGGTTCAGCAGCTGCCCATCGTGCCCACCCTGGGCCTCAACTTTGCGTTCTAGGATGCAACCGATAGAATGAACGATGAGGCCAGCAAGATGACTCCCGAATCCAGCCCCTTCAGCCCCGGACAGCCCGTGCCGATCGAGTTCTTTGTCGGGCGCCTTCCCGAGATCGAGCGGCTGCGCGGCATGGTCCATGCCAGCACTCGGGGCCGCTTCAAGATCGGTTTCGTCAGCGGCGAGCGGGGTATCGGGAAGAGCTCCCTCGCAGCCTTCGCTCGCCGCTCGGTCGAGGGCGACTTCGATGTGGCGGGCTGTCACGTTTTCCTGGGCGGCGTTCAGGATCACCGGGAGATGCTGCGCCGAACACTGGACCGCATCCTGAACGAGAGCGTGGACAAGCCGTGGCATCGACAACTCATGGATCTCTTCGGCGACCGCGTCAGCAAGGTGGGGCTCTTCGGCGTAACGCTCGAGTTGAATCTCGACGAGAGGGACTTGGTGGCGGTGGAGCGCGACTTCGCGGCCTCGATGAGGCGGCTCCTGGAGAGCCTCGGAGAGCACCGGAAGTCCCTCTTCCTGATCCTCGACGACATCAACGGGTTGGCTGGCTCGGAGGGCTTTGCCAACTGGCTCAAGAGCACCGTTGACGAGATCGCCACCTCTGAGGCCGAGTTGCGCCTCTGCATCCTCGTCGTGGGGCTCCAGGAGAGGCGGCGGGAACTGGTGGAGAGGCAGCCCTCCCTGGCCCGCGTCTTCGAGTTGATCGACATCGCTCCCTGGTCGGACGACGAGGTTTGCACGTTCTACGCGGACTCGTTCGGTGCGGGCGGGGCGGCGGTCTCCGAGGAGGGGCTGGAGATACTGGTCCGGTCAACGGGTGGATTGCCGGTCCTGGCGCACGAAATCGGGGACGCGGTCTGGCGCACGGCCCGGGGACCAGCCATCTCCCTGGTGGAGACAGTCGAGGGCATCTACACGGCCGCGGAGGTCATCGGGCGAAAACTGCTTGACCCACAGGTCTTCAGTGCCATCCGCAGCGAACGCTATCACTCCATCTTCGGCAAGATGGCGGATCTGCCCGGGACCCGTTTCGGCCGGGCGCAACTCAGGGAGTCCCTGACGGACGCGGAGGCCAAGGGCCTGGACAACTTCCTGCGCCGCATGACGGCCTTGGGAGCATTGGAGAGAGACCCCGAAACGAGGGGAACGTACCGCTTCCCCAACCTGCTTCACGCCCTGTACTTCCGCATGGAATCCCAGCGGCGGAGACGTGAGGAGGGGGCCTGATGATGCGCTGTCTCCCTCTCCTGCTGTGCCTGGCGGCGTGCTCCGCCGACCGCCAGCCGGGGAGTCTCTTCGGCTCGGTGGAGGAGGACAGCGAACTGGTGGTCGACGCCCTGCTGCTGGTCGACCAGCACCTGCCCGAGCTGTACGTGCGGCGCAGCCTGGCCGCCGACATCGCCTACGACCGCACAGCGACGGGCGTGGCCGACGCCCGGGTCCGCATCCTCCAGGGGGACCGGGTCTTCGAGTACGCCCCCGATACGGAGGAACCCGGCCGCTACCTGCCGCCCCCGGACCCGCCCCGGGTCGAGCCCCGGACCGAGTATCGGCTCGAGGTCGAGGTGGGGGGGCAGAGCCTGTGGGGGCGCACGACCACGCCGGACCGGCTGCGGGTGCGGCAGGCGGTGCTCATCGACTGGGAGACCGGCGAGGTCCTGCGCACCCTCAAGTCCTTTGCCGAGGCCGGCGACGGGGTCTACGACGCACCCGAGAACCAGCTCCTCTACCTGGAGGGGGTGCTCGAGATCCACCTGGAGGCGGCGGAGGCCGCGGGTTACCAGGCGGGGATCTTCTCCCTGGACGAGAGCCCGGAGAAGGTCAACGAGGACCTGGACGAGTTCTACGACGACGACGAGGACCCGAGCCGGAACGAGTCGCCGCCCCTGGCGGTCACCGAGGGGATCGTGCGCTGGCCGTGGTTCGCCGTCTACTACACCGGGCGCTCCATGGTGAAGGTCTATGCCCTGGACCAGAACTGGTTCGACTACGCCCGCACCAACGCCGACCAGCAGGAGCAGGGGGGAGGTGCCGGCGGGCTGGCGGGCGACAACTTCGAGCGGCCCCTGTTCTCCGTGGAGGGAGGGTTGGGGCTCTTCGGCTCGGCCTCGGCCGATTCGGTTGGGTTCGTGGTGGTGCCGCGGGAGTGACGGAACGAGGTTGTTCGAGTGGCAATCAACGGAAGAAGCTCAACAAAGGGAGGAGAGAGATGAGTTCTCAACTGACGGGTGTGGCTGGTGTGCACTACGTAGCTGCCTACCTTGCCTACCTTGGACTTCATGCAGTTCCCACCACAAGGAATGTAGCGGGACCTGATGTACTCGTAAGCACTTCTGACGGCTCAAAGCTGCTCTCCCTTCAAGTCAAGACGACGCGTTGGGCAGAGCGAACCCGAGGGCGCGGAAAGAACAAGAAGCCTCATCACTACGAGTGGGATATTGGCTGGGGTTCCGCAAGGAACTGTCATCCTCTGCTGTTCTATGCTCTGGTTGACCTTAGAGAGTTCGAGGATGCCGATGTGTTTCTCGTGCCCTCCAAGGTGCTTTCAGAGTACTTTGCCGCAGGCCCCGAAGGTTGGCCCCGGGCGAGATATCATCCGGAGATTGGGGAGATTGCTAAGTATCGGAATAACTGGGATCTTCTGGCTAAGGCTCTCGACTTGGAGTCTTGAGGGACCTATATGGATTGGAAAGAGCTGACAGACTTTACAGGTTCGCTGCTCAGATCAGTTGAACCGGCCGAACGACTATGGCACTATACGGACACTCTGGGCTTGGAAGGCATCATTCGCAACCGAAGTATTCGTCTTAGTCACCCCGGGTTTCTGAATGATCCAAGCGAGTTGCAGTATGCGGGCGAGGTGTACAGTCACACGTTGAGCCGGCTTGGCGGCCGAGGCGGCCTGGAAGGGAGATTCATCACCGGGTTTCGAGAGTATGAGAAGACTGAGCGGTCCTTTGCTCCTTTCGTTGCCAGTTTCTGCGAGGACAAGGACAACTTGGAGCTTTGGCGGCAATATGGCGATGATGGCCAGGGATTTGCACTTGGTTTCCGAATGCACGAATTGCAGGACAGAGCGAAACTTCAGGGCCAACAAATGGGGGTATCAGATTGGATCTACGTCTACAAGATTCTCTACGACGAGAGTGCACAGCATGGCCTCGCCTCGAGTATCCTCAATTTCAACTTCGAGGAGTATCGGAAGATTTGCGAGAGTGGCGAAGGTGACAACGCGAGTGCCATTGAGGTGGTATATGGGTCTCTGCGTACGGCGTTTGATTTCTTCATTCCCTTCTTGAAGCATCCGTGCTACGCTAATGAGAGAGAGAACCGGTTGGTTCTACATGGCCATAGTGTTCCTCGCAGCAAGATTCAGTTTCAGGCAAGGCAGGGCTATTTCAAGCCATACCTGGACTTCAGGATAGCGGCCGAGAGTCGCGACCTTCCACTCGACACCGTTGTGCTGGGTCCAAGCACCAATTCGAGGAGGCGTGAGCAGTCGGTTCGGATGTTCTTGGATAGGCATGAACTGGGAGATGGCCAAGTCGCCATAGAGCGTTCCTCCATCCCTTATCTCGTTAGCGACAGGGGCGGCACTTAGCCTCGTTTGTTCTCTTGGATTTGATGACCCTCATCGCCGGCTGGGCACCGTCCGCCAGAGACAGGTGGCCTCGACCGCCTCTGTTGGGAGGCCACCTGCTCCAGGGGGCGGTGAGTCGGTACATCAGGGGGAGGAGCCATTCCCATGCTGTCTCCGATGGAGCTATGTGAGTCGAGGTGGCCGCGAGTCGAGCAGCCCTATGATCCGTGGAGGGAGGGAGGGGCTCTTCGGCTCGATGTCGTGGACTCCGTGAGATTCGTGGTGGGGCTGCCCTGAACCACCGACGACCTGCGCACCCCAGGAGTTGATGGAGGACTGAGATGAAGCGCGATCCCATCGTCGAGGAGACGAGGAAGCTACGGGAGGAGTCCGCGGCGAAGTTCGGCCACGATAGGGATGCTATATTCCATGACGTCCAGAGGCGCCAGAGCATGAAGGGGAAGAGGCTGGTGAGCTTTCTACCTCGGAAGTCGAATCACAATCCGGCGTTTCCCAGCAGGCGGCAAGAAAGCAAGTAGGGGCAAGACCCCCCTATCTGCTGAGGCGTCGGTGTCCACGAAGAGCGAGCTTGCAGGACGTTCGCTGCCAGGCAGTTTGAAGTGTCCTCGGCCGACCACTCCTGGTACCGGATCAGCTATCGTCCCGGCGGTCCCCGTCCGGCGAACCCAGTGCGCGGTTGCTCCCCATGGAGGTCTCGCCGCCGTCGGCAAAGAGGCAGGTGCCGGTGACGAAGGAGGCGTCGTCGGAAGCGAGGAACAGGACGCAGGCGGCGATTTCCTCGGGCCGGGCCGGCCGCCCGAGCATGGTGGCGCGTCCGACCTCCTCCTTGAATGAGTCGGGGGTCATCCCGGCCGCGGCGGCTCGCCGCTGGTGGAAGGGGGTGAAGGTCGGTCCCGGACACAGGGCGTTGACCCGGATCCCTTCCTCGGCATGGTCGAGGGCCATGGCGCGGGTCAGGCCCGTGACCGCCGCCTTGGTGGTGTCGTACTGCACCGCGTTGCGGCTGGCGATCGCCGCGCTGTTGGAGGCGATGTTGACGATGCTGCCCTTGCCGCTCTGCCGCAGGAAGGGGATCGCGGCCTTGGCGCAGAAGGCGTAGCCCTTGACGTTCACCGCCCAGATGTTGTCCCAGCTCTCCTCGCTGGCCCCGGTTACCGTGTTGTAGAGACGGATGGCGGCGTTGTTCACGAGGATGTCGAGCCGGCCGAAGTGATCGACCGCCCGCCGGATGAAGGCGGCGGCCTCGGCCTCGCGGTCCATGCGGGCCTCCACGAACAGCGTCTCGCCGCCGGCGGCGCCAATCTCCCCGGCGATGCACTCGCCGCGGGGTCCGTCGCGGTCGGCAAAGGCCACCCGCGCGCCCTCGTCCACGAAGCGCCGCACCGTGGCCTCGCCGATGCCGGACGCGCCGCCGGTGACGGCCGCGACCCTGCCGTCCAGTCTTCGACCCGCGGTCAGCGCTGCTCGTCCCTGGTGGGGAACTCCGCCGGCATGCAGATCTCGATGACCTCGAAGTCGTCGGAGAACTCCAGCACCTCGTGGGGGGTCCCGGGATCCTGGTGCCAGCTGTCGCCGGCCTCGAAGCGCACCTCGCCCACGTCCTCGAACTCGACCCGGGTCCAGCCGCGCAGCACGTAGTTCATCTGGAACTCGAGATCGTGGGAGTGATACCCGCCCGGGCCGCTGCAGGATTCGGTGGCGCGGATGACGTGGACGAGTAGTCGGCCCTCGGTGGCCTCGACGCTGCCGAGGTCGCGGTACTGGAAGTAGGTGCGCAGGCCGGGCTTCCATTCCGCCGACTTGTGAAGGGACATGTTGGCCATGTTGTCGATCCTCCGGAGTTGGGGGGGATTGGCGGCGGGAGATAGAAGCCCCTGGCCGGCCCCAGGGTCAAGGTGGCGGTGCTGCCGCCCTCAGGACCGCTTGACGGCCCTCACCACCGCCTGCGGCACCGCCCGCCACAGGCAAACCGCGTCGAAGCCGGCCTCCTCAAGGGCGGCCAGCTCCTCCTCCAGGGGGAAGTAGGTGTCCTCGCCCGACCACTCCTCGAAGTGGCGCCAGGCCTGCT
>JAPOZM010000037.1 GCA_026706075.1 Gemmatimonadaceae bacterium
TCAACGAGAACAGCAACCTGATCCCCGACTACTACGAGCCCTTCCTGCTCTACAGGGTAAACCCCGACGCCTACGAGTGGGGAGAGGACTTCAACAACAACGGCACGATCGACGAGCGCGAGAACGACCTGAAGTCCGACTATCCCTACGACATCGACCGCCGCGGTTTCCACGGCTTCTCCCGGCTCTTCCACGGCAGGGTGACCACGACCGTGGGCCACCACAGGTCCTGGGCGCCCTTCGGAGGGGGCCGGGCCGAGGGGACCTATGCCAAGGTCGAGTACGAGCGCCGGATCCCCTTCCTGGCCGACATCTACGGGGTGGAGCGGCTCAAGCGCGTGCGGGACGACGTGGCCGACGACATCTTCGGCCTGGGCCGGGACCCCATCTACTTCGAGCCGGACATCATCTCCATCGTGCCCCTCACGGAGGAGCAGATCTTCAATCCCCTGGGGGAGGCGGAGCTCCTGAAGGACCCGCTGACCATGCGCGACAGCTGGGTGAACACCCTCTACACCCGGACGCGCTACATCGGCACGCCCAACCTCAATGTGGAGCTGTCGATCAAGTACGAGACCAACCTGCAGCAGAGCACGACCTTGCAGCCCGAGAACAGCATCTCCGACCTGGCCACCGTGGTCAAGGCCGACTATACGTGGAATCCCTGGAACCGGCTGCGTGTCGTTCCCCAGTTCAAGTGGATGCGGCAGCGCCTGCAGGACGACGAGCAGCGGATCCTGGAAATCGCCGAGGACTACGTCTATCCGATCCTGAGGCTCGAGTATCCCCTTTCCTCCCGTACCGAGATCAAGCTCGGAGCCCAAGGCTTCCCCTTCCTCCCGGCCACGTACCGCAACGAGGCGGCGCCGGGGGTGGACTTCGATTCCCAGGTCTACCTGGCGCTGCTGAGCAACACCTCGACCTACGTGGGCTACCAGATCAACGTCAACCTGGGGTACGAGAGGCGCATCCGGACCTTCCTGGACGAGACCCGCAGCAGTCAGGACATCGATCTCTCCCGTCTCTTCCTGCGCGTCATCGTCGGCCTGAGGCCACAGTTCTGATCCCCATGAGAGCGATCACCGACATCGCGGGCAGGAGGGAGCGCCGCCGCGCGGGCCTCGGCCGGCGTCAGACCGAGGAGGCCGGCATGAGGTCTTGGCTGATCTTCGGCCTGATGCTGCTGCTCTCCCTTCCGGTGACGGCCCAGGAGGAGGAGGAAGACCGGCCCGAGCACCCGGCCCTGGGACCGGCGCGCATCCTGCCGGACCAGCCCTTCATCGGCCGCATCGGCCGGCAGGAGTACCAGAACTACGGGTTCGAGGACTACTCCCGGCGCCCCGTGGCCACCAGCAACCTGAGCCATCGCTACAACCTCCTCGGCGACCCCCTGGTCTACGGCACCCAGTCCATCCGCTGGGTCGAGTCCCGAGGACTGGGCACCTCCCGGGGCTACAGCTCGGTCAGCGAGGGCGGATCCCACGGCACCGGCCGGGGCGGCACCGACTACGCACCCCCCGGCGGCAGCTTCGCCAATCTCTTCAACTACGTCATGGTCGGCTCCGACGGCACCGACTCCTGGCAGGCCCGGGCGATCTACGCCAACGAGCTGCGCTCGAAGTTCACGCCACTCACCTTCAAGATGTCCAACGTCGACGGGCTGCGCCTCGACGTGGGCACCGAGCACGACAAGTTCTCGGCCCTGTTCTCCAACCTGACGCCCACCGGCGGCGGCTTCATCGTGCCCACCACCATGGTCGGCGCCCACTACGAGCGCCGCGTGGGCTTCCTCAACTTCGGCACCAGCTTCGTCAACGCCCATCAGTTCGAGCACCAGATGTCGAACCGCCACCAGTCCCTCAAGGGGTCGGTGGGCAACATCCAGCGTCCAACGGCGATGGTGGCCGTGCGCATCTCCGACGGCTCGCCCCAGGACGGCCGGGACGGTCCGGTCCTCCACGGCTTCAGGGTCTACGTCAACGGCGAACCGCGTCCGGAGGCCGATGTCTTCGTCCTCCGCCTCAACCAGAGCGGCGACAACCGGACCACGTACGTGGCCGGCCTGCTCGACGAAGGCAAGGACAACGAGCGCCGCAGGCCCCTGGAGCCCGACTACCAGACGATCAACAAGGGCGCGGTCTTCAACAGCTTCGCCGTGTACATCAACTACGCCGCCTTCGACACCGACGCCTACTACAGGGGCTATGAGCATCCCTACTTCATCGATCACCTCTTCTACCGGGACTTCGCCCGCTACGGCCCGGACCACGAGTACGAGGAAGGCGTTACGGTCCACAACCAGTTCGCTCACGAACTCGCAGAGCCCGACGGCGCCTTCGTCCTGATCACCGAGGCCGACCTGCCCCAGTCCTTCGACGGCGAGGAGTACGCCATCCTCTACGTCGATCTGGAGCCCTTCCAGGAGCAGATCAACTCCGTCGACATCGACCTGGAGCTCTCCCGGGACTACCATGTCGAGGTCTCGGAGATCGATCTGGCCGGCAAGCCGAATGACCTGTTCTTCATGAACCCGCGGGAGCGCTACAACTACGCCAGCTTCTTCCGCACCGTCGCCTCGGCGCCGGGCAACTCGCGCAGCGACAACATCGACAAGGTGCGCGTGAAGGTGGGGGCGTCCACCGGCCTGAGCCTCTACAGCGCCAACGTCTACGGCGTCGTCAAGGGCTTCGAGATCGACGGGGAGTTCAGCCGGAGCTACAGCTATTACCAGTACGCCAGTGGCGTCCCCGGCCCCCGGGTCTACCCCACGGACGGCGGGCAGACGGTGAACGCACTGCGCCGGGAGGAGAACCCGGGAGCGCACTCCAGCATCGACGACAACGCCTACTACCTGACCGTCAAGCGCGACTTCCGGAGGTTCGGCGTGGGCGGAGAGTTGTTTTCCATGGGGGCCCACTTCAACACCGAGCTGCGCTCACACATCGGCCGGAGCGAGGTCAGCTTCGGCAACCCGGTGGTCTACAACAACACCTACCTGCACCGGCTGGTGGAGGACAACGACGACAACGACCGTTACCCGGATACCTGGTACACCAACCGGCCCTTCATCTGGAACGGGCAGTCCGACCTCGACGGCGTCTTCCCTGGCCTCGACGAGGACAACGACGGCGTGCCGGACACCAACCGGGACTTCGACGCCACGCCGGACTACCTCGAGCCCTTCCTGACCTACGATGTGGATCCGCAGATCTTCGACTACGGTGCGGACCTCAACCACAACGACTACATCGACGCGAGAGAGAACGACCTGCAGCCGGACCTTCCCTACGACCCGGGGCTCCGGGGGCGCCACATCTACGGGACCTTCAAGCCGATCACGGGCGCCCATATGACCTTGGGCATGCTCGACGCCGAGCAGATCGCCGCCGGCGACCCCAACGAGTCCCTCTACGCCCGTGTCGGTTACGAGCGCCGACTTCCGGCCCTGGGCCGCTTCAAGGGCGCCCTGTTCACCGAGCGCGTACGGGACGGTGTCGAGGATCCACTCAGCGTCTACAGCGACGAGGTCCTGACGGCGGCCGAGCAACTCCGTCGGGAGTTCGGCGGATTCCAGCGCAACATCCGCATCTCCCCCTTCCTGGAGGTGCCGCGGGAGGACCCCCTGCTGTTCAAGAACAGCACTTACTCGCGTCTCTTCGTCGACGCTCGCTGGACGACCCTTCCCGGCCTCAACCTCCACAACAAGGTCAAGTACGAGATCAACCAGCAGCACGACGGGGAGCTCTACGACGGCACCCTGCAGGAGGGCCGGACCCTGTCGCGCTGGGCCATGGTGCATCGGCTGGACTACCTGTGGCCCATCCGTCCCAAGCTCAGCCTGTTCTCCGGACTCAAGTACCGCTTCCTGAGGGAGTGGCAGACGGGCGACGTGACCACCCAGCACGAGCGCCATATCATCCCCATCCTCAAGCTCAACTACGACCTTACCCTGAGGACCCGCCTTCAGTTCGGGGTAGAGGGCCTGGGCAGCCTCCTGCCCTACTCGGTAGTCGATCTGGCGCAACCTGAGAACGACTTCGAGCAGTACGATTACGTGCTGATGCTGACGAACAACTCCAAGTACTTCGGCTACATCCTATCCACCAACGCCGGCCTCAGCCGCAGGAACCGGGTCTTCGACGAGCCGGCGGTGGCACAGGTCAAGGACGAGAAGTTCACGGCGGTCTTCATCAACGTGATCCTCGGCTTCGAGGAGGAGACCTACTAGGGATGGGCCTGACCCTGTTCCTCGGCCTGCTGGCCGCCGCCGGCACCTACCTGGCCACCCGCACTCCCACCGAGGGCGAGCTGGTCAGCTCCTTCCAGGAGGCCCAGCGGTTCTACGCGGAGGGCGCCTACGATCAGGCCATCGACGAGTACACCGACGTCTCCCGCGTGCGCAGCCGGGTGCTGGCCGTGGACCAGGTGCAGGTAGTCGTTGGCGAGGAGAGCTTCCCCCTCCAGGAGGCCGCCGCCTACCAGATCGGGAACGCCTACTCCAAGCTCTACGAGGAGTACGACCGGTTCGCGGAAGAGGCGCGCAACGCCGCCCGAAGGGCCGAGTACCGGGCCCTGGCGGACACCTCCTTCGACCGGGCCGTCGCCGCCTTCCGTCAGGTGATCGCCAGCGGCGGCAACGAGGTCCTCACGGTGCAGGCCCACGGCCGCCTCATCGATCTCCATTTCAGCGCCGAGGCCTATCCGGACGTCATCATCGCTTCCCGCGAGATGATCGCCGCCCACCCCGGTGACCCCCACGTCATCGTCGCCTACTACAACACCGGATGGGCCTACTACGAAACCAAGCGGTTCGCCCGGGCCATCGAGTCCTTCCAGGACTTGCTGGCCCGGTTCACCAGCGGCTACCGCGCCGACCGCAGCCTCTTCCAGATCGGCGAGTGCCACCGCGAGCGGGGGGAGTTCGAGGAAGCGATCGAGGCCTACCGCCGCCTCGTGGAGCGCCAGCGCATCGGGGAGCTGACCGACGAAGAGCTGCTGCAGATGAAGCGCGAGAAGCTCGCCGGCCTCGTGGACGAGACCGCCCTGGAGCTGGCGGCCAAGGCGGAGATCCGGGTGGGCACCTGCTTCACGAGCCTCGGCCGCTTCGACGAAGGATTGGCGGCCTACCAGCGGGTGATCTCCCTCTTCAGCACCGAGCGCCAGCTGGTGGAGGAAGCCTACCTGCGCATGGCCGACCTGCACCAGGCCCGTGGCGACGAGGCGGCGGCCTTGCGCACCTACCGCCAGGCCATCGACGAGTCCCAGGACCGCACCCTGAGGGCGAGGATCCAGTACGCTCTCGCCGAGCGCCTCTTCGGCCAGGGGGACTACGAGCGGGCGATCCAGGAGTACCGCATCTACCTGCAGGGGTACGGCGACATCGCCCGGAGCGCCGGCTTCGGCGAGGGCCGGGTGCGCTACCGCGTGGGCAGCGGCTACCAGCAACTGGCCCAGCCGCACCTGCAGTCGGGAGACGCGCCGGCGGCGGCCTCGTGGCTGAGCCTCGCCATCGCCCAGTACGACACCCTGTGCGCGGATCCGGGTTCCCCCTACTTCCTCGACTCGCAGTTCAACCGCGCCGTCGCCTTCCAGGCCCTTGGCACGCCGGAGGCCATGGCGAGGGCCCGGGGCGAGTTCGAGGCGATCATCGGGGACGCCGGCGACGAGCTCTACGTGCAGCGGTCCCTCGGACAGCTCGCGGAGCTGCTCTTCGACTTCGGCGACTTCGGGGGGGCGGTGGAGCGCAGCCGGCAGCTCCTCAGGCAGTTCCCCGAGACCGACTTCGCCGACGAGGCGCACATGCGCATCGGTCTGGCCCACCAGGCCTCCGAGCAACTGGAACCGGCGGCCGAAGCCTTCCTCCAGGTCGCCCCGGACTCCCCCTTCTTCGTCCGCAGCCGGACCGGCGCCGGCCACGTGCTGCTCGCCCAGCGGCGCTACGCCGAGGCGATCCCCGTGCTCCTGGCGGGACTGGCCCCGGCCGAGGACCCGGCCCAGCAGGGCAGCCTCCACTACCTGCTCGGACAGGCCTGCAACGGCGAGGGCGAGCACGCCCGGGCGGTCACCCACTTCACCGAGGCCCTCGCCAGGCCCGCGGCCCCTCGGCTGGTAGAGGCCCTCCGCCTCAACCGGGGCAGCGCGGCCCTGGCCGCCGGGGACCTCGCCCAGGGGGAGGAGGACCTTCTGTGGGTGGTGGCCAACGTGGCCGATCCCGACAAGGTGCGCTACGCCCAGGACGCCCTCGCCTTCTCCTACGTGAGGCGGGACCGGGGGACGGACGCGGTCCGGATCCTCGAGGAGATGGTGGCCGCCGCCCCCACGGCTGAGCAGCGCGCCGACCTGCTGAACCGCATGCTCGACCTCTACTACGAGGAGGAGAGCTACCCCCAGACGATCGAGGCCTCCCGGCGCCTCATCGCCCTCGACTTCGACGACGCCGCCGTCGCCCGCGGAGGTTACGGCACCAAGGAGAAGGCCTGGTTCCTCCTCGGGGACGCCCTCATGCGGCTCAACCGCGGCTCCGAAGCGGTGCGCACCTTCCGCGAGGCCCTGCGCGTCCATCCGACCTCGCCCTTCGCCCTGGACATCCGCCTGACCCTGGGCGCCTTCCACTTCGCCGAGGGAGAGCTCGACGAGGCCAAGGCCCTCTTCCAGGACCTCTCGGGGGCCGACATGACCCCGGAGCAGGCCCTCCTCGTCTCCTTCTACCTGGCCAACACCCACTACAGCCTGAGAGAGTTCGAGGAGGCCCGCATCCTCTTCCAGCAGCTCCTGGCCGGGCATCCGGAGGCCCGCGAGCTGCCGGACATCCTCTTCGGCGTGGCCGAGAGCAACTACCAGCTCGGCGACTTCGACCAGGCCATCGGACACTACCGGCGGCTCATCGACGAGTTCCCGGAAGAGACGACGGCCGACGATTCCCAGTACAACATGGCCTGGTGCCTCATCGAGCTCGACAGGCAGGATGAGGCCATGGCCAGCTTCCGCCGGCTTCTCGACCGTTTCCCCGGCAGCGAGTACGCCGCCTCGGCCCAGTTCACCTTCGGGGACCACGCCTACAACCTCGGCCGCTACCAGGAGGCCATGGAGGCCTACCTCCTCGTCCAGCAGCGCTATCCCGGCGCCGAGATCACGTCGGAGGTGCCCCGGCTCGTGGCCGAGCTCAAGGAGGCGATCGCCTACGAGCGTTACGAGCAGGGCATCGCCCTGATGGACTCGGCCGAGGTCGGCGGACAGAGCGAGTACTACCAGCAGGCGATCGAGGTGTTCCAGGACGTCATCGCCAGGTACCCGGGCACGGAGAGCGAGATCGGCGCCCTGAGCAACATGGGCGTCTGCCTGGAGGAACTCGG
>JAPOZM010000003.1 GCA_026706075.1 Gemmatimonadaceae bacterium
CGGCCCCCGGGTCGCTCTTGGGGGCATACTGAACCTCGTAGGCGGTGATCGGTGCCCCGTTCGAGTCGGCCGCGGTCCAGCTCAACGCCACCTGCCCGTCGCCGGGCGCCGCCGTGAAACCTCCCGGCGCCCGCGGCGCCCCCGCCGGCGTGACCGTCGTGTCTACCGACGCCGACGACCCCTCCCGGTTGTAGGCCCGCACCTCGAAGGTGTAGGCCTGTCCGTTGCGCAGATTCTGCGGCAGGTACCGAGTCCAGGTCTTCTGAAACTCGATCCAGCCCGTCGTGCGCCCGCCGCCGCTCTCCCGGTAGTGATAGCCCAGCAGGGACGACCCCCCCGTCGACGCCGGCGCCTGCCAGGTCAACAACACCTGCCCGTCGCCGGCCACCGCTTTGAAATTCCGCGGCGGCGACGGCACCGCCGGCGCAGACACCGTGAACGACTCCGCAAACGGCCCCCCCGGCCCGATCCCCCGCACCTGGAACCGGTAGGTCTCCGCCGCGCCGAGGCCCGACACCGTATGCGACGTCGTCGACCGCGTGCTGCCGGACATCCTCTGCCACAATCCCCACGACTCGCTGCCGGCCTGCTGCCGGTACTGCCAGGCGGTGATGGCCGGGCTGCGCGGATCGGT
The DNA here is from genome assembly GCA_026706075.1 of Gemmatimonadaceae bacterium. Lineage (GTDB taxonomy): Bacteria > Latescibacterota > UBA2968 > UBA8231 > UBA8231 > UBA8231. Next base: position 635 of record JAPOZM010000003.1, read on the forward strand.
CCAGCTCAACGCCACGGCCCCGGTTCGTCTCTGCCGCAGACCGAGCAACGAGCCGGGTGCCGATGCCGAGCCCGTCACCCCGTCCGGACGGACCAGGCGCACCTTGAATTGGTAGGTCACCCCGTTCTTCAGACCCGACACCCCGAAGGACGAGATCGCCCGGGAGGAAGCGCTCGAAGCGCTGGCGCCCGCCTCGCCGGAGGCCGGCTCCTCGACCGGCGGCAGGTCCTCGAGAGGAGCCTCGGCCAAGGCCGCCCCCGGCAGGACCTCCCCGATGGAGGACAGGGCCACGTAATCGCTCTCCGTCTTCTCCCCCGTCGCCGTGACGGTCACAACCTGCACCTGGACATTCTCCGGCAGAATCCGCAAAGAGCCCTCCGGAGCCGGACGGTCCACCGGCCAGTCAAATCCCACCTCGAGCTGCGCCTTGCCGTCGCCCCCCAGAGGCACCACCGTCGGCGCCTGCGTGAACTCCAGCCACGGGGACAGCACGGCCTCGCCCGACTCCGGCCCCGTGTCGTCGGCCCCGGGTCCATAGCGGGCCCGAACCTTGAACCGGTACGTCCCCCAGATCCTGAACCTCGGCCTTGGTATCGGTGCCACAATGAAAGACGTAATGTTCGTTCATGAGGATGTTGGCCGGTCCCGGATCCTGTGCCGAGCGGAAGAACGCTCTCCAGAAAGCCTCCTGCTCCGTGGCGCTCCAGGCATCCGTGCTGCTGGTATTGCCGACCGCGACGATGGCGCGCGTAGTGTCTCGTTCGCGGATTGCGTCGATCACTTTGCCCAGGTTGGTGTAGGTGGCCGAGTCGTAGATGCCGCCTTGAAAGCCGTCATCCCACTTCGGATACCTCTCGTGTCCGATGAAGTACCCGAAGAAGCCATCCACGTAGTCGGTCCCTCCCCACTTGTTGGACAGGGCGATGACCTGCTGTTTCACCTTGTATTCGTTTATACCGCCTCTGACACCGGCAAAGTCGATCAAACGGTCGCCGATGGGAAACTCGCTGGTGTATGTAGTTGGTTCGCCCCGTGCGGGATCCTCTTCGGGGAGATCCTCCTCGGCAGACTGCTCTATGACAAGACCCCCATGAGTCTTGAACTTGCCAATTATCCCTTCCTCGAGATCCTGCATTATCTCATGAGCGTCAGCCTCCTCACGGTTCGCCGGATCAACAGCCCTATAGTCTTTCCTGTCCCTGTGTCCGATCCGGGGCGTCTGAACCAGCAGGTTGACGCCGAGCTCCGACAAGTGGTCCGCATCACTTTGCGTGAAGAACCGATCGTACGAATCGCGATCGGCGCCCGACCAGCCGGCCGGAGACCACACCCCGATGACGAAGCGGCCGATCGGGGCCTCGGCGCGCAGGCTCAGCGGCCACAGGGCCACCGACAGCAGCAAGATCAACCCGAGGCGCCACACGGCACTGTTGCCCTTCGCACTTGGCCGTTTCATGGCTTCCTCACTTCACCAGGGTCAAGGGATGGGAAAGGGCCCTCTCGTCCAGCTGCAGCCGGGCCAGGTACACCCCGCTGGCCACCTCGCGACCGCCATCATCGCGGCCATCCCAGGAAACGGCGAACACCCCTCCGGGGTAGACGCCTTCCGCCAGCGTGGCCACCTGCTGACCGGTGAGATTGTGGACGGCCAGCGACACCGGCTGGCGACGAGCCAGCTCGAACCCAATGGTGGTGCGCGCATTGAACGGGTTGGGATAGCTGTCGAACAGGCGGGATTGACCCGAGGAGCCGGGGCCGGGTTCGTCCTCTACCGAGGTCGGCCGTTGGGGTAGGCGCCAGCGCCCCAGCCGTGTACTGGCTATCCAAAGCACCTCCCCGTCGTAGTACAGCCTCTTTGGGGCCTGCGCGACTATGCTGGCGAAGACATCCGGATTCGAGCCGCTGGGCGTGCGGTAGAATTGGCCGGACTCAAACACCCCGATCCAAGGTCCATCTCCCTGAATCCAGATGCGACCGGCGCGCTCTGCGGCCATCGAGCGTCCCATCCGGCGCCCTCCTCCTCCCGTCAAGACATATTCGTACGACATCCACCCTCTAGCAGTCTTGTGTGCCAGGAGATATGAACTGGAAACCCACAACGTGCCACCCGGATCGACCACCATCCCCACGGAGTGTTCCGCGTGGCTTCTCAGCGAGATCTCGTACCCGCGCCACTCACGGCCGTCATACGAGATCAGGGAAGGGACAGATGAACCCGAAAGATTGATGTGGTCTGGAGCATCATAGACGGGCTTGCCCCACACCGTGCCGGTGCTGTCGACCGCCACCGCGTCGATCCAAGAATAGCTGGGCAACCCGTCCGCCAGCGAAAACAGCCGCCACTCCCTCCCGTCGAAGCGCAGCAACGCGGATGGACTCCGACCCGCCGGGCCGTATCCCCCCATCCACACCGTGTCTCCCCTCCCCGCCGCGAAAGTGAACAATTGCCCTCGGTCAGGGAAGCCGGTGTACTCCGTCAGCGTATTGCCCGATATGCGGAACACCGAGCCGACATTTCCTATCGCCCAGATCCTGCCCTGCGCGTCCCGGCCGAGATCCTGGACACCCTGGGGCCTTGAGAAGGAGACGCGCCGCCATGAAGTGCTGTCGGAGAATATGTACAGTCCAGATGGATCTCTGGCGGTCGTCCACATCCGGCCTAGGGAGTCTTTGTTGACGTGGCGGAATTTCCTGGGATACGCGCTGGTCTCGGTGACCAGGTCCGTCACCGTGACCGTCGGCGTGATAACGGTCCCGGAACCGGTGCCGATCCGTTGGCCGGGATCCGTGACCGACCGCCCCGGCCCGATGTCAACCCTCACCAGGTCCGAAACCTTGCGCCTCTCGAAGGTGGCGGACGAGGTGCCGCTGTCCCCCGAAGCCCCCCCCTCCACCAACACCTCCAGGGTTCCCGAGTCGTCTTGGGCCGCCACAGCCAGAGGCACCGCAAGCCACAGCGCCAGGCCGGTCAGAGAGAGTCGTCGCAATGATTGCATGGGGGATCTCCTCCGTGGTCGCATGGGTCTCACCTCACCAGCGTCAAGGGCTGGGAAAGAGCTCGCTCGGCCAGCCGCAGCCGGGCCAGGTACACCCCGCTGGCCAGCTCGCGGCCCCGGTCGTCGCGGCCGTCCCAGGAGACGGCGAAAACCCCCTCGGGGTAGACGCCCTCCGCCAACGTCGTCACCCGTTGGCCGGTGAGATTGTGGACGCGAAGCGACACCGGCTGGCGACGAGCCAGCTCGAAGCCGATGACGGTGAGCGCATTGAACGGGTTGGGATAGATGTCGAGCAGACGGGATTGACCCGACGCTCCCGGGCTGCCGGGTCCATCCTCCATCGAGGTCGCGGGCCCCGGCAGGCGCCAGCGGCCCAGCCGACTCCCGGCTGTCCACAGCACCTCCCCGTCGTAGTACAGCTTCTGGCGGGGGTGACTCAACGGGCTGCCGAAGACATCCGGATTCGAGCCGCTGGGCGTGCGGTAGAGTTGGCCGGACTCGAACACCCCGATCCAGCCCCCGTCACCGTGAATCCAGATACGACCGGCGCGCTCTGCGGCCATCGAGCGTCCCATCCGGCTCCCTCCTCCTTTTCTCGAGACGTACTCGTACGACATCCACCCGCCGCCGGTCTTTTGTGCCAGGAGATATGGGGTTGTAATCCACAGCGTGCCACCCGGATCGACCACCATTCCCACTCCGGATGATCCTATGAAACCTTCTCCAAGCGAGAACGAGTACCCGCGCCACTCGCGTCCGTCATACGAGACCAGGGAAGGGAAGGGACCCGGAGGATCGATATAGTCTGGAGGATCATAGCTGGGCCGGCCCCACACCGTGCCGGTGCTGTCTACCGCCATCGCCTCGATCGATGCGAAGTGGGGCAACCCGTCGATACGCGAGAACCGCCGCCACTCTCGCCCGTCGAAGCGCAAGAGCAGGGCCGGATTACTCCCCTCCGCCCGGTACCCCCCCATCCACACCGTGTCTCCCCTCCCCGACGCGAAGGTGAACAGATCCGCGACTCCGAGATCATTGAAGCCGCTGTACTTCGTCATCGTATTGCCCGATATGCGGTAGGCGGAGTTGCCGAGAGCTTCTGCCACCCAGATCCTGCCCTGCGCGTCCCGGCCGAGATCCTGGACACCCCGGGGCCTTGAGAGGGAGACGCGCCGCCATGAAGTGCTGTCGGAGAATGTGTACAGCCCGGATGGATCCTTAGCCGTCGTCCACATTCGTCCCAGGGAGTCCGAGGTCACGTGGCGGAAATTCCGGGGATACACACTGGCTTCGGTGACCAGGTCCGTCACCGTGACCGTCGGCGTGATGACGGTCCCGGAACCGGTGCCGATCCGTTGGCCGGGATCCGTGACCGACCGCCCCGGCCCGATGTCAACCCTCACCAGGTCCGAAACCTTGCGCCTCTCGAAGGTGGCGGACGAGGTGCCGCTGTCCCCCGAAGCCCCCCCCTCCACCAACACCTCCAGGGTTCCCGAGTCGTCTTGGGCCGCCACAGCCAGAGGCACCGCAAGCCACAGCGCCAGGCCGGTCAGAGAGAGTCGTCGCAATGATTGCATGGGGGATCTCCTCCGTGGTCGCATGGGTCTCACCTCACCAGCGTCAAGGGCTGGGAAAGAGCTCGCTCGGCCAGCCGCAGCCGGGCCAGGTACACCCCGCTGGCCAGCTCGCGGCCCCGGTCGTCGCGGCCGTCCCAGGAGACGGCGAAAACCCCCTCGGGGTAGACGCCCTCCGCCAACGTCGTCACCCGTTGGCCGGTGAGATTGTGGACGCGCAGCGACACCGGCTGGCGGCGAGCCAGCTCGAAGCCGATGACGGGCGTCCTCAGCCCGAAGTGGCTCGCGTCGGTGTCCCCCAGCGACCAGGAGACCGCGTCCCCCGGGATCCGGACCCGAGCAGGTGCAGGTGCCCACCCGCCGGGTGGGCTCCGGCACCGACGCCGTCTCCGGCCCGCTGCACGTCGGGGCCCGGTTCACCGGCGTAGCCGTCTCGGTGTCGGGCTCGCTGCAGCCCTCCCGGTATTGGCCCGCACCTCGAAGGTGTAGAGGGTGCCGTTGCTCAGACCCGTCAGCGTCGTGTCCCGGGCGGCGCCCTGGCCGGCGACCCTGTGCCAGTCGCGGCCCGTCCATCCCGACGCGGTGCGGTAGCGGTACCGGTACACCTGCACCTCGGCCCCGTTGGGCGCCGCCTCCGTCCCGGTCCGCTCCACCTGCCGGTCGCCGGGATCGGCGGCCAGGGTCGCCGGGCCGGGTCCACCGGCCGGCGCGACCTCTCCCGAGGCGGCAGCCCCGGCGCCTTCGCCCCACGCGCGCTCCTCCACCTCTGTCGGTGGGACTCTTGCCCCTTGCATCCCGGGAAACCCGGCCCCGATGGGGACGAACCCCACCTGAGCGCCGGCCCAGAGGACGCTCGATACCAGAAACACGGCCGCCAGGAACCGCCATCCGCGAGCGCTCATTGGCCTTTGATCCTTCCTTGAGAGATTGGAATGGCGCCGCGGGGCTTCGAGCCCCTGGGGGTCCCTGCCCAAGAAGTCGGCCAAGTAGCCATGCGCCGGAGGGGGTCGCTGGTCGATGTGTCGCAGTCCCAATGAATGTACTCCCCTCCAGGTGGGAAATCGATGGAGAATGGCCTGTTCTGGAGATTTTCCTGGAAACCAGACCCCGACCTGGTGCATCTTCTCCTCTCCTGAGGCGGACTAGCATGGAATGTGACAGCTGAGGCCTTCGGGGAGCGCCTGACCCGGTTGAGCCAGGACGGCCTGCGCATCAACGAAAGCCTCGACTACCCCACGGTGCTGCAAGGGGTCCTGGACTCGGCCCGGTCGCTGTCGGGAGCCCGCTGCGGGTGAGCTGACGGCCCGGATCCGGGCCGCCCTGAGCCGTCGGGCCGCCCCCCGCCGACCGGAGGACGTTGCGCTCCACCGCGAAGAGCATCCGCCGAAAGCCGGGAGACGACGCCCGGAACCCCACCTGCATCTTCAACGAGTCCAAGGTCGGGTACCGACTGGGAGGGGCCGAGTAGGGGCCCTGACGACCAAGCCCCGAAACAAGGGAAGCAGTAGACCAGGCAGGCAGTTGTCCCGCCCTCGCGAGTCCGCCTTCTTTCCCCGCCTCTGAAGGCGCGCACACCTTCTCCCGAAGGACGGCCATGCGGATCATCGACCCCCACTTCCACCTGTGGGACCTCGGCGAGAGGCCCAACCCGAACCTGGGGCCCGACGTGGAGCGGGACCTGCCCGCGTACCACGCCGGGGACTACCTGCGCGACATGGGCCGGCTGCCGGCGCCCCTGGAGCTGGCCGCCTCCGTCCACGTGGAGACGATCGTCGGCCAGATGGAGGGCGGGTTCCGCGTCGACGAGGTCGCCGAGACCCGCTTCGTCTGCGACCAGATGGCGCCCATGGGACATCCCTTCGCCATCGTGGCCTACATCCACCTGGCGCGCGGTGTCCGCCACACGGAGCAGGTCCTGGACCGCCATCTCGCCGCGGCGGGGGAACGGCTGCGGGGCGTGCGCATGATCCTCAACCACCATCCCGGGGACCCCGCCCTCACCTGGCCGCAGGTGGAGCGCGGCGACTTCCTGGGCGATCCCGTCTTCCGCGAGAGCCTCGCCCTCCTCGGGGAGCGCGGCCTCTCCTTCGACCTGCAGTGCAACCCCCACCAGCTCGCCGACGCGGCCACCGCCTTCGCGGACCACCCGGATACGCCGGTCGTCGTCGGCCACCTCGCCTCCTTCTACGGCGGCGCGGAGGCGGAAGCCGGGTACGAGCGCAGGTGGCGGGAAGGCCTGGAGGCGATGGCCGCCCTCCCCCACGCGAGCATCAAGCTGTCCATGGTCTTCTTCTGCGCCCCCGGCTACCACCAGGACCCCTCCCAGGAGACCCGGGCGAGGGACCTGGTGCGCCAGGCGATCGAGGTCTTCGGCGCCGGCCGCTGCATGTTCGCCAGCAACTACCCTGTTGACGGCGTCCAGGGCATCGACGTCCCCACCCTCTACGGCCGCTTCCTCGACTGGACGGCGGACCTGACCCCGGCCGACCGGTCCTCTCTCTTCCACGACACCGCGGCGCGCGTCTACCGCCTGGAGGGTTCGGCATGAACCTCGTCCGCAAGCAGGATGTCATCCCCGCCGAGCACGGCGTCATCGCCAGCTACCCCGACGACTTCTACGGCTACTTCGGCTGGCCCACGGTCGCCCGCATGCCCGACGGCACCTTGGTGGCCGCCGCCTCGGGGCTGCGCAACGCCCACGTCTGCCCCTTCGGCCGCAGCGTCTTCATGCGCAGCACCGACGACGGGCGCACCTGGACCAGCCCCCGGGTGGTCAACGACTCGCCCCTCGACGACCGCGACACCGGCCTGGTGAGCTGCGGCGGCGAGCGTCTGCTGCTGACCTGGTTCACCACCGATCTGCGGGCCCAGGCGGGGCGCCGCATGGAGGGGATCGACGCCGAGACCCGGGCCCGCTGGCTGGAGGGGATCGCCCGGATCGACGATGACAACGCCCGCCGCTGGGTCGGCGCCTGGTGCCGCACCAGCGAGGACGCCGGCGAGACCTGGTCCGAGCCGATCAAGGTCCCCCAGACCACGCCCCACGGGCCGATCCGGCTGCGCGCCGGCGGGCTGCTCTTCCTGGGCAAGCTCTTCGAGACCGACATGGCCGGCTTCGAGGGAGGCGTCGGCGGCATCGTGGCCACCCGCAGCGACGACGGCGGCCGCACCTGGCAGCCCCTGGGCACCGTGCCTCTCTACGAGGGCTCCACCGAGCAGAACTACCACGAGGCCCACGTGGCCGAGCTGCCCGACGGCAAGTTGGCTGGGCTGATCCGCTTCGAGCGCGGTGGCGGCGTCCATCCGAAGGACCTCGGCCTGCAGGACTTCATCCACATGTACACGGAGTCGACCGACGGCGGACGCACGTGGACGCGGACCGAGCCGATGGACTTCCACGGCTGTCCGCCGCACCTGCTCGTGCACTCGAGCGGGGTCCTCGTGTGCGCCTACGGGCGCCGCCGGGAGCCCTTCGGCGAGCGCGTCATGATCAGCCGCGACGGCGGCGCCACCTGGGAGTACGACTACGTACTGCGCGACGACGGACCCGACGGCGACCTGGGCTACCCCTCCAGCGTCGAGCTCGACGACGGCAGCATCTTCACCGCCTACTACCAGAAGCCGGCGGCGGTCCGGGACAAGTGCGCCTTCTTGTGGAGCCGCTGGCGGCTGCCCAACGGGTCATCGTGAAGCCGCTGGCGTGGGCGGTGCGGGACCAGTGCCCCTTCTTCCGGAGCCGCTGGCGGCTGTCCGGCGAATCCCCGTGAGGTCGCTGGCCGCGGCCGCGGTCCTGGCGGCCAGCCTGGTCTCCGCCCTCGGCGCCGCGGAACAGCCGGAGCCGGAGAACCTGTTCCCGAACCCCGGATTCGACGAGTTCAGCGGCGGTCTGCCCGTGGGCTGGAGCGTCGACTCCTGGAACCAGCCGTTGACCCGGGTGCGCATCGGCCAACTGGCGCCCGGCCGCGACGGCACCGGCACCTGCCTGGAGATCAAGCCCGGGACGCCGATGTCGGTGACCACCCTGCGCAGCCCGGTCTTCCCCGTCGCCGCGGACCGGGACTACCTCTTCAAGGGCTACTACGCATCCACGAGTCGCGGCATCACCACGAACGAGCGCTGGACGGACGCCGACGGGGTCTCCCTCAGCGGGGACTGGCTGGACGATGGCGAGGAGAAGGTCGGTTCCTTCGATATCGTGCTGCCTGACACCCAGGACCGCTGGATCGAGTTCTTCCAGGAGGTGCGTCCGCCGAACGGTGCGCGGGCCCTGCAGGTCGTCGTGACCCGCCGATGGGTGGGCGGCCGGCTGCGCCTGGACGACTTCTCGCTGCGGCCGGGCACGATCCGGGACTACGAGGAGGAGTTCTCCATCGTCGAGGTGGAGGACGAGGACTTCTTCCCCATCTACGGCTGGCTGACCCCGGGCAGCCCCGCGGACCAGTACGAGGGCATGGACACGGACCAGTACCACGCCGAGTACGCGGTGGCGAACTTCAACATCAATCTCGAGCTGAACGAGTACGCGGGGTTCGGGGTGAAGTACCGCCCCCTCGGCGAGCTGGACGACGCCCGGATGGCCGCGGCGGAGAGCGATCCGCGGGTGTGGTGGCTGGGCGGGGCCAGCGAACCCGGGGAGAAGGAGTTCCCGCGCCTGGCCCGGGAGCAGGAACGGGTGCGGCGGCTGGCGCCCTCCAAGGGGTACTGGGTGGTCCTGTTCCCCACGTACGCCGACGACTTCCACGGCGATCCGGAGGAGTACGACCACCACGTCAGGACCTTCCTGGAGACGGTGAAGCCGACCGTGTTCACCTATGACCACTACTGCATGGTCGGCCGGGACCCGCGCGTGCACGCCGACAGCTGGTACAGCCCCAACCGCGAAGGGGACTACTTCCCCAACCTGGAGATCGTGCGCCGGCGTGCTCTCGAGGCGGACGCGGAGTTCGGGGTGATCGTCTCGGTGGGCTCCTTCGGGCCGGTGCGCGGGGCGAGCGAAGGGGAGTTGCGCTTCCAGGCCTTCACCATCCTCGCCTACGGGGCCCGCTCGCTGGGCTGGTTCACCTACCTGACCGAGATCCCCTACGGCCACTGGACCAACTGGGAGGACATGGTCATCAACCGCGACGGCACGCGGACCCGCCACTACTCGATGCTGAAGTACCTCAACGGGGAGGTCCTCGCCTTGGCGCCGACGCTGCTGCGGCTCGAGTCGACGGGCGTGTACCACACGGAGCCGGCGCCGCCGCTGACCCGCCCCCTCGAGGAATCGGGGCTCGTGGCGTCCATCGGCGGGGGCATGGGGCTGGTGGGCGAGTTCCGGTCCGCCGCGGACGGTCGGGACTACATCCTGGTGGTGAACCGGGACTTCATCGATCCGGCGACGTTCGTGGTGAGGCTTCGGGAGCCGGCCGGCGACCTGCGGGAGATCTCGAAGCAGACCGGCCGGCCGCAACCCGTCGCCGGCCATGCGGCGGCCACGGGCGAGCTGACCCTCGCTCTCGGCGCCGGAGACGGCCGCCTGTTCCGCCTCGGGCCGACGTCGAGGTGACCGGGCGCGGGTCCGCCGCCGCCGTCAGCTCTCCTTCGAGACCGCCTGGATCATGGCGGTGATGTAGCCGAACTGGAAGGCCCAGGCCTGGCGCACCCGTCCGGAGACGCCCGGCGGCGAGGGATCGTCCGGGTGACCGGGCGCGTGGTCGGGCATCAGCATGTACGGGTAGTCGACCTCGTGCAGCACCCGCGCCACCTCGTGCATGTCGACGTCGCCCTCGTCGGGCCAGACCTCCTGGAAGTCGTGCAGGCCTCCCTTGATGTTGCGGAAGTGGATGTTGAACAGCTTCCGGCGCTGCCCGAAGCGCCGCACGATGTCGTACAGCTCCCGGCCCGGGTCCTGAAGCCCCTCGGAGGCGACGCCGCAGCAGAAGTTGAAGCCGTGCCAGTCGCTCTCCACCAGCTCGCTGAAGCGCGTCAGGCCCTCCATGACCGGCCAGTTCCAGCGCTCGACGCCGCGCAGCACCGGCGCCGGCGGGTCGTCGAGGTGGCAGGCCATCTGCACGCGGTACTCCTCGGCCACGGGGATCACCCGCTCGAGGAAGTAGCGGGCGCGCTCGAAGCACTCGTCGCGGCTCACCTCGCCGGCCTCGGAGAGGGTGTCGTTGTCGTACTCCGACAGGCGGAAGGTGCTGTACGAGGTCCCGCCCCGGCCGGGGGTGGACGGGGTCCGCTGATGGTCGAGGACGCAGAAGTTGTAGTTGAGCCCGCGCAGTCCGGCGCGCCCCGCGTTCTCGATCCAGCGGCAGACCTCGTCGAGGTCGCGGTCCCGCTCCGGGTCCCGCCCCAGGGTGATGCTCCGGGGGAGGCCGATGTGGATCATCTCCAGCTCCACGCCCTCGGCCGCCGCCGCCTCGCGATGGCGCCTCAGCGTGTCGACCTCGTTGTCCTCGACGGTGGCGTCCATGTGGGTGACGCCGTGGCGCACGAGGAACTGCAGCTCGTGGCGGCTCGTGCCGATGCCCTGAACTCCCGCGTACATGCCCTGCCTCCTATCTGCGTTTGCGCGCTGCCTTCTTCTTCGCCGCGGCCCCGTACGGCTGGCCGGAGAAGATGGCGCGGATCTCGGCCGACGACTTCGCCTTGGCGAGGCGGCCCATGCGCTCCTCCTCCTCCTCGCGCAGCTTGTGGAGATTCTCCACCACCTGCTCGAGCCGGTCGGCCGGGAACTTGCAGGCCCCGTTCTCGTCCATGTGCACGATCTCGCCCGGCGCCACGTCCATGCCGGCGATGTGGACGGGCACGTTGATGGCGTGCACCTCCTGGCCGCCGTGGCCGGGCGTGATCCCGCTCAACAGGTACTGGAACTTCATGGGCCGGATCTCGTCGATGTCCCGCGACGGCCCGTTGGAGATCGCCCCGACGGCGCCCATCGCCTTCATCGCCGTGGTCATGTTGCCGCCGGAAAGGCCGATCTTGCCGGCCAGCTCGGGCGGGAACTTCTGCTGAAAGCAGAACACGCTGGGCTTCTCCGAGGCGTCGATGGCGTCGAAGACGTCCATGCCGGTGAGGCGGCCGAAACCCGGCTCCGTGGGACCGTACACGGCGGTGACGGCGTACCCGGCCAGCGCCCCCAGCTCGGGGTACATGCAGCGCAGGCTGTCGTCCGTGTACCAGTTCTCGGTGAGCGGGTTGTAGAGTCCCAGGCACAGGGGGTGGGAGGGATAGGTGGCCACCACGTTGGTCACCGAGGGCGTGTCGAACTGGCGGATCTCCTCGAGCAGCGTTCGTTCCTTCTGTCCCATCACGACTCCTTTCGCAAGACGCGGACCTCGTCTTCCGCGTTGGGTACGACGCACAGGAACTCGAAGGGCTCGTCCCCTTCGACGGTGTAGGAATGGGGGAGCCGGGCCGGGATGTGCAGGGAGTCGCCCGCCTGCACCCGCACCTCCTCGTCGCCGAGGACGATCGTGGCCCGGCCGGCGAGCACGTACTGGCCGTGCTCGACCTCGTTGGTGTGCAGGGGCATGCCGCCGCCCGGCTCCATGACGAAGCGGCGGATGGCGAAGTGCGGCGACAGGTCGGGGCCGACCAGGACCTGGCGGGCGGCCGACGTGGCGCCGGCCACCTCCTCGAGGCCGACCTCCCCGGATCTTCTGACGGTCATCGGCTAACTCCTTCTTCGACGGCCGCGGCCTCCATGGCCGCGGTGTAGACCCGGCTCGCGGCCCACAGCCGCTGCCTGAGCTCCTCCGGCACCTGCAGCCTCGTGCCGGCGACCATCTCGTCCACGTGGGCCGGCGTCTCGGCGCCGCCGAGGACGCAGGTCACCTCCGGATGGGAGAGGACCCAGGCGACGCAGACCTGGGCCCGGCTGACGCCCAGCTCGGCGGCGGCCTCGTCGACCGCTGCGAGCATCGTCTCCAGGGGGGAGCCGCTCTCCACCGGCCCGCCTGGCGCCAGGGTGCCGCGGTCCATGGGGCCGAAGGCCAGCAGTCCCAGGCCCTTATCCCGCAGCAGGGGGAACATCTCCTCCTCGTAGCGGCGGACCCGCGCGCGGCCGTCGTCGTAGAGCTTGGTGCCGCCCACGGTGTAGTAGTCCTCCAGGCCGCAGGGAGGCGTGATCCCCGCCGCTTCGGCGGCCTGAAGCAGGGACCGCACCGCCGCCGCCGCGTGGTTGGAGACCCCCCAGTGGCGGATGCGGCCCTCGTCGATGAGCCGCTGCATGCTCTCGCACTGGGCCTCGGGAGGGGTCTCGGGATCGGGCTGGTGCAGCAGGTAGAGGTCGATCACCTCCGTGCGCAGCCGCCGCAGGCTGGCCTCGCACTGCTCGCGCAGGAACTCCAGGGTGAAGGGGACGCGGTCCCAGGGCCGGCCGTCGGCGGAAGGCTCGCGCCCGGGCAGGACCTTGGTGCAGATGACGACCTCGTCCCGCCGCCCCCGCAGGGCCTGACCCAGCAGGCGCTCGGAGCCCCCCCAGCCGTAGGCGGTGGCCGAGTCGAAGAAGGTGACCCCCACGTCGAGGCAGTGGCGCAGCACCGCCTCGCCCCGCGGGTCCGTCTCGTCGCGGGCCAGGCTCTGGAAGGCGGTCCCCTGGCACAGGCGGGTGACGCGCAGGTCGGTGGGGCCGAAGGCGGCGGTGGGCAGGGCGGTCACTTGTAGAGGGCCGATCCCTTGTCCTCGCGCCGGTAGTGGGGCGCCGAGATCACGGCCTGCTGCTGCGGGGTCAGCTCGTCGAAGAAGTCGGGCGGCGTGTAGGTGCCCATGATGCCCTCGGCCATGACCCCGGAGTTGTAGCGCAGGATCACGGTGCGGCGCTGGCTCTTCGCCGTCCACGGCAGGGCTCCGTGCATGAGGCACTCCACGAAGAGGATGCCGTCGCCGGCGCGGGCCGGGATCTGCGCGAAGCGGTCCTGGTGGGCCTGGAAGAGACGGATGTCGTCGGGGCAGGGGAAGTTGGCCCGGTGGCTGCCGGGCACGCAGGCGAAGCCGCCGTCGCCGGCCCCCACGTCGGTGAGCTGCACGGCGATGTTGGTCATGCCGCAGAACATGCGGCCGTTGCGGTAGTGGTAGCCCCGGGAGCGGTCGTGGGGCTCGCCCCCCTCGTGGAACCAGAAGCCCTCGGCGCCCTCGTCCATGGTGATGATGCTCAGCCCCTCCAGGCGGAACCCCGGTCCCAGCAACTCCTCGAGGAAGCGCCCGCTGTTGGGGTGGGCGATCATCTCCCGGAAGACGTCGCAGTGGGGCTTCTCCCAGGTGAGCATGCCGCCGAGGTCGCCGCGGCCCTGGCTGCCCTCGAGGGTCCGCGAGCCGTTGGCGAGGTCGCACGGACGGAGGTTGATCTGGCCGGCGCGGTGGTCCACGGCGGCGTTGGCGGCCCTCACCTCCTCGGGGGACAGCAGGCCCTCGATCACGAGGTAGCCGTGCACGTCGAAGAGGTACTTCTCCGCTTCGGTCATTCCCCTTGCCGTCACCGGTGATCTCCTTTCGCCCGGGGTGGGACCCGCGCCGCCGGGCCACCTTCCGGGGCGCCGCCTGCGGGGGCGCCAAGATAGCGAAGCCGCGGGGCGGGAGACAGACGGAGCCGCCTTGACGCGCCCGCGGCCGGGACCGCTCATATCGGCGAACCCACCACCGGAAGGGAGACCGATGGCCAAGAGCAAGGGCAAGCGGGTGAACCTGGCGATCGTCGGCTGCGGCGGCATGGCCGGCGCCCACCTGCGCGGCTACGAGGAGCTGCTGCAGCGGGGCGAGGACCGCTTCCGCATCGTCGCCGCCGTGGACGAGGCGAAGGAGCGCGCCGAGGGCTTCGCCGACCGCCTCGCCTCACAAGCCGGCTGGGAGGTGGCCGCCTTCGGCAGCGTCGACGAGCTGCTCGACAGCGGCCTGAAGGTGGACGGCGCCGACATCTGCAGTCCCCACGGGTTCCACCACGTCCTCGGCTGCCAGTTGCTGCAGGCCGGCGTCAACGTCCTCATCGAGAAGCCGATCGGCATCACCGTGAAGGCATCGAAGAAGATCGCCGCCACCGCCCGGCGGCGGGGCCTGGTGGCGGCCACCGCCGAGCAGTGCCGCCGCGCCATCGGCCAGCGCACCATCCACTGGGCCTTCAACGACGGCCTCCTCGGCGATCCGACCATGTGGTGGGCGATCCAGGCGCGCTGGCAGGACCCCGAGCCCGTGGGCGGCTGGAGCTGGCGCGTCGACCGCCGGCTCGGCGGCTGCGGCATGGTCATGGACTCCGGCGCCCACTGGGTCGACACCATGCGCTACTGGTTCGGCGAGATCGACTCGGTCTTCGCCCGCGTCGAGCAGGTCCGCGACCGGCGGTTCCGCAAGGGCCGGCGCGTCGTCAAGGGCGCCCAGGAGGACTTCTGGACGGCGATCTTCAACTTCAAGAGCGGCCTCGCCGGCACCTGGTCGTGGACGATCTCGGCCCCGGGCAAGGGCTTCACCCAGCTCACCCTGGCCGGCACGCGCGGGTCGATCATCGACTCCGACATCTTCCACCCCGCCGCCTTCCAGGCCAACGGCGAGTGCCAGCTCACCGACGGCACCACCTACAGCATGGGCAAGCTGCAGGAGATGTACCTCGACACCCTCTCCGCCGCCCGCCGCGAGGAGCTCTTCCCCTACGGCATCACCGCCGGCGTCCCCCTGGAGCTGTGGGACTTCATCGACGCCCTCTCCCGCGGCCGGCCCGTGGAGATCGACGCCGAGGAGGGGATGCGCTCCAAGGCGGTGAGCGAGGCGATCTACGAGTCGGGCAAGTCCGGGCAGGTGGTCAAGGTGGCCGACGTCGTCTCCGGCAAGGTCGACGCCTGGCAGCGCGACCTCAACCGCTACTGGAACCTGTGAAAGGGCGCGATATTGGGACTCGCCGGGGGATAGTTCATAAGTGACGATGCATCAATACGTTACGTAGCCTTCTGATCTGTCCCGGCACTGGCTGCAAAGAACCCCCTTGACAAGGGGTATACATGTCCATATAAACACATAACGCATTTTGTACCCCCCGTGCGGCAATGAGATCGCACGGCCCCCCGGGGCTCCGGCCCCGGGGATTTTTTTTGCCCGGAGTGAAGAGGGAGGGGCTGTTTTGCAGCGAGTGTACGCATTCATCGATGGCTTCAATCTCTATCACGCCATCGATGAACTGAATTGCCCGCACCTCAAGTGGCTCGATCTATGGGCATTGGCCGAACGGTTTGTCTTCAGGCGTACGCAGAAATTGGAGAAGGTCTTCCTCTTCTCGTCACACACTACATGGAAGCCAGGATCGTACCGGAGACAGAGGATATTCTTCAAGGCAGTAACCGCGAAGGGAGTCGAAATTCAACTGGGTAGGTTTCAGAAGGGAACGAGCGAGTGCAGAGCTTGCGGGCGGCGATGGGAAACTCACGAAGAGAAGCAGACCGATGTGAACCTTGCATCATTCCTGATTGCATATGCAGGAGCCAAGGGCTATGATCGTGCTATCCTGATGTCCCAAGATTCTGATTTTTCCCTTCCTGTGGAGCTTGTCGAGAAACTGGGCAAGCCCGTCAGAGTGGTCCTTCCTCCGAACCGGCGGTACGGAGGAAGACTGATCCAACTTGCTTCGGAGAAGTCGAGGATTACAGTCCAACAACTCATGGACTGCCAACTGGAGGATACTGTCCGAGACAAGTCCGGTAGAGTTGTAGCACGTCGTCCACAGGAATACGTGGAGAAGTGAGATGAGCCCATGGCAGAATGCAGGCGCAACGTTGGGTCATTCCCCCAGATGAACGCCTTCAGGAAGAGGACAGAATGAACCGCGAGTACTCTGTGCGCGCCGTGCGCTGCGATCACCGGGCCGGCGACGAGGAGGTCTACGAGGCGCTGAAGCGCGCCACCGACCCGCTGACCCGGTCCTGGGAGAGGCTGGAGAGGGCGGGGCGCATCGCCCTCAAGTTCAACATGGGCCACACCAAGGTGGAGGAGTTCGAGGGGCGCCGCAGGGAGCTGGTGGACGACGCCGTCTGCCGCGCCGTGCTGCGCCTGCTGAGGGAGCGGACCTCGGCGAGCCTGGTGGCCAGCGACACCTTCGGACGCGAAGCCGACGGACAGACCACTCCCTACTTCAACTACAAGCCCCTCCTCGACGAGTTCGGCGTCGAGTACGACGAGTCGAACCTGCCTCCCTTCGCCGAGTACGACGTGCCGGGGGGCGGCTACATGTTCCGGCGCTACACCCTCAGCCGCTGCTGGGAGGAGGCGGACGAGGTGATCTCGGTGGCCAAGATGAAGAACCACCTCTTCATGGGCGTCACCCTGTGCATGAAGAACCTCTTCGGCCTGACGCCGACGGTCCCGCCCGAGGGGCGCGTGCGCACCTACTTCCACCACGCTATCCGGCTGTCGTACGTGCTGCCCGACCTGGCGCGCATCACGAACCCCTGCCTCAACATCATCGACGCCCTCACCGGCCAGTGGGGCCGCGAGTGGGGCGGCGAGGGGCGCGTCTGCAACGCCCTGATCGCCGGAGACCAGATCGTGGCCACCGACGCCGTGGGCGCCCACCTGATGGGCCACGACCCCGCCTCGGACTGGCCGCATCCGCCCTTCCGCCGCGACCGCAACCACCTCCTCGTGGCCGCCCAGGGCGGCTTCGGCACGGTCGACCTCGACGAGATCGACCTCGTGAGCGAGGTGCAGGCGCCTCTCAACGAGTTCGACTCGGTCGAGGAGGACCCGCCCGCGCACATGGCCACGGTGCGCGAGACCGCCTGCGAGCAGGGCCTCTGGTACCGGGACCGCCGCCGCGAGATGGTCGACCGCTACCCGGGCGACTTCATCTACCTGCAGGACGGCGAGGTGAAGTGGAGCGGCGCCGACCCCGCCCACATCGGCAGCCACCGGGACTTCGCCGGCAGCCGCCCCGGCAGCGCTCTCTTCCTGAAGCTGGTCGACCCGGAGGAGCGGGAGGGGGAGCGCTTCGAGGTCTACGAGGAGGGGTTGAAGCGGCTGCGGGCCTGAGGACGGAGCGTGGCTGGGAAGCTACGCAGGGTGGAACGCTGGCCTGATCGAGGAGATTTCTCTGTGCATGCTCGAGCGCCTTGCCTCGCCGCCTTGACAGGAATCGTGGCCCTGGTTGGCACCCTGTGCTCGTCCTTCGCCACAGAAGGAGGGCCCGGCACCTACGGCCTCCACCCTGTCAAGAGATCGTTCCCCGGCAGGCTTCTGGGCTTCCAGGAGAACGGGGAAGTGATTGTCACGGCCAACGACAACGGCCTGCAATACTGGGACGTGACCAGTGGGAACCTGAGAGAGTCGCGCGACCTGGAGGTCGGATGGAGCGTTCTCTCTCCTGACGGCTCCACCCTGGCTGGGCTTTCGGACTGGCGCTGCGTTCCAGAGGGCGGTGATGAGTGTCCCTGGATCATCTCCACAGTCCGCCTGGTGGACGTGGCCAGTGGGCAGATCGTAGAGACGGACCTGACGGGGCCGGTCCGTCTCGCTTTCTCCCCGGACGGCGCGACCCTGGCGCTGCGAACGCTGGATGGGATCTCCCTGCTGGACGTGGCCACGGGTGGGGTCCGAGACGTTCTGGCCGACTCCACCGAAGAGATCGAAGGGCGAGGCGTGGCCTTCTCCCCCGACGGTTCGCTACTGGCCACGACCTTCTGGAATGGAGAGGAGGGCCTTCGGATTTGGGACTTGGCCGCCGGCCAGCTCCAGTCCACGATCTCGACTCAAAGGGCTCCGTGGTACTGGGCCTTCTCGCCCGATGGAGAGACCCTGGCCACGGCCGATGGCCTCTGGGGTGTCGCCAGCGGTCAGCGGCTGTCCACCTTCGATCTCGGGAGCGGCACCCACGAGGTTCTGGCGTTTTCTCCAGACGGGGCCACCCTGGCCACCGTCGGCGGCTTTGAGGTGGCGCTGTGGGACAAGGACGGCCGATGGAAGACCCTCTTGCTCAGCGACATCCACGGGGGCATGGGCGTGGCGTACTCGCCGGACGGCTCGCTTCTGGCCAGCACGGTGCCGGTGATCGTCCGCCCGTGGGGGGAGGAGGTTCTCGTCTGGGATCTGACGGCCTTGCCACCCAACAGGCCCGCGCGGGGCGAGGTCGTTCTGGTGGACTCTCTCGGAAGCCCGATCGCGGACACGGAACTGAGGGTGGGGCAGAACGACTTCCGCTATTGGCTCACCCGGACGGACTCCGAGGGCCGAGCGCCGCTGGCGGTCTATCGTCAGGGGCCCCACGAGGTCCTGGCTCGTGGCGGGAGAGGGTGGAGGAGCATCCCCTTGCTCCCGGACCGGCCGTTCACCCTGACGCTGGAAGCATCCGGGGGTGTCGACCGGGGAGACTACATGGGCTACGTGTTCGGACGCACCCATCATGACTTGCTGAGGCCCTGGCATCTTGAGGGCTTCCCGGTCCATCGCATCGAAGTCGAGGCCCAGGTTCTCGGCCTCCCGGAGCGGGAGAGCTATGACCGCTACTTCCTCCGGCTGGAGCGGTCCATCTCCGGAAAGTCCGACCCGTCCACCTGGATTTCAGAGATCGACTCTACCGGCCACGTCCGGCTGCCCATCGCCACGACCTCCAGGCCCTCCGGACTCTATCAGGCGCGGATCGGCTCGAATTCCTGGCAAAGCCTGCCTCTCAACCAAGGGAGGCGCTACCGTCTCGAGCTCCCGATCGGTGGCCCGGCCCGCGTCATGTCCCTGGGGGCGATGAAGACAGCCATCCCAGTCTCGTCCGAGAGCAGCCTGGGTCCAAATGTCCCGAACCCGTTCAACCAAACGACGCAGATCCCCTATCGCCTGGTCGAGCCTGGCCGCGTGCGACTGGTGATCTACAACGCCATCGGCCAACCGGTGCGCACCTTGGTCGACGGGTTCCGGGAGGCCGGGAGCTACGAGGTAGTCTGGAACGCTGGCGACATCGCCTCCGGCGTCTACTGGGCGCGCTTGGCCGGCCCCCGAAGTGCGGCAACACGCCGGTTGCTTCTTCTCAAGTGAACCGGGGGCTCCCCATGCGGTTCTCTCCGCCGGCCTGAACGCTCCTATCCCCAGCCGGAGCCCCCAGCATCGCCGCGCCGAAGACGCCGGCGGAGTCC
This sequence comes from Gemmatimonadaceae bacterium, assembly GCA_026706075.1. Lineage (GTDB taxonomy): Bacteria > Latescibacterota > UBA2968 > UBA8231 > UBA8231 > UBA8231. Next base: position 20,285 of record JAPOZM010000003.1, read on the forward strand.
CCCAGCTCGTTGCGCACCACCCGCGTGTCGAGGCGGTCGTTGAAGACCCAGCGGGACATCACCTCCTGCTGCAGGTCTTCGTAGGTCACCAGCGTTCCCAGATCGATGGCAATCTCCACCAGCAGCCGGTACTCGGTGTCGGTCAACGGCACCCGCCGTCCGGCCAGGGTCACCCTTCTCCGGGCGTAGTCGACCGTCAACTTTCCGGTGCTCCTCCATGAGCGAGGAGACCTGCTCCGGGCCGCCGGTCACGATGGACAGGTAGCCGGCTTTCGAGAGGGCGTCGGCCACCTTGCGCAGGGTCTCCATGTCGTCGTCCACCCCAGGACTCGGGTCTCCTTCCCCCGGCGCCTTCGTCGTCGTCGGCGGCCGGAAGGGCCGCCAGGCCGGTCTCCTCGGCGATGGGCAGGGTGAAGGTGATGCGGGTGCCGCGGCCGAGGCCGTCGCTTGCCGCCCGGATGCGGCCTCCGCGGGCTTACGCGATGCCCCTGCAGATGGCCAGGCCCAGACCTGCCCCCCGATTCCCCGACCAGGGTGGTGACCGACTCTCCCCCGGGCACCTGCATGACGATCTCCTCGGCGCGCACCGTCTCCCCGGCGCTCAAGGCCTGGGCCAGGGAGAACTCTTCCAGGGAGACCTCCCGCCCGTCGCCTCGCGGAAGGTCAAGCTCCTCAGCAGATTCTCCGGCGACTGGTCCGCCTGCCGCAGGCCCTCGACGATCCTCTTCGCCTCCCGGTTGACGGATTTTGTGGCGCCCGTCCTCGCGTCGAAGACCACCACGCCCACCGGGGGAGGTGTGGACCAGGGTCTCTAGGTCGGCCCGGGCTCGATGCTCGTCCCGGTAGCGGCGGGCGTTGGCGATCACCAGGCCCGCCTGGGAGGCGAACATGACCAGGGTTTCCTCGTCTTCCTGAGTGAACGTCTCGCCGGCTTCCTTGCCGGCCAGGAAGAGGTTGCCGGCCCGTTCGCCCCGATACAAGACCGGCGCCCCCCAGAAAGGGGAGCGCTGGACCCACCGGCTGGGCCCGCCCTACCTCGGGCAGGCCCTGCGATTGGAGATGGCCGAGCAGATCCGGGAGCCGGAGGGGGGAGGAGAAGCCGCCGAGATACTTCGTAGAGCCGCCTCCCTCGGGCAGGTCCAAAAGTTGCCAGTCCTCTTCGGCCGTCATCCCGGAGAAGAGGAAGTCCCGGGGACAACCCGAGTCGTCCAGGAAGGTCATCACTCCGTAGCGGGCTCCCGTCAGCGACCGGGCCGAGGCCAGGACCCCTTGCATCACCGTGGGGTAGTCGAGGCTCTCGTTGATGCGCAGGCTGGCCTGGCTCAACCGGGTCAGGCGCTCCGAGGGACCTCGTTGTCTCGCTCCATCTCCTCAGCCAGTCTCGCTCTCTTCTTCTGATCGGGAGTTTGGCTTCATGCCGAATCAAGCCAGTTTCCACCAACACACCATCGGACCGCCTCTCTGTCCCATTGCTTTTGCATCGCAGGGACCGTAAACTCAACCGGCATCATCCGTTTTTTCCGGGGCCTCGCCCGGGGTCGGGTGGAGATACGGTTGGGTCGACTAGAGGGCATGACCTTCAAGATGCGCCTGGGGGAGGACCGGCTCTGGCGCATTGTTCGCTGCACAATGAGGCGTGGGGCTGCGGGACGACGCCGAAGACATCTTGAGGAGGAGGCTATTGACGAAGCCCGGAACAGGGCCTGTGAGCAGGGGACCGATCTGGTGATCCACATCAACGGGCAGATCCGGTCTCGAGACTCCTACAAGGAGGGGGCAGAAAAGCCTGGCGAAGGCTAAGCAGGATTGGCACCTGAGGCAGCAGAAGACCGGAGAGTGGGAGGCCAAGGGTGAGAAGGCCGTAAGGTTTCCTACAAGTGTCTGACCCAGGCCGAGGCTGTTGACAAGGCACTAGAGAGGGCTATGAGGGAAGGGATCAAGGCCATCGTCCACTGCGTTCAGTAGGAGGGCACCATGCATCGAATCACCATCGCTATAGGGCTACTTGCAGCTTGCGGCAAGGGAGATCCGGTCCAGCCGGACCCGCCTGTCCTGACTCCCCAAGCTGAGAAGATGGTTGGTATCTGGCTTTCAGGAGAGGAACCCCACCATCAGGAGTTTGGCGCGGGCTATGGTGGCGTTGGCTTTTGGAACAACATCATGGGTTCAAACTTCCCTTACCGATTTGATGCGGACGGGACGCTGATCGACGCTTTCTGCCTTCGTTACAAGCAGCTTTCCGAGCAGCGCGGACAGATTGAGTATCAAGCCAATGAGTGTGCGCGCCAGTGGTCTCTGACGGATACGGTATTCGTCATAAGGCACGTCTTCGGCAAAGGGCCTTTTCCACCCGACCACTTTGGCTGGGGGCACCGCCCTTGGCCTGGACCCGAAGAGACTAATCCCTATGAGTGGGCGGACGACGATGGAGTCGTTTCCCTTACTACTACTCTCAGCTTGAGGTTTGTGACAGACGATTCTGTGATGGTGACCTATCCTGCAGGCTTCCTCGCAGATCACTACTCATCCCTTACTCGCCTGGAGTCGATGCCGTGGGTTGAAGTTGAGTATGAGTAAGGAACCCATGCATCGAATCGCTGTCCTTTCAGGAGTACTGCTTGCAGCCTGTGACCTTGGCTATTCAGCTGGACCGGATCTGACCCCGAGGCTGAGAAGCTGGTTGGGGCTTTGGATCTCGGAGCCTTCACCGCCGGACATGCTCAATGGTATCCTGAGCGCCAATACCAGGGACGGGAGCCCCAGTACCATTACGCATAGGCTGACGATTCGGGTGATGATAGACTTCCCCGGAGACTGCGAACTGATCGTTACAGATCCGTGTTTCGACAGGACTCGGATAGACCCGATAGTTCCTGCTGTAAATTGGGACATTCAACTCTAGTCAGTGGAGGTCTGACGTGACCCGCTTTCTCTCAGTAATCCTTCTCCTGTCCCCGCTGTCTGTCCTAGCCCACATGCAGGATATCCCTCCTGTCCTGCGGCCTCTCCAACCTCAAATCACGATGTTGGACGCGGCGACCAGGAAGGTCCAGATCACGGTCAAGGCGACGATAGACTCTGCTGGCGATCTCACTGTGCAGATGAGGATTCCGCATCGAGTGTTGCAGCACCAGTCCGAGAACGCCACTGTGACGCTGAAGCACTCTCAGGATGATCTCTCAGCGGGCTCGACCTTCTCACAGTCCTTTGTGACGTACCTTCCGAGGAACGGCCACTTTCTGTTCAATTTCAACTACGATTGGGAGGTCGAAGGGCGCTCAAAGTCCGGCAATATCCCCATCTATGTTCTCATGAGAGCAGGTAGCCTCCGCACTCGGGGTAACTACCTTGTACCGGCTCCTACCTTTGTCAAGGAGCGCCCCACTCTTACCCACACCTTGCCTGCCCCGAAGCGGGCCGACACTCCAGTCTCGATCAAGGTCAAGATCAACGGGAAGGTCATGTATCGTAACCCTCATACGGATGACGATGAGCCCGTTGCAGGGGTGAAGGTCCTTCTTGATTGGGACAGGGACAACAACGAGAGGACTGTGCACGTTCCTCCTGGACACCCTACGGAGTATCCGACTACGAATACAGAGGGGGAATATGAGTTTGATTTCACTGTTGCCTCTTCGCCGGTTTCAGCCTCTTACTACCGGCAGATTCGGGTCTTTGCTGAGAAGAAGAATGATGCTACGCATCCGACTGCCAAGAAGAGCGCTCCCCTGGAGAGGTATTTCGCGGACTTTCACTATGTGTATCCGGCGACAGATGAGGCCAATACCTTCAAGTCAACCACGGCGAACATTGAGCCGGAGCCTCTTGTAGGGATGATCCTCCGGCATGCTCTCCGGGCTCGGGAGTTTGCAGCCAAGAACCTCAAGGAGACTCCACCCTCGATTGCCTACGTCATAAACGATAAGGCAACCAGTAGTGCATTCTGCTCGCAGTTGTTTAGGGGCTGTCAGATTTATCAGGATCTTCCGGCGATGCGCTTCAAGTCGGATGCTCGATCAGCGGTGATTTACCACGAGTACGGCCATTGGTTTGAATATCACATCCTCGGGGGCCAGTTTGCCTATGCGGGGATATCGACAGGCCACAACTTCACTACTTTCTCAAACGACACGGTAGCTTGGTCTGAAGGGTTTGCCAGCTTCTTCGCAGGTGCAGGTCATAACTACTGGTATGCCCGTGAACTTCCATCGAAGCCGGAGTACCACAAGTACTTGAATGATCCCTGGACTTGGGAGTTCTATGACGCTGACCAGCGGTACATCCCGACAGGGGGAGACAGGAAGCAGAATGAGGGGGCCGTCGCCTGTTTCCTGTATAGCCTGTGGGATGGTGTCGAGCAGCGTGCTCCTGGCTACGTGGGTGACAATGACGACTTGGCGATTCCTGGACGAAAGATCCTTGATGCAGTTATCGGTAGAAGGCGCTCGAACCCCCAAGGACCGCTGAAACTCAACACAAGCATTGAGTCCTTCAGAGCTGAGATCAAGAAGCAGGTAGCGGCCTATCTGCATCCGTCGATTGACGCTCTGTATGATTGGATGTTTCTGAGTTCACCCCCGCATCCGGCCCGCTCCGCTACAGCGACTGGGTTGACGGTGATGGGTGATTGGAACTCCCGCACGTTGAATTGGAGTGACAACACTTCTCCTGCCATCTTCACTTGGGACATTCGGACCTGGAATATCGAGAACAACCCCGAGGCGGGGTTCAAGATCTACCGAAAGGTTGCAGGGGACGAACCGGACTACTCCCTCACCAACTACCGTGTCGCGGGTAGAGTAGCTTCCAACGTCACGACTTGGACAGATCCGATTGACCTGGACTCAGGCACCTATGCCTACATCGTGACGGCCTACAATTCGGGTGGGGACTCAGCTCCTCGGGTTGTCCGAAACATCTCAGTCACCCGTCCTTCAATCACCCTCACAGGCCCTTCTGAGGTCGCGGTTGATGAAGGGACTACCGGCTCCCTAGGCCAGTATGAGGCTACATCCAACGGTACCGTTGAGTGGCTTCCCCTGGCTGGTGACGATGCGGGCGATTTCACCCTTGCTCAGGTGGGGACTAACACGAATCAGCGTTCTTTGGCCTTCAGCACCGTGCCTGACTATGAGGACCCAGAGGATGAAGGCAAGAACAACGTCTACAATGTGAAGGTCGAGGTTCAGATGCAGGGGGAGGCGAATACGAAGCTCTCTCAGCCCACTGAGATCACGGTGAGGGATATTCAGGATACGGATAGGCCTGGGACTCTGAGCCTGTCGAACACGAGCCCGAGCCCGAGGGTGGGTACGCGAATCGAGGCTACGGTTAGGGACCTGGACAATCCGCAGTTGAGTTCAGCCGTTTGGTCGTGGACCTCCAACACCGGCGGTGCTTCTGGTAAGGCTCAGCAAGGGAATACCTACGATCCCTCCATCCTGGACATTGGGAATACCATCACGGCGTCGGTGATTTACACTGACGACTATGGGAGCCATACGCTCACTGTGACGACGACCGAGGTCCTTCCTTCCCTGAACTTGCCCGGAGCCCCTGGCAACCCGACGGCGACGGGTGGGGATACGGAGGTTACCTTCAGTTGGACTGCTGCGGCTCACAATGGATCTCCTATCACGCACTATGAGTACGCCTATCGACTGTCCTCCTCGCCGGACGAGTTGGATTGGGACGCGGCGCTTGGCCCTGATGGGATGAATAGCAAGGCCCGGAGTGTGACGGTGACGGACGACCTGACCAACGGTCTGACGTATCGGTTTTTTGTGCGCGCACACAACTCAAATGGTTCCGGAACTTCGGCTACGGCAGATGCCACCCCTACGGATGGCAACAGTGCTCCTACGGTGAGTTGCCCTGAGACCGCTTCCAGGGCGGAGAATGGTTCGAAGCCTTGGTCTGTGACCGACTGTACTGCCACCGATCCTGACGGGGATGATCTGACGTGGACTGTGATTGGCACCCATGGAGGGTTTTTCAAGATCACCGGCTCCGGAGGTACCCGTCAGTTGGAGTTTTCGAACAATCCCAACTATGAGCATCGAGCCTCCTACTCCATTGTGGTAAAGGTGACTGATCCAGGAAGTCTGTCCGGCCAGGATGGCCTCACGGTGTCTCTGACGGATGTGAATGAGCAACCATCCGTGGACTGTCCTGAGACTCCTTCGAGGAATGAGAACGGTTCTTCCCCTTGGAAGGTTACAGAGTGCGAAGCTTCTGATCCCGATGGGGACAATCTTACGTGGGATACGGAGGGCGATCAGGGGAATTACTTCAAGATCACTGGCTCCGGGAACACTCGGGATCTGGAGTTCAAGAGCAATCCGAATTACGAGCACCGGGCTTCCTACGCGGTCACGGCGGTGGTATCCGATCCTGGCGGGCTGAAGGACAAGGATGCTATTACTGTGACGGTCAATAATGTCAATGAAGCGGGCCGGATCACCCTGTCGCCCTCGACGCCGATGACGTGCGCCCATGTGAACGCCACCCTCGAGGACGTCGACGGCGGGATCACCACGGAGGCTTCCGCCTCACCGCCTTCTTCGCCGAGGTTCATCTACGGATGGGAGTGGGTCCCGCCGAGCGCGGGGCCCAGCGGTTCGTCGGGGACCTCCACGACCCGGAGCTACCTGCCGGCCAATCCGAGCGTGGGCCAGACGGTGCGGGTGACCGTGCAATACGGGGACCGGGCCTCGGACCGGAATACGGCCACCCTGACCTCGGGGGCGGTGACCGCCAACACCCCGCGAACGCCGACCGGTCTGAAATCGACGGGGGGCGACCGGCGGGTCTCCCTGTCCTGGAAGGCCCCGGACAACTGCGGCTCGACGATCACGGGGTACCGGTATTGGTACCGGAAGAAGTCGCAGACGGCGTGGGAGGACAGCGGGGGCGCGCCGGGCCCGTCGGTGTCGGTTCCGGGGCTTGACAACGACGTGCCCTACCGCTTCGAGATCCGGGCCGTCAACGGCCAGGGCCGGAGCCTGGCGGCGGGCATCGACGGGACCCCGGTGCCCTGTGTCCTGTCGCTGTCGGGCTCGGCCGATGTGGAGTACACCGAGAACGGCACCGGACCGGTGGGCACCTACACGGTCACGCGCTCGAGCTCCTGCGATGCGTCGCTCACGCTCACATGGTCGCGGGCAGGGACCAACGCCTCGGCGTTCAAGTTGACCGGGACCGGGTCGTCCCGATCGCTGAGATTCAACAGTGCGCCCAACTACGAGGCCAAGAGTTCCTACAGCGTGACCGTGCAGGTCACCGACGGGTCGGCGTCGGCGAGTCGTCCGGTGACGGTGAACGTGACCAACGCGGACGACCGGGGAGTCGTCACCCTGGATGCCAGCCGCCCCAAGGTGGGGGAGCATGTCACGGCCACCCTCACCGACGAGGACGGAGGCATCACCGGGCCGACCTGGTCCTGGAGTACCGAGAGCGGCGCCGCCGGCCAGGCCTCCTCGGTGCAGTCGTACCGCTACACCGTGCCGGCTTCCGACGTCGGCAAGCGTCTGCAGGCGTCGGTCAGCTACACGGACAACCACGGGTCGGGCAAGAGCGCGTCCGGCCGGTCCGGCGTCGTGCGGGCGAACACGCCCAAGCCGCCGCCCGATTTCCGCGCCGTGCGCGGCAACGGGCAGGTCGCTCTCTCCTGGGGCGCGGCCGACGGCCGGGGCGCCGCCGTAGACCGCTATGACATCCGCGGCGCGGGCTCGGGCTGGACGGCCGTGCCCGGCGCCGGCAGCGCCCGCGACACGACGGTGACCGGGTTGACCAACGGCACGTCGTACGCCTTCGAGGTCCGGGGCCACAACGGCGCCGGCCACGGCGCCGCCTCCCGCGCCTCGGCGACGCCGGCCACCGTGCCCGGGGCGCCGACGAACCTGGCCACCGACCGGCAGGGCGGCAACGGATTCATGGAGCTGACCTGGGGCGCGGCGCCGGCCAATGGCTCGCCCATCCAGCACTACTACTACCGCTACAAGAAGACCGGGGACGACGACTGGCGCGGCTGGTACCGCCGCGCCGGCGGCGCCAACGCCCGCAGCAAGTCGTGGAACAACTTCGACGACGGCGCCTCGTACGTCTTCCAGGTGAGGGCCCGCAACCCTGTCGGCTACGGCACCACCGCCCAGGTCTCGGCGTCGGCCCTCGGTCCCGGCGGCTCGAACGACGAGGACGAGGCCGGCGGGCACGAAGAGACCGAGGACGAGCTGATGCCCGAGGGCGAGGTCCCCGAACCCGGCGAAGACGAGGTGGTGGTCGTCGCCAAGCCGGTGGCCGAGGGGCCGGCCGGCTGGTTGGCGGCGGCCGACTCGCTGGCGGTACGCTCCGCGCCCAACCCCTTCAACCCGAGCACCACCCTCCACTTCCAGTTGCCGGAGGCGGGCCCGGTGACCCTGACCGTCTACAACGTGGCCAGCCAGGTCGTGGCCGAGCTGGTCCACGGCGAGATCCTGGACGCCGGGCTGCACGCCCGGGAATGGTACGGCACCGACGAGCACGGCCGGCCGCTGGCCTCCGGCCTCTATCTCTTCCGCCTGATCGCCGGCGGCCAGGTCCTCACCGGCAAGCTCGCCCTCATCCGCTAGGGGGCTAAGCCCCCAGCATCGCCGCCCCGAAGACGCCGGCGGAATCCCCCAGCTCGTTGCGCAGCACCCGCGTGTCGAGGCGGTCGTTGAAGACCCAGCGGGCCATCGACTCCACGCCGCGGCCGTAGAGGGCGTCCACGTTGCTGACCCCGCCGCCGAGGACGACCACGTGGGGGTCGAGGATGTTGACCACGGAGGCAATGGCGCGCCCGAAGCCCTCCGCGAGGCGCTCGACGGCGGCAACCGCCACCTCGTCCGTCCCCGCCTCGGCGCGGGAGGCGATCTCGGGCAGCTCTCGCCGGGTGCCGCTGCGCTCCTCGTAGAACCTCTCCAGGCCCGGGCCTGACAGCACCGTCTCGACGCATCCCCGGCGGCCGCAGTAGCACGGGTCCCCCCCGGGGTCGAGGACGTTGTGGCCCCACTCGCCGGCGATGCCCTGGCCGCCGTGCAGGACCCGGCCGTCGACGACGACGCCCCCGCCGACCCCGGTGCCGAGGATGACGCCGAAGAGGATGCCGGCCCCGCGGCCGGCGCCGAGGCGGGCCTCGGCGAGGGCGAAGCAGTTGGCGTCGTTGGCCATCTCCACCCGGCAGCCGAGGTCGGCGGTCAGGTCGTCGAGCAGGGGGCGGCCGTTGAGGCAGGTGGCGTTGGAGTTCTTCAGGGTCCGGGAACGGGGGTCCAGGACGCCGGGGGTGCCGATGCCCAGGACCTCGGGCCGGTGCCCGGCCTCGGCGGCGAGCCCCTCCACCAGCTCGGCGACCCGCCCGCGCACCCGGTCGTAGCCGAGGTGGCTGTCGGTGGGCACCCGCAGCCGGCACAGGGGCTGAAGGGAGTCGGCCGCCGGCAGCACCACGCCCTCGATCTTGGTGCCCCCCAGGTCGATCCCCCAGAAGCTCACGAGGCCGCCTCCGCCGCCGGCGAGGACTCTCCCGCGGCCTCCTCGATGACCCGCATCGACTTCCAGGGGCCGATGCGGAAGCGGCGGTAGAACACGGCCGCGGCCACCACGAGGTAGGCGACGATGAAGACCCAGACGGTGTAGACGCCGGCGTCGAACCACTCCACGGCGATCAGCGGCGGCGCCACCATGATCGACAGGCCCATCAGGAACCCGGCGTACATGATGTAGCGCGTGTCGCCGGCCCCCTTGAGGGCGGCGGTGAACACGATGTAGGCGGCGTCGAAGAGGCAGTAGAGGCCGACGATGCGCAGCAGGGAGCGGGCCAGGTCGCGGGCGTGGACGAATTCCTCGCCCGAGGCGCCGGCCCCGTAGGGCAGCAGGAAGAGGTCGGGCAGGAGGATGTAGGCGGCGGTCATGATCCCCCCGTATCCGAGGGCCACGTGGAGACCGCTCCAAGTGCAGTACTCGGCGGCGGCGGGCTCCCCGGCGCCGAGACGCTGGCCGACCATGGTGGACACGGCGATGCCGGCGCCGATGAGGGGCATGAAGGCGAGGCTGTTGATGTTGAAGGCGAGGTTGCTTGCCGTCAGTTCCAGGGTGCCCACCCGGCCGATGATGAGGATGAAGAAGGTGAAGGAGAAGATGTCGAGCATGAAGTTGACGCCGGTGGCGCCGCCGAAGCGGAGGAGCCGGCCGAAGAGGGCGCGGTCGAAGCGCCAGGCGCCGTAGGTGGCGAAGCGCCGGCGGTGGGAGGGCCGCGCCAGCAGGACCAGGTAGAGGCCGGCGGCGCACACGGCCGCCGTGTTGGTCGCCCAGGCGGCGCCCCGCAGACCCATCTCGGGCAGGCCCCAGGCGCCGAAGATCAGCCCGTAGTCGAGGACGATGTTGACGCTGGTGGCGGCGGCGTTGACGCCGAGGACGGACCAGGTCCGCCCGCGGCCGCTGTAGAAGCAGGCGAGGGCCGTGGACAGGATCAGGGGGCCCATGCCCCAGCAGAGGATGCGGAAGTAGACGACCTCGTTGGAGCGGATCGGCTCCTCGTGGCCGACGAGGTCGAAGATCGGCACCGCCATCAGCGCCACCAGGACCCCGGCGACGGCGCTCAGCATCGCCAGGTAGCCGCCCTGCCACAGGGCGGCGCCCACCCGCTCGGGACGGCCGGCGCCGACGTACTGGGCGACGAAGGTGTTGACGTACCCCGCGATGCCCAGGAAGAAGCTGACGAAGACGAAGCTGGTCAGGCCCGCCGGCAGGGACGCGGCCAGGGCGTCGGTGGAGTACCAGGTGAGGAAGACGCGGTCGACGAAGTGCTGGATGCTCCAGCTCGCCGTGCTCAGGATCAGGGGAAAGGCGATCTGCAGGAACTCGCGGTAGCCGCCGGGAGCGGACCAGCGCGAGCGCAGGGGCTCGGTGATCGTCAAGGAGCGCCGCCGGTTGCCGCCGTCTGTCGAATGCCTAGCTTTCCCAACTCTTCCCCTTGCACAGAAGCACCTGAATCTCTCTCCCCGTCGAGACATGGGCAAGAAGAAGCACAAGTCCGACAAGTCGACGCAGCGCGAGGCGTACGGCGTGACCATCCTCAAGGCCGGTCACCCCCGGGTGCGGGCCCTGAAAAAGGACCACGAGCCGGAGATCCACGGTGACCGCTTCTGGAACTCCAGCTACCTGATCATGGACTTCCTCGAGCGCCAGGGCCTGCCCTCCGGCGCCCGGGTCATGGAGGTCGGCTGCGGCTGGGGGCTCCTCGGCATCTACTGCGCCAGGCAGCACGGCGCCGAGGTCGTGGGCGTCGACGCCGACGCCAAGGTCTTCCCCTACCTGCACCTGCACGCCGAGGTCAACGGCGTGACCCTGCAGACGCGGCGCTCCCGCTTCGAGAAGCTGAGCAGGGCCCAGTTGGACGGCACCCGCGTGATCCTGGGCGCCGACATCTGCTTCTGGGACGAGATGATCGACCCCCTCTACCGGATGATCCGCAAGGCGACGCGCGCCGGCGTCGAGCAGATCGTCATCGCCGACCCCGGCCGGCCCCCCTTCGACGAGCTGTGCGAGCGGGCCGAGAAGAACCTTGGGGGCGAGCTGAAGGAGTGGGAGGTCAGCCGGCCGGTGAAGACCCACGGCTGGTTGCTGATCGTGGGCAGCCTGCCCACCGCCTCGGACTGACCCGCGCTAGAACCAGTTCTTCTTGTCCACCACGTTGACCAGCTCTTCGCCGTCGCGCAGCCGCCGGCAGTTTTCGATCAGCAGCTGCAGGCGCCGATCCTCGAGGTAGGGGCCGGCGCCGGCCACGTGGGGCGTCATCAGGAAGTTCGGCGCCTTCCACAGCCGGTGGCCCTCGGGCAGCGGCTCGATCTCGAAGACGTCGAGGGCGGCGCCGCCGATGGTCCCGCCGTAGAGGGCGTCGGCCAGGTCGTCGAGGACCACGTTCACCCCCCGGCCGATGTTGATCAGCACGCCGGTGGGCTTCATCCGCGCCAGCCGCTCCGCGTTCATCAGGCCTTCCATGGCCGGCGTCTGGGGCGCCGTCATGATGACGAAGTCGCCGCGGCCGATCTGCTCGTCCAGGGCCTCGGGCCGGTGCAGTTCGTGGACCCCCTCGGGCGGCTCGGGCACGCGCGGGTCGACGGCGATCACGTGCATGCCGAACTGGGCTAGGTGGCGCGCCGTCTCGCCGCCGATGCCGCCGGCGCCGATCAGAACCGCCGTGGCCTCGGGCAGGTGCACGGTGGGGGCGGCTTCCCCGCCCGAGATCCACAACCCCTCGAGCTGCTGCGGCATGTAGAGGTGCAGGCCGCGGGCGAAGGCGAGGACGAAGGCCATGATGTGGGCCGAGATGTGGTCGTTGTAGATGCCGCGCTGGTTGGTGACCGTCACGTCGCTGTCGACCAGCTCCGGGAAGTAGAACCCCGGGCCCGGTCCCGCCGCCGGCGCGCACAGCCAGGTCAGCTTTCGGGCGGCGGCCAGCAGCTCCGGGTCGAGGCTGCCGAAGGCGCCGCGGACCTCGCCGATCCGCTCCAGGGCCTCCTCCCGCGAGCCCGGCAGCAGGATCTCGATCTGCGGCACCTCCTCGCCGAGGGCGTCGGCCCAGCGGCGGCGGCGGTCGTCCACGGGCGGCAGGAACATGAAGCTGTAGGACATGGTGCTTTCCCGGGAATCTGGTTCAGGTGCGTGGGTGCAGGGCAGCGGCGCCGAGGGTTGGCTCCCCCTATGGCCTCCGCTCTTTCAGGGCGCCCCACGAGGCCGGCGCCACGTTCGTCTGCTCCGGATCGAGGTACAGGCCGGCGCCGATGTAGTAGCTGTTGCCCTGGATCTCGATGGGGGCGGCGTAGCTCACCTTGGGGGACTCGTCGGGGCCCTCGATGGCCGGGTTGTCGAAGAGGTAGTGCACCCACCCTCCCCCGGCCTGGGCCGCCTTGACCAACTCCTGCACGATCCTGACCCCGTTGGCGTCCTCCTGCTCGTAGTTGTTGGTGCCCTCCCGGGCGGGGTTGGCGCCGTGGAAGAAGCTGGTGCCGTCGAAGCTGGTGATGAAGATGTAGATCGCCCCCTCCCTCCAGCGCTCGGTGCCCAGGTCGGCCAGGACGGCCTGCAGCTCCTCGTCGGTCCCGGTGGCGTCCACCAGGCCCTTGGCTCCCAGGACGAACTCCTTCAGCGTCTCCCGGTCGACCACGTCGGCCGCGGCCAGGAGATGGCCATCGGCGAGGGCCGGGCGCGGAGTGGTGGACAAGCCTCCGGCCGCCAGGGCGAGGGCCAGCGACAGGGTCAGTGAAGCTCGGGTCATTGGGTCTGTCTCCGAATCGGTTGCAGGAAAGTGGCTGTGAGCAATATCCCGGAAGCATCCGGAATCCGCAACGCCCGGCTCAGCCCGTTCCCGGCCACCCGTGAGCCGCCATCAACCCCCCTGACGGGTCCCGCCGTCGCGCGCCCTTGTCCACGCCTCATGGAAAGCAGCCAGGGTCGGGTAGCGCTCCGCCGGCTCCTCGCGGCAGGCGCGCTCCACGACCTCGCGGACTTCGGCGGGGATCCCGGTCGGCTCGAAGAAGACGGCCGCCGCCCGCCCCATGGTGAAGACGGTGGTCCCCTCGTCGATGCGGGCCCCCCGCGCAAACTCCTCGGGGGCCATGAACCGCGTCGAGCCGAACATGCGCCCCATCTCGTTGACGAAGGGCCCGCGCTGGTAGTTGTCCAGGTCGACGAGGTGCACGGCGTGGCGCTCGAAGTCGTAGATCACCGAGCCGTCGTAGAAGTCGCAGGCGATCCAGCCGCGCGCCGCCAGCCGGCGGTGGACGTCGTAGATCTCGTCGAGGGCCCGGAGAATCGCCTCCGGCGGCAGGTGCACGAACCGGTGGAAGGAGGAGCCCGGGCGGGTTCGCTCCGCGGCCTCGACACGCAGCAGCAGGCCCTCGACCCAGTCGTAGACCAGCAGCGGGCCGTCCGGGGCCTCGACGACGTGGTGGAGGGCCGGCAGGGCCCGGTGGGTCAGGGAACGGGCGAGGACGGCGGCGTTCCTCAGGAGATCGCCCCGGACGCGGTGGTCGGCCCAGGCGGTGGAGACCCCGAGGTCGCCGGGGGTCTTGACGAAGAACCGGCGGCCGCCGACGTCCACGCCGTAGGAGATGTTGCCGGAGTCCTGAGTCTCCTCGCCGAAGCGGGCGAAGATCTCGCCGCAGGCGCGCAGGAACTCGACGGCGGAGAGGGGGGTCTCGCGCGCCGTCAGCAGAGGCGTCGAGGGGAGTTGCGGGCCTTCGGGGCTCACCTGCCGGCTCGCTGCGGATGGTGCCTCGGGGGTGCACCGGTGGCGCCTGGGCGCCGGCGCACATCCGGGGGGCTGCTCCTCGGTCCGGCGCCTGGCGGTCGACGGGTCCTCACTCGGCGGCCCCGGGGAAGTGCTCTCTTCGGGGGCGATCCTCGGGCGCGCGCCAGCCGCCGCCGGCCCCTCGGCCGGCGCTCACTCGGCGGCTCCTTCCGGGAGGTGCCTGGGCGGGGGGACCGCGGGAGCCTCGGGAGTCCCGGGCCCTCTCCGCCCCGGGGGCCGGTCGGCGGCGAATCGTGCCAGCTCCTCCAGGTCCTTCTCCACCCGCAGGCGCCAGGCCTCCTGGAGATGGAGCGAAAAGCCGAAGGAGGTGGCGCGGTCGAACTCCAGGTTCAGCTTCCCCGTCTCGGCGAGGGTGCGCTCCAGGGCGTCCTGGATGCGCCGCCGGGCAAGGGTGATCACCGAGTCGGGCGACGCCGACTCGACGGAGGCCGAGGTGAGCATCCGCGGCACGTCGCGGTTCAGCCTTCGCGCCGCCACCTCGGAGAGGGCGAAGTGGATCTGCTCGTGCTCGAGGACGTACATGGGCGAGAGGCCGTGCTCCCGGTTCCACCACGAGCAGGAGCGCGAGAACAGGCCGCGGAAGGCGAGATTCTCGACGCGGGGCCGGTAGGGTCCCTGGCCCCCCGGGCGGATCGGCTCGGCGAAGACCCGGGCCCGGGGGTCGGGGGCCACGTAGGCGCAGGAGACGGCCACCGGCCGCGGCAGATCGACGCGGCCCAGGAAAGCCTTGGGAGGGTGCTGGCCCCGGAAGTCGCCGCGCGTGAGGGCGCGGTAGGTGATCACGTCGCTGGTGTCGAGGCGAACCGGGGGGGTCTGACCGGCGGCGGGGACCGCCATCAGGGCCGAGGCCGCGAGCGGAACCAGGAGGCCGAGGGCGCTCATGGCCGCCGAATCTCAGGTGCCGCCCGCGGGGGGGCAAGCTCTCGACAGGGCTGCCGCCGGGGGATAGCTTGGCGCCCGCCATGGGAAAGATGAGATCGGCCAGACTGGTGGCGCCCCGGCGCTGGGAGCTGCTGGAGGAGGAGATCCCGGAGCCCGGCGAGGGGACGATGCTGGTGCACCTGCGGCGCACGGCGATCTGCGGCACCGACAAGCCCTGCTGGGTCGGCCTCGGCGGGGACTACCCCCTGCAACCGGGGGCCAGCGGCCACGAGGCGATGGGCACGGTGGCGGCCTGTCCGTCCGGCCGCTACGCCGAGGGGGAGCAGGTGCTGCTCTACGGCTTCGACCGGCCCCTCTACCAGGAGTACTGCCTGGCCACCGACGACGGCGGCTGCATCCGCCTGCCGGCCGATGCCGAGCCCGAGGTGGTGCTCATGAGCCAGCTCTTCGGCACCGTGCTGCACGCCTTCTACAAGCTCGGCAACCTCATCGGCCAGGACGTGGTGGTCATCGGCCAGGGGCCGGTGGGACAGCTCTTCAACGCCGCCCTGCGCAACCTCGGCGCCCGCCGCATCGTCGGCGTCGACCCCCTGTCCCACCGCCGGGAGCTGGCCCCGAGAATGGGAGCCACCCACGCCCTGGCCCCGGGCGACGACCTGCGCGACCAAGTGCTGGGGATCACGGAAGGGGAGCTGCCCCACATGGTGGTCGAGGCGGTGGGCCTGGAGTCCACCTTCCACCTGGCCGCCGACCTCGTGCGCCACCGGGGCACCATCCTCTACTTCGGCGTCCCCAACAAGGAGCCGGGCCGCGGCGTCATGTCCCTGAACTTCCTGAGGATGTTCGGCAACGAGACCCGCATCGTCACCACCGTGGGCCCGGACCCCCACGCCGACTACGCCACCGCCCTGCAGTGGATCACCGAAGGCCGGATCGACGTGCGCCCCATGATCACCCACGTCCTCCCCTTCGAGCGCATCCAGCAGGCCTTCGAGATCGCCTTCGAGGAACCCGCCGCCCACGGGGCGGTGAAGGTGGTGCTCAGCTTCGAGTAGCCCCGTTCGTCTCGACGTACACCGAGAACAGCGACTGCGAGCAGGTGATGAACAGCCGGTTCCTCTTCGCGCCGCCGAAGCAGAGGTTGGCGCAGGGGGCCGGCAGGTGGATCCTGCCGATCAGGGTGCCGTCGGGCGCGAAGCAGTGCACCCCGTCGTAGCCCTCGCCCCCCCAGCAGGCGCCCGACCACAGGTTGCCGTCCACATCGGTGCGGACCCCGTCCGACGAGCCGGGCTCCATGTCGGCGAAGACGCGCCCCTTCCCGAGGCGGTCGCCGTGGACGTCGAAGACGCGGATGTGGGTGGGGTATTCAGGCCCGTCGGAGCGCCCCGTATCGACGATGTAGAGCAGTGACTCGTCCGGGCTGAAGCAGAGGCCGTTGGGGCGCTGGAAGTCCCCGGCCACCACCGTCGCTTCCCCGGAGTCCGGGTCGAGCCGGTACACGTTGGCGGCATTCTCGAACTCGTCCCGATGGCCCTCGTAGTCCATCAGGATGCCGTACCCGGGGTCGGTGAACCAGATCGATCCATCGGACTTCACCACGATGTCGTTGGGGGCGTTCAACGGCCGGCCCTCGAACTGGTCCATCAGCACGGTGATCGAACCGTCGTACTCGGTCCGCGTGACCCGGCGCGTGTCGTGCTCGCACGACAGCAACCGCCCCTGGAGATCGCGGGTGTTGCCGTTGGTGTTGTTCGATGGCTTGCGGAAAACCGAGACCTCCCCGGTCTCTTCCTCCCACTTGAGGATTCGGTTGTTGGGTATGTCGCTGAAGAGCAGGTAGCGGCCGTCGCCGAACCACACGGGACCCTCGAGCCAGCGCCCCCCGGTCCAGAGCATCTCGAGGGCGGCGTTGGCCAGCTTGTACCGGGCGAAGCGCTCGTCGAGCACCTCGATGCGGCTGTCAGGGTATCTCACGAGTTCCATCATGTGCGGCGGAACTTCTGCACCCGGTCGTGCAGGGTGGCTACCTCGCCGATGTAGAGCGAGCCTTCGTCGTCGACCCAGATGCTGTGGGGGGAGTCGGCGAACTGACCCGGGGCCGGGCCGTCCTCCCCCCAGCGGGCCAGCAGCCGCCCCTCCATGTCGAAGATGCTGACGCGCGAATGGGCCTCGACGATGTAGACCGTATCGTCGGGGGTGATGAAGAGGTCCATCGGCATCACCAGGTCGGTCCACTCGTCCAGGTAGCGGCCCTCGGAGTCGAAGCGCTGGATGCGGTTGTTCTCGCGGTCGACGGCCCAGACGCGCTCGTGGCGGTCGACCCACAAGCTGTGGGGCAGGGCGAACTGGCCCGGCCCGGTGCCCGCCGATCCCCAGGAATGGAGCAGCTCTCCCGAGTCCGAGATGCGGTGGATGCGGTGCTGGCCGTACCCGTCGGAGACGTACAGGTCCCCGGAAGGGCCGCGCATCGCCTTGGTGGGCCGGTTGAAGGGCTGGTCGGGCGCGCCCTCCACGCCCGGCGTGCCCCACGTGTGGACCACTTCCCCCCGCGGACTGAAGCAGCGGATGGTGTGGTCGTCGGTGTCGGCCGCGTACACCCGGTCCTCGCCGTCGACCCACAGGAGGTGGGGATTCCCCAGCAGGTCGGCGCCCCAGGTGTCGGCATAGGCCCCGTCGCGGTCGTAGACCAGCAGGGCGGGGGGATGGCGGCGGCCGACGAAGACCCGGCCCCGGCTGTCGGCGGCCACGCCGGGCACGACGCCGCCCATGGAGCGGCCCCGGGGGCCCAGGCCCCAGTTCTCGACGACTTCGTATTCACAGGTAGAGCTCATGGGATTCCTTTGGGTGAAGAGGCGAGTGGCGGGCTATCTTGGTGATGCGGGCAGCGGTCTGCAACAGGTGAGGAGAGAGCATGAAGCTGACAGATGATCACTTCCGGACATTCCTGGACCAGGGCTTCGTGGTCGTGGAGGACTTCTATCCGGAGGAACGCCGGGCCGAGATCGCCGAGGGCCTCCGCCGAACCCACCCTCCCTGGGAGGCGCTCGCCGACGATCCGCCTGAGAATCGGCTCTTGAGGGACGACTTCCCCTACGCCGACATGCTCTTCAACGAGTTCATCATCGACTGGGACCTCATCGAGTTCGTGCAGCGGGCCCTCGACACCGAGGAGATCCACTTCCGCTACGCCCACAACTGGGCGCGCTACCCCGACCCCGGGGCCGAGCAGCGTCCCCTGCACATCGACAACGGCAACAACTCGCTCCTGCCTCCCAACTCCGACGTGCGCTACGGGCAGATCAGCACCTGGTACTTTCCCGAAGCGGTGGACGAGAACCAGGCGCCCATGCGAATCGTGCCCAAGGCCCACGGAAAAGATCTGAGCAAGCAGGTCCTGCTGACCGTGCCGGCGGGCACGATCATGATCTTCAACGCCCATCTCTGGCACTCGGCGACGGTCTTCAAGGGCAGCGAAGGGCAGCGCTATTCCGCCACGCGGATCTACGGCCGCGCCGACCACTACTGGGAGGGGGTGAGCAGCTTCACCAACCTGGGGATGAACGAGCACTTCCGGGCTTTCATCGGCCGGCTCCCGGCGCGCGAGCGGGCGCTCTTCCGCTTTCCGCCGCCCGGCCACGAGTACTACACCCGGGAGACGCTGGCCCGCCTCGAGGAGCAGTATCCGGGCTGGAATGCGCGGGGCGAGTACGACCTCTGAGCGACGCCGTCACTCCTCCCCGTGGCTCAGCACGAGGTCCCGCAGGGTCACCATGCCGAGGGGGGCCCGCTCGGCGTCGATGACCACGGCGCGGGAGAGCTCGAAGCGCACGAGCATGCGCACAGCGTAGCGGGCGAGCATGCCCGCGGGCAGGGTCAACACCGGCTTCGACATGATCTCGTAGACGTTGACCCGCTCGGGGGCGCGGTTCCTGGCGATCACCTCGCGCGCGATGTCCGCCACCACGAGCAGGCCGTACTCGTCGTCGTCGTCGCGCCGGTCGACGGCCAGCGAGCTGACCTCGTGACGCTTCATGAGGTCCATGGCGTCGGCCACGGTGGCCAGCCTGTCTATGGTGTAGAGCGTGGAGCCCATCAAGTCTCCAACCCGGATGACGCGGTTCTCGCTCATGGCTAGTCCTCCACCTCTTCGAGGATCGTGGGGAGTTGGGTGGTGAGGCCGACGGCGTCCTCGATCGGGACCTGGAACGCGATGCCGGCGCCGGGCTCCTGCTCGAAGCGCCCGGCATCGCGGATGCGCTCCAGAATGTCGCGCGCCCGCGTCTCGACCACCAGGAACAGGACGACGTCGCGCCGGGCCGCCAGATCGAGACCGAAGAAGGTCTTCTGCGGCTTCAGCCCTTCGCCGCGGACGCCGGTGAAGATCGTGGCGCCCGTCGCCCCGCCGGCGCGCGCGGCGTCGACCACGGTATCGGTTTTCTCGTCGCTCACCAGGGCGACGATCAGCTTCAGTTGCATGGCTCAACTCTCCTCGGAGGGGTTGGCGTCTCGCCCGCGGCCCACCCGGGCCACGACCATGGCATAGCCCAGCACGGACATGATGGGAAAGACGCTGGCGAAGGCGATGAGGCCGAATCCGTCGATGAGCGGGCTGCGCCCGGGAACGGTGGCGGCGAGCCCCAGACCCAGCGCCGCGACGACCGGCACGGTGACGGTCGACGTGGTGACGCCGCCGCTGTCGTAGGCGAGGGGCACGATGGTCCGGCTGGAGCGAAAGGTCTGGACGATCACGACGACATAGGCGGCGATGATGTACCAGGGCAGGGGTGTGCCGGTGACGATGCGGAAGCAGCCCAGGGCCACCCCCGCGGCCACGCCGAAGGCCACGGCGATCCTCAGGCCCCAGGCGTGGATCGCCCCGCCGGAGATCTCCTCGGCCTTGAGGGCGACGGCGATGAGGGAGGGCTCGGCCACGGTCGTGGCGAAGCCGATCGCCGCGGCGAAGGCGTAGACCAGCAGATAGTCGTACCAGTCGACCCCGTCGGCCAGATTCGCCGTCCCGATCGTCTCGGGGGCGGTGAGCTGGCGGGCCATGGTCTCGCCGATGGGGAAGAGGGCCTCCTCCAGGCCGATCAGGAACAGCGTGAGACCCAGCAGGACGAAGACGAACCCGGCCGCGATCCGGCCCAGGTTCGGCAGGTTGCGGCGCAGGACCGCCACCTGGAACAGGACGAGGATGCCGACGATGGGCGCCACGTCGAGGGCGGTGGAACCCGCGGTGACGGCGATGGTGTGCAGGAACTCCACTAGACGATCATGCCGTAGGCGAGGACGAAGATCATCGGCGTCAGGCTGGCGAAGGCGATGAGCCCGAAGCCGTCGACCATCGGGTTGCGTCCCCGGATCGAGGTGGCGAGGCCGACGCCCAGGGCGGTGACCAGGGGAACGGTGATCGTGCTGGTGGTGACGCCGCCGGAGTCGTAGGCCACGCCGATGATCTCCGGGGGCGCGAAGGCGGTCATGGCGGTGACCACCACGTAGCCGCCGATGATCAGCCGGTGGATCGGCCACCCCTTGAGGATGCGCAGCACGCCGAGGACGATCGCCGCGCCCACCGAGAAGGCGACCACCATGCGCAGATTGAAGGCGTACGAGGCCCGCGCCTCGTCGTCGCCGGCGATGGCGCCGGCTTCGGCGGCGACCTCGGCCGCCTCCGCCGCCACGGCGATCAGGGCCGGCTCGGCGACGGTGGTGCCGAAGCCCAGGCAGAAGGCGAAGGCCAGCAGCGCCGCGGCGCTGCCCTTGCGGGCGAAGGCCTGGGCGATCGCCTCGCCGAGGGGGAAGAGACCGCTCTCGAGCCCCTGGATGAACAGGGTCAGGCCGGCGATCACGCAGACCAGGCCGAGGGCGACGCGCCCCAGGTTCGGAAAGGGCTGCTGCAGCACCACGATCTGGAAGAAGGCGATGACGAGGATGATCGGCGCCAGATCGCGGAGGGCGTCGACGATCCGCCGCAGGATGCCGCCCAGGGCCCGGGTCACGGCCGGTCCCTGGGGGTGCCCCGAGCCGCGGAGAGGACCGGAGCTTCCCGGCCCCGCCATACGGGAATCCCGCAGATCCGTTCAGCGGACAGCGGGTTGCAGGTTGTCCGGCGGGCGCAGGACATGGGCAGGATTAACGGGATTGTGGCTGATTCCGAAAAGGGTTGCATGCGGTCGGGAAGGGCCGCCCGTCGGCCCGGTGGGCGCGGGAAGTCCCGCCTGTCAGTCCCGATGGCCGGGGGAAGACTCGAGCGGACGGGGTTGTGGCGCGTCCCGGGTGTAGTCGCACTCGGGCCAGGTCGAGCACCCGAGGAAGCGGCCGTGCCGGCCCATCCGGGTCTGCAGCCAGCCGCCGCAGGCGGGGCAGGCCTCGATCGGCTGGTGACAATCCCTGCAGCGGAACCCCCCGTTCGCCGCCACAGGCAGTCCCTCTCCGCAGGCAGGACAGGGCGGCTGCCGGTGCCGGCAGTAGGGCCAGTTCGAGCAGCCGTAGAAGACGCTTCGGTCGCGGGCCCTCTCGCGGTGCACCAGGCGTCCTTCGACGCACTTGGGACAAGGGGCCTCCTCCTGAGGGGAGCGCCCGAAGACGGCGACGCCGCGCCCCTCGATCAGCTCCTGGACGAATGGGGAAGGGGGGCCCCCGTCGGCGAGAAGGTAGACCTGAATTCTGGCCCGGGTCATGGCGACGTAGAGAAGGCGCCGCTCCTCGGCGTTGGGATGTTCGTCCGGCGCGGAGAGTACGAGATCGAGAAGGGGGTCGTCGGCGATCTCCGACGGGAACCCGTGTCTCCCGCAGCACAGGCCGAGGACCACCGCATAGTCGGCTTCGAGTCCCTTGGAGCCGTGGACGGTCATGAAGGACAGCCGCAGACGTGGGTACTGCCCGGCCAGGCCGGACAGGTCGGGCGGCTGCAGATGCCGGTAGCGTCCCAGCAACAGCACGCTCGATGCCTCCTGGCGTGCCTCGGCGTCCGCGGCGATCCTGTCGAGGGCTTCGCTCAACAGGGAAGGACCCTTCTCCGCCGCAAGGCCGACATGCACGCAGGGTCCGTCCACCTGGCGCGTCGAACGCACCTTCTTGCGGATCTGGGAGGGGTTGGCGAGGACGAACCGGGTGGCGGTCTCGGCGATCGCCTCCGGACACCGGAAGGTCGTCTCCAGGTCCATGCGCTCGCTGGCGCCGAAGCGCTTCCCGAAGTCGCGCATGACGGAGGTGTCGGACCCGGCGAAGCGGAAGATCGCCTGCCAGTCGTCGCCGACGGCGAACAACCGGGCCGCGGGGGACTGGTCGAGCAATGCCTTCAGCAGCCTCGCCCTCGCGGGAGAGATGTCCTGGAACTCGTCGACCAGGATGTAGCCGAAGGGGCTCCGGTAACGTCCCGCCTCCACGTGTTCCGTCGCCTTGTCGATCATGTCGTGAAAGTCGATCTGCCCCAGATCGGAGAGAGTCTCCCGGTAGCGCTCGAAGACCGGCTTGAAGACGGCCAGGAAGGCCTCGGCCCGGAGCCGGTCGCCGGCTCCCGCGGCCCGGCGGGAGACCTCCTCGAAGGAGAGCTGGGCCCCCTTGAAGTGATGGAGGAAGGTGGCCAGCAGACGCAGGAACGGATCGATGCGGCCCTGCCGCTGGAGGACGGCGAAGACCTCGGCCGGCGGGAGCGGAGAGAGGGCGACGCCGTGGGCGGCCAGCTTCTCCCTCAGATTGCGGATCAAGGCTCCGGCCGCGCGTTCGTGGCTGAAGGTCTCGATGAGGACGGTGCCCTTCTTCTCATGGAGCCGGCGCTTCCACTCCATGGCCCGGAGGTACTCCTCCTCATCGACGAACGGCGCAGTCCGGCCTTCGGCGTCGACCCCGAAGTGCTCGATGTAGAGCCCCGCCTCCGTGAGATGGAAGTCCGGGCGGTACTGACCCTTCTCCGAGGTCGCCGTGTAGTGCTCGTAGGGGGCTTCGTACTCGTACGGCACGCCGTTCAGGTAGAGGAAGTTGGCGATCTCGCATTCCTCCATGCTCCTGACCCTCTCCCCCTTGAGAGAGCGGACGTCGAAGCGGCGGAGGTAGTCCCAGTACTCCCCCCAGTTGCGGAACTCCTGGTGGCTGCGGTAGGGCGCGAACTGGCCCATGAACCACCTGAGCACGGCATCCGACACCTCCTCGGCGGCGACCAGTCCGGCGAGGATCTCCTTCAGCAGGTCGTTCAGCGCCCTGCCGTCCTCCGCCGCCCTGGCGAGTGAGGGGCGCCGGCCCTCGGCCTTGCCGATGATCGACATCCCCAGGCCGTGGAAGGTCCGCACCGTGGCGCCGCTGGCCGCCTCGCCGAGACGGCCGCGGATGCGTTCGTCGAGCTCCTCCCGGGCGTCTCTTGCGAAGGCGAGCAGGAGCAGCTCCGACGGCCGCCGGAAGCCTCTCAGGACGAGCCAGCCGGCCTTGGCGACGATCACCGAGGTCTTGCCGCTGCCGGCCGCGGCGACCACGAGGTTGCGGTCTTCGTCGACGACCACGGCCCGGCGCTGCTCGTCGGTGAGGGGCCGCGCCTCCACCCGGTCGAAGAACGCCCGGGAGCGCTCCAGCTCACGGACGACGTAGGTCTGGTTGGTCCTCGCCCTGAGGGCCTTCGGGTTGTCCAGGAACTCCCGGACCGCCGCCAGCATCCCGGCTTCCGGAGCGTCGGAGAGGGTGTCCGGCCACTGGCCGGGAAAGTGGGCGGTCACTTCCCGGGCGGCGCCCTCGAGATCGCGGCAGAGGCTGCGGCCCACGTATCCCGGCGGGTCCTCGAGCTGCGCCAGGCGCTCGTGGACCGACCGGAGCGCCTCGCTCCGGGCCTCGAGCTCCCGGCGCCACCAACCGACCCGGGCCGCTTCCAGCGCCGCCGCCAGCGCTTCCGCGTCGGCCCGCGTCAGCCCGGAGACGGCCGCGGTCCCGGCGGCATGACGGACCCTCACCCGGCCCCAGCGCCACCCTGCCTTCAGCTCCGCGGATTCGATGGCGCCGAGAGGGATCTCCCTGGACCGGGAAGCACAGGTCAGCCTCAGGGCCGCGGCCTCGACGGTGGCGGCCCTGGCGTCCCGGCTGCGGAAGATCCGGCACAGGACCGACGCGAGCCCGGGCCCCCGGGAGAAGGTCACGGAACGGGGTCGAGGAGGGGATCCACCGTCCACCGGGTCGCCGCCACGTGGGTCACGCTGTCGCCGAGGGTCATGTAGTAGACGGTGAACAGCGAGCCGTCCGGGAGCTGGACGGTCCGCGGATACCCCAGGTCGTCGGGGGTGCCCTTGCCGGCCGCGGTGCCATCGGTGGTGAGACCGTCGTCCCGCAGCACGATCTCGTCCGTCGTCTCCCACGTCTCGCAGCCGTCGCGGGAGAGGCAGGCCCGCACGCCGAAGGGGGCCCGCCGGTACCCGTAGCTGCAGAGGACGGCGCCGCTGCCGAGCAGCAACAGGTGGGGAGGGTATCCCCACAGTCCGGTCCTCCTGGCGGGGCTCCACGTCTTCCCGCCGTCGTCCGAGTGGGTCTGGAAGAGGTACTTCTCTTCCTGTGGAATGCGTTTGCTGCCGCTCGCGATGCGCACCATCGCCACGACGCGGCCCCCCGGCAGCGCCAGGAGACTGCTCTCGTTGAAGGGATGCTCGCCGCCGTCGTACGCCATCGTCACCATCTGCCAGGTGTCGCCGCCATCCTCCGAGCGCAGCACCCACGCCCGGAAGGGATCGCCCGCCGCGGCGCTGCCGTAGACCTGGTGCAGGATGGTATCGTCGGCCAGGACACAGCTCTTCAGGTCGGACCCGTTGCGGATCAGGGCGAAGAAGGGCAGCTCTTCGCCGCTCCGGAGCAGACGGTGTTCCCAGCCGCTCTCTCCCGGCCGCTTGCGCGACATCCGCAGGCTGTGCTCCACGTGGATGCGGTCCCGGAACTCCTCCACCGCAAAGCCGCGCCCCTCGAACTCTTGCCGGTGTCCGGGCGGGTAGGCGTTGACGGGCCGGGAGATCCGGATCTGGGTGCCGTCGCTCAGCACCGCGCTCCTCAGCGCCTCGGGGCACTCGCAGTAGCCGTCGTCCCTCCCCTCCTCCAACCAGCTCTCCCCGCCGTCCGGAGAGAACAGTTCCACGTGGCCCGTCGCACCTCCCGCCAGTCCACCGGAGTGAGAGTGAGCGGCCCCCTCGACGCCGCGCGCCAGCGGCGTGTGGGAGTTCCAGTTGAAGCCCACCCAGAGCTCGTCGCGGTCTCCCCTGACCACGGTGGGGAAGCTGGAGTACCGCTCCGGGTGCCAGTACAATACCGAGTGATTCATGGGCGTCCGATCGCAGTCGTCCAAGATAGCCAGGGCCTGGGAGGGCGCGAACCGCATGGATATCGGATCGAGGAAGCAGCTCTTCGTGGACGATCGCTTCATCGCCGCCGGCCGCGGGGTGGAGCGGGTGATGAACCCACCCCACCAGGCCCCGGAGCCGGTGGTGACCGCCGGCGCCCCGTGGGAAGATCCGTCCGACACGAGCCTTGGCATCTACAGCAGCGTGCTGGGGGAGGATGACGGCCGCGTCCGGCTGTGGTACCACGTGCGCAGGGCCAGGGAGGATTCCGAGAGGAGCCTGGACCAGGCCTGGGTGGGCTATGCCGAGTCGACGGACGGCATCCACTTCGACAAGCCGGAGCTGAATCTCATCGAGGAGGGCGGGTCGACGGCCAACAACATCGTCATCCCCGGCAAGATCGGCGGCAGCTCGGTCTGGATCGACCCCAAGGCTCCACCCGAGGAGCGCTACAAGAACCAGTCGAAGGTCTACAATCCCGACGTGGCGATGCAGTTCCACATGCACGGCTCGCCGGACGGCATCCACTGGAAATGGCTTCGCCGCCTGCAGCTCCCGCACCGGGGCGGCTGGGACACGCAGAGCATCATCTTCCGGGACCCCGCCATCGGACGCTACGTCCTCTACACCCGCCGCTGGGTCGCGAAGCGCCACACCACCGCCGAGGGCAACGAGAACTACCGGACCGTCAGACGGCTCGAGTCCGACGATCTGATCGACTGGGACAACCAGAAGACGGTCATGTGGCCGGACGAGGACGACCTGGCCACGTACGAGACCGGGGCGCCGCTGGATGCCACGGCGCCGGAGAAGCCCTACGGCCGGACGGCGATGGACTACTACGGCGCCACCGTCTTCAAGTATCCGGACCCGGACGGCGTCTACGTCATGCTCGCGAACGCCAACTGGTACTGGTTCAACCGCGAGCCGGTGGTGACCACGGTCCGCGACGACATGGACGTCCTGCGCACCGAGACCCAGCAGATCTACGGGCCCAGCCGCTTCGACGTGCGCCTGTCGGTGAGCCGCGACGGGGTGAGCTTCGAGCGCTGCGGCGGACGCCGGCCCTTCCTGAGTCCGGGGGCCGAAGGCAGCTACTCCTCCCGCATGGTCTGGGCCATGCCCCACCCGGTGCGGATGGGGGACGAGATCTGGATCTACTACAGCGGCACCAACCGGGACCACGACGGCCTCGTCGACCCGGCGGGCGGGGGCCTGCTTTCCGGCATCGGCCGCGCGGTGCTGCGGCTGGACGGGTTCGTCTCGGCCGACGCGGGCTACGGCGGCGGCGAGATCGTCACGCCCGTCGTCCGCTTCGAGGGGGAGCGTCTGGAGCTGAACCTCGACACCGGCGGCGGCGGCGCCGTGCGCGTGGAGCTTCAGGATGGCGAGGGCCGGCCGCTCCGCGGCTACACGGAGGAGGATGCCTCCTGGATCTGCGGGAACTCGGTGCGCATGCCGGTCCGCTGGGGGGACAGCGGCGGTGTCGGCCCTCTTGCCGGCCAACCCGTCCGGATCCGCTTCGTCATGCGCGACTGCAAGCTCTACGCCTTTCAGTTCGTCGGGACCGCGGGCTCGTGAGCGGCCCCCTCGGGCCGCCCGGCGATCGAGGGCACGAGCAGGCCGGGAGGTACCGTATATTTGTTGCAATCATGGACGCGATGTGCCCGATGAGAGCGGGACCTTGGCGTGCCTGCCGCGGCCGGATCCTGATGCCGGCCGCCGTTGCCTGTTTCATCTCGGCCTGCTCCCTCGCACCGAAGCAGATTCCCCCGGCTCTCGAAGCGGTCGAGGCGTTGCCGGCCGGGTTTGCCGGCAGTGAAGCCGCCGGCCCGCACCAGCCGCTGCAGTGGTGGAAGAGCTTCGCGGACCCGGCCCTCGACCGGGTGATCGCGGCGGCCCTCGCCTCGAACTTCGACCTGGCCGGGGCGGTCGCCCGGGTCGACCAGGCCCGGGAGCGGGAACGCATCGCCAAGGCCTCGGCCTTTCCCATCCTTCAGCCCTCCGCCGCCGTCAGCGACTCCGACACACCCACCAACGCCGGCATCGGCGCCCAGTTCGACGAGCTGGGACTGGGGTCGGACCAGGCTGGAGCTTTCGGGATCGTCCTCCCCGACCGGCTCGGCCTGACCACCTACACCGCCGCCGCCGAAGTCGCCTACGAGCTGGACTTCTGGGGCCGCAACCGCAACGACGCCCGCGCCGCCGGAGCGCAGCGGCTGGCTTCGGAGTCGGACTACCTCACGGCCCGCATGGGGGTGCTGGCCGAGACCGTGCGGACCTGGCTGGAGATCGTCAACCTGCGCCGCCAGCGGGAGCTGGCCGGCGGGATCGTGGAGCTGCTGCAGGAGAGGGAATCGCTGGCCGAATCCCGCTATGATCGCGGGCTGACGGACGCCAGCGGGCCCCGTGCGGCGCGCCAGAGTCTGCGGAACGCCCAGGCCGAGCTGCCGCAGATCGAGGCCCTGCTGGCGGATGCGGAGGGCCGTCTCTGGGTGCTCCTGGGGGGCTACCGCGACGAGCGGGCCGGGCTTCTCCCCCATACACCGACCTCCGCCGCGGCGCTCGAACCGGTGCCGGCGGGAATTCCGGCGGATCTCCTGGTGCAGCGGCCCGACGTCCGGGCGGCGAGGCAGCGGGCGGAAGCGGCCCGGTACGCCGTCGGCGCCCGCCGTGCGGAGCTGCTGCCGAGGTTGTCTCTCCACGGTTCCATCGGGGTGCAGAGCGCCGAGGCCGGTGAGTGGTTCGATCCGGACCAGTGGTTCCGCAACCTGACCGTGAACCTGCTCGGCCCCGTCTTCCAGGGTTCCCGGCTGCGCGGCAATGTCGCTCTGGCCGAGGCCCGGCTGAGGGAAGCGGCCGCCGCCTACGGGCGGACCGTGGTGACCGCGGTCAACGAGGTCGAGGCCGCTCTCGCGGGTCTGGAGGCCGGCCGCCGACGCCACTCGCTGCTGGTCTCCCTGGCGGAGGAAGCCGGCGCCGAAGCGGACCTGCAGGAGCGGCGGTACCTCTCCGGAGTGGGCGAGTACGAGGCCTGGCTGGCGGCGGCGCAGGTGCACCTGGGCGCGCAGTCGGTGCGGGCGGCGGCCGAGCGCGACCTGGGGTACTCCCGTCTCGCTCTGCACCGCGCACTGGGAGGGGCGTGGACCGCCGGCGACCGGGAAGCCGTCCAACAGGAGGACGCAGCCGCCGTCGACCCGGCACCCGTTCCTGCAACTACCACGGAGTAAGACCTCATGTCCCGCATTGGCCGTGTCGTTTCCCGAACTCGCAGCTTTCTGATAGCGGGCGTGATCCTTGGTGGTTCCGTGGGCCTGGCCGCACTTCTGGTCTCCCTGGCCCCCGAGCCGGCCCGCACCGAGCCGCCGCCGCCGATCCCCTTCGCCCAGACGGCGCGGGTCACGGCCGAGTCCGGCGCCCTACCCGTGTACGGGGGGGGTACGGTGCGGCCGAGCGCCCAGATCGATGTCGCGCCGCAGGTGGGCGGCCGGGTCGTGTGGGTGGACCCGGGATTCCAGAGCGGCGGCCGGGTCAAGGCGGGCCAGACGCTCTTCCGCCTCGAGGAGGCGGACTATCTCTACCGGGTGCGGGAAGCGAGGGCCAGTCTCGCCGCCCGCCGCGTGGCCCTGCTCCAGGAAGAGGAACGGGCGGCGATCGCCCGCGCCCAGTACCAGCTCTACTCCGGGCGGCAGGGGGACACGCCTTCGCAGCCGCCCGCCAATCCCCTCACCCTGAGGGAGCCCCAGCTGGAGGCGGCCCGTGCCGCCCTCGGCCGCGACGAGGCCCTCCTGGCCGCCGCGGATCTCGCCCTCTCCAGGACCCGGGTGACCGCCCCCTTCGACGGCTTTGTCCGCGAGGAGTCCGTCGGCGTGGGACAGATCGTCGCCCCCGGCCAGCCCGTGGGGCGGCTCTTCGCCGCCGACGCGGTCGAGGTGGTGGTGCCCGTGACCAACGCCGAGGCAGAGCTGATTCCGGGACTGTGGGACCTCGAACCCGGCGACGGGGACCGGCGGGTGGCGGTGCGGGTGGTCGCCCGGTACGGCGGCGGGACCCACGCCTGGCAAGGCTACGTCGACCGGGGCGAGACATCCGTCGACGAGCGGACGCGCACCGTCGACGTGATCGTGCGCGTGCCGGACCCGTTTGCCGGCGGCAACCCGCCATTGCTGGTGGGTGCCTTCGTGGAGGTGGAGATCGAGGGCCTCCGGCTGGACCGCTACTTCAAGGTGCCCCGAGCCGCGCTGCGGCCGGGGAACGAGGTCTGGCTGGCCGGGCAAGGCGGCCTGGTGAGCATCGTCCCCGTGCACGTCCTGCAGCGCGGCGATGACGAGGTCTTCGTGACCGGCGGCCTGGAGAGCGGCGGGACCGTGATCACCGGGGGGATCCGGTTCGCCACCGAGGGCATGCGCGTCCTGACGGACGCCGACCCGACCCCATGAGTCCCGACAACGGCAATCACGGGGAACGGCCCGGACCGCTCGCCTACATGGCGGGCAACGGAGTTGCCGCCAATCTGCTGATGTGGGCCATCATCGCCGCCGGGCTGGTGTCGCTCACCGGCATCGAGCGGGAAGCCTGGCCGACCACCCCCTTCTACCATATCGAAGTCTCCATGGCCTATCCCGGCGCCACGCCGGAGGAGAT
>JAPOZM010000059.1 GCA_026706075.1 Gemmatimonadaceae bacterium
GCGGCCACCGCCGGGATCTCCATGCCCGTGTTCTGGCTGGCCCTCGTCCTCATCCTGCTGCTGGCCGTGCAGCTGCCCCTGTTCCCCATCTCCGGCCGGATCTCCGCCCAGACCTACATCGAGACGCGCACAGGCTTCTACACGATCGACGCCCTCCTCGCCGGCGACCTCGGGGCCCTCGGCGACGCCTTGCGCCACCTCGTGCTGCCGGCGCTGGCCCTGGGGACGATCCCCCTGGCCGTGATCGCCCGCATGACCCGCTCCAGTCTGCTGGAGGTGCTGGGCGAGGACTACATCCGTACGGCCCGCGCCAAGGGACTGGCGCCGATGGCGGTGCTGGTGCGCCACGCCCTGCGCAACGCCTTCATTCCCACCTTGACGGTGATCGCCCTGGAGTTCGGCTACCTTCTCGGCGGCGCCATCATCACCGAGACGATCTTCGCCTGGCCCGGTATCGGCCGCTGGCTCTACCTGGCGGTCCTGGCCCGGGACTTCCGCGCGGTGCAGGGTGGAGTGCTGCTGCTGGCGACGCTCTTCATCCTGATCAACCTCGCCGCCGACGTGCTCTACGCCTGGCTCGACCCGCGCATCCGTTACGACTGACACGAGGGAGGAGAGACTGTGGACCAGGACCGGGAGATACGGGTCGGCGTCGTCGGAGTGCGGCGCGGCGAGAGCTTCATCAGGGGAGCCACGGGCGCCGTGGGCATGAGGCTGACCGCGATCTGCGACATCTGGGAGGAGCGCCTGGAGAGGGTGGGGCGCGCCCACGGCGTGGCCACCTTCACCGACTACGGCGACTTCCTCGACAGTGGCCTCGACGCCGTCATCCTGGCCAACTACTTCCACGAGCACGCCCCCTTCGCGGTGCGGGCCCTGGCGGCCGGCAAGCACGTCCTTTCCGAGACCGCGGCCAACGGCACCCTGGCCGAAGGCGTCGCCCTCTGCCGCGCCGTGGAGCGCTCGGGATGCACATACATGCTCGCCGAGAACTACTGCTACACCCTCTTCAGCCAGGAGATGCGGCGGCTCTACCAGACCGGGGAGATCGGCCGGGTGACCTACGCCGAGGGCGAGTACAACCACCCCATGGCCCCGGAGGCGCGCCTGCGCCTGGCCCCCGGCGAGGACCACTGGCGCAACCGGATCCCTTCCACCTACTACTGCACCCACGCCCTGGCACCGCTGGTCTACATCACCGGCTCCATGCCCCGCATGGTGAACGGCCTCTCCATCTCGGCCCCCGAGGTCGAGGAGGAGACCGTGCGCCGGGGGGACGCCGGCTCGGTGATCCTGTGCCGTACCGATGACGGCGCCGTCTTCCGCATCTTCGGGCTGAGCCTGCCCGGCCACAGCAACTGGTACCGCGTCCACGGCACGAAGGGGGCCATGGAGATCGCCCGCGGACCTGGGTACTTCGGACCGGGCCACGTGCGCGTCTGGCACGAGGCCTGGAACCGCTGGCCGGGGCAGGCCCTGGAGCGCTCGTACCTGCCCGAGTGGCCGGAGCACGCCGAGCTGGCCGAAAGGGCCGGGCACGGCGGCGGCGACTTCTGGACCAACTTCCACTTCGCCCGGGCCATCCGCTCGGGGGAGGCCCCCTTCCTCGACGTGTACCGCGCGGTGGCCATGAGCTCCGTCGGCATCCTCGCCTGGCGGAGCGCACTGCAGGAGGGGCAGCCGGTGCAGGTTCCGGACTTCCGCGACGAGGCGCAGAGGGCCCCCCTCGAGGACGACACCTGGTCGCCCTGGCCGGCAGGGGACCCGCGGGCCCCGTCGAGCATCCTCCCATCCCGGGAGCCGAGCGCCGAGGCCCTGGAGCGCGCCCGGCGGATCTGGTCAGACCTGTGATGCTGCCGCTGGCCGCTTGACCATCTGTCGGCGGCTCCCGTACTTGCACGTTTCCCTCGACCCGCGGACACACGACGATGGAACCTGAACTGACCCCGGAAGAGTTGCGGATCCTCGGTGCCCTGATCGAGAAGGGGATTACGACACCGGACTACTACCCCATGACCCTGAACGCCCTGACGGCGGCCTGCAACCAGAAGTCCAACCGCGACCCGGTGCTCGAGTACGGCGAGAAGACCGTCGTGCGCGCCCTGGACTCGCTGCGCGAAAAGGGGCTGGTGCGCGTCGTCAGCGGCCCCGACATGAGGGTGCCCAAGTACTATCACCGCTTCACCGAGGTCCGGGAGTTCTCCGCTCCCGGTGTGGCGGTGCTCTGCGAGCTGATGCTGCGGGGGCCGCAGACGCCCGGCGAGCTGCGCAGCCGCGGCAGCCGGATGCACCCCTTCGAGAGCCTCGCCGAGGTCGAGGCCGTGCTCGAGTCCCTGATGGAGCGGCCGGCGGGGCCTGCCGTCCTCCGCCTGCCGCGTCAGCCCGGGTTCAAGGAGTCCCGCTTCGCCCACCTCCTCGGCGCTCCACCCGTGATCGAGGAGCCCTCCACGGACGGACCGGACCGGACCGGTGATGCCGGCGGACCACGGCCGGAGGCCGCCCGCCTGGCCGCGGCGGCCGAGGACGAGAGGCTCGAGCGCCTCGAAGCCGCCGTCGCCGGCATCGTCGAGGAGATCGCCTCCCTGCGCTCGGAGCTCAAGGAGTTCAGGGGCCAGTTCGAATAGGGGATGACCAGCTCCTCGAAAAGCCCCATCACCGACGCCATGCCGGAGGTCGACCGCGACCTCCGCTTCCACCCCGTCCATCACGAGCACCCTCGCCTGCTGACGCCGGCGCAGCTCCGGCAGTTCGACGAGCTGGGATACATCTTCCCCCTCGACGTGTTCTCCCCCGCCGAGGCCGAGGCCAACCGCGCCTACTTCGACGACCTGATGGCCCGGGCCGCCGCCGCCGGCTGGGACGCCTACTCCATCAACGGCTGGCAGCGCCACTGCGCCGGCATGTGGGACCTGTGCACGGAGCCGCGCATCCTCGACTACGTGCAGGACCTTCTCGGCGAGGATCTGGTCTGCTGGGGAGCGCACTTCTTCTGCAAGCAGCCCGGGGACGAGCGCCGGGTCAGCTGGCACCAGGACGCCTCGTACTGGCCCCTGACGCCGAGCCGGACCGTCACCGTGTGGCTGGCCATCGACGACGCCGACGAGGAGAACGGCGCCATGGCCGTGGTTCCGCGCTCCCATCTGCACGGCCAGATCCCCTTCGCGCGCAGCGAGGCCGGAGAGCGCAACGTGCTCAACCAGACCGTCCTCGATCCCCGACGCTACGGCGGCGACCCCGTGCCCTTCGTCATGACGGCAGGGCAGATCTCCCTGCACACCGACCTGCTGCTCCACGGCTCGAACCCGAACCTCTCCGGCCGCCGGCGCTGCGGACTGACCATTCGCTTCGTGCCCCCCGAGGTGCGCGCCCACAAGGGCTGGAACCGCGGGGCCATCATCTGCCGCGGAAGCGACCCAAGCGGCCACTGGCACCACCACCCGCGGGCCGTGGGCGAGGTGATCCCGAGCAGGGGAGACGAATCATGAAGGTGTCCACGGCAAGCATCGCCATCATCCTGGCCACGGCGGGAGTCACCGGCTGCGGCGAGGACAAGGGGCCAACGGGGCTCGGGGCCGACCTCGTCGGCACCTGGATCTTCGAGGGGACGGATCTCGTCGAGGTCCTCGCCCCGCGGTTCCTGGAGCACGCCGTCGAGCAGGGGATGAGCCGCTCGGAGGCCGAGGCGATCGTCGACGAGGCCTTCGCCAACGCCGAGGAGGGTTTCCCGTCCTGGCACTCCACTCTTCGCTTCGATGGGGACGGGACGTGGAAGGACGACCGGGGCGAGAGGGGCAGCTGGCGCATCGAGGGCGGAGTGCTGATCTCCACCGATGGGCATGGCCTCGTCGAGCTCTGGGAGCACATCCTGGACGGCGATGACCTGACGCTGATCCTCACGAAGGAGCGTCTCCTGTCCCTCTCGAGACAGGTGGACGACTCCGACGCCCGCAAGGCCGCGTACGCGTTTTACAGCGGACTTCTTGCGGACGACGATGTCCTGAGGTTCCTCTACAAGCGGAAACCCTGACAGAAACGACGGATCGAACCGATGAGGAAGCACCTGCCCTGCTGGATCGCGGCGCTCTCCCTGGCCCTCCTCTCACCGACGGGGGCGCATGCCCAGGACGACCTGACCGAGGTCCCCCTGGTGCCCCTGCCCGAAGGCATGACCTGGGAGGAGTACCGCGACATGAACCGCCGCCTCTCCGTCGGCCTGGCCCTGAGCGCCATCCCGGTGCCGGGGATGATGCACTTCTACGCGGGCGAGCTCCGGACGGGCAAACGGCTGCTGACGACCGGCCTGTTGGGTGCGGCCTCGATCGTGGCGGGCTTGGCCCGGCTCGGGGACGGCGACTTCCCCGAGTCCGACTTCGAGGTCCTGGTGCTCAACCGCGGGGACGAGGACCGCGAGCGCCGGTACGAGAAGATCCCGGTTGAGATCGACGGCTCCAGGGTCCACTACCGCCTTCGAGAGCAGGAGCGCGAGCCCGGCCTGCTGCCGGGGGCCCTGATCCTGCTCGGCGGGCTCACCCTGGCGGCGGACTACCTCTACGACTTCGTCCACGGGATCCGGGTGATCGAGGAGAAGCGGGACCGCGTGCGGTTCAAGTACGGCAAGGCGCTCCGGGTGCACCTGGGGGCCGGGAGGGGATCTCCGGCGACGGGACAGGTGGTGGCCCTGAGCTGTTCCTTCTGAGGCAGGCGGGAAGGGATGGAGGTAGCCGCCCGCGGCCTGGACAAGCGCTTCTCCAACGGCGTCGAGGCCCTTCGGGGCGTCGACCTGGCCGTGGGAGACGGGCGCTTCGCCTCCATCGTCGGCCCTTCGGGCTGCGGCAAGTCCACCCTCCTGCGGCTGGTGGCCGGCCTCGAGGAACCCTCGGGCGGGTCCCTCGCCGTCGACGGGCGAGCCCGGGGGGCCCGGGGCGCCGGACCCGACTTGGGGTTCGTCTTCCAGGAGCCCACCCTCCTCCCTTGGCGCCCGGTGGCGCGCAACGTCGGCCTGCCCCTGGAGCTGCGCCGCTCCCCGGACCCCGGCCGCGTCGGCGAGCTTCTGGATCTGGTGGGTCTCTCCGAGTTCGCGGACGCCTTCCCCGCCCAGCTCTCCGGCGGCATGCGCATGCGGGCCTCCATCGCCCGGGCTCTGGCCACCCGCCCCCGGCTCCTGCTCCTCGACGAGCCCTTCGGCGCCCTCGACGAGATCACACGGCGGCGCCTCAACGAGGAACTGCTGCACCTGTGGCAGGAGGACGGCTGGACGGGCCTCTTCGTCACCCACAACGTCCCGGAGGCGATCTTCCTTGGCCAGCAGGTCCTGGTCATGAGCGCCCGGCCGGGGCGGATCCTGGCCGAGTTCGACGTTCCCTTCCCCTACCCGCGCGATCCCCTTCTGCGGACGGCGCCGGAGTTCATCCGCCTGGCGGGAGAGGTCTCCGGCCGGCTCGCCGAGGCGGGCGCCTGATGCGGGGCCTGGGCGCCCTCGCGGCCAGGGCCCTGCCCCCGCTGCTGTCCTTCCTCCTCGCCCTCTGCGCCTGGCAGGGGGCCGTGGCCCTCTTCGACGTCAAGCCCTTCCTGCTGCCCGGCCCCCTGCTGGTCGCCCGGGCCGCGATCGAGAACCTGCCCCGCCTGCTCTCGGCCTCGCTGCTGACCGCCGTGGGCGCTCTCCTCGGCTTCGGCCTCAGCCTCGCCTTCGGCTTCCTGGTCTCCCTGCTGTTCTCGCAGTCGCGCCTCATCGAGCGCGGCCTCTACCCCTACGCGATCTTCCTTCAGACCGTGCCGATCGTCGCCATCGCGCCCCTGATCGTCCTCTGGATCGGCTACGGCCTGCCGGGGGTGGTGGCCGTCTCCTTCATCCTCTCCCTCTTCCCGGTCATCGCCAACACCACCGCCGGCCTGACGCGCGTCGACCCCGGCCTCCTCGACCTCTTCGTCCTCAACGGCGCCAGCCGCTGGCAGATCCTCTTCAAGCTCCGCGTCCCCGGGGCGGTGCCGCAGATGCTCACCGGGGCCCGGATCTCCAGCGGCCTCTCCGTCATCGGCGCCATCGTCGGAGAGTTCTTCGCCGGGTACGGGACGCGGGACTTCGGCCTGGGCTACCTGATCATCCTCACCAACGGGCAGGCCCGGACCGACTATCTCTTCGCCTGCATCCTGTTCTGCACCCTCCTGGGCCTGTCGATCTTCGCCTCCGTGGGCGCCCTGAGCGGCTTCCTGCTCAGGCGCTGGACGGGGACGCCAGACTGAGAGCGAACTCCATGTCCCTTCTGCTGCATGCGCTCCTGGCCGGCCTCGTCGCCGGCTGTTCCACCCGGGAAGAGGAGCCGGCCGCCGGCGCGCTGCCCCGGGTCCAGCTCGCCCTAAACTGGTTCCCGGAAGCCGAGCACGGCGGGTTCTACGCCGCCCGGGTCCACGGCATCTACGAGGCCCGGGGCGTCGACGTCGACATCCTCGGAGGAGGCCCCGACGCCCCCGTCATCCAGCGCGTCGCCACCGGCGAGGTGGCCTTTGGCGTGACCAACGCCGACGACGTCCTCTACGCCCGCGCCCGGAAGGCCCCCGTGGTGGCCCTCATGGCCTCCTACCAGGTCAACCCGCGCTGCATCATGGTCCACCGCGGCTCGGGGATCGAAGAGATCGGACAGATCGAGGGCATCACCCTCGCCATGTCGCAGCGCCCGGCCTTCTCCCACTACCTGCGCTGGAAGTACCCCTTGAAGGAGGTCCGCATCGTTCCCTATCCCGGCAACGTGGCCCGCTTCCTGATGGACGAGGAGTTCGCCCAGCAGGGCTACGTCACCAGCGAGCCCTTCGTGGCGAGGGCCCGCGGCGCCGACCCCAGGACCCTGCTCGTGGCCGACATCGGCTTCAACCCCTACGCCACCGTCCTCGTGGCCAGCGAGGAGAGGATCGCCGAGGACCCGGCGATCGTGGCCGCCGTGGTCGGCGGCAGCGTCCAGGGCTGGGAGCGGTACCTCGAAGATCCGGAGCCCACGAACCGCCGCATCCACGCCCTCAACCCCGAGATGAGCCTGGAGGTCCTCGCCTACGGCGCCGAGGCCTCGGCGCCGCTGATCCTGGATCCGGTGGCCCGCGAGAAGGGCCTCGGCGTCATGACCATGGACCGCTGGCGGGAGCTGCTTCAGCAGATGGGCGAGGCCGGGCTGATCGAGGCGGAGGAGGTCGACGTGGGGGACGCCTTCACGCTGCGGTTTCT
>JAPOZM010000067.1 GCA_026706075.1 Gemmatimonadaceae bacterium
GACCATGATCTCCTGGTCCTACTACGGCGAGCGCGCCTGGGAGTACCTCTTCGGCCAGGGCTCGGTCCTCGTCTACCGCCTGATCTTCGTGTTCTTCGTCTTCGCCGGATCGGTGATCACCCTGGGCAACGTCATCGGGTTCTCGGACATGATGATCCTGGGGATGGCGTTCCCCAACATCATCGGCGGGGTACTGCTGAGCCCGCAGATCAAGGCGACGCTGAACGAGTACTGGGGACGGCTGCAGCGCGGTGAGATGAAGGTCTACCGCTGAAGGCGGGGCGGCTTCGGCCGCCCCGATCCGGTCAATCGAGGGCGGGCGCCTCGCCCTCCTGAAGGAAGTCCTCCTCGAGGAGCAGGTCGGAGAACGACCGCCTCCAGGCCTGCGGAAACACCTGGTCGGCCTGGACCTCGAGCCTGATCCGCGACAGCATGGCGAGGCGGCTGACGCCGAAGGTCACGGTCGCCACCCTCCCTCCCCGGAGGCGCACCTCCAGGCCCTCCTTCACGCCCCGGTGCTCGACCTCGATCCAGTGGGTTCCGGCGGCGAGGTTGTGGAGCACCACCCCTTGCAGGTCCGGGCGCAGCAGGTCGATCCGGTAGCGGCCGTCGATGCGCACCGTGACGCCCCCGGGGCCGAAGCTCTCCCCCAGGGGAGAGCGCAGCACCGCCACCGAGCCGTCGAGGGCGTCCTCCAGGTCCGGGTCCACCCCGGAGGCCTCGGCCAGGGCGGCCGGGTCGCCGAGGGGCAGGACGCCGGCGGCGGCCACCCGCGGCCGGTTGCGGAACCAGGCCGGCTGCTCCTGGCGGCTGGCGAGGGTCCCGGTCCGGGTGAGGGCGTGGACGACCAGGTTGACCCCGGCCACCAGCGCCGGCCCCGACCAGCTCGGCGGCGGCGGCTCCTCCCCCTCCTCCGCCGGCTCCTCCTCGGCGGCCATCTCGGACCAGGCGGCGTGGAGCGGCAGATCGCTGACGATGGCCACCAGGGTGTCGCCGAGGGAGACGCCCCACAGGCCGTTGCGGCGGACGCCCTCGGCGGGGTCCACCAGCTCCGGGTCGATGTTCGGCGGCGGCGGGGGAGCGCGAAGCTCCGGCGTCGGGTAGCTCCACGACTGCCTGAGGTCCTCGAGGTAGTCCCACCGTTCCTTGTCCTCGCCGGGAAAGCCGCCCGGGAAGCTGTAGAACGAGTGATAGAGGGGGTGCGCCGACGGGATCGGCCCTATCCCCGGGGCCTCGGGGAGGAGCTCGCGCAGGAGGGTCACGGCCTCCTTCAGGAACAGACCGCCCCCCTCGATGTAGAGCAGGCCGCCGCCGCGCAGATACTCCTCGAGGAGCGCCCCCTCCTCCGGGGAGAGCTGCAGCCGCGGCCAGTCCCCTACCGTCGGCAGGCCTTCGCCCTGAACCAGGAAGTGGATGGGGTCGCGCAGCAACTCTCGGCCGGTGAAGTAGTGGATGGTCTCGGGCCGCACCCGCGTCAGCAGCGAGGTGCGGTCGCGCATGAAGCGCGCCAGGTGGTCCAGCCCGCGGCCGCCGCCGGCGCCCCGGGTGTAGACCCGCGTCAGGTTGACGAAGCCGGTCATGTGCCGGCGGTTGTCGGGGTCGGTGCGGACGATCGCCCGCTCGCGGCCCTGGGCCAGGTCCCAGATCCGCATCAGGTCGAGGGACTGGCGGCGGATGGAGTCACCCAGGGCCTGGGCGGCGGCCAGGGACCTGACGAGGTCGGGCTCGGTCTCGGACCGGAAGGAGTCCGCCCGCGCGGCGATATCGAAGGAGCGCAGGGCGACGGGGGCGTCCGGCGCCGGCGCCGGACGGTGCGGCAGCGTCGGCTCCTCGAGCCGCGGCCGGGGGAGGAGACCGGCGCGCCGGTACTCCATCTCCGTCCTCGGTCGAGCCTCTTCCGGGCCGGCCGCCGTGAAGCGCTCGGGCTCGAAGCGCAGCACCTGGCTCAGGCGGGCGCGGAAGGCCTCGGCCTCGCGCTCGCCGCGGCGCCAGTCGTCGATGGTCAGCAGCACCGCGAGGTGCAGGATCAGGGAGAGGAGCAGGCTGCCCGAGAGGCGCAGGCCGGGGCGGCGGCGGGGCTTGCGGGGTCCCTCGTTCACGTCCTCTGGAGGCCTCCTCCCCGGGGCGAGGCAGGGCAGCCGCCGGAGTTGGCCCTCCGGGCGGCTTTCCCTATTTTACTCATTCCGGTTCCGATCCGCTTTCCCTCCCGGAACCGCCACTCCCACCTCAGAGAATCCCATGACCACTTCCCCTCCTGTGGATGAGTCTCTGATCTCCGTCAACGGCGAGGCCGAGGTCGAGCTGCGCGAGTGGCTCGAGTCCCTGGACTACATCCTCGCCCACCGCCGGCCGGAGCAGGTTCGGGACCTCCTTCTGCGGCTGCACGCCAGGGCGCAGAGGGCGGGGGTGTCGCTGCCGGTCACCGCCCAAACCCCCTACGTCAACACCATCCCCCGCTCGGCTCAGCCCCCCTATCCCGGCAGCCGCGAGATCGAGCGGCGCATCAAGAGCCTGATCCGCTGGAACGCCATGGCCATGGTCGTGCGCGCCAACCGCGACCCCGCGTCTCCGGGCGGGCACATCTCGACCTATGCCTCGTCGGCGACCCTGTACGAGGTCGGGTACAACCACTTCTTCCGCGCCCCGTCCCAGGACTTCAGCGGCGATCTGGTCTACTTCCAGGGCCACGCCACGCCGGGGATCTACGCGCGGGCCTTCCTCGAGGGCCGGCTCACCGAACGCCACCTGGAGAACTTCCGCCGCGAGCTGCGCGAGGGGGGCGGCCTGTCCTCCTACCCGCACCCGTGGCTGATGCCCGACTTCTGGCAGTTCCCCACCGTCTCCATGGGCCTCGGTCCCATCCTCTCCATCTACCAGGCACGCTTCAACTGCTACCTCGAGGACCGCGGCCTCAAGCCCGAGGACGACGGGCGGGTGTGGGGGTTCTTCGGCGACGGCGAGATGGACGAGCCCGAGTCCCTCGGCGCCATCACCCTCGCCCGCCGGGAGCGCCTCGACAACCTGATCTGGGTGGTCAACTGCAACCTGCAGCGCCTCGACGGCCCCGTGCGCGGCAACGGCAAGATCATCCAGGAGCTGGAGGGCGCCTTCCGCGGCGCCGGCTGGAACGTGATCAAGGTCCTCTGGGGCGACGACTGGGACCCCCTCTTCGAGAGCGACGACGCCGGCCTCCTCGCCCAGCGCATGGCCGCGGTCGTGGACGGCGAGTTCCAGAAGTACACGGTCTCCGACGGCGCCTACATCCGCCGCCACTTCTTCGGCGCCGACGAGCGCCTGGCCCGGCTGGTGGACCACCTCTCGGACGAGCAGCTGCAGAGGATGCGGCGCGGCGGCCACGATCCGGAGAAGGTCTACGCCGCCTTCCGCGCGGCGGTGGAGCACGAGGGCTCGCCCACCGTCATCCTCGCCAAGACGATCAAGGGCTACGGCCTCGGCGAGGCGGGCGAGGGCAAGAACATGACCCACCAGCAGAAGAAGCTGAACGAGGAGGAGCTGCGGGAGTTCCGCACCCGCTTCGGCATTCCCATCGACGACGACGCCGTGTCCGAGGCGCCGTTCTACAAGCCACCCGACGACAGCGAGGAGATCCGCTACCTCAAGGAG
This sequence comes from Gemmatimonadaceae bacterium, assembly GCA_026706075.1. Lineage (GTDB taxonomy): Bacteria > Latescibacterota > UBA2968 > UBA8231 > UBA8231 > UBA8231. Next base: position 3,625 of record JAPOZM010000067.1, read on the forward strand.
CGCCGCGCGGACCTCGGGGGTTTCCTGCCGCAGCGCAGCGTCCGCGCCGAGCCCCTGGCCATGCCCACGGGTCGCCTCTTCCAGGAGTTCCGCAAGGGGTCCGGAGACCGCGACATGGCCACCACCATGGCCTTCGGCCGGCTGCTGACCCGGCTGTTGCGGGACCGGCAGATCGGTCCGCTGGTGGTGCCCATCATCCCGGACGAGGCCCGCACCTTCGGTCTCGACTCGCTCTTTCGGCCCTTCGGGATCTACTCCCACTGCGGCCAGCTCTACGAGCCCGTGGACCGCGAGATGGTCTCCTACTACAAGGAGGCCGCCGACGGCCAGATCCTCGAGGAGGGGATCAACGAGGCCGGGTCCATGTCCTCCTTCATCGCCGCCGGCACGGCCTACGCCACCCACGGCATCAACACGATCCCCTTTTTCGTCTACTACTCCATGTTCGGGCTGCAGCGCATCGGCGACCTCATCTGGCTCGCGGGGGACATGCGCTGCAAGGGCTTCCTCGTGGGCGGCACCGCAGGGCGCACGACCCTGGCCGGCGAAGGCCTGCAGCACGACGACGGCAACTCCCACCTCCTCGCCTACACCGTGCCCAACCTGGTCGCCTACGACCCGGCCTTCGCCTACGAGATCGAGATCATAGTCGAGGACGGCATCCGGCGCATGTACACCGAGCAGGAGGACGTGTTCTACTACCTCACGGTAGAGAACGACACCTACCCCATGCCGGCCATGCCCGACGGTGTCGAGGAGGGCGTGCTCAAGGGCATGTACCGGTTCCGCAGCGCGCCGAAGAACCGCCGCCTCAAGGCCCAGCTCTTCGGCTCGGGGGCCATCGTCAACATGGCCCTCGAGGCGCAGGAGATCCTCGACGATCGCTACGGCGTCGCCGCCGACGTGTGGAGCATCACCAGCTTCAAGTCGCTCCACGCCGACGGTCTGGCCGCCGAGCGCTGGAACCGCCTGCACCCGGGGCGCAAGCGGCGCGAGCCCTACGTGCAGCAGTGCCTGAAGAACGAGAAGGGCGTCTTCGTTATCGCCTCCGACTACGTGAAAGCCCTGCCCGAGTCGATCGCCCGCTGGTTCCCCAAGTCTCCGGTCTCCCTCGGCACCGACGGCTTCGGCCGCAGCGAGGGGCGCGCCGAGCTGCGCGACTTCTTCGAGGTCGACGCCCGCCACATCGCCGTCGCCACCCTGAGCGCCCTGGCCGCAGAGAGCCGCATCGAGGCCGTTACCGTGCAGCAGGCCATCGCCGACCTCGGTATCGATCCCGAAGCCCCGGACCCCTCCACGGTGTAAGGGGGACCCGTGGCCGAGTTCAAGCTGCCCGACCTGGGCGAGAACATCGAATCGGGCGAGGTCATCAACGTCCTCGTCGCCGAGGGCGACGCCCTGACCGAGGACCAGCCCGTGATCGAGCTGGAGACCGACAAGGCGGTCATCGAGGTGCCCTCCACGGTGAGCGGCACGGTGTCGAGGGTGCTGGTGGCCGAGGGCGACCGCGCCCAGGTGGGCCAGGTGATCCTCACGGTCGAGGAGAGCGGCGCCGACGCCGTTGACGCCGCCCCCGCCGCCGAGCCTCCGGCCGCCGCCCCGGCGCCCGAGCAGCAGCTCCAGGATACGGCCGAGCCCGTTGCGGCTGCCGCCGCCGATGGGGCCGCGGCTCCCCCGCCCCAGGAGAGCTCCCCCGCGCCTGCCGGGGGCCTGGACGCAGCCGACGGCGACGGGCCCGCCGAGACCGCGCCTGCCGCCGCAGAGCCCGAGGCGAATCTCATCCCGGCGGCACCCTCGGTGCGCCGGCTGGCGCGCGAGATCGGCGTCGACATCGGCCGGGCGGAGGGCACCGGGCCGGGCGGGCGCATCAGCGAAGAGGACGTGAAGGCCCTCTCGAGACGGCTTCACGAGAGCCCCCCCGCCGCGCCCGGAGCGGCCGCCGCGGCGCCGCTGCCCGACTTCTCGCGCTGGGGCGAGATCGAGGTCGAGCCCTTCAGCAACGTGCGCCGCATCACGGCGCAGCGCATGGCCGCGGCCTGGTCGGCGATCCCCCACGTTACCCAGCACGACCAGGCCGACATCACCGCGCTGGAGGCCTGGCGCAAGGGCTACGCTCCCCAGGTGGAGAAGGCCGGCGCCAAGCTGACGCCGACGGCGATCCTCCTCAAGGTGGCGGCCTCGGCCCTGCGCGCCTTCCCGGCCTTCAACGCCAGCATCGACATGGCCGGCGAGCAGATCATCTTCAAGAGCTACGTGCACATCGGCGTCGCCGTGGACACGCCCCGGGGGCTGCTGGTGCCGGTCATCCGCGACGTCGACCGCAAGTCGGTCACCGAGATCTCCCTCGAGCTGGGGGAGATGGCGGAGAGGACGCGCACCGGCAAGGTGGCCGTCGCCGACCTCGAGGGCGGCACCTTCACGGTGAGCAACCTCGGCGGCCTGGGCGGCACCGCCTTCACGCCGATCGTCAACGCCCCGGAGGTGGCCATCCTCGGCGCCGCCCGCAGCCGCACCGAGCCCGTCTACGTCGACGGCGAGTTGCAGCCGCGCCTGATCCTGCCTCTCTCCCTGTCCTACGACCACCGGCTGATCGACGGCGCCGACGGGGTCCGCTTCCTGCGCTACCTCTGCCAGGGGCTGGAGAACCCCTGGTTCCTCGCCTTCGAGGGCTGACCCATGGCCGAGCGCACACAAGTCGCGGTGATCGGCGGCGGGCCCGGCGGCTACGTGGCCGCCTTCCGGGCCGCCGACCTGGGACTGCAGGTCACCCTCGTCGACCCGGAGGAGCGGCCCGGCGGCGTCTGCCTCTACCGCGGCTGCATCCCGTCGAAGGCGCTGCTCCACGTGGGCAAGCTCCTGTCCGAGGCCCGGGAGGCGGAGGAGTGGGGGGTCTCCTTCGGGGAGCCCCGGATCGACCTGGAGAAGCTGCGCGCCCACCGGGACCGCGTCGTGGCCAACATGTCCGGCGGCCTCGGCCAGCTCTCCAGGGGCCGCGGCGTGACCCTGGTGCGCGGCCTGGCGCGCCTCACCGGGCCGCAGTCGCTGCGGGTCGAGAGCGCTGACGGCGGCCGGCGGGAGATCGGCTTCGAGCACGCCGTGCTGGCCACGGGATCGCGGCCGATCGCGCTGCCCGCCTTCGACATCGGCAGCGACCGCGTCATGGACTCCACCGGGGCCCTCGAGCTGACCGACGTCCCCGGGCGCCTGCTCGTGGTGGGCGGCGGCATCATCGGCCTCGAGTTGGGCCAGGTCTACGGGGCCCTCGGGTCGCGGGTGACGGTGGTGGAGATGACTGACGGCCTCATCCCCGGCGCCGACCGCGACCTCGTGCGCGTCCTGCACAAACGGCTCGAGGAGCAGTTCGAGGCGATCCACCTCGGCAGCGCGGTGACCGCGGCGGCGGAGACCGCCGACGGCCTCGCCGTGACCTGGGAGCCGACCGCCGCGGGGACTGCCGAGACGCGGACCTTCGACGGCGTCCTGCAGTCGGTTGGCCGGCGCCCGAACACCGAGGACATCGGCCTGGAGACGACCGCTGTCTCCCTCGACCCGGAGGGGTTCGTCGAGGTCGACGCGCAGCGCCGCACCGCGGAGCCGTCGATCTTCGCCGTGGGCGACGTCATCGGCTCGGCCCTGGCCCACACCGCCTCTCACGAGGGCACGACCGCCGCCGACGTCATCGCCGGCCGGCGCGCCGCCTTCGAGCCCAACGCCATCCCGAGTGTCGTCTACACCGACCCGGAGATCGCCTGGTGCGGCCTCACCGAGACCGAGGCACAGGCCCGGAACCTCGACGTGTCGATCGCGCGCTTCCCCTGGTCCGCCTCGGGGCGCGCCATCACCCTCGGCCGCAGCGACGGCGTGACCAAGCTCCTCGTCGAGCCCGCCACCGAGCGCATCCTGGGCGTCGGCGTGGCCGGCCCCGGCGCCGGCGAGCTGATCGCCGAGGGCGTGCTGGCCGTGGAGATGGCCGCCGTGGTGCAGGACCTGGCCCTCTCCATCCACCCCCACCCCACCCTCTCCGAGACCCTGATGGAGGCGGCCGAGGCCTACCACGGGCTCAGCTCCCACATCATCGCTCCCAAGCGACCCTAGACGCCGGCCCCGGTTGCCGGCCGCCTGAGTCCCTGGTTATCTTGTGGGGACTCCCCGCCCGGCCCCGCTCGACACCACACTCCAGCTATCGTCCCGCATGGCCGTCAAGCTCCGTCAGGCGCTCGGGTCCGCCGTTCTGGCCGGGCTCCTGCTGCTGCCCTTCGCCGCCCGGCTCTACAGAGAGAGCCCCCCACCTTCGCCGCCGCCGCCACCACCACTTCCGGCTCTGACGGCGCCCTCCGAGGTGGTGGTCCTCATCCGCCGCCACCGCTACGAGGAAGCCTACGCCTCCCTTCGCAGGTCCGGCCCCCCGGCGGACCCGGCCCCCGCCACCCTCTACCAGTTCCGCCTGGCCGTGTGCGAGCGCGCCCTGGGGTTGGCCGACAGCGCCCATGCGCGCCTGCTGCGTCTCGAGGGCCGGCGCCCCGAGATCGAGGCCTACCGCCGTCTGTGGCTGGCCCACACCCTGCAGTCGCTGGACCGGCGGGAGGAGGCGATCGCAGGCTATGAGGCGCTGCTCGTGAAGGGCGGCAACGAGGCCGTGGCCGACTCCGCCCGTCTCTACCTGGCCCGGCTCTTCGTAGCCGGCGGGGACCACCGCAGGGCCCTCGCCCTCTACCGCGCCCAGCGCGCCGCCACGGGTCCCAGCGCGCCGCTCCTGCACAGCATCGCCGAGGGGCTGAAGCGCAGCGGCGACGAGGCGGGGCACCGCGAGACCTTGATGGAGCTGATGGAGCGCTACGCCGCCAGCCGCATGGCACTCCGGGTGGCCGCGCGCTTTCGGCCGCGCACCATCGACGAGCGTTACACCCGGGCCCAGGTCTACGCCCGCCACGGGGACGACCGAGCCATCTCCGACCTGCAGCAGGTGGTCCGCAACGCCCCGGGCCACGACCTGGCCCCCCACGCCGCCTACGCCCTCGGCCGCGCCCTGGGGCGCTCCGGACAGTTCGACCGCGCCCGGGCGACCTACAGGCGCCTGTACGACGACCACGGCTGGGCCCCCGCCCTCTACCGGATCGCCGGACTCGACGTCCGCGCCGGGCGCGACCCGGAGGCGATCGAGGCCTACGTGGACCTCTCGCGGAAGCACCCGCGCCACACCCTCGCCGACGACGCCCTGTGGCAGGCCGCCAAGGCCGCCGAGCGCACGGGCCGGTTCGAGCGCGCCGGCAGCATCCACGCCGAGTTGGCCAGGCGGTTCCCGTCGAGCGAGCACGCCGAGGACGCCTCCTGGGGGGCCGGGTTCAGCCTCTACTGCCGGGAGCGGTTCGAGGAGGCCGCCGCCGGGTTCGCCGAGCTGAGCCGCCAGGCCCGCCAGCCGCACCTCGTCGACCAGAGCCTCTACTGGGCCGGCAAGAGCGCCTGGCGCCTGGGGCGGGAGGAAGAGGCCGGCGGCCACTTCACCGATGCGGCCCTCGGCTTTCCGCGCTCGTACTACTCGGCGCGCGCCGTGAGCCTCGGCTACGGCGAGGCCCGCCTGCCGGCCCCGGTCCTGGTGTCGAAGGCGCCGGCCCGGGGCGTTCTGCGGGAGGTCGATCACCTGCGGCGGGCCCTGTCCCTCGGCGAGCTGGGCCTGGCCTCCACCGCCGAGCGCGAGCTGCGGCTGGCGGAGCGGGCCAACGAGGGAGAGAGGGGGGCCCTGCGGGTCCTGCGCGAGGCCTACGAGTCGCTGGGGCTGCACACGCGCGCCATGCAGCTGACGGCGCGGATCGGCGACGGCGGCGGCAACACCACCCGCCTCTATCCGAGCTACTACTGGGAGGAGGTCGAGGCCGCCTCGAAGAAGGCCCAGGTCGACCCCTTCCTGGTGCTGTCGGTGATCCGCCAGGAGAGCTTCTTCAACGAGTCCGCCGTCTCCCGGGCCGGCGCCGTGGGCCTGATGCAGATCATGCCGAAGACGGGTCGCAAGCTCGCCCGCCGCTTCGGCCTGCAGCCGTTCCACCGGCGCCAGCTCTTCGACCCCGGACTGTCGATCCAGCTCGGAACCCGCTACCTGGCCGACCAGATGCGCGCCTTCGAGGACGCCGGCGGCGGCGGGCTCCGGTTCCAGCTCGGGCTGGCCGCCTACAACGCCGGACCACACGTGGCCAGGGGCTGGGTGGAGCGCTTCCCCCTCGAGGACGAGGACGTCTTCGTGGAGCGCATCCCCTACCGCGAGACCCGGCTCTACGTGAAGAAGGTCCTCAAGAGCTACACCATCTACAAGGCTCTCCACCGGAGCCGGGACGCCTCCAGGGTATGATCCCCTCCCCGTCCGATCCGCAGAAGCCCGACCCCGGCCGCCGGGCCCGCCTCGCCGAGGACATCTTCATCCTCCTCTGCATCCTGAGCCTGTGGCCGGTGATCCTCGGCTGGCGCCACCCGGCCTTCGAGTTCCTGCTCTACGCCGCCCTGGCGGGGCTGGTCTTCATCCTCGTCCGGCGCGTGCGCCGCTTCACTCAGGCCCGCCGCGAGGCCGACGGCGACTGACCCCCTTCAGAACCACTCCCCGGCCGCGTAGATCCCCCCCAGGAGCAGGACCACGAAGAGCACGGCCAGCAGGTCGAAGCGGCGGTCGATGAAGTCGCGCACCGGCTCGCCGTACCTCCACAGCAGCCCGGCCACAAGGAAGAACCGCGCCGACCGGCTCACCAGCGAAGCGCTGACGAAGACCGGGAAGGAGATGTCGAAGGCCCCGGCCGAGATGGTGATCACCTTGTAGGGCAGGGGCGTGAAGCCGGCGGTGAAGACGACCCAGAAGCCCCAGGTCTCGTACTGGGCCTGGACGCTCTCGAACCTCTCCACGGTGAAGCCGGGCACCCGGTCGAAGAAGAAGTGGGCCACCTGCGAGAAATCGCCCGGGGCCGACCACCACAGCCAGTGGCCGACGCCGTACCCGGCGGCGCCCCCGAGGACGGAGGCGGACGAGGCGATGAGGGCGAAGCGCCAGGCCTGCCTCCGGGCGCCCAGGACCATGGCGATGAGGAAGGGGTCGGGGGGGATGGGAAAGACCGAGGACTCCAGGAAGGCCCAGAGGAACAGGACGAGGCCGGCGTAGGGCGTCCCGGACCAGCCCAGCAGGCCGTCGTAGAGGCGCCGGAGAGCCCACCGCTTCGAGCCCCGCTCAGCCACCGAGCCAGCCTTCCGTGCGGAAGTGCCCGCGGCGGCGGCCCTCCCACCCGAGGCGGGCGATGACCTTGCGGTCGGCCTTTGGCATGGCGTAGCCGTCCAGACCGCCCGGCGAGACCCAGGCCCAGTCGGCGCAGCCGAGGGCGCGGACACGGCCGCCGAGGCAGCGGGCGGCGAAGGCGTGGAGCCGGATCGACCGGTGAGAGTAGTCGTGATCGACGACCGCCAGGGGGCGCTCCACCTCGATGTCGACGGCCAGCTCCTCCCGGACCTCCCGCCTCAGGCAGGCGCGCAGGCTCTCCCCCGGCTCCTGCTTGCCGCCGGGGAACTCCCACATCCCCGCCAGCATGCCTCCGGGCGGGCGCTGCGCCAGCAGCAGGCGGTTCCCCCGGCGGATCAGCCCCGCCGCCACCTCCAGGTGGGGCCGCGGCCGGCGCTCCGGCCGCAGCGGCAGCGCCGACGGGTCGTCCAGCTCGGCGCGGGCGCGGCAGTCTTCGCCCCACGGGCATTCGCCGCAGCGGGGGCTCGTCGGCGTGCAGACGCGGGCCCCCAGCTCCATCAGGGCCTGGTTGAACTCCCCCGGTCGGGACCTCGGCATGAGGGCCTCGCCGGCGGCGATGAGCCGGGCCCGCACCGAGGCGCGCGCCGGGTCGTCCTCGACCCGCAGGAGCCGGCAGAGGAGGCGCGTCACGTTGCCGTCGAGGACGGGATGGGGCCGGTCGAAGGCGATGGAGCTGACCGCCGCCGCCGTGTAGGGCCCGACGCCGGGCAGGTCGAGGAGGCCGTCGTAGGTATCGGGCAGCCGGCCCCGGTGCTCGGCGGCGACGGCCCGGGCCGCCCGGTGCAGGTTGCGGGCCCGGGAGTAGTAGCCCATCCCCTCCCACGCCTTGAGGACCTCGCCCTCGTCGGCGGCGGCCAGGGCCTCCACCGTCGGGAAGCGCTCCAGGAAGCGCTCGTAGTACCCGCGCGCCGTCTCCACCCGGGTCTGCTGCAGCATCACCTCCGAGACCCATACCGCGTACGGGTCCGCCGTGCGGCGCCACGGCAGGTCCCGGCGGTGACGGCGGTACCAGGCCAGCAGCCGCCGCCGCAGGCCGGCGCGCCGGCGGGCGTCGCCGAGGGGATCCCGGGTCACCGGTCCGCTCCCAGGCGATCGGCGGGCAGGGGCGGGGAGCCGTCGAGGGAGGGCTGGCCGCCGGCCGCCACCAGGGCGTTGAGGACCGCCTCCTCGCAGCTCTCGGCGGCGGCGGCGAAGAGCTCCGGCAGCCCGCTCTCGGCGGTGGCGGAGGCCCTCACCGCGCCCGGACCGGCCGGCGCGTCGTCCCGCAGGGCCGTCGTGGACAGGGCGAGAATGGTGCCGCCGGAGGTGTTCCCGTCGAGCAGACCGACCCTCACCAGGCCGAAGGAGGCCCGCTGGGCCAGGCGGTCGAGCTGGACCGGCAGCAGGGGGGCGTCGGTGGCCACCACGGCGGCGAAGGTCCGCCGCCTCTCCGGGCCCAGGGCGGCCAGCCCCAGGCGGGGGCCGACGCGCTCCCCGTCGACGGTCAGGGACCCCGGCTCGCCGCCGTTGGCGGCCAGCAGAACGCCCACCACGGCGCCGCCGGGCAGCCGCCGCGAGGCGGTGCCGACCCCGGCCCGCGCGCCGAAGGCGGCCAAGCCGCGGCCGACGCCGGTCTGCCCCTCCGCCGGCGCGTCGCCGGAGGCGGCGGAGAGGGCGGCGGCGACGTGCTCCTCCGTGAGGCCGGCGTGGAGGGACGCCGCCGGGGCCGGCACGCCGTCCACGGCGATCAGTCCGGGGGGCCAGCCGGCGTCCTCGGGCAGGCCCGCGTCGAGTCCGAAGCCGTAGGCCAGCAGGCCGTCGTAGATCCGTCCGGCGGCCTGGGGCGGGGCCAGGACCAGCGGCGTGGAGAGGGCGCCGAAGTCCTCGGTCATGGCCAGGCCGCCGATCAGCTCGTCGCCGCCGTCGAGGGACCAGCGGCCGGCGAAGTACCGGCGCGGCGCTCCCGTGAACGGGACCAGGGCCGTGACCCCGCTGGCGGCTCCCGGCGCGTCTCCCACGCGCACGCCGGGCACGTCGGTGACGGCGTTGGCGGCGCCCGGCTCCAGGCGGCCGACGGCGAGGCCGTGGTCGCGCAGCCTCATTCCCCGCCGGCCTCCCCGTAGCGCTCCATGACCTCGACGAACTCCTCCAGGGGCAGGCCGTGGATGGTGTGCCCGTCGCGGCCGACCATGGTGCCCGCCGCCGTCAGGGAGTTCAGGACCGCCTCCTCGGCGGCCTCGACGACGCCGGCGAAGAGGCGGCTCATGTGGGAGTAGTGCAGGACCTGGAGCGGGCCAGCCGCCGAGGCGGGATCGTTGCCGGTGGAGAAGGCGATCACGAGATCGCCGCTGCCGTGGGTGGAGATCCCCCCGGTGCGGGCCATGCCGACGAGGGCCCGCTTGCACAGGCGCCGCAGCTGCACCGGGATCAGCGGCGCGTCGGTGGCCACCACCATGAGCAGCGAGTTTCCGGGGGAGCCGCCGGGGGCCTCGGGCAATGCCGCGCGCTCCGGGAGGCGGTCCGGCAGCAGGCGGCCCACGGGAACACCCTTCACCCGCAGCTGGGGCCGGCGACCGAAGTTCGCCTGCACGAGGAGGCCCACCGTGTACTCCCCGCCGTCGGAGCCGACGGCGATGCGGCGCGAGGCGGTGCCGATGCCGGCCTTGAACTGGAAGGCGCGCATGCCGGTGCCGCCGCCCACCGAGCCCTCGGCCACCGGCCCGCCCGAGGCCCCGTCCAGGGCCCTGGCCACGTGGCCGGCGCCCAGGTGGCCGCCGGCGGTGTCGTGCAGGAATCCGGCCCAGGTCTCGCCCACCACGGGGTCCGGCCGGAAGGGGGCCTCGAAGGCGGCCGGGTCCTGGCCCAGTGACCAGCCGACGGCGCCGTCGTAGGCGCGGCCGACGCTGCCGGTGTCGGTGAGCAGGACGGGGGCGGCCAGGACGCCGGTGCGGCGCACCGGCCCCAGGCCGGTGAGCTCGCCGTTGCCGTTGATCGTCAGGTCGGCGGCGAAGACCGGCCGGCGCCAGGGCAGCTCCGGGCGCGGCAGGACGGCGGTGACCCCGGTGCGCACGGGACCGCGGCCGACGACGAGGGGGCCGTGTCCCTGGATCAGGGTGACGTGGCCGACGCGCACCCCCGGCACGTCGGTGATGGCGTTGGCCGCGCCGGTTGGCAGATCGCCGATGACGATGCCGAGGTCGCGCAGCCGCGGGCGGGCCGTGGTGCCCGGGGCGGCCAGGGGGGAGGCCAGGCCTGGAGAGGCCACGGCCGGCAGGGCCGCGGCGGTCAGACCGAGACCGAGGAACCGCCGCCGGGAGAGGGCCGGCCCGGAGGGGCTCACGCCTGGCGCTGGTCGGCGATCGCCTTGCACTGGCGCAGACCGACCCCGGCCCGGTCCTCCAGCCCCTTCCAGGCGTAGGGGTCCTCGCCGCAGATCATGACGATGTCGCGGAAGTCGGCCCGGGCCGGGCTCTCGCCCTCGAGCGGGTGCCACGGCAGCCGCGACCAGGCGTTCATGTAATGGTTCACCAGCACGCGGCGGTAGTCGCCGCTGCGGTTCTTGCGCGAGCGGTGCAGCAGGTAGCCGTTGAAGAATACCGCGTCCCCCGTCTTCGCCTCCACCGGGACCTCCCCGGAGCCGTCGAAGCCGTACGACTCGGGGGCGCTGTCGAACTCCTCGGGATCGTCGTGGGGGCGCTGGTCGTAGAGGGCCCACTGGTGCGAGCCGGGGAGCACCCACATGCAGCCGTTCTCGAGGGTGGCGTCGTCGAGGGCGATCCAGCCCCCGGTCAGCGAGCGGTCGCGGGTGGGGATGAAGATCTCGTCCTGGTGCCAGGCCTGCCCCTGGAAGCCGGGCGGCTTGACGAAGAGCATCGACTGCATGCACTTCACGTCCGGCCCGATGAGGCGCGACAGGACCCGGGCGAGGCCGGCGTGGCGGACGCCGCGGTCGAGCATCACCGGGGAGACCTTGTGGGGCTGGTGGATGCACAGGAACCGGCGCAGCACCTCGTCGTCGGTCAGCCCCGCCGGCATCGGCTCCAGGCTCGGGTGGGGGTACTCGCCGCGGCAGACGCGCAGGGCGTCGGCGCGCAGCACCTCCACCTCCTCGGGGCTCACCAGCCCCGGCACCACGAGGTAGCCCTGCTCGCGGTAGGACTGCACGTCGGCGTCGGTCACCTGTCCGTTTTTCATCTCCATCGCCCTCCTTCAGGTCTCCACGGCCCGCGCCACGGCCTTCCCCAGCTCGGCCGTGGTCATGGCGCCGCCGATGTCGGGTGTGCCCGTCCCCTCCTCGGACAGCACCTCGGCCACTGCGGCGTCGATGCGGGCGGCGGCGGACCGGGCCTCCTCGTCGTCGTGGCGGTCCCCCAGCCAGCGCAGCATCATCGCCGCCGAGAGGATGGCGGCCACCGGGTTGGCGATCCCCTGGCCGGCGATGTCGGGCGCCGTGCCGTGGGAGGGCTGGAAGACGGCGGCCTCCTCGCCGATGTCGCCGGAGGGAGCCATGCCGAGACCGCCGACGAGGCCGGCCCCCAGGTCGGAGAGAATGTCGCCGTACATGTTCTCGGTGACCATCACGTCCCAGCTCTGCGGCTGGCGCACGAGGTAGAGGGCCATGGCGTCCACGTAGGCGTGGCCGGCGTCGACGTCGAATCCGGCGGCCACCTCGTCGAAGACCTGGCGGAAGAACGCCATGGAGCGGAAGACGTTCGCCTTGTCCACCAAGGTCACCTGCGCAGACCGCTCCCCTCTCCGCCCCTCCAGCCTCTCGGCGCGCCGCTGCAGGGCCAGGCCGAAGGCGTAGCGGGAGATGCGCTCGGAGCCGGTGCGGGTGATCACCATGGTGTCCACGGCGGTCTCCTCGCGCAGCCGCACGCCGCCGTTCATCGAGGCGAAGAGGCCCTCCACGTTCTCGCGGAGGATGACGAAGTCGATGTCGCCGGCGCCGTAGCCCTTCAGCGGGCAGTGGTGGCCGGCATGGAGGTAGATGGGCCGCACCCCGGCGTAGAGGTCGAGGAGGATGCGCAGGTCGATCTGGGGCCGCATCTCGGTGCCGTCGGGCCAGCGCACGTCGGGCAGTCCCATGGCTCCGAGGAGGACGGCGTCGGCCCGCCGGCAGGCCTCCACCGTCGACTCCGGCAGGGGGTCCCCCTGGTCCAGGTAGCAGCCGGCGCCGCAGGGATGCTCCGCGTACCTCAGCTCCGGCCCTCCGGCCGCGTCGAGGACGCGCCGCGCCTCGGCCACGACCTCCGGGGCGATGCCGTCCCCCGGCAGGACGGCGATGTCGTAGGCGGCCACCTCAGCTCCAGAGCCGGTCGCTGGAGGTCTCGGAGTCCCAGCCGCCGGTGGGCCCGAAGGGCTCCCCCGCCCCGGGGTCGGCGAACTCGCGCAGCACCTCCTCGTCCAGCCCCTCGAAGCCGAGGCCCGGCGTCTCGGGCACGGCGATGTGGCCGTCCTCGATGAGGGGCACGGGCAATCCCGTCACCAGGCTGCTCCAGCGCTCCAGGTCGTCCACCGAGTGGTTCTCCAGGACGAGGAAGTTCTCCGTCGCCGCCGCCGCCTGCACCGAGGCCATGGCCGCCACCGGGCTCATGGCCATGTGCAGGGCCATGGCGATGCCGGCGTCCTGGGCGGCGTCGCCGATCTTCTTGGTCTCCAGGATGCCCCCCGCCGAGGCCAGGTCCGGGTGGGCCACGGCGATGGCGCGGCGTCCGAAGAGGTCGGCGAAGCCCTCCTTCAGGTAGATGTCCTCGCCGGTGCAGACCGGGGTCTCCACCGACTCCGAGAGCCGCTGGTACTGGTCGGCGAGCTGCCACGGGATCATGTCCTCGTACCAGGCGAGGCTGAACTGGTCCAGGGCGCGGCCCAGGCGGATGCAGGACTCCAGGCCGAGGTGGCCGAAGTGGTCGGCCGCCAGGGGCACCTCGTAGCCGGTCTCGCCGCGGACGGCGGCGACGTACTCGCACAGCAGGCCGATCCCCCTCTCGGTGATCTGGATGCCGGTGAAGGGGTGCATGACGGCCGACGACTCCAGCATCCCCGGCGGGGCGATGACGCAGTCCGGCCGCCCGCGCAGGACGCCCAGGCCGACGTCCATCTTGAGGAAGGCGAAGCCCTCCTCCATGCGCTGCCGCAGGCGGCGGCCCATCTCGCGGCCGTCGTCGACGGTGGGGGTGTCGCAGTAGCACAGGACCCGGTCGCGGAACCGGCCCCCCGCCAGCTGGTACGCGGGAACGCCGTAGGCCCGCCCCGCCAGGTCCATGAGGGCCATCTCCACGGCGCAGACGCCGCCGGCCTGGCGGGCGTGGTGGCCGAACTGCTTGACCCGGCGGAAGAGGCGGTCCACGTCGCAGGGGTTCTGCCCGAGGAGGCGGCTCTTCAGCATGAGAGCGTATGTCGGGCTGCCGCCGTCGCGGACCTCGCCGTACCCGGAGATCCCCTGGTCGGTGTCGATGCGGATGAGGGTGGAGTGGAACGGCGTCCCCCGGAGGCGGGCGACCCGCAGGTCGGTGATCTTCAGGCTGGACGGTCGGGAGGCGGTGCTGACGTTGGCTTCCGGGCTCAAGCGGGGCTCCTGGAGGGGCGGGACGAGGCGGCCGGGAAGCGGGATAGGGTAGCGCCGGGGCCGGGGGCCGCGCAACGCGGCGCGTCAGAGGAACTCGACCCGCGTCCGGGGCAAGGGTGCGGGCTCGTGAAGCTGTACCCGCTTCAGAAGTAGGTAGCGGCGCTGAAGAGCAGGGCCGCCCCTCGGACCTCGTTGTTGAAGGGATCCCGCATGCTGTCGCGCTGATAGTCCAGCTTGAAGACCGAATCCTGGGTGGGACGAAAGTTCAGCCCGTACGTCAGGCGCCGCCGGCTGTCCCCCACGGCGTCGGCGTCATAGTCGACCGTTCCGTAGCGGAGCACCCCGGTACAGACCGACTCGGGAAGAGCTGAGAAGAGTCCCCGGCCAAAGTGGACGTTGGCCTGTACGTAGACGCCCGCCTGGCTCTCCTGCAGCAGGCCCATCTCCGCCGGCACCTCGATCGCGGCCCTCGCGTACTCGCCCAGCAGTTCAAGGCCGCGCCAGGACGCATCCCAGTCCAGGGCCCAGATCGTCAGCCCGCGCTCGACGTCGATGGCCAGACCATCGGCCTCCCACTCGTTGTAGGGACCTGTATGCAGGGATACTCCCAGCTCCCAGGCCGTCCGGGGACTGACGGCGAGGCGCCCGACCAGGGATGGGCGGTTGTTGTTGTCGGTCCAGTTGCCCCGGCCCTCCGGGATTCTCGTGCCCTCTCCGTTGACCTCTATCACACCTTCGTCGAATCCGTTCACGGCGTAGAGCTCGTAGGTGACCCGGGAAGAGGCCGTCGGGCAATGGGCACCGTAGATCCCCATCCCCGCCTCCGACAGGGCCGTGGGGATGATCTCGGTGCTGACCAGGGGCCGGTCCGTCAGGTCGTTGACCGGGCTGTCGTGTGAGAGATTGAAACGCCCCAGGGGCGAGAGCAGGATGCCCCCGCGGAAGGTCAGGGCCGGATGGAGCTCGAAGTCGAGGACCGCGATCTCGATCTTGATCTCCTCCCCGCCTTCTTCGAACTCGAGCTCCGAGGCCACCCGCAAGCGGTCGGAGACGGGCGTGTAGGAGAACAGGTTGAAGCGCTCGGCAACAAAGGAGATCTCCCGGGTTATCCCGTCCTCCCGCCCGTAGCGGAAGTGGACCTCCGAGTAGCCGCCGATGCGGGTCTGGCCCATCCGGGCACTCAGGAAGGGTTTGTCGCCGATCCCGCCCTCGACCAGGGGCTGCTCCTGCGCTGCCGTGGCGTGGACCCAGGAGAGAATCGCGCCGGCCAACCAGGGGGCCAGCACCATGTAGTCGCGCATCGTGTTCCTTCAGCTCGCTGAGGTGTGGATGGTTATTCGATCTTCGGAGACGGCTACCGGGTAGCTGGTGAGCGGTCTCTGCGCCGGCCCTCGCACCACGGCCCCCTGTCGATCGAAGGTCGAGCCGTGGCAGGGGCAGACCAGGAACTCGCCCCCGGGCCGCACCTGACAGCCCAGGTGGGTACATGTCGTACCCAGCGCCCGCAGCGAACCGTCCCCGAGGCGCAGGAGCGCGATCTCCTCTTCCAGGCCGGAAGCCCGTATCCGCACCGCATTCCCTTCCCCGAAGCCGCTCTCCACCTCGTCCCGGCGCAGCTCGATGGTTCCGGCCTCCAGGGTCGCCAGATAGGTCGGCAGACCCGCGCAACCGCACAGGCCCAGCAGTCCGGTTCCCAGGCGCCCGAGCGCCTGTCGGCGGTCCATCACAGGGACCCTACAAAGGCCACCACGGCCTGCCGGGCATCGGAATCGAGCGCCTCATAGCGCCCTCTGGCCGCCTCGGCCTCTCCCCCGTGCAGGCGGATCGCCTCGTCCAACGAGCGGGCCCGGCCGTCGTGCAGATAGAACTCCTCGCCGTCGAGGAAGTCGGCGACCAGACGCGTCCCCCAGAGCGGGGCCGTGCGCCACTCGCTGCCGCTGGCATCGCCGTCCGGCCGGTAGTCGGCCAGGGCCGGCCCCATGTCGTGGAGGAGCAGATCCGAATAGAGGTTGGCATCGACCTCGCTGAGCTCGGGTATGGGACCCCTCCCGGTCCGCATGCTCGGCACGTGGCAGCTGGCGCAGCCGATCTGGCCGAACAGTTCCTCCCCGCGCATTGCTTCGGCCGTCTTCCGGCCTCGGGCCGGCGGCATGAGGAGGCGCACGTAGATCGTCGTCTCCAGGACGGTGGCGGCCGGGATCTCCGGATCGGCCACCCCATCGCCCAAGGCCATGCCGCCCCCCGCCTGGGGGTGCTGGTTCTCCTGGGGGATGAAGTCGCTGGTGATGCCGATGTCCTGATGGTAGGCCTGTGCAACCTGCTCGATCAGGGAAGAGACCTGGGCCTTGCGGGAAAAGCGGCCCAGCTGAGGCCCGTCGCCGCCCCCGACGTGGTGGGAGGGAACGAAGCCGGCGGGAGTCACCCAGTGCGGGCGCCCCGAGATGCCGTCTCCGTCCTCGTCGTCCGGGTCGGCATGGGCCAGGATCGTCGCCACTGGAATCGCCTCGATGAAGCCTACCCCGAAGACCGGGGGAGGCATGCGGAAGGACACCTCGACCCCTTCGGGAACCCGCTCGGGGGGAATGCCCGCGATCGCCTTGTCCTGATGCTGGGGTCCGCCTATATCGACGGCCGGATCGGTCCCGCGGCTGAAGCGGGTAAACCCCAGGTCCGGCGTGCCCCGGCCATCGCCGGGGTGGCAGCCCTCGCAGCCGACATTGTTGAAGATCGGGCCCAGGCCCTCGTCGACGGAAAAGGCTTTCTCGAAGTTCCGGTCCCCTTCGACAAAGGCGGCGTTCAGCTCGCGGGACAGGCCCTCCAGCGGCGACTCGAAGTCATCGCCTGCCAAAGGGAGCTGCGTCATCATCGCATCGCATCCCATCAATGCCACCCCGAGCAGGCCCGCGAGGCCGGGCCAATGCTTCGCGGTCGCCATGGAGACTCTCTCCGGTAGATTCATTAGTCCTATCTCAAAATTAGTTTAGTCACGGCTAAAATAGCTTAGGGCGCCAACCGGCTTGATGCAAGAGAGGGATCCTGGGCTGCCTGACCGGGCTCGGCTTCGCCCGCCAGCCGGCCGTTGCCGGGAATCCGGCGAAGGCGTTCATTCCCCGAACCGCCCCTCCCCAGCACCCGTCCGCCGAGGATCCCTTGCGCATCGTCACCGGCAGCCTGCGAGGCCGCAGGATCCCCGTCAGCACGAGCCGCCAGGGGGACATCGGGGTCACCTCGAGCCGCCTGAAGGAGGCTCTCTTCGACCGCCTCGGTCCGTCCCTGGAGGGGATCGCCTTCCTCGACCTGTGCGCCGGCTCCGGCCAGATCGCCCTGGAGGCGTACAGCCGCGGCGCCCGGGTGACCGCCGTGGAGCCCGACCGCCGGCGGCGGGAGGCCCTGCGCCGGCTGATGGAGAGCTGGGGCGTCAACCACCTCGAGCTGCTGGGTGGCCGAGCCCAGACGGTGATGCGGACCCTGGCCGCCGAGGGCCGGCGCTTCGACGTGGTCTACCTCGACCCGCCGTACCGGGCCCTGCACAACGGCCGCCCCCTGAGCCAGGTCCTGCTCGCCGCCGCCGGCCGCTCCGGGATCCTCGCCGGCGGGGGCCGGCTCCTCGTGCAGCACCCGAAGAGCCTGGACCTGCCCGAGTCGCCGGAGGGGCTGCGGCGGGTCGACGCGAGGCGTCACGGGACCACCGAGCTGAGCGAGTACCGCCCGCCCTCTTGACCCCCCTGTCGCCGGAGCTATCCTAGTCGGCCATGGAGTTCACCCCCCTCACCGACGAACAGCGCCGAAGCTTCGACCGCGACGGGTTCCTCGTGGTACCGGGCGCCCTGCCCGAAGACCTGCTGCGGCGGCTCGAGGCCGCCTGCGACCGCCTCTACTCCGAGGGCCGGACCGCCGAGGGCCTCAACGACCGCGGCTTCTGGCAGATGCGCAACTGCCTGCCCCGGGACGACGCCTTCGTCGAGCTGCTCGACTGCCCGGCCACCGTTCCCTTGGTGGTGCAGCTCCTCAGCCACAACGTGCAGCTCATCACCTCGCACCTCGTGGTGCGCCCCCCGAACGCCGACGGTCCCGGGGGCGACCGCAAGGTCTCGGGCTGGCACCGCGACGGCGGCACCTCGCCCAGCGATCTGGGCCTGGCCCAGCCGCGCATGTTCATCAAGATCGCCTACTGGCTCTCGGACCTCTCCGAGCCCGGACGCGGCGCGATCCGCCTGCTGCCGGGAAGCAACGACACCTCGATGCCCAGGCCCGACGGCGATGCCGACGGCGAGCACCTCGAGATCCGCGCCCGGCCCGGAGACGCCGTGCTCTTCGAGAACCGCACCCTCCACGCCGTGGGCGACAACTACTCGGCGATCACCCGCAAGAGCGTGTTCTTCGGCTACGGCTACCGGTGGCTGCGGCCGATGGACTACGCCTCCCACTCCGATGAGTTGCTGGCCCGCTGCGACCCCATCCGCCGGCAGCTGCTCGGCGACAGCTCCGGCCCCATGGGCTTCCAGCTCCCCGAGCAGGGAGAGGTGCCGCTGAGGGAGTGGCTCGCGGAGCACACGGGCGAGGTCGTCTCGGCCCGGGCCGAGACCCCCGGCGTCTTCGCCACCCGCTGAGCAGCGGGCGACCCCACCCCGCACCCGGATCCCGGTCCGGCTGCCCATGCGCTTCCGCCCCTGCATCGACCTCCACGAAGGACGGGTGAAGCAGATCGTCGGCGGCAGCCTGCGCGAGGGCCGGGCTCCGCGGACGAACTTCGACGCCGGAAGGCCCCCGGCCTACTACGCGGACCTCTACCGGCGTGACGGCCTGCCCGGCGGCCACGTGATCATGCTCGGGCCGGGGAACGAGGCGGCCGCCGCCGAGGCCCTGGCCGCCTTCCCCGGGGGGCTGCAGGTTGGCGGCGGCATCGACCCCGCCAACGCCGCCGGCTGGCTCGACCGGGGAGCCGCCGCCGTCATCGCCACCTCCTTCGTCTTCAAGGGCGGCCGCTTCCGGCCCGAGGCCCTGCGGGAGCTTTCCGCGGCCGTGGGCCGCGAGCGCCTCGTCCTCGACCTCAGCTGCGCCCCCCTGAAGGACGGCCGCTACGTGGTCGCCGCCGACCGCTGGCAGCGGCTCACCGACTTCGAGATCACCCGGGACGGGCTCGCAGGCCTGGCGGAGCACTGCGCGGAGTTCCTCGTGCATGCGACACAGGTGGAGGGTTTGCAGGAGGGTGTGGACGAGCGCCTGGTCGCGCTGCTGGCCGAGGTCTCCCCCCTGCCCACGACCTACGCCGGCGGGGTCCGCTCCCTGGCCGACGTGGACCGCATCGCGGAGCTGGGAGGCGGCCGCCTCGACTTCACCGTGGGCAGCGCCCTGGACCTGTTCGGGGGTTCGGGGGTGAGGTACGCAGACTTGGTGGAGCGGGAGCGGAGGTGAGAGCACGGCCTCGGCTCTGTTGACAATTCGGGATCGAACTCCCTTTTTATCATGATAATTCGGGAGTTCGATTCCGATTCATCATGTCCCTCCAGCGCCGCTATCTCGAAGCCCACATCCGGGAAGACCTCGACCGGCGCATGATCTTCGTCGGCGGTCCCCGGCAGGTGGGCAAGACCACGCTGGCGCGGCTGGTGGGTGAGGGCTTCGGGGAAACGACCTACCTGAACTGGGACCACCGCCCCCACCGGCAGGCCCTGCTCGACGGGCACTGGCCCCCCGGGGTCGACCTGCTCATCCTCGACGAGATCCACAAGTGGCCCCGGTGGAAGGGGCTGGTCAAGGGCCTGTGGGACACCCGGCCCTCCGGCGAGCGCATCATCGTCACGGGCAGCTCCCGCCTCGACATCTTCCGGCGCGGCGGCGACTCGCTTCTGGGGCGCTACCGCTACTACCGGCTCCATCCCTTCTCGCTGGCCGAGCTGAACGACCCCGGCGCCGCTGCCGCCCCCTTTCCCACCGCGCCGCCCACCCTGGACCTCGACCGGGACGGCCGCCACCTGGAGACCCTCCTCACCTTCGGTGGCTTCCCCGAGCCCTGCCTCTCCGGCCGCGAGCGCACCCTCAGGCGCTGGCAGAAGGAGCGCTTCGAGCGGGTCTTCCGGGAGGACATCCGCGAGACCGAGGCGGTGCGCTCCCTGGCCCAGGTCGAGCTGCTGGGCAGCCTGCTGCCGGGGCGGGTCGGCTCCCCCCTGTCGATCAGCAGCCTGGCCGGGGACGTCGAGGCCAGCCCCAAGACCGTCCGCAGCTGGATCGAGCTGCTGGCCCGCAACTACTACCTGTTCCGCGTGCCCCCCTGGCACCGGCTCCTCGAGCGGGCCCTCAAGAAGGAGTCGAAGTACTACCTGTGGGACTGGTCCGAGGTGAAGGAGGAAGGCCCCCGCTTCGAGAACATGGTCGCCGCCCACCTGCTGAAGCTCTGCCACTACTACGAGGACACCCACGGCATCGGCGCGGCGCTCTACTACGTGCGCGACCAGCAGAAGCGGGAGGTCGACTTCCTGGTCGTATGGGAGGGCGAGCCCTGGTTCCTGGTGGAGTGCAGGGCCGGCGCGCCCGGAGGACTCGGCCACCTGCGCTACTTCGGCGGCAAGCTGGGGGTCGAGCAGAGGTTCTGCGTCACGCCGTCAGACCAGCACGACTACCTGGATCTCAACACCGTCGTCCGGGTGGTGCCGGCCGGCCGGTTCCTCATGGCTCTGGTGTGAGCGACGTACGTTGCAGTGATTGCCGGGTTTGGTGATGAACCTCGCATCCTTCACGGGCCCCCCAGGCCTTCGGCAGGGCATACCAGAGAATGCTCGACAACGATGCCCATGCCCCCGGCAGCGTCGACCGCGAGATCGCATCGAGCATGGTCAGGCTCCGCGAGGAGACCGCCTCCCACCTCTACGACGCGTACACGGACGTGCACAGCGGGTATGTCACGGGATCTCGTCCAGGCCTCGAGAGCTTCCTCGCCCGGACTGAGCCGTCACCCCATGATCCTGAACGGCAGGTTTCCGCCATCGCCGGGCTCACCTCCGGTCTGGCAGCGAAGGGGCCTGGCGGACTGTCCGAGATGAGATTCGGAGGCACCGAAGAGGAGATCATCGAAAGGGGATCGGACTGGTGCACCGACGTGGCTCGCGTGGGGTGCGCGCTCTATTAGGTGGCTGGATTCCCCTGCCGCATGGTGCATCTCTTCAACCTCGATGCAGCTACAGTGGGCACGTGATCGTCGATGTCCACCGGTCCGGGACCTGGGGAGCCGTCGACACCAGCTCGGGCGTCGTCTACCGGAAGGACCATGGCGTACCCGCGACAACCTGGGATCTCATGAACGACACCGGGCTGGTGGTTCGGCACCAGGGACCCGAAGCGTGGTATACACACCCGGAGCAGTTCCTGGCGGCGGGCATCGCCAACTACTACCTGTGGGACTCGGACCGGTACGACTATACGGTGGCCGGCTTGAACGACTACTACCGCGCCATCCTGACCATGGCCGGCCGGGGCTGGCCGGGCGGCCTCCGCTGGCTCCATGGGGAGGACGGGTGAACACGGAAGACGACCGTTACTTCGCCGCCGTGGCCGAGTCGTACGATCGGCTCCAGCCCGTGCTGAGTCCTCCCTACGAGAAGGGCCTGGAGATGATCGTCGATCTCATCCCCTTCGATCCGGAGGAGACCTTCAAGCTCGTGGATCTCGGGTGCGGCACAGCGGAACCCGCCCTTCGCGTGCTGCAACACTTCCCGCAGGCCACCGGTATTTGCATCGACAGCGAGCCGGAGATGCTCTCCATGGCCCGGAGGAAGCTCGCCGGTCTTGCAGGCCGGGCGGAGGTGCTGCCGGGGGACATGACCCGCTGCCAGATCCCCGGGTGCGACGTGGTGCTCTCGGCCAAGGCGGTTCACCACGTGCCCCCGGACCACCTCTCCGCCCTGTTCGCCAAGGTCCGCGGCGCCCTCCGTCCCGGCGGATGCTTCATCCTCTTCGACGCCATGTCACTGGGACCGGCCTGGGGACCGGTTGCCCGGCTGCAGGCCTCACGCTTCCGCCAGCGTCACGTTCAGAGGGCCATCGATTCGGGGATCGCCACGCGGGAGGAGATCGAGCTCAGGCAGGACTACAAGCGGCGGATGAAGGCCGCGGGAAGAGACGTCGAATACGAGCACGACGCCGAGGGCTTGATTCGCAGGATGGAGGAGGCCGGGTTCGACGAGGTCTCCGTCGCCTGGCGGATGTTCGCCGATACGATCCTGGTGGCCTTCAGCTAAGAGGACCGGAGCCGGCGCGCCCCGGCGCATGGTACGGCAGGCCGCCTCAAGGGCCTACGAGATCGCCAAGAACGCGGCTCCTTCCTCGGCCCCGAAGGCGAGCATCTGGAACCTCACCCGGGCGGGATGGAAACGAGCCTGCGTTCACGCTCCGCCGCGAAGGCGAGCGCCGCCCGGATGTCGGCGCGCTCCAAGTCTGGAAAGTCCGCCAGGATCTCCTCTTCCGTCATCCCCGCTGCCAGGTACTCGAGGACATCGTACACCGTGATCCTGAGCCCGCGAATGCACGGCTTCCCGCCCCTCTTCCCCGGGTCAAGGGTGATGCGATCCAGTCTGCTCATGCCTTGTACAATACCCGGTGGCCGAGTCGAAGGTCAATTGTCACCGTCGGCGCCGGGATGGCACGCGCATGTTCGCCGACACGATCCTGGTGGCCTCGCTCAACCGCCCCCCGTCCACTTCAGATACAGGTTGACGGCGGTGAAGTTGACGATCGCCCAGAGGCTGGCCAGCAGGCCGAGCTCCAGCCACATGGACATGCGCCGGTCCGGCGCCTCGCGCATGGCCAGGTGGAGGACGCCGAAGGCCAGGGGGATGAGCAGCAGGTTGTTGGCGTTGGCCCCGAGCAGCACCAGCAGGAAGGGGGTGTCCGACTTGACCAGGATGACGCACAGCCAGAAGGCCGGGAACGCCACCTGCAGGGCGCGGGCGACGCGCATGCGCCCGGTCTCGCCGGCGGCGGCGGGCAGCTTCAGGCGCTGCAGGAAGTCGGCGCCGATGCGGCCCGAGCTGGCGGCGAAGACCAGCAGCGTCGAGAACAGGGTGCAGAAGGCGCCGAACATGAAGACCGCCTTGGCCGCCGGCCCCAGGGTCTCGGTGAAGATCAGGGAGACCTGGTCGGCCACGTCGATGCCGGCGGGCAGGACCTGCAGCCGCGACAGGACCGAGGCTCCGAGCAGGTAGTAGGCGCAGGTGATGGCCAGGGCGATGGCCGTGCACACCCCGGCGTCGGTGGCCAGGACCCGCATCCAGCCGCGGTAGCGGGCGCGCCACTCGGGGGTGCCGTCGTCGGGGCCGACGAAGCGCGGGTAGCCCTTCTCGCGCACCCAGTAGGGATACATGAACAGCTCCACCGCGGTGGCCCCCACCGAGCCCATCACGGCCAGGGCCACGAAGGCGCCCTCGGCGGGCATCTCGAAGCGGAACCCCGAGGCCAGCTCGGCCGCCGACATGGCGTGGGGGGTGGTCTGCAGGACGATCAGGCAGCCGATGACGATGGTGCTGAAGGTCGCCACCAGGACGGTGACCATCTTCTCCAGGTCCTGGTAGAGCCCCCGCCACAACAGCAGGGTCAGCACCACGAAGACCAGCACCGCCCACACCTGGTGGGAGAGGACGGGCAGGACCGTCTGCAACAGGCCGGCCACCGAGCCGAGGATGCCGATGACGGCGATGAAGACCGAGAAGTACCCGGCCACGCAGATCCAGGTGGCCAGCGAGACGCCGCCGGGGCGGAACCCGGGGAGCCGGTCCAGGGCGTCGATCGTGGTGTCGTCGTGGAGAAGGCACTGGCGGCCCAGCTCCAGCTGGATGAAGAACTTGATGACGCAGGCCAGGATCACCCCCCAGAGGAAGACGAAGCCGACCTCGGCGCCCATGCGGGTGGTCACCAGCAGCTCGCCGGAGCCGACCACCGACCCCGAGACCACGACCCCCGGGCCGATGTTGCGCAGCAGGCCCCACAGGCCCCGGGGGGGCGGGCGCTCGGCGCTCACGTGCGACTCTCCGGGCGGACAGGGATCCGGCCGTGGGAAAACCCGTCGCCCCGTCGCGGGGCTTGAGCCCCGTGCTCCGGGCAGCCGCGGCTCCGGCGCCCCGGGAGTCCCTCGTCGCCCCCGGCCGGGGTTCGGGTCCCGGGCTCGCCAGGGGTGGCCTCTCGTCCAGCGATCAGCGTTGCCATCGGCCCTCCTCCGGATGAGCGTCGCCTCTCATCTACGCAGATCGCCGCCGGCCCTGCAAGGGAGGATCGCACCCAGGCTCTCCCGCCTTGCCCTTTGGCGGAGGTCCGGCTTTCGTTGCCCCGGAGAAAGGAGCCGCCATGCTGTCCACCGAGCAGACCGAACGCTTTCACGCCGAGGGGTATCTCATCCTGGACCCGTGCCTGGAGGAGGGGGAGGTGGAGGCCCTGCGCGAGCGGGTGCGGGGGATCGCCGACGGCGAGGTCGATTTCCCCGAGGCCTCCGTCGAGTACGAGCCCGGGGCCTCGGGCCGGCGCATGGAGCACCTGCGCAAGATCAACCACCCGAGCCGCCACGACCCGTTCTTCGTCGACCACGCACGACATCCGCGCATCCTCGAGGCGATGGTCGACCTCCTGGGCGAGGACGTGAAGCTCTTCGGCGATCAGCTCTTCATGAAGCCCCCCGGCGGCATCGAGAAGACCTACCACCAGGACTGTCCCTACTTCCCCGTTCGCCCCATGGAGGTGATCACCGCCTGGGTCGCCCTCGACGAGGTGACCCTGGAGAACGGCTGCATGTACGTGGTCCCCGGCTCCCACAAGCTCGGCGCCGTCGACCACAGCGAGCCGTGGATGGTGGGCGAGCGCAAGGACATGAAGATCCCCGACGCCGCCATCGACCGGGAGCGGGAGCGGCCCGTGACCCTGCGGGCCGGGGGCTGCTCCTTCCACCACGGCCTGATCCAGCACCGCTCCGGCGCCAACCGCACCCGGAGCTTCCGCCGCGGCCTGGCCACCCACTACATGACGGCGAAGTCCCACTGGGTCGGCGAGGGCGAGCAGCCGGGCTACCACCTGCTCAGCGGCCAGGAGTACGAGGGCTGCGTCTGAGCGCCGGCGCCTGAAGGGCCGCGGGGGCTCAGTCGGGGAACGGCCTTCCGGCAGCCTTCCGGGCCCGCCCGGCCCCGCGGATCCAGAGCCGCGGTCACCGGACCGCCGCCGGCCGCCTCAGGCCGGCGCCCGGCGGTCGAGATTCTCCAGCAGTTGTCGGGCCTTCTCCTGGCGCCCGGGGTCCTTGTCGCGGGCGACGATCCGCTGCAGGGTCGAGCGCGCCCGCGGGTCCCCCTCCTCGGCCATCTCCATGGCCATGGTGTCCCGCCTGCGGTGGTAGCTGAGGTCGTACTCCTTCAGGTCCAGAGTGTGCCCCTCCCAGTAGTAGCGGTACAGCGAATCGGCCGGCCAGCCGGCGTAGATCTCCTCCCACGTCTGGGGACGGGTGAAGGGCATCAGCGTCTCCGGGGCGATGGGGTCGCCGACGCGCTGGAAGCGGGCGTCGAGGGACATGCGCAGGCTGTCGGAGACGTTGGGCACGCCCCGGTGCACGGCGAGGCTGTGGAAGAACAGGACGTCCCCCTGGTCGAAGGGCCCCCCGCGCCAGGTGCCGGCGAAGGAGCGGGTGATCTCGATGCCGCCGGCGCCGAGGCCCGGCCGGAAGTCGTAGACCCCGCCCAAGTGCGAGCCCTCGGCGATCTGAACGCCTCCCATCTCCGCGGTCAGGTCCGAGAGCGGGATCCAGGCGGTGTAGGTCGATTCCGTGCCCTGAATAGGGATGAAGTCCTGGTGCGGGGGTGTCGTGTACGCCTCCCGCTGCGGGAAAATGGCCCGCGGGATCAGCCTAGGATGGGGCAGGATCTCGGCGCCGCCGCAGAGGCGCCCGATCAGGTCGAGAAGCCCGGGGGCGTGCTGCAGGGCGTGGAACTCCTCCAGCCCGTGGACGGCGCGGATCACGGCCATGTACTCCGGCTGGGGCTCGACGGTGAAGCCCTCGAGGTCGGCCACGGCCTCGGCGGGGTCCGTGCCGTCCAGGAGCCAGCCGGCGTCGCCGGCGAAGTCCAGGAATCGCCGGCGGACGCGCTCCAGGTGATCGGCGGGCAGCAGGCCGGGCACGAAGAGGTAGCCGTCGCGGTCCATGCGCCGCGCCAGCTCGGGGCCGTCGTCGACGGCATCGGTGGAATCGAGAAACGGTTTCACGCTCTTCCCCCGGGGTGACGGTGTGGGCGGGTTGCGCCGTCAAAGGTAGGACATGACGGCGGGGACCCGCAGGCGAGCGGCAGCCGGGCCCCCCTGGCCGGCCCGCCACCCCGGGCCATGTCCGCCCTCGCCCGTGGCCGCGACGCCTGGCATCGGCCCACCGGCCACCGCCCTGAACAAGCCAGTCACGCGGGCGGAGATCCGCAGGCGCCCGTCGGACGGGGCAACTCCTTGGCCCTTCGTTCCCCCCCGGATATGTTGTCGGCTCCCGCGGCAGCCGCCTGAACCCGCCTGAGCCCGGTGTCTACCGTCGGCATCGGGTATGCCTTCGGCCCGTCAGCCGCCCGATCCCATCGTCCCGGTGTCCACCGCCGGCCGCAGCTACCCGCCTCATCCGGAGGACCACGATGATGTTCCCCGCCATGGCGTCCAATCCGCTCCTCCTTCGACGTGTCCGCCCCTCCCTGTGCCTCCTGGCCGCCGCCGGCATGCTCGCCCTCGCGGCCCTTCCCGCCGGCGCGGAAACGCCAACCCTGCACAAGGGGCCGGGCCTGCTGCTCGAGGACCGCGACGGCCGCATCTACGCCGCGGTCCCCGGTCCGGCGGCCGTGGTCATCCGGGGCGGTGACGAGGGCGGCTGGGAGGTCCTCGCCGAGGGCCGCCTCGGGGGCCTGCAGGTCACCCCCGACGGCGACCTGTGGATGGCCCTCGGGGACGAGGTCCTCCGCTACCCGCGGGCCGGGGGCGCCCCGGTCTCCCGCACGCCCTCATTCCGTCCGGAGGGGCCGCCGGGACGGATGCTGGCCACCCGCTGGGGAGACGTCTGGTGCGCCGGGTGCGCCGACGTGCGGCTTGGCGACGCCATGTTCCAGGCCGCGCCCCTGGCCCCGTCGGGGTGGGGGGTCACGCCGGTCTGCGACGACCCCTTCGGCAACGTCTGGGCCGTGGCCGCGCGCGGCGAGCGGCTGGACCTGGCCGTGCTCACCGACCGGGGCCCCCACGCCTGGCAGCGCCTCGACCTGCCCGCGGGCGTTCTCGCCGGCCCGTGGTGGGACGCCGCCACCGATGACGCCGGCTTCGTCTGGGTGGCGGTGGACAACACCCTCGTGCGGGCCGACGCGCGCTCCGCCGGGCACCGCCTCTTCGCCAATCCCGCCGACTCCCCCATCACCGCCATCGGCCGCGGCGGCGGCCAGTTGCTGGTGGGCTTCGCCGACGGCAGCCTGCGCGAGCTGGTGGTGCTGGCCGACGGTCCTCCCGAGTGGCGGGACCTCCTGCCGGCCGGGGAGGGTCCGGTGCAGGCCCTGCTCCACGCCGGCTCCGGCGGTCTGTGGGTGCTCAGGGAGGGACAGGTCCAGCGCTTCGCCGACCTCGAGAAGCCCTGGCACCAACACTGGGAGGAGCTGCCCTTCATGCCGGCGGGCAACCATGACAACATCTTCGCCCGTATCGGCGACCGCCTCTACACCGCCGGCGGCAAGACCTTCTTCGGCTGGCCGGCTGACGAGTGGGTCAACCTCGACCACGTCTGGTCCTACCACGTCCCCTCGGGCACCTGGCGCGTGGAGGCGCCCATGCTGGAGCCGGGCAAGGCCTACTCCGGCATCGCCGTCCTCGAGGACGAGCTGTGGCTGCTGGGCGGGCTCTTCCGCCACGGCGAGGGCGACGCCACGCGGCCCACGGCGACGGTGGAGATCTTCGATCCGGCCACGGGGCGCTACCGCCTGGGGCCGCCTCTGCCGCAGAAGGCCGGCCAGGTGGTGGCCCTGAGCACCGGGGGGCGCCTCTACGGCGTCGGCGGCTCCGCCGAGGAAGGCCACCTGGCGCAGCTGCTGAGCATCGGCCCCGGGGAGTCGGACTGGCGCGTCGACGCGGCGCCACCCGGCACGGTCTACCAGGCCAGCGGCTGCGTTCTGGACGGCCGCCTCTACATCGCCGCGGGACCCAAGAGCCAGTGCCCGGGCCTGTTCGTCTACGACCCCGCCCGGGACCAGTGGAGCGAGGTGGACCACCCGGTGAAGGCGCCGAACGCCCCCTTGTGCACGGCCTTCGAGGACCGCGTCTGGGTGCTGGGTGGGCGCGCCGACGGCGGCCTCACCGAGAGCTACGCCTACGACCCGGCCAGCGGCGACTGGACGCGGGGCCCGGACATGCCCCTGGAGCTGAGCTGGGCCGCGGCGGCCGACGCCGACGGCCGGCTGCTGATCGCCGGCGGGGCCTTCTGGGACGACCGCGTCAACGACGTGCTCAACACGGACCGGGTGTTTCTGATGCGGTCGGGCCCGTAGTCGACGGTCGGGCCCTGCTACTCCCACAGGCGGGGAATCGGAACGGCGTACGGCCGTTTGACCTCGACACTGGCGATGGCTTGCGAGCCCTGCTCACACCCGCGACGATGGTGCTGGCGGCTCCACCTCGGCGACGCTCCCGAAGTGCCTCGTGACTTTTTCTTTTCGAACGGACAGTACCTGACCGCTTGGAACGTAGATTCGTCGGACTTTCTCGCCATTCCCAAAGGAGGGATGTCATGAAGAGGATACTGATGGTCCTGCTGGCCGCCGTGACCATCACCGCAGGCGGCGGCTGTGGTCTCCTGGATCTCAGTCTGAGCAGCGGGTCGGACGGTGCCGGGTCGGACGGTGCCGGGTCGGACGGCGGCGGGTCGGCCGGCGGTGGGTCAGGCGGTGGGTCAGGCGGTGGGTCAGGTGGTGGGTCGGGTGGTGGCGGCGGCGGGTCGGCCTGAGAAGCAATCGGGTTGATGGGTAGCGCTTCGAGGTAAGAGTTACTCCCGGACACCTTCGGCTTCGCCTTCCAGACGAGCGTCGACAAGGGCCAGATCGACCTGCTGGCCACCTCCGGGTGCGTGCGCCGCAAGGAGGTGTGCTGCTGTGGGGCCCCGGGCGTGGGCAGGTCCCACTTCGCGGCCGGGCGTCAAGGGTGACGTAGGTACAACCCGAATGAGCCTCTCATTTGGGGGTTAGCCTCTGGAGACGAGGCGAAATGGAGAAGTTGCCCGTGCAGCCGGGAGTGGTTTGCCATGTCCTTCGGCATTCTCGAACGGTTCTGCTCATCCTCGTACTTGCAGCTGTCTCGACGCCTGCTGCTCAACCTGACTCCTCGACGACGCGACAACAGGAAGTCGATCTCAAGCGCTTGGGCTATGTGGGTGTCGGTGCTGCTGGTCTGCATTGGTACGGCTTCCGTCAGCTTGAGAAGAACTGGTGGCAAGGGGAGAAAGTTCCTCTCCGGCTGGTTCACGACTGGTCTGGTGATTCCTACCTCAACCTGGATCACGCCAGTCATTTCATGTGGGGGCTCTTTCTTGCGCAAGCCACGGGCGATCTCTATCGCTGGATAGGCTTTTCTCCACGCACCGCGGCCCTGCTCGGCTCTCTCAGCAGCATAGCCGAGATGTTCTATGTCGAGTACCGCGACGGGCGATATGGTCACTGGGGGTTCAGCACTCCCGATGCCACGGCAGATGTGCTCGGCGCACTGGTTCCCCTGGTCCACGCAAGTGTTCCGGCGACTCGGGTCGTCCGATTCAAGCTCAGCTATTTCCCCTCCCCTCTCTTTCGCTATGGACACGTACGCCAGGCTGGTGGACACCCGTATGTCCTTTCCTTCATGGACGATTACGAGGGGATGACATTCTGGATGGTGATGGACCCCAGGCCTCTGCTACCGGGGCATGCCGCCGGGCGCTGGCCCGATTGGCTTGGAGTAGCGGTAGGGGTCGGCGCGCAGGGACTGCACGGCTATGGCCGCACAAGCCGCGGTCCTGATCGCTGGGATCCCGATCTGCCGGATGCGCAGCGCGAGATCTACCTTTCGCTGGACTTCGACTTCGCACATTCGTTGGGCAATTTCGAAGTGCTTCGCAGGTTCACGCCCTACTTCCGTCTCGTCCGTTTTCCCACCCCCGCCCTTCGCATTCACCCCACGCCGACCCTTTACCTGCTCTATTTCTGACCGGCGTGGTCGAGGGCCACGCCACGCGGCCTGCGACGGTGGATTCCGGCCGTCGTTACTCCCACAGGCGGGGAATCGGAACGGCGTACAGGCCGTCTCCGAAGGGGACCGTGGTCTCTCCGTCGTACAGCACGACGCCCTGGCGGAAGCGGTCGCCCGCAGCGCCCCGCAGTTTCCGAAGCCCGTTGAAATCGCTGCGCCTGACGGTCGCCGATGCCTTGACCTCGACACCGGCGATGGCGTGCGAGCCCTGCTCCATCACGATGTCCACCTCCACTCCATCTCTGTCCCGGAAGTGGGAGAATTCGACGGGCACCTCCTGCCAGCTGCCCTGTCTCCGCAGTTCCTGGAAGACGAACGTCTCGAGGAGTTGCCCCAGCAGGGAACGATCCGCCGCCAACTGCGCGGGACCGAAGTTGAGAAGCGCGGCGGAGAGACCCGTGTCGCCGAGGTGAAGCTTGGGGGTCTTGACCAGACGGCTCAGACGATTGCTGTGCCAGGGCGGGAGTCTCTCGAGAAGGAACAGGCGTTCGAGAAGCGTGACGTACTCCCCGATCGTGGGACGGCTGAGTTGGAACGGCGCGGCCAGATCGGCGAGGTTGAAGAGCCGGGCCGTCTGCGAGGCGGCGGCGCGCAGGAGGGGCGGCAGGGTCTCGAGCGATCGGATGCGGGCCAGGTCGCGCACGTCGCGCTGAACCAGTGTCTCGACGTAGTCACGATACCAGTTGGCCTGTCGCCGAGGGGTGGGCCGCGCCAGCGCCGGCGGGAATCCGCCAGCGACGATGAGCTCTGCCAGCCGCGAACCGAGCCTGCGGGTCTGACCGATCTTGAACCCTTCCCCGAACAGGTCGGCTACGAATCCCCTGCCCGGATTCGGTGCGGCCACGGTAGACCGCGACGCCAGTTCGTACCGCGACAGCGGATGGAGTCGGACGATCTGCAGCCGTCCGGCAAGGGACTCGGAGAGGGCCGGCAGGAGCAGAACGTTGGTGGAGCCGGCAAGGATGAACCGGCCGGGTACCCGGTTCCGGTCGACTTCGAGCTTCAGGACCGGGAAGAGCTCTGGAACGAGCTGGATCTCGTCCAGGATGACCCGTTCCGGGAGATCGGCGACAAACCCGGCGGGGTCCGCTCGAGCGCCATCCCTGGCGACGGCATCGTCAAAGCTGATGTATCCGTAGTCCCGCTGGTCCTCCTCCCGCCGCAAGCGATCGTCACCCCACCTGCAGTGGCTCGGCACATAGGCGTACTGGGCCAGTGTCGTCTTGCCGCACTGGCGCGGGCCGTGGATGAGTACGACCGGCGAGTCCTCCAGGGCCTCGGCGAGGCGGGGCTCGATGAGTCGCGGATAGAAGGTCTGTTCGGGCATCGAGCGCACTCCGGGTGCGATTTCGGCTGATCGCAAGTTTTGGGGTCGGCCAATTGTAACCTATTAAAGCGGCTGATTGCAATTTCTAATGTCGGCTGATCGAAAGGTAAGGGCCTTGCGAAAGGGCTCTTGGCCGTAATCAGCCCGCCGGCGGGCTCTCGAAGCGCTCGGGCAGGCCGGCCCGGGTCAACTCGTCGAGATGCACAGGCGGGGCAGGACTGCAGGCCCGTCTCCGTGCCCTCCAAGAAGGGTGAGGGGGAAGGCCGGCCGGTGGTGGCTCTGAGCGCCGGGGGGCGGCTCTACAGCGTCGAAGGCGCCTTCTAGGACCAACGCGTCAGCGACGTGCTCGACACGGACCGGGCGTTCCTGATGCGGGCGCGGTAGTGAGCGCGGCCAGCAGCATGGGCAACGGGCGCAGTTCCCGCTTCAGGGGATCCAGCACGTAGCCCAGGGCCTCGAGGGTGACCACACCGAGAAGGTTGCTGTCGCCGGGCTCTCCGAAGATCATCGGCGCGGCCCCCCGGTTCTCCTTGTAGCGGAACAGGGCGTCGCCCAGGGGACGTTCGATCTGGTCGCCGTTGGCCAGGGTAAAGGTGCGGTGTGAATGCGGCTCGATGCCCAGGTCCTCCAGGACCGTCCGCTGCACTACCGAATAGACGGCCCCCGAGTCGATCAGGAACCGCTCGGTGCGGAACTCCTCCGGCCGGGCGGGACTGGCGATGTCGATGGCGAGGTGGGTGAGTCCCATGGGCGTACTCAATACCCCGCCAGCGTGGCCTCCATCACGGCATCCACCACCGCCCGCAGGGCCTCCTCGGCCGTCGCTCCCGCCTCCAACGCCTCGTGGTAGCACGCCGCCTGCATGTGGGAGCTGGTCCCCCGCTCGACGATGGTGCGGGCGTGCTCCACCTCCGGGACGCAGCCGAAGTGCTCGGCGTCCTCCCGGACCAGCTCCAGCAGCTCGTCCATCAGCTGCGGGAAGGGCACGATCTCGCCGCGGCCGAAGTCGACCATGCCCTCGTCGATGCCGTAGCGCTGGGCCCGCCAGCGGTTCTCGTCGACCAGGGTGCGGGTGTAGATCCGCCAGCGCTGGTTGTCGCGCCGCAGCCGGTAGAGCATGCGGCAGATGCAGCGGAAGAGGGCGGTGCAGCAGAGGGCGTCCTCCAGGCGGGTGCAGACGTCGGTGACCCGCATCTCGAGGGTGGGGAAGCGGGCGCTCGGGCGCACGTCCCACCACAGCTTGGTGGCGTCCTCGATCAGGCCCGCCGCGGTCATCAGCTCCACCGTGCGCCGGTACTCGTCGTGGCTCTCGAAACGCTCGGGCAGACCCGTGCGGGGCAGCTCGTCGAAGACGCACAGCCGGTAGGACTGCAGGCCGGTCTCCGTTCCCTCCCAGAAGGGCGAGGAGGTGCTCAGGGCCAGCAGGTGGGGGAGGAAGTAGGAGACCTGGTTGAGGATGTCGACGCGCAGCTCGTCGTCCTCGATGCCCACGTGGACGTGCATGCCGCAGATGAGCAGGCGCTGGGCGACGACCTGCATGTCCTCCTGGAGGATGTTGTAGCGCGGCTTGTCGGTGTGCTTCTGGTCCCGCCAGCGGGCGAAGGGATGGGTCGAGGCGGCGATCAGCCCGAGTCCGTGGCCGCCGGCGATCCCGGCCACGGTGCGCCGCAGGTGCTCCAGGTCGGCGCGGACCTCCGCCGTCGAGGCGCGCACCGGCGTTCCGACCTCGACCTGGGGCCGCAGGAACTCGGGGCTGAAGTGCGCTCCAAGCTCCTGCTCGAAGCGGTCGATCAGCTCCGGGGGCGGCTCGCTCACCAGGTCCCGCGTGGCCCGATCGACGAGCAGGTACTCCTCCTCGACGCCCAGGCTGAAGCTCGGCTCGTGCAGGGCCATCAGCGCTCCTCCTCCCGCGGGCCTGGAGCGAGGACCTCCTCCAGCACCCCGGCCAGGATGCCCTCGCAGCGGGCGATGCCGGCCTCGTCGGCGAGCAGGTCCTCGCGGATCTCGATCATGGCGTTCGGGAGCCCGGCCGGCGTGGCGTGGTGGCCGTTGGAGAAGGCGCCGTGGTCGCGCCCCGAATAGGGCTCGTTGTCGCCGACGATCAGTCCCGGCCGCCGGCGCAGGGCCTCGATCAGGGGCCGGGCGATGCGGGGGTCATGGTCCCAGAGGACGCCGAAGTGCCAGGGGCGCGCCATGCCGTTCATGTTGGGTGTGAAGGTGTGGAGGGCGACGTACGCGGGCGACTCGCCCCTCGAGCCGATGCTGTCCAGGACCCCTGCGACCGCCTCGTGATACGGATGGAAGAGGGCCTGCGCCCGCCGCTCCGCCTCCTCCGGCGTGAGGCCCTGGTTGCCGGGGACCGGGGTGCCGTCGCTCTCGGCGAGGATCGACTCCGGATGGCCCGGGCTGCGGTTGCAGTCGATGACCAGGCGGGAGTACCCGGAGAGCACGGCGGGGGCGTCGAAGCGCCGCGACAGCCGGCGGGCCAGCTCGGCGGCGCCCGCGTCCCAGCCGATGTGGCGCCGCAGGTCGGCCGAGTCGAGGCCGAGGCCGTCCAGGGCCGCGGGCACGGCGTGGGAGGCGTGGTCGCAGGTGAGCACCATCGGACCCCGGCCCGAGGGGTTGACCACCTCGAAGGGCGGAGGATCGCCCTCGGCCAGCAGCCCGGCCCGGCCTGGCGACGACCTGTCCATGCACTCGTCTCTCACTTCTCGCTCCCCACTCTCGTCATACCAGGCTCGGCAGCGGTCCAGAAGCCGCCGCACCCGAAAGGGTACACGGAGATCGGCCGGTAAGGAAAGCGTGAGTCTCCCTCCGGCTCCCTGGCGCCTCTCGTCAGGGAGGCGGCGCCGGAGAGGACCCACGGCTCTCCCACCAGCGCCTCCAGGCTTCGGCGTCGGAGCCCCATCTCTCCCCGGTCAGGGACCGCAGGGCGTCGGCCGCCTGCCGCCGCACGAGTGGGGCGTCACCGCTCAGCACCTCGATCAGCAGCGGCACCGCGGTCTCGCCGCCGATCCGGCCCAGGGCCTCGGCAGCGCTGGCGCGCAGCGCGGGATCGAAGGCGGAGCGCAGGACCTCCATCAGGTCCGGCGTGGCGCGCCCGTCCCCGATCCGGCCGAGGGCTGTCACCAGGGCCCGCTGGAGCTGGAAGTTGGCGGTCTCGCCCAGCATCGTCCGCAGCGGTTGCACCGACGTCGAGTCGCCCAGAGTGCCAAGAGCCCCGATGGCCGCAACTCTCAAGGCCGACGAGCCTCCCATCGCGGTCTCGACCAGCGGCCCGGGGCCGTAGAGCCGTCCGATCATGACCGCCAGCTCGGGCGCCACGATGGCGTCGAAGGCTGCCTCGAAGGGCGCGTCCTCGGGCCGCGGGAAGTCCGCCGAGTCGATGCGCTCCGGCGGGCTGTATCTGCCATCGAAGGACTGGTCGTAGAGCCTTTCCCCCGCTGTCGACAGCCAGACCGACCCGCGCAGGACGGCGCCGGCGTACCGCCTTGTCACGGCGGTCGAGGCCAGGTTGCGCTCGTTCACCGGCGCGTAGGGCTGGCTCACGGCGCGTCCCTCGAGGCGCAGGCCCAGCACACCATCGGCGGCCCCGGCCCCGTCCCGAGCGATCCTCAGCCCCGCCTGCCGCAGCAGGGCCGTCGCCGTCTGAGCCACGGGCAGCGCAAGGCCCTCAATCTCCCGGTCGGCGCGGCCATGGACGTAGCTCTGGCGGACCTCGACGTGGACGGACTCGATGCGCCCCAGGGCCTCGTAGAGCGCCTGAAGGCGCTCCCTCGCCGCCTCGGACCTGGGGCCGCCGGGGTAGCGTTCGAGAAACGCCTCGTAGGCCGGGATCGTGTCCGTGCTGCGGGTCGCCTTCCACAGCTGGCTCTCCAGCGACGGCGCGCAGGCGATGACGACGAGAGCCGGCAACGGCCAGAGATGTGGGATGGAAGCAGGGATGGCTCGGCTCACCGGTGGCAGCCCGGGACCGCTGGTTGCCGGACGGGGCGGGTACAACCTATTTCGGGTGATCCCCAACGGAAAGGAGTCCATGACCAATGCTGCCGACACCGCCGGGACCGAGACCGATCGAGCCCCGGGGCGATATCCGCCTGCTGTTCGTCGCCGACCTCTCGAGTCATGCACGGGAACCGTTCGTCGGCGATCCGGCGACTCCCGAGCAGGTCCGCAGGCTCGTCGACCACTTCGCCTTGAGCGGGGCGGACGCCCTTGGGCAGGAGGTCTTCGGACAGGGGTGGGTGCTGCACTTCTACTCCGACACCTACGAGTACGATCAGCGGCCGCAGCATCGCCGCTGGGTTTCCATGCTGGACCGGGGCATCAATCCGATCGAGGTATTCAGCGACCAGGCGCACCGGCGCGGGATGAAGTTCATCGCGGGGGCGCGGTTCGGCGACGACCACGGCGCTCCCACACAGGGCGCCCGGTGGATATTCGATCACCCGGAGTTCATCCTGGCAGACGTCCCGCCGGGGCCGCTGAGCAAGCCGGGCAACACCCTCGACTTCTCGTTCCGCGAGGTGAGGGACTTCCATTTCGGGGCGATCGAGGAGATCGCGCGCCGTTTCGACGTGGACGGCATCGAGATCACCTTCCGCAGCGACAATCACTTCCCCTACCCCCGCTCGATCTCCCGGGAACGCCAGCCCCTGATGACGGAGTTGATGCGACGCATCCGCCACATGCTGGACGACGAGGCGCGCAACAAGGGCCGAAGACTGCTGCTCGGCGTTCGTGTTCCGGAGACCGTCCACGAGTGCCACGATTGCGGCCTCGATCTTCCCACGTGGATCACCACGGGCATCCTCGACTACGCGAGCCCGGCCAACTCCATGTACTCGAACCACAACGCGCGGTGGGAGGAGTTCTCGAGGCTCACGGAAGGGACCGACTGCCGCCTGCTTCCGGGAGTCATGCCGTTCTGCTCGGCCACCGACTCACGGAGCGACACCGTCCCCTGGGCGCTGCAGCCGAATACCGGCGAGAGCGGCACGAGGGACCATATCGCGTTTCAGTCCCGGGTGTACTTGCGTCCGATGACCTCGGACAACTACCGCGCCCTCGCCAACAACATCTACGGAGCCGGGGCTGACGGCGTCTCGAGCTTCAACTTCCAGGAGCAGTACACGGGGAATCTCATCGGCGGGTTCCCCGGGGAGCTGGCCCTGCTCAGGGAGCTCAAGGACCCCGAAGCGATCAGGGCGCGCCACCGCACGTACCTGTTCCGGTCGATGCTCGGAGGGGTGGACTACCACGGCGCGCCCGGCATGGCTTCGACCGGCGCCATGAAGGACGACAGGATCGTCCTGAGCCGGGAGGCGCCCGGTGTCCGTCAGGAGTACCGGCTGCGTCTGTGCGAGCAGTGGGGCGAAGTCGGCCACGCCTCCATGGCGGTCCGGGCCCAGGACCTCCGGCCCGAAGAGCGTCTTGTCTTCGACGTGAACGGGGTGGCCATCCCCGACGAGAGCGTCCGGCGGATGTGGCACGCGGACGGCCGCTCTTCCAACATCGGGCGTCCGCTCCCCGCCTACTCGACCCTCATGTTCGACCTCGGCACGGACTGCATGCTCGATGGAGACAACACACTCGGCGCAACGCTGGCAGAGGTGGAAGACGGCGCCGGCGGCGATATCGTCATCGACGAGATCGACGTCACCGTGATGCCGTCGTTGTCCGAGCCAACCGAAAGGAGTCACTCGTGAAGATCACCCAGGTCGAGGCAATCCCCTTCTCCAGCTTCCTCTACGTCCGGATCGATACCGACGAAGGCGTGCACGGCATCGGCGAGGCCAGCCTCAGCGGCCGCAACCGCGCCGTGGCCGCCGCCTTCGATCACATCACCCCCCTGCTGATCGGCCAGGACGCCACCCGGATCGAGTTCATCTGGCAGGACCTCTTCCGCGGCACCTTCTGGCGCGGCGGACCGGTGCTGCAGTCGGCGCTGGCCGGCGTCGACCTGGCCCTGTGGGACCTCAACGGCAAGGCCCTCGGCGTGCCCGCGTACCGACTCCTCGGAGGCCGCGCCCGCGACAAGGTCCTCCTCTACCGGCACGTCGGCGGCGCCACGCCGGAAGGGCTGGTCGAGAGCTCCCGGGCCCTGCTCGACGAGGGCTGGAAGGTGTTGCGCATCTCGCCGATCGTCGCCGGCCGCGGCGCCGACCACCGGCCCGAGGTCGGTTTCGACCCGCGCCGTGCGATCCTCAACGGCGTCGCTCACATGACCGCCCTGCGCGAGGCCGTCGGGCCCGAAGTGGAGATCATCTTCGAGGTCCACACGCGGCTGTCGCCGGCGCGCGCCATCGAGCTGTGCCGGCAGCTGGAGGGGCTGCGGCCGTTCTTCGTCGAGGACCCGATCCGCTCCGAGAACCCCGGGGCCTTCCGCACCCTGCGCGAGCAGACCTCGGTGCCGATCGGCACCGGCGAGCAGCTCCACGACAAGTGGGCCTACCGCGAGCTGATCGAGGGCGAGCTGATCGACTACCTGCGCGTCGACATCTGCCACACGGGCGGCATCACCGAGGGCCGGAAGCTGGCCCACATGGCCGAGGTCCACTACCAGGAGCTGGCCACCCACTACACCGCGAGCCCGGTGAGCTCGGCGGCCATGCTGCACCTGAACCTGTCGATCGCCAACTGCGCCGTGCAGGAGTTCGCGCCGCCGTCGGCGGCCATGAACGAGGTCGTGGACCACGACCTGCGCGTCGAGGACGGGTACCTGCTGGCCTCGGACCGGCCGGGGCTGGGGATCGACCTGGACCTGGAGGCGGCCCGGCGGATCGGCGCCGACGATGGCGAGCCGCCCCACCTGCGGCGGCCGGACGGGGCCGTGCAGGACTGGTAGGGCTGGCGCGGGGTCCCGGGCGGACGAGCGTATCGGGACCTTCCCGTGGCGCTGGGGCCGGCTACGCGGAGAAGCCGCGGAAACCCGCGGCGTACCCGGCGAGCACGGCGTCGGGGTCGTGATCGCTGCCGGGGGCGTGGATCACCTCCACCGAGAACCAGCCCTGGTACCCGGCGGCCTCCAGCAGGCGCACCGGCGAGGCGTGATCGATGACCCCGTCGCCGAGACCGCATACCTCCATGCGGCCGTCGACGTAGCGGCCGTCGTGGGCGTGGAGGTGCCGGGTCAACGGGCCGATCACCCGGAAGGACTCCTCCGGCGTCTCCATCATGCGCTGGGTGTGCATCACGTCCCACAAAACCTGCACGGCCGGGTGGTCCACGGCCTCGATGACGGCCCGCACCGGCGCCGAGCAGCACCAGTCGTCGTGGGTCTCCATCAGCACCGTGACCCCCGCCGCCCCGGCTTCGGCCGCCACCTGGCGGTAGCCCTCGGCCGTGTGCTCCACCGCGGCGGCCAGCTCCCCCGAGTGGCCCCGGGCGCCGCCGAAGGTGCGCAGGAGCCCGCAGCCGAGGTCGGCGGCCAGCTCGATGTAGCGGCGCACATCCTCGACGTGGCCCGCCCGCTCCGGCTCCTGGACGGCCATGCGGGCGCCGGTGGCGATGCAGCAGATCTCCAGCCCCTCGTCGGCGAAGCGGCGCCTCACCTCGGCGCGTTCCGCCTTGGACAGGCCGGCCTCGATGCCGCTGGCGTGGCCCCACTCGACTCGCGGCTCCAGGCCCTTGTACCCGTGGCGCTTCATGCCGGCCACGACCTCGTACAGGCGCCAGTCGGGGCAGACGCTGGTCATCGTCGCCAGTTCGGTCATTCGCTCTCCTCTCTCTGTGTGTGTGGGGCGCGGGCATCCGCGCCGCCGCTGCGGGGGCGGCAATCTAAGGACCGGCGCAGGTCGCCGGCTACGTGACGTCATGTGGGGACGCCGGTGGCCTGGCCTGGGGGTGATGTGCTCAACCGGCTGCCATGCGGCACCCCTTCAGGCCGCGTCAGAGACGCCTGGGACGTGCGGGTAAGCGGCCCCTGCGAGCCGGCGAACTCCCCTTCAGGC
Organism: Gemmatimonadaceae bacterium; assembly: GCA_026706075.1. Classification (GTDB taxonomy): domain Bacteria; phylum Latescibacterota; class UBA2968; order UBA8231; family UBA8231; genus UBA8231. The sequence goes on from JAPOZM010000067.1 coordinate 42,957, forward strand.
GGCGCAGGAGCAGGCTACGTGCAACTCCGCGGCTCCGGCCCCGGCTCGGCGGAGCATGAGGCAGGGGGTGCGCCCTCAGCGGCAGCCGGCTGCAACGTCGCTTCAACCCTCGGCTAGGAGCTGCGCCCCGTGCTTCCCCCGGCCCACCACGGCGAGGCCGTCCACGGCCCTCAGGCAGTAGGTCACGCGCGCGGCCAGGGTCGGGCTCAAGCCCGCGGCCTCGGCCAGCTCCCTGTTGGTGAACGGCCGCGGCAACTCCCCGGCCGGGGGCAGCAGGGCTACCAAGCGGGCCGGGGTCGACAGGTCGCACCGCCGCACCACCTTCAGCAGGCGGCGGTCCGTGCGCCGCCACTCCGGGTGCCGCCAGGAGCCGCCGCCGTCGTGGCAGCGCACCTCCTCCTCCTGGATCAGCAGCACCTCCAGGGCGAAGGTCGGACGGGCCGGCAAATCGGGGATGCTCACCAGCTCGTGGAAGACATCCTCCACCCGGCCGCGCTTCGGGGACTTGCGCCGCCCCAGGCGCTCCCCCTCGCCGTCGACGCGCAGGATCCACTTCTCCGCCGCGATGGGGTGCACGAGGCGCACCCGCCGCCGCTCGGTGAGCCGGCGCAGCTTGGCCTTCAGGGGCGCGAAGCTGCGCGTCTGGATCTCCACGAGCAGGTCGTCGTCCCGCTCGATGTCGACGACGTAGCCGTCGACCCGGGTCTCCAGGCGGTCCTGGGGACGGGCGTACCAGGACTTGACCGCGGCGTGCAGGGAACGCTCGCGCAGGACGCCGATGTGCGGGGGGGCCGGCAATCCACCTCCGGGACGGCGGCGCCGTCCTGTGGATGGCGGGGAGAGGGAGTGCTGGGGGGGATGCGGCCTGGGGGAGCCGCTGGATCGAAGATAGGCCCCCGGCGCCCGGGGTGCCGGGGGCCGACGAGACTCTCCTATGGCCTCAGGCTGTTCCGGAGTCTCCGGTCGCCATGCGGTAACCGACCCCCCGCACCGTCAGGATGTAGGTCGGCCGGGCGGCATCCTCGCCGAGCTTGCGGCGGAGGTACATCACGAAGGTGCGCACCAGCGACGGGTTTGCGGAGTCCTCCCCTCCCCACACCTGGCGCATCAGCGAATCGTACGGGACGACCCGTCCGGCGTTGACCGAGAGCAGGCGCAGCAACTCGTACTCGGTGACCGTCAGCGGCACGGGATCGCCGCCGAGGGTGACGCGGCGGTGCTCGTAGTCGATGGCCAGGTCTCCGAGCACGAAGGATTCCGGTTCCTGTCGGCGAAGGGCCGCCCGGATCCGGGCCGTCAGCTCCGCCGGCGAGAAAGGTTTGACGATGTAGTCGGCGGCCCCGGTCTCCAGCGCCCGGGCGATGGTTTCGTCCCTGCCGTAGACGGAGATGAAGATCACCGGCCGGTCCGCCAGTTCGGGGACGCTTTCCATCAGTTCGATGCCGTCGGTCTCGGGCAGCATCAGGTCGAGCAGGACCAACTGGGGGTTCTCGGCGCGCAGGATGCGCGACAGGTCTCTTGAGTCACCGGTCACGATCGGGTCGTAGCCCGCGTCCTCGAGAGTCTCCCGCATGGAGCGCAGGGCCTGCGAGTCGTCGTCCACCACCAGGATGCGTGTCCGCTCGCGTCCGGGGTGAGCCCGGGGCCCGGGCGTCTTCGGCCGCGGCGCGTCGACGGCCTCTCCCGCCACCGGAACAGAGAACGTGAACTGGGCGCCCTGGCCCACCCCGCCGCTGGCCGCCCAGATGCGGCCGCCATGGGCCTCGACCAGCCCCTTGCAGATGGCCAGCCCCAGCCCGGTGCCCCGGAGCCCGCGGTCCTCCGCGCCGTCCACGTTGGTGTGCTTCTGGAACAGGTGCGGCAGCTCCTCGGCCGACAGGCCCCGGCCCTCGTCGGAGACCGAGATCGCCACGTGCACGTCATCGAGCTCGGCGGCGATCCGGATGGGCGACGACTCGGGCGCGTGCCGGGCGGCGTTGGCCAGCAGGTTGTTCAGGACCTGCACGATGCGCGGCCGGTCGGCCATCACCCGGGGCAGGTCCGGCGGCAGGTCGATCAGGACGGTGTGCCGGCTGCCCCCGCCCAGGAACGTGGTGCGGGCCTGGTCCACCAGGTCTTTCACATCGGAGGGCTCGGGGGTCACCGACAGGGTGCCGGCCTCGATGCGCCCGGCGTCCAGCAGGTCGCGGATCAGGCTCCACATGTGCTCGGCCTGCTCGTCGATGAGCCGGAAGAACGGCAGCATCTCGGACGGGGGCGGCACCGGCGAGGCCCTCAGCACGGTGGCGGCAGAGCCACTGATCGAGGTCAGCGGGGCCCGCAGCTCGTGGCTCACCAGGTCCAGGAACTCGGACCGCAACCGCTCCAGCTCCTCCAGCGGGCTCAGGTCCTGCAGGGTGACGACCACCGACTCGACCTCCCCGTCCCCGGAGCGGATCGGCGTGGCGTTGATCAGCGTCCGCACCCGGCGCCCGTCGGGGACCTCCAGGACGATCTCCTCGGCGCGCAGCGTCTCGCCGGTACTCAGGGCCTGCGCCATGCCCAGCTTTTCGAGGGAGACCTCCCGGCCGTCCGCCCGCCGGAAGGTCAGGACGTCCGGCAGTTGCTCCAGCGAGCGGCCCGGCTGGCGCAGACCTTCGACGATCCGCTTCGCCTCCCGGTTGAACGACACGGGGCGGCCGGTCCGGGCGTCGAGGACCACGACCCCCACCGGCGAGGTATCGACCAGGGCCTCCAGGTCCGCCCTCGCCCGTTGCTCGTCCCGGTGGGTACGGGCATTGGCGATCGCCGAGGCCGCCTGCGAGGCGAACAGCTTCAGGACCTCCTCGTCCTCGGGGGTGAACGTCTGTCCGTCCTCCTTGCCGGCCAGAAAGAAGAGACCCACCTCCTGGCCCCGGTGACGCATCGGCGTGCCCTGGAAGGTCTTCGAGAGAATCAGGTCCGACGAGAACCCGAGGGAGCGCACGTAGGCGGGCAGGTCGTCGAGGCGCAGCGCTCCGGGCTGAGCCCGGAAGTGTTCGAAGAGCCGAGGCCCATCGGACCATCCGGCCAACTGCCGGTGCTCCTCGGGGCCTATCCCCGAACTGACGAAGTCCTGCACTTGCCCCGCCTCGTCCACGGTCGTGATGACGCCGTACCGGGCGCCGGTCAGGGCGCGGGCGCTGTCCAGGACCTCGCGCAGGACCGTATCGGGCTCGAGACTGGCGTTGATGCGCAGAATCGCCGCGCTCAACCGGGCAACGAGATCGCGCTGAGCCTCGCTCTCCTGTTGCTGCTTCGGGTCTGTCTTCAATGGTAGATCCCTCCTCCTACCGCCCCAGGTGGAAACCCGGTCGAACGCTCCGGGTCGTCGTCGGGGGCTGGAACCGGTTGGCACAAACGGCACGGCAGTCCCCGGTTCAAATGAAAATAGCATATCTATGACCGAAAATCTTACACAAATCTTACAAAAGATTCCCTATCTTGGTTCCACCGAATACGGCGTCGGGGCCGCCACATGGTGAGCACCAAGGGGCGACAATCAGCGGCGCTCGATGGCGGCCTCCTCCAAGGGCAGCCGCCCCACTCCCCTCCGAGCAGGAGGATCGCCAGACTCCGGCCTCGGTCCAGGAACGGTTGTGCATTTGAGGGCCTCCTGTCCAACGGATCAACGGCGGAGGACCATGGATGGCCGTGTGGTGCTGGTGGCCCTTGGGATGAGCCTGACGGGCCTGTCGGCCGTCGAGCCGCTCCTCGAGGCCGAGCGGGCCGAGCTGACCGAGCTGAGGCCGAGGTGAACATCTGACCGGGCTGGAGTTCGCCACCGGACTGACTCGGCTGCAACTCGGGGCGCATGCGCACCCCAGAGAGAACGGGATCACGGACCTGTCGCCGCGGTCGGGCCTGACCGGCCTGGCGACCTCAACGCAGGAGAGCACATCCTATGCGCACCCACAGGCACCACCTGACCGCAGCCCTGGCCGCCCTGATCGCCTGGAGCGGCCCGGTCCCCTTGCCGGCCACCGACTACGAGGTCAGCGACTACCTGCCCCTGGCGGTGGGCAACTCGTGGACCTTCGGGCATGAGTGGTACTTGAACGAGGGGGACGGCGTTGAGGAGCTTGACGACCGCTTCATCCCGGGCAACTGGCCTGCCTACGAAGCCACATGGGGCGGACGATTCACGATCACGGTGGAGCGGACGGAGGTGATTGGTGGCAAGACGTACTACGTGCTGTCGGGAATGCCGTCCGGTGGCTGGCCGCCGGCGCCGCCGCACTTCCTCGCGGGCAAGAAGCTGCGCTGGGAGGGGACGAGTCTGGTGGAGCATGACGGCACCGGCGAGCAGACCTTCTTCCGCTTCGATGGAAGCGGTGGAAGAGGAACCGGCTATACCATCCCCACAACCGAAGACGATAACCGGGTCACGTCCGTGTGGAGTCCTTGGGGCGTCACGCAACGATACAGATTCTCTTTCTTCGGACACGATGGCTACAGACACGACGACTACGGAAATTTCCTGCCGGCATGGCGGGGAGTCGGCTTCGTGGCGGGCTACGGGATCGCATGGGCCGAGGAAGCGCTCAACCACGAGCACTCTTCCGTTCCCAGCTTCATCAATGTACTGAACCCTATTCAGGCCACCTTGACCCCGCAGCAGAGCGGGGGCGCGGGCGGCCAGTCCGGCAGCCGAGTGGTGAAGTATGAGGATGCGAGGACCGGCCGCACGTCGGCGCCCAGCTCATCCTGGGGGCAAGTCAAAGGGGAGGAGAGATGAGACCGAGCGCCATGGCATCGAGGGCGGTCCTGCTGACGCTGGTCTGGGCCGGCTCCCTGCCGGCCCAACAGCCGGTCTACGACCTTCGCAACAGCTGGACCAGTCCGTGCACGCTGGACGTGGTGCTGGTCACCTTCAAGGACACGACAGGGGTCTGGCCGAACTACAGCTTATCCTGCGACCGTCGCGGGCGCGCTAATAGCGGGCGCATTTGTGACTACGACACCCACGACCTGCCGCACGGCTACACGGTCAACCGCGACGGTGCCCTGGTGCGGGGGACTTCCAGCTACCAGCTGGAAGACTTCCGCCGTCTGTTCAGCGGCGGCTACGACTACTCCGTCAATGGGGAAACCGCCCGCCGCCCCGCGCCTTTCGTCGGGGACACGGTTCACGTCGCCAACCGGACGCAGAGACTGCCGGAGGTGTTCGGCAGCCTGCGGCACTACTTCCACCAAGTATCCGGCGGCGACTTCGAGCTGCACGTGCGCATCATCAATCCGGAGGACGAGGACGGTTACCCCCGCTGGGTCCAGCTGCCGGAGACCAAGGGCTATTACGGAGAGCAGGCTGGCGGCCCAAGGGCTGACTATTGGGACGACGCCCGGGACACGGCGCAGGATTCGGTGCGGGCCTGGTACCCGGGCACGACGGATTACGACATTCCCCACAACGGCTACAACCGGGACCGCCGGCGGCGGCACAAGGTGTTGTTTCTCTATTCTGGAGCCGAGGTGGCCAACAACCGGGCGCTCCATCCCCGGGTCCTTCAGATTACCGAGGTCAACCCGCAACTCGCTCGCCAGGTTGGGTATCGCTACGTGGCCGCCGAGCGGCAGGGCACGGGCGGCAACAACCACACGGTGGACGCCTTTACGGGGATCGGCATTCACGTCCACGAGATCGGCCACCTGCTGGGTCTGAACCATTCGTTTTACACCTTCACCGGGACGAATCCGTACACCCGCGAGAGCTTCACCACGACGCTCGGGGCCGGTCTGGTGGGCTGGGGCGCCACGCAGAACGGGGCCCAAGGGCCGCCGTATCGCGCTGAAACCACGGCCAGCGCGACCTACATCTTCGAGTATCGGTCCTGCACCAATCCCTACAACGCGATCTACCGCCGGGATCTGGGCTGGACGACCACGCCGGCGCCGATCACCGGCACGACGTTCAACGCGCGGATCGGGGCGGGGTTCGGGGATGTCGTCTTCGTCGACGGGGCCGAGGATTCGGACTTCGCGCTGGAGTTGCGGACCGTCGGCAGTTTCGGGCAGTTCACGGGCTGGCACCGGTTTGCGCAAGACCCGGGCGTGCTGATCTGGAAGAGGCCCGCCGTTGGATCGGCTGTGCGTCGGCCCCGGCTGATCCCGGCGGACCGCCGGTCGATCTTCAACGCCCGGCAGAGAAGCCCCGCGCTGGCGGAGCCGAATCTGGACCCGATCACGGCCCTGAACCCGACCTTTGTGTATCCCTGGCAAGACCGCCTGTCCGATCCGTTCGGCGCCCTGGAGGGCAACGGCCTGCCGACCGGGACCGTCCTGCCGGGGCTCCAGTATCGGCCCGTGGTCACCGAGGCCGACGACGACAGTCTGTTGCGGCGGGACCCGCGGGGCGGCATGGATGCTCCTTCGCGGCGAGCCTTCCGCAACATCCGCATCCACCGGGACCAGACCCCTTCGTACGCCGAGGTCGACA